>UQJP01000049.1 GCA_900541415.1 uncultured Odoribacter sp. | reverse complement strand
GGATAAAACGTCTTTGGTCCGTTCATAATAGGGGGGCCTGCCGCGCCTACTCTACAACGGCAGGTTTCGAGTCGGTGTGTGAGGCGGCCTATCTGCGTAAGCCTGTCGTGATGATTCCCGTGCATGTGGAGCAGGAATGCAATGCGTGGGATGCGATGCAGGCCGGGGTGGGAATTGTGGCTTCTGCTTTCGACCTGGACGGGTTGCTGGGCTTTATTCCCGAATACTGTCCGGATGAAAAATTCCGGGATTGGGCTGATGGTGCGGAAGGGCGTATCTATGCCGTTTTGAAGCAGATTGCGGCGGAACAACCCGATCTTTCCGGCTTATCTTATTTTCAATGGTTACGTTATAAGCTTTCATATTCTTTTTGGTAAATATTTACGGTTGCTTGTAATGAATGGGGGTGTTCGCTGAAAAAATACATTTTTTGAGGCATACCCCCTGTATTTTTATAGGGTGATGTTAAAAAAAGTGATGAAAAAATTGTGTGTTTCTAATTTGGTGTATATCTTTGCAAAGAGAAGAGGGGGTGAAATATGGGGGTGGACAATAAAAAAAGTGTTTTTTTTGAGGAGATACCCCGATTTTTGTGCAGTTACTTAGAAAAAATAGATTTTTGCTATTGTTTAATATTCGGATCATGAAATTATTTTTCCCGGCGGCATATCCATGTGAAGTGTTCGAAAGGCATTGCGGGCACAAAAGAGGTGCCGGAAGGGATTTTTTCAAATTTCCTTCTGCCGGGAAACGTCTTCCTGCCTATAACCTGTTGTATTAAAACCGATATATCTTATGAAAATCGCACTCTCACAGTTAAATGTCACGCCCGGAGCTTTACTTACGAATCAGGCAAAGATCACAGACTATATGCACAAGGCTGCCGGAGAGGGTGCGGATGGGGGGGAGCTGTTGCCCGTGTTCACCGCCTTGCTTGTTTCAGCCAGCCTGAAGCGAAGAATGTAAAATGTACACACTAAACCTTATCATATAATGACGACTCTTAGATTTAAAATGGTGGAAGAAGCCATCAGTCGAAAGGCTGTGGAGGTGAAAGCCCCGGTAGAACGTCCGGCGGATTATTTCGGAAAATTTGTGTTCAACAAGGAGAAAATGCGTAAGTACCTGCCCAAGGATTGTTACGAAACGCTGCTTTGCACGATGGAGAACGGCACGGCCCTGACGCAGGAAGTAGCGGATTGCGTGGCTGCCGGCATGAAGCAGTGGGCGATGGATATGGGAGCTACGCATTACACCCACTGGTTTCAACCGCTGACCGGGGGAACGGCAGAGAAACACGATGCTTTTCTGGAAACCGATGGCGAGGGTGGGGTGATCGAGGAGTTTTCCGGGAAATTGCTGGTTCAGCAGGAGCCGGACGCTTCCAGTTTTCCCAGCGGCGGCATTCGCAATACCTTCGAAGCGAGGGGGTACAGTGCGTGGGATGCCACTTCTCCGGCTTTTATCGTGGATACCACTTTGTGTATCCCCACTATTTTTATTTCTTATACGGGCGAGGCGCTCGATTTTAAAGCCCCTTTGCTCCGGGCGTTGGACGCGGTGAATCATGCTGCCGTGGAGGTGTGCCGTTATTTCGACCCGGAGGTGAAGAAGGTTTCTTCTTTTCTGGGCTGGGAACAGGAATATTTTTTGGTGGACGAGAGCTTGTGGGCGGCACGCCCCGACCTGATGCTGACCGGACGCACGCTGATGGGGCATGAGAGCGCGAAAAACCAGCAGTTAGACGATCATTATTTCGGCTCTATCCCAACCCGGGTGATCGCTTTTATGAAGGAGCTGGAATACGAATGCCTGAAATTGGGGATTCCGGTGAAAACCCGCCACAACGAGGTGGCCCCGAATCAGTTCGAGTTGGCTCCGATTTTCGAGGAAACGAATTTGGCGAACGACCATAACCAGCTCCTGATGTCTACCATGAAAGTGGTGGCCCGCCGTCACTATTTCAGGGTGTTGCTGCATGAAAAGCCGTTTAAGGGTATCAACGGGTCGGGAAAACACAACAACTGGTCGCTGGGCACGGATACCGGGGTGAATTTGCTGGCTCCGGGACGCACTCCCCAGGAAAATTTGCAGTTTATCACTTTTTTGGTGAATATCCTGATGGCGGTGTATCGGCGGAACGGCCTTTTGAAGGCTTCGGTGATGAGTGCCACCAATACCCACCGCCTGGGGGCGAACGAAGCGCCTCCCGCTATCGTATCGGTGTTTCTGGGAACGCAATTGTCCGCTATCCTCGATAAGATTGCTTCGAGCGATACGGATGAGGTGATCGAAATGGATAAAAAAGCCGGATTCCGGATGGGAGGGATTCCTCATATCCCGGAGTTGTTCCGGGACACTACCGACCGGAACCGCACTTCGCCTTTTGCCTTTACGGGTAACCGTTTCGAGTTCCGGGCGGTAGGCTCGTCGGATAATTGCGCCGATGCCATGATTACCCTGAATGCGGCGGTGGCTTTCCAGTTAAAAGTATTTAAGGTTGATGTAGATAAATTAATCGCAGAGGGGCTTACTAAAGAAAATGCTATCTTTACAGTATTGAAACGGTATATCGTGGTTTGCCGCCCGATTCGTTTCGAGGGAAACGGGTATAGCGATGCCTGGAAGGCTGAGGCGGCGCGCCGGGGATTGGATTGTGAAACCAGCGTTCCGGTGATTTTCGACCGCCTGTTAGACCCGGAGAGTGTGGAGATGTTCGCGGAAACAGGGGTGCTGAATCCGGTGGAAATTCAGGCGAGGGCGGAGGTGAAGTGGGAAACTTACACGAAGAAGGTGCAGATCGAAGCCCGTATCTTAGGTGATTTGGCGATGAATCATATTCTTCCGGTGGCTTCCCGTTATCAGAGTATTTTACTCGACAAGGTGAGCCGTTTTATGGCGATTTATCCGAAGGAAAAGGCTTTGGAACTGGCTGCCCAGGATTTACAGCTGATCGAGAAAATTGCCGGGCATATGAATTTTATCCAGACCCGCGTGGAAGCTATGGTGGAAACCCGGAAAGTGGTGAATAAGATCGAGAGCGAGCGCGAAAAAGCAATAGCCTACCACGACCGGATTGCGCCGACTTTCGATGAGATCCGGGCGCATATCGATAAGTTGGAATTGATGGTGGACAATGAGATGTGGACTTTACCGAAATACCGGGAATTATTGTTCCTGAGATAAATACAGGTTTGTCGCGGCCTTGCCGGATGTTCCGGCGGGGAAGGGCGGGCGGATAATGATGTTTAATTTTATATTTTGAAATGAGCGACGCAATAAAACACGAATGCGGTATAGCTATGGTGCGGTTGCTGAAACCGTTGGATTATTACCGGGAAAAGTACGGGGATGCTTTGTGGGGATTGAATAAGTTGTATCTGTTGATGGAAAAGCAGCATAACCGGGGACAGGAGGGAGCGGGCATGGCTGGCCGCGGACTCAGTATTACGGCTT
>UQJP01000048.1 GCA_900541415.1 uncultured Odoribacter sp. | reverse complement strand
TGTGGGGATTGAATAAGTTGTATCTGTTGATGGAAAAGCAGCATAACCGGGGACGGGAGGGAGCGGGTATGGCTGCCGTGAAACTGAATGCCGCTCCCGGCGAGGAGTATATTTTCCGGGAAAGGGCAGAGGGAACGGGAGCGATACAGGATGTGTTTTCTGCGGTGCACCGGGCGATGGCCGATTTCCGGAAAGCGGAGCCGGAAGCCCGTACGGCTGACCTGCCTTTCGCCGGGGAGCTGTATATGGGGCATTTGCGTTACAGCACCACCGGACGTTCGGGGATTTCTTACCTGCATCCGTTTTTACGCCGCAATAATTGGCGAAGCCGTAATCTTTCGCTGGCGGGTAATTTCAACCTGACGAATGTGGACGAGGTGTTTCAGTATATTGTGGCTCGCGGGCAGCATCCCCGGCACAATGCCGACACGTTTATCATTCTGGAACAACTGGGGTATCTGCTGGATTACGAGGTGGAACGGCTGTGCCAGCGTTTTAAGGCGGAAGGATTGGGGGGACAGGCTTTGAACGAGGCGATAGAGCGGCATATCGATATTGAGCATATCCTGCGCGAGGCATCTGCCCACTGGGACGGAGGATATGTTATCACCGGGCTGATCGGTAGCGGCGACCTGTTTGCTTTCCGCGATCCGCAGGGAATCCGTCCGGCGTTTTATTATCAGGACGAGGAAGTGGTGGTGGTGGCGTCCGAGCGTCCGGTGATACAGACGGCGTTCGACCTTCCGGTGCAGGCGGTGAGGGAGTTGCTGCCGGGGCAGAGCATTGTGGTGAAGCGCGACGGACAGGTGGCGTTGAAACAGATTCATCAGGCGGAACATGTTACTCCCTGTTCGTTCGAACGCATTTATTTTTCGAGGGGGAGCGACTGCGATATTTACCGGGAACGTAAGGAATTGGGGCGTTTGCTCACGGATACTATTTTGAAAACGGTGGGGTACGACCTCGACCGCACGATTTTTTCCTTTATCCCGAATACGGCGGAAATTGCCTATTACGGCATGATGCAGGGATTGGAATCGTGGCTCGATAAGCAGAAAAGCGAATTGATCTGCGAGCAGAAGGGGCTGTTGAATTGTAATCAGATCCGGGAAATTCTGGCGAAGCAGGTGCGGACGGAAAAGCTGGCGATTAAAGATATTAAGTTGCGTACTTTTATTGCGGAAGGGAACAGCCGCAACGATCTTGCGGCTCATGTTTACGATACGACCTACGGGACGGTGCGCGAAGGCGTGGATTCGGTGGTGGCGATCGACGACAGTATCGTGAGGGGAACCACCTTGCGGCAGAGCATTATTAAAATCTTATGTCGGCAAAAGCCCCGCAGGATTGTGATTGTGTCGTCTTCCCCCCAGGTGCGCTATCCGGACTGTTACGGCATCGATATGTCGAGAATGGGCGAGTTTATTGCGTTTAACGCTGCTATTACCCTGCTGCGGGAACGGGGCATGGAACAGGTGATCGATGAGGTGTACCGGAAATCCAAAGCCCAGCAGGGATTGCCTAAGGAGCAGGTGGTGAATTATGTGAAGGAAATCTATGCTCCTTTCAGCGATGAGGAAATATCCGGTAAAATTGCGGAAATGATTACTCCGGAAGATTGCCCTTCGGAGATCAGGGTGGTATATCAGACGATAGAAAATCTGCACCGGGCCTGTCCGGCTCATTCCGGCGATTGGTATTTTTCAGGGAATTATCCCACTCCCGGTGGCAACCGCCTGGTAAATGAGGCGTTTATTGCCTGGAAAGAAGGAAAAGCCCGTAAATAAAGGCACGGGTTGATCGGTTAGAACGGGGAAACGGTGGCTTTCGGGCTTGTTTCTCCGTTTTTTGTACGGGCTTCCGGGGTGTTCCGTTTTTTATTAATTTTGCAGGATTTAATTTAGATATAGTGATACAACGGTTAAAAACATGGATGCTGCCGCTGGCGATGCTTTGCGGGGCGCTCTTTTACGAATTTTTTCAGCGATTGGCTTTTCTGACTCCTTATCTGATTTTCAGCATGCTGTTTATCACCTATTGTAAATTATCGTTCCGGGAGTTGCGGTTTTCACCTTTACACCTTTGGTTGTTGCTGATTCAGATTGTGGGGAGCGTGTTGGTTTATGGGATGCTGGTGTGGTTCGATCCCCTGCTGGCACAGGGAATCATGATTTGTGTGCTGGCTCCTACGGCTACGGCTGCTGCGGTCATCACGGGGATGCTGGGGGGAAGCGTGGCTTGCCTGGCTGCTTATACCCTGATTAGCAGCCTTACCGTTGCGCTGGTGTCGCCTGTCATTTTTTCGTTGCTGGGTACTCATAGCGAAATACCTTTTGGGGATTCGTTTTTTTATATCTGCCGCCAGGTGATGCCTTTGCTGGTGTTACCTTTTGCCTGTGCCCTTGCCCTTGAAAAATTGCTGCCCGCCCTGCATCGGCAACTGAAAAGGTTGCAGGTGTTGTCGTTCTATCTGTGGGGGCTGGGACTGACGATCGTTATGGGAAAGACCGTTTATTTTATTATGCAGCAGGATAGTTCGAATTATGCCGAGGAATGGGTGATCGCCCTGTTTGCCTTGCTGATCTGTGTGCTCCAGTTTTGGGGTGGCCGTTATATCGGCAGGAAATACGGAGATACGGTGGCGGGCGGTCAGGGATTGGGACAAAAAAATACCATTCTGGCTATTTGGATGGCACAGGTTTATTTAAGTCCTTTGGCTTCTATCGCTCCTGCCGCTTATGTGGTGTGGCAAAATTCGATCAACTCTTTCCAGCTTTGGTGGAAAAAGCACAAGGAAGATCGTCTGGTTGCGCATCGGGAGGTATCGGGCGGAAAATAAATCCCCGACCGGGTAAACGGATCGTATTTTTGCTATATTTGTAGAGAGGTACGAGGTGTAGGGAGTAGAAAAAATAAATGGTATAACCCGGAGATGAAACAATTGATTGCCTGTTGCGGATTGGATTGCGAAAGTTGCGATGCCCGCATAGCCACTGTCAGCAATGACGATGAGTTAAGAGAAGAAACCGCTCAAAAGTGGAGTGCTATGAACCATGCGCCGGAGATTACGGCAGCCACGATAAATTGCATGGGGTGTCGTGCAGACGGGGTGAAGTTTGCGTATTGCAGCGATTATTGTGAAATCCGCAAATGTGTCTATGAAAAGGGATTCATGACTTGTGGCGATTGCAAAGAGTTGGATCAGTGCCAGATTGTCGGTGCTGTCCTCCAGCATGCTCCCGGCGCAAAAGAAAATCTTCTCTCTTCGGCCATCGGCTGAATCCCGGGAAAATAGCCGTTAAAACGGCAGGCGTTTTTTGGGGGGTGAACACCGGAGATTTATCATCGTGCCCAAACGAATAGGAATAAGCGATCAAGGAGGGAGAAATTCTCATTAAAAAATCATTTTTTTCGTGGGGCGACCTCGGCAGGTAAAAAAATAGAATGATTTTACCGTATCTTAGGGGAAATTAAAATCGTGACCTTATGGATATAAAAGAATTGATGCTATCGGGGAAAATGTATAACGACCTGACCGACGAACTGGTGAAGCAGCGGGAACAGACTGTTTTTTTTACGAATGAATACAACCGGAGTTTCGGACAGGAGGGAGTGTACCGGGAGGCGATCTTGCGGAAGTTTTTAAAATCGATAGGCGAGGAGGTGCATTTCGAGCCTAATTTCCGGTGCGAATTTGGCTTTAATATCACGATCGGCAATCATTTCTATGCTAATTTCGATTGCATCATGCTCGATGCTAATCCAATCACGATCGGAGATCATGTGTTGATCGGCCCGCGGGTAGGGCTGTACACCGCCAACCACGCCATCGATGCCAGGGAAAGGATAGCCGGGGGATGTTATGCCCGCCCGATCACAATCGGCAGCGGAGTTTGGATAGGAGGGAATGTGGATATTATGGGCGGGGTGACCATTGGGGAAAACTCGATTATCGGAGCCGGAAGCGTGGTCACAAAAGATATTCCGCCCCATGTGATTGCCGCCGGAACACCTTGCCGGGTGATCCGGGAGATTACCGATCGGGATAAAACCGGGTTTACGGGCAAACCTTAACCCTGTGCCCTTGTCCTGTCCGGCAGGGTATATAGAGAAGCCCGGAAAATTCCGGAAACTGTTTCGTTTCCGGATACCGTTTAGAGTTTGAATAGTTTGTTTTCCGGCTCCGTGTGTGCCTCTTTCATGATCGTTTCGATTTTCTTCACGATTCCCGGGTATTCGCCGGCGATGTTATGTTCTTCCCGGATGTCTTTTTCCAGATCGTATAATTCGATTCGGGTATTCCCTTTTTTGATGTTTTTCAGGATTCCTTTCCATTTGCCTATCCGCACGGCTTTCATGCCGTTTTGTCCCGGATATTCCCAGTAAAGGTATTTGTGTTCCTTTTGCTTTTTGGCTTTTCCCATTAAAGTGGGTAAAAAGCTGATGCCGTCCGTCTGGGGACAGTGTGTTTTTGTAATTTCCGCGAACGTAGGCATCACGTCCTGAAACGCGCAGATGTGGTCGGTTTCGCTACCGGGGGCGATTACGGCAGGCCAGGAGAAAATGGCCGGAACCCGGATTCCTCCCTCGTGCAGGAAGCATTTTCCCCAGCCGAATTCCGATTTAAAAAGGCCGCCGCTGTTAAACCAGGGCGAGTCGCTGCCTCCGTTGAAGGTGGGACCGTTATCGGAGGTAAATACAATCAGGGTGTTTTCATACATTCCCTCTGCTTTTAGCTTTTCAACCAATTTACCCACCTGTTCATCGAAATAGCTGATCATGGCGGCATAGGTTGCATGCGGGTAGCGGCAGGGCATATATCCGGCCTGTCCCACGTACGGCTTTTCGTTGCCGAATTTGTCTACATAGTATTGCACCCATTTTTGTGGGGCTTGCAGGGAAACGTGGGGCAGGGGTGTTGTCCACATCACAAAGAACGGGGAGGTTTTATGCTGATCGACAAAGTTTAGCAAGCGGTCGAAAATCAGATCGTTGGCATACTCTTTCTGTTCGTATTTGGCATAGCTCGCCAGATCGTAGGGATCGGCTCCTGGAGCCAGTTTTTCTGTGTGCGGGTCGATCACTTTGTTGTCCAGATACACCCGTTTGTCGTTTTCATATAGGAAGGCGGGATAGTAGGTATGTGCCTGCCGCTGGCAATTATAACCGAAAAATTGGTCAAAGCCCTGCTTTTCCGGGATACCTTCGGAGCCCGGAAAGCCTAATCCCCATTTGCCGAAACATCCCGTGGAATAGCCCGCTTGCTGCATCAGGCGTCCCAGGGTCATCGTCCCCGCTTTGAGCGGGAATTGTCCTTCCAATTCCCTGTGTACATACATGGAATCGTGGCTGTTTACGGCGCCTCTTGCGCTAAGCTCGTCGTTTCCCCGGATTTGGGTGTGTCCCGAATGTAACCCTGTCAGCAGCGCACAGCGCGCGGGGGCTGAAACCGGAGAGCCTGAATAGTGCTGGGTGAATTTCATCCCCTGATTTCTAAGGCGGTCGATGTTAGGAGTTTCTATTTTTTGCTGTCCGAAGCACTGAAGATCCCCATAACCCAGGTCGTCCATCAATATATATATGATATTGGGGCGGGGAGAGGTGTGTTGTGCCTGCACAACGTTACACGAGATTAAAGAGCAACCGATAAGTAATTTTTCAAATTTCATAGTTTTGTTCTTTTTAAAAAGATCGAATAAGGATTATTGGCCGGACGGAATTCCTGAAATTATCCGGATTCCGGATAATTCTCTTTCTATCAGTTGTTCAGTACATGCTCCCCCCCCCTCTAATCAGTTGTATGGATTTTAAAATAATTTAATTTAAGTCCGTTTTTCTTGTTTCAAAAATAGGTAAAATAAAATAATTTATAAAAAAATCATGAATTTAAAATACTGTTTACCGGATAACTCTCAGCGTAAGTTTGTTGAAATAAGATGGGTGGGAAGGAGAGATTCTCTATTTTGACCCGTAGTTTTGTTACCGGGATGAGATAGAAAGTTAAGGTATTTTATTATCATGCGATTAGGGGGTGAGCTGTTATTTTTAATATTCGATCAGGGAAAGAACATCATATAAGATTATCGGTTAAAGTAAATCGGGTGTCATTGGAGAGGGAGTTATTTTGTTTCTTAATTTATAAAAAAATTAATATTTAATTAATATATTAAATATTATGGTTATGTTTGTATGTATGATGTGTGT
>UQJP01000047.1 GCA_900541415.1 uncultured Odoribacter sp. | reverse complement strand
CTGAAAGGCGCGAAAATGGAGGTAAACGGAAGTGGAGGCAGATTAGACAGGAAAACTTCAAAGGAGAAATCCGTGAAAAGAAGAAACCTAAAAGGAAAAGGAACATTGCCGGAAACATGAAACCGGCAAACCACCTGCAAGGAAGTATGGTTTATCTGTCTGTCCAAACTCGTTTGGTCGGGCGGATAAATCATTCTTCCCAGTTTGCCTGCCGTGGGGACGGCTTGTGCCATTCATGGGCAAGCGGTCATATACAGCTTTCCGCTTACGGCTCAAAGGAACCGCAAAAAGAAAAATCCATAGAAAACCCGTAAAAGCACCTCTATGGCATAAGCATAAAAGAAATGGGTCTTGCATCATCAGTCTAAACCATTGGTTAGGCGTGATGCAAAGCCCTTTTCTCCGCTTATGCGGCAGTCGGTACACGTTCGTACAAACCTGTTTGGGCGATGGTGTGCCGACGGATAAAACCGCTTTTACGGAATGTTTTTATGTTTATATTAGAAATATTTCTTATTATAAAAACGCGCTAATCATTTTGTCATTCGGGTTGTTTTTATTAAATTTGCAGATTATAGCAATAGTTATGCAAATGAAGCGGATAAATCGACTGAAAATAGTGCTTGCGGAACAAGGTAAAACAGGGAAATGGTTGGCGCATGCATTAGGTAAAAATGAATCGACAGTCTCTCGTTGGTGTACAAACGAAGTTCAACCTTCGGTAGAAACACTACTGACGATTGCCGAAACGTTAAAGATTGATATTAAAGAATTACTTTGTTCTACGCAAATGTGTAATCAAGATGATGGCATCCAAATATAAAGCAATCGATTTTTTCTGCGGAGGTGGTGGAATGACTTGCGGTTTAAGACAGGCAGGGATTAACGTTATAGCAGGTGTGGACTTTGATCAAGATGCCAAAGAAACGTATGAATACAATAATTCCGGAAGTGTTTTCATTCAAACTAATATAAAGAATTTACGGAGCAATTATTTTGAGCGAAAATTTGGGATACGGAAAAATGATGACTTTTTGATTTTGGTAGGATGCAGTCCCTGCCAATTTTACAGTATAATTAATACGGATAAGAATAAAGCCTTAAAATCTAAGGATTTATTAAAAAACTTTGCTCGGTTCATCGAATATTATAGACCGGGATATGTATTAGTGGAAAATGTTCCGGGCATAATCACAAATAAAGATAGCATCTTACCTTATTTTCTACGAAAATTGGAAGATCTCGGATATAAAAATCCTGTTTATAAGGTTGTAGATATGAGCTATTACGGCGTACCTCAAAGTCGTCGAAGATTTTCTCTTATCGCAACACGATTGGAAAATGTCAATATACATTTACCTAAGGCGGACGATAAAGAGACCGTATTAGCCGATTATTTAGGTGAAAGGAACGGTTTTCCCAAAGTTAGCGCAGGCCATAAAGACAGTAGTGTGTTTAACCATACGGTTGCCGGATTAAGTGATGTATGTCTTAAACGATTGGCAAAGACCAAACACGACGGCGGGAACAGACTTGATTGGGCAAATGATCCGGAATTGCAATTACCTTGCTTTGTAGGAAAAGACGATTGTTTTAAAGATACATTCGGGCGTATGTGGTGGCATCGACCGGCTTCGACTATTACAACTAAATTTTATAGTATCTCAAACGGACGTTTCGGACATCCGGAAGAAGATCGGGCTCTTTCTTTACGGGAAGGTGCTACATTGCAAACATTCCCGAAAACCTATGTGTTTAAAACAAATAGTATTGCCGCAACGGCAAAATTAATCGGCAATGCAGTTCCGTGTGAATATGCTCGGCGATTAGGTGAAACGATAAAAGCACTGGAAAACAATGGCACAATTTAAAACTCGGGCAAGAGCTCTCGACTTATTGGGACGGCAACAAATTGCCGGTATCCCTACAGCTATTAACGAGCTTATAAAAAATGCACATGATGCGTATGCGGATAAATTCGATATCGATTTTCTCCGATGTAATAATCTGCTGGTATTACGTGATGACGGGCTCGGTATGACAAAAGAGGAATTTGAAACTCGTTGGCTTACGCTCGGGACCGAAAGTAAATTGGCAAATAAAAAAAGCAGTTTACCGCCTATTGACATATCAAAGCCAAGACGTCCTATCATGGGAGAAAAAGGCATAGGAAGATTGGCTATTGCATCAATAGGAAGTCAGGTTTTAATCGTATCGAAAGCAAAATTAAGATCTAAAGAATATGATATTGTTGTGGCTTTCATTAATTGGGAGATATTCGAGTTGCCGGGGATTAACTTGGAGGATATTGTTATTCCGGTAAGAGAATACTCTCATATGCCGAATGCAGCCGATATTGACAGTATTAAAAATGAAGTAATACAATCCCTTGATAAATTAAATCAAAAAGAACTTATTGACGACAAGGATTTTGAAAAAATAAAAAGTTCTATCACGTCTTTTAAAGTTGACCCACACCAACTTTCTTTACAACTACAACAAGGATTTGAATTAACCAATGGCTGTGGTGGAACTCAATTTTTCATCTCCCCAGTTTACGATACGATTATTTCCGATATAGAGGGAGACGGCAATTCGGACGAAGCTACAAAAATCGAGAAAATGTTGATGGGATTTCACAATACAATGACCCCCGATCATCCTACTCCCGTCGTTGACATTTCATTTAGAGACTATAGGGCGAATGACGGTAGTTTTGTCAGCATCATAGATAAAGAACACTTTTTTACCACGGAAGAATTTGAATTGGCGGATCACCATTTTCAAGGGCAATTTGATGAGTTCGGACAATTCAAGGGATTAGTAAAAATATATGGAGAAAAAACATTTGATCACATTGTAAATTGGCGGGATAACTATTATAGAGAAACCGAATGTGGTCCGTTTAAAATTAACTTGGCGTATTTACAAGGAGAATTGAAAAGTTCTCGTGTAGATGTCGAAAATTATGCCAGGATTAAAGCCAAAGGAGATAAATTCGGAGGTTTATACATATATAGAGATAATATTCGAGTTCTACCGTATGGTGACTCCGATTATGATTTTCTGGATATTGAAAAAAATCGTTCGAAACGAGCATCAACATATTTCTTTTCTTATCGACGAATGTTCGGTGCTATTGAAATAGCGGACCGAGAACACAGCGGTTTGGTAGAGAAAGCCGGACGCGAAGGTTTTATTGAAAATAAAGCATATCGCCAACTTCAAGCGATTTTAAAAAATTTCTTTGTACAACTTGCCGCTGATTTTTTCAGCGAAAAAAACAAAACGGCACAATCGGAATTCTTCAATCAGAAGAAAGACGAGTTCAATGCGTACCATAACGCACTTGAACGTCGGGATAAATTGGCCAAATCGAAAAAGGAGAGATTTGCTCGTGAGCTCGATATCTTTTTTGCCGGTTTAACGGAACATAAATTCGAAAACGAACTGGAAGAATTACTTACGAATTTTAGGAACGATTTACATTCGGTTTTATACATTAACGATGCGGATGAAGCAAGCCAGAAGATAATAGATCTGGAATTTGCCATGAGACAAAAAGTTTCCGATTACAGAAAAAGAATATCGGTGACAAGTCCTAAAGGATTTGCAATGTCAAAATCAATGAGAACGGATTTTGACACGTACCTTAATGAGTTTAAAATTCTGGAACAAACGGTATTTAAAAATATCAATGAAAATATCGATCAGCTAATCGATGATTATACGGCACAGTTGAATCTGGAAATAAGTAAGCGAAAGCGGTTGGAGCAAGCGGTGGAACTGATTTCAGCCGAAGCTCTGTCACTTAATAAGAAGAAGAAAAGCGAAACCAATGATGTTGTTTCCGATGTTTCTCGCAAAATTAAGGATCTTACGAATGAACTGATAATCGATTTGGATAATCAAATACGAAGCGTAAAGAATCAATTCAAATTATTGGCAACCGATAAAGCCGATAACTTTGATTTGGTAACGGAACGCAAGAGAATGGAAGCAGAAATAGAATCCATAAGCAGTCGAAATACGGATGTTATGGAACGCATAATTCGACAATTTGAAAGTTTCTATGTCGAAAAAAACGAAGACGGTCAAATAATTACAAATGACCAAATAGCGGAAGCCGCTTCGGAAGAGTTAGAGGAATTGCGGGAACGATTGCAATCGGACGTTGAATTAAGCCAATTAGGATTGGCTGTCGGAATATTGCACCATGAATTCAACGGTACGGTTAATTCGATTCGACATAGTCTGAAAGATTTAAAAGCATGGTCGGATGTAGATATCAAATTGGAAGGAATATATAAAAACATCAAGGTAAATTTCGAACATTTGGACGGCTATTTAAATTTGTTTACCCCGTTAAATCGACGATTGAATCGACGTCGGGAAGACATATCTTTATTGGATATTAAAACATTTTTAATAGATTTGTTCAAATCCCGTCTTGAACGACACAATATAGCTTTTAAACATACTAACGGGTTTGCAGGTCGAAAAATACACGGATTTCGTTCTACATTCTATCCTGTATTTGTGAATATCATTGATAATGCCATTTATTGGTTAAAACAAAGTGATGTTCCTGAAAAAGTTATTCGGTTGCATGCGGATGATACGGGAATATACATTTCCAATAACGGTATTGAAATAAAACCCCAAGATAAGGAACGAATCTTTGAATTAAGATTTTCCAGAAAGCCCAATGGAAGAGGATTGGGGTTGAGTATCAGTAAAGAGGTTTTGAATGCAGAGAACTATGATATATTTGTGGCACAACCTAAGGAAGGCTCTACAGTTACTTTTAAAATTCAAAAAATGCAATAAAAATATGGCAGACAGATTTATTGAGCAATCGAAAGAAATTGCAAACAACTTTATACAAAATATTGTTTTTATTGATGACAAAGCATATAAGAATGATATGACTAACAATGCATTTAGCGCATTAGATGTATCGAATGTATTTGCACAATCTGGAAAAATCTGTGCTGTATATGCACCCAAATCCATTTCTGATGTTAATAGTTACAATACTATACTAAATAAAGCAGATGTTGTCATTTTAGATTGGTATTTAGATATAGAAAAGGAGGAGAACCAAGTTGAAGATCCCGATGCAGATGCAGATAATGACGATCCGCGCGGAGAGTTTACATTAAAATTGATATCTGATTTATTATCACAAACTGGGATGTTGAAACTGTTAATTGTGTATACTGGAGAAACGGATTTATTTGAAATTACGAACAGTATATATCAGAAAGTGGATCAGCATTCTTTTCATAAAGGAGATTGCGTTATTCAATCTTTAAATTCTAAGATATTAGTTAGAGCTAAAAAACAAAATTCGGAAACTCAATTTGCACATAATCCGGAATTGAAAGATAAAATAGTATCGTATGAAAGCCTTCCGACTTTGATTGTTGAAGAATTTGCAGACATGACCAACGGTTTGTTATCGAATTTTGCTTTATCTTCAATATCGGCAATAAGGAATAATACATCCAGAATGTTAAGCGTCTTTTCTCCCAAATTAGATCCGGCATATCTCGGGCACAAAATATTATTGGAAAACACATTCGAATCCAAGCAACTATTAATAAAATTATTTGGCGAAGCTATTTCGGAATTATTGGAGACAACAGATATTGATACAAAGGATTGGGTTGATAACTGGATTGAAAACCGTATTACAGACGAAACGATAAGTATAAATGGAGTGTCTATTGGCAAATCGAAAGACCTTTTAAAAAAAATGTTTAGTTCCGAGCAACCTCGACTTAAAGATAAATATACAGAAGCTTCAGGAAAAGATATGTCAAATAAAGACGAGGGGAAATTACAATCGCATACCATAGAGTTATTTGCATATGATGGTATCGATGTGAATAAATCGAATGTAGATTTTGCCATTTTGACGCATCATAAAAATATATTTCAACCTGCTATTGGGGCTCCGATATTAACACTTGGAACAGTTATAAAATCTGTAGACAAGTATTATGTTTGTATTCAACAAAGATGCGATTCGGTGAGAATTAAGGAGGAAAGACGATTCTTATTTTTACCTTTAGAAGAAAAAGGCGAATATCCGTTAATTGTGAATAATGAATTGAAATTATTTCCAAATAAATCTTCATTTGCAATAAAAACAGTGAAATTCAAGCCAAAAGAAGGTGCTACAATTATTCAAGCATCAAAAAAGGAGGACAAATATGTATTCTATTCTTCCTATGGAGAAACTTATGAGTGGGTGGTAGACTTAAAAGAAATGCAAGCACAACGTATTTTAAACAGTTACTGTGCACAACTGTCTCGCGTAGGATTGAATGAATCCGAATGGTTAAGACTTATCGCAAAGCAATAATATAGGCTATGTCAGATATTTTTTCTCAAACTAAAAGATCGGATATAATGTCAAAAATATCAAGTAAAGACACTAAACCGGAAATTTTAGTTCGTAAGTTCTTATTTTCAAAAGGATTCAGATATCGTATTAATGTCAAAACATTGCCGGGTAAACCTGATATAGTTTTGCCTAAATATAAAACAATAATATTTGTGAACGGATGTTTTTGGCATGGGCATAATTGCAAAAAGGGAAAATTACCATCCTCAAATACAGATTTCTGGAAGGAAAAAATATCAAACAACAAATCGCGAGATGCCAAAAATTCCGATTTACTTGTAAAACTCGGCTGGAAAGTTATAATTATATGGCAATGTGAAATTAGTAAGATTGATAATAGGACAAAAATACTTAATAAGCTACTGGAGGATATTAAACAATAATAATCACGAGATATTAAATCTAAAATATAAATGCATTAATCGGGAAAATATAGAAAAACTTATTCTATAATTCCGATTTTTGTCTTATCGTTGCGTTTGAAGAGTTCTTTGAAGGTTACGCAACGTACAGAAAAATAATGCAGCAGATAACTAACTTAATCGTAACCTATTACTATTATGAGTAATAAACTTATGCTCATTTCCAACAAATTACACTCTTTTCGTAACTTCTTACCACGGCTTTTTCATTTAAGAAATATTGTTCATCGCTTGTAATTGTAGTAAAAATGCTTATATTCGTGCACAGCGATGCGGAAGCACCGCCTTAGGTGTTTCTTCTTATCGTTCATTTTTATTTTTTTTATAGGCGGAATTCAATAGAATATGATGTTGATATTGTCTTCCGCCTTTGTTTTTGCAATAGCAAAAATACGATTTATTTCGTTGATATACAACTTTTTATACGCAATATTACTAAAAAAGAAACACCTTGACTGTCTTCGTGGCAGCATCATGACTCATTTGAGAAAATTTGTATCCTCAGTCCCTGAATACCGCAGAACAAGCAGAGGAAACTTCAAACACAAACTTGAAGATATACTCATGCTCGTAATATTGGGCAGACTCAGCAAGTGTATTACCAGAGCTGAAATACTTCAATTTGGCAAACGTCACTTGAAACGCCTGCAGTCGAAAGGGTTATTTCCGTATGGGTTACCCTCAGAAGCTACGCTCTGCCGTGTGTTTCAAAGCATCGACGATGAAAAGATGGCTGATCGAATGTCTGCTTTTGCAGAGGTTTTCCGCAAGGAAATATCCGCTTCGGCAACTGACATCATTTGTATTGTTGGCAAGGCCATGCGAGGTACCTTGTACGACAACGGACGCAACCCTAATATCGTCTCTGCATATTCACTCCGTTCCAGCTTTACTTTGGCTACTGATGTTTGCAAAGAGAAAAGTAATGAAATCAAATCCGTGCCCCGACTATTGGATAAACTAGATGTGTCAGGATGTGTCGTCACAGCAGATGCCATGTCATGCCAAAAGGGGATAATAGACAAGATTAGAGGTAAAGGAGGCGACTTCGTGATCGAACTCAAGGCGAATCAAAGATCTTTGCGCTATGGGCTTGAAGACTCTATAAAAGCCACCACCCCAACTGATATCTACAAGGAAGGTCCATACTTGGAACACGGCAGGATTGAGTCAAGGGTATGCCGTATATTCCGTGGGGAAGAACTGATTGCCGACAGGGAGAAATGGAATGGAAATTTGACAGTTATAGAAATACTCACATCTACGGAGAAAAAGTCTGATGGCAGAAGTACGTCTGAACAGCGACTGTATATTTCAAGCCTGGATAGCAGTGCAGAGCGGCTTAGTCAGATAACCAAACAGCATTGGGCTATTGAAAGCATGCACTGGGATCTTGACCGCAACCTCCGCCAGGACAGCATAAAGCGTAAGGCTGAACGAGCGGCTAGGAACCTGGATACAATTCAAAGGATGGTGTTGGCACTGATTGCCGTTTGGAAGAACAGAAGGAAAAAAATATCAGATAAGCAAAAGGGAACGGCGCAGATAATAAGGGAGCTGGCGGTAAGCTTCACTAACGTGTTGCATTTTCTGGCTCAAAAATGAGAAAAATTCAGATTTGATATATTCGTAACGCATTGATTACCAATAATGGTATTTCCGCCCATGCCGCATTGGCATGGGTATGGGAATGGTACGCCCAATTCAAAGCTTAAATGAAAAAGCCGTGACTTCTTACGACTACAGACAAAAATACAAATAAAAATACAACGGCTTGTCAAATTGGATAAAAAACGTCTATATCGCAAATCTTAATTCCCTGTATCGCAAAGACAACATTAACTTATTCTTCTGATTATCAATCATAATAATATTCAAAATAGATACTCTACATTTTTCTTTTTGGGGATCTTCTTCAAATTTGGCGGTATCCCCCTCCTGATCCGCTTCTCTTTTGGGGATATAATGATACTAGATAACAGGCGGAACACCTTTAAATCCCCTGTCATGTATTATATTATCATGGATAGCCAGTTTTTGTTATCGCGGAGGGGCGGTGAAAAGAAAAAATGATTGCGGAAGGAGGCCGTGAAACCAGTCTCCGGAAAACAGGATACGACGGAGATCAGATACTGTGAAAAAAGAAAAAAATCCCCACCGGAGATGAATGAACCGGCAGGGAACGTAACAATAAAGGAACGGGCTCTCTCAACCCTTGATGTAACCGTACTTTTTCAGGTCGTCCATGAAATGCTCCGGCGTGTCGGTCCTCACCGTCACCCCGTGCAGTTCATGGTAACGGTTGGAGAAATTCACCATGTACTCCTTATCGGTGCACCCGCTGTCAAACCAGCTGCCCTCACGCAGGAGACGTACAAACTCGGAAGGGTCGGAGGCGGTAATCCTGCCGCCATCCGCCAAAATATACATATGCCTGTTCATGCCGATAATTTTTTAGTTCTCAGTTTATAATATAGTTTCTGTTCACCATCCAGGAAGGGGATGTCCTGGAGCGCGGTGGCCGCAGGCACCTGCCCCTTTGTGGCAAAGGTAACCAATTTGTGGAGAAACAGCACCCAGTTACGCATTTTTGTGAAGTTGGTCGTTCCCGAATGCTGGCGGAACTCGACCGTCTTGTGCCGTGAGTAGGCCTCGAGATTCACCTTATGGTAACGGTTGCCGATCCTGCTTTTCAGATCGTCCACCGTCCGGGCGGAACGTATCATCCCGTCAGAGACATGGCCCAGTCCACGGCAATAGTAGTTATCCCTGCGGGATGCCGGCATGAACTTGTCGATGACCGGTTCCAGATGTTTGTAACTCAGGGCCAGGTTACGCCAGGTCTCCATGCTGAAACCGGCGGCATCGATATGCACGTGAAGCCCGCAGCTCCCGTTCACTTTCATGTCACACAGGTCGAGCACCCAGCAGACCTTCTCCAGCTCCCGCAACCCTGCTTCGCCGACAAGGATCGGACTGACCAGCTCGAAGGTGTCGTTTCCGTTTATACTGCTGTCCGTCACGAGTTTCCAATGCGGACGGGTGGTATGGTTGTAACTTTCCACCGTAACCTCGATATCGGCCTCCCTGAGCTCGCGTGCGAGCCGTTCACGGGAGCAGTTGTAAGCCTCGATCTCGATACCGAACTTGCGGTTGAAAGTGTAATCCGGTGCGGCTGCCAACGGTTGAACATTCGGACCGCCCTCACGTTCCCTCATCCGGCGCAGGGCATTCACTACAAAGCCGTAGTTTCCGTTGGTCACCATTCTCGCGATTTCCGCACGGGGAACACCCAGAAGATACAGTTGCCGGATCTTGCTCGTCTTTGTCGTTTCTTGTACTAAAATGTTTCTGATTTGCTCGTTCATTACTTGTTTCCTCCTTTATTTTTCGCTTTACTAAAGTAATGCTTTTACAGGAGAAGTCGTAATTATAAGAACCTTATTATCATGCCATTAGCTTACTTTATCTTAGGCTAAAACTCCTTATTTAAGGTGTCTATACCCTGACATCCGCTACCGGTCGGTATCGGATTCCTCCAGGCCGATGGTACGGCATATCTCCTCCACCAGTTCAGGAAGGCCGGAGCTTTTCTCCTGACGGGGATCGGGTGGAAACAGCGTGGAGCGGAAGACACCCTTGCAGACAGGGGCCGCCTCCCTGTTGTAGCGGAGGGTGTTCGGAATGTGTGAGGACAGCAGCCGCAGCCCCATCTTGTCGATGACCCGGTTCCAGGCGTCATACAAATCCTTCCGCCCCCGCCTGTCCACCATGTTCCAGAACAGCCAGGTCCCTTTCAGGTTGCAGTTCTTCCTGGAGACCAACTCCTCTTCCAGAGCCTTGGTAAACTGCAGGGAACTCTGCATGACGATGTTGTCCGCCTTGATCGGGATGAAAATGTAGTCCATCGCAGCAACAGTATAGACCACCCCCTCGCTGCGGAGCGTTCCGGGAAGGTCGAAAAGCACGATATCGAAAGTTTCCCCCTTTTCGTCCATATAACGACGCAGGTCCTCCACCGCCTTTTCCGGATCGCTTTTGATGACCGGATAGGCAAGCTTCCGGATTCTCTCGTGCTGCCGGTAAAGGCTCACCTTCAGGTCGTCATTTTTCATGACACTCTCCATGTCCCTCTCACGCATCAGGGCGATGCTGTGCTGCGGGTAGTCACAGTCCACAACCGCCACACGCAGGCCTTTGCGGTAATGCAGCACACTGGCCAGCAGTACCGTAAAGACGGATTTTCCCACGCCACCCTTCTGGCTGG
>UQJP01000046.1 GCA_900541415.1 uncultured Odoribacter sp. | reverse complement strand
GGCGGCCAGGCCGGCGATCCAATTTCTAAAATTCATAATCAATATAACTTTTTATTATATACTTCCAATGACTTCAACTTACCTTTAAAACCATGTTCCGTATCACCGATATATTGCAACGGAAATACCAACGTATGCTGTATATACATGGCACTTTCATTCCCCGATTTATTTTTCACCACCCGCTTCTGGCTTTGCAGATGCTCCACCAGCTTGCCGTCCACATACAGGGCAGTTCCCTTATTATCCCCCTGAATAGCCACCCGAATCCATTTTCCGGCTTCAGGCACATAATTAAATGTATAAGAATAACCTTCCCGCTTGAAACCTAACTTTCCGCTTCCTTCCGCATTCAGCGTCACAACGGCATTCGGCGACTTAAACAGCACGGCATCCGCTTCATTCCCTGCCGACGGGCAAAAATCGAAACACACCGTATAATTATACCCGATCTCCGGCACAGGCAACTCCACCCGGGAATTTCCGGCAAAGGTGATTCCGTCCGCTTTATCTATTTTGGCATTCTTAACCTGGCTAATATCATACCCGTTCCCGGACTGGTCTTTCTGCATCCCTTTTCCAGCCTCGTATTTCAACACCACTTCACCTTTGGAAGGCACTTTAGCCATAATATTAATACCCGGAGCTTCGATCATACTCTCGGCCAATTGGTTGAAACGGGTATAATCAGCCCCTTCACGGCCACCCGTCCACATTTTTTCGGCCAGCACCTGCATCGCAGGAAAAGCCCGGTGGTGAACATCTTTCTCTGTAATCTTATTCCCGGAATGATCATTCCACACGGCAAAAGTTCCACCCAACACCTGAGGATGCCCGGCCGGGAACACCTGATTCCCAATCCTTGAAGGCTCCCAGCTACTATACAAATACTTCGTATTCAGATAATCGTAATAATATCCGGCGGCCGGAACGATATACAGATACCCGTCCGGCGTACTGATCAGGTCGAATCCCAAATCGATCATATCCCTGGGATTGGCATAACCGTTATACCAGGCATTCATAATCACGCCCTCGGAAATCACCGGAGTTTTACCCGGAGCATGAGTCAAAGCCCCCCAAAGCCGCGCCCGCTTTCCAAAACTCTGCACATACCGCAAATAATGATCGGTAAACGCCCGAAACTCCTCGGCAGCTTCTTTGGAATACTCATCCGTACCGATATGCACCTCCGGCCCGGCAAACACCGGATCGTCACCCCCCAAATACTCCAGAAACAAAGAATCCAGGAAAGGATAAATCTCAGGATTGAACAAATCCAAATGATCCATTCCATACTTTTCGCTTCCTAACGACTTCCGGAAATGGCTGAACGACAGGGAATGGGCCGGCACATCGATTTCAGGCACAACATTCACCCCGTAAACCATCGCATTCTTCTGCAAAGCGTTAAACTCCTTTTTTGTATAATGACCATCCTTCGCCGTCAGTTCCGGGAAAAAATCCGATTCCAGGCGAAAAGCCGCATAAGTCTTATCCCAATCGTTATCAAAAAACTGCACAAAACCGTTATCATTCAAATGCACGTGAAACTCATTCATCTTATAATAAGACATAATCTTCACATAATCCTGCAAAAAAGGCAGGGAAATAAACTTCCGGGCCACATCAAGCATAAAACCGCGACGGGAAAACTTCGGATAATCGCGGGTAGTTCCCTTCACCAGCTCTGTCCCCTGCTGCTGCAACATCTGCAACAAAGAACGAGTAGCCCAGAAAGCACCTCTGGCGGCCGGAGCTTCGATCGTCACTCCCTCCCCGATCGTCATACGGTAACCCTCTTCTCCCAACTGGGTGTCGGAAGTATTCAGGGTCATGTAAATTACATTCTTTTCCGGCTCTCCAATCTTCACCACATATTTCCAATTACCCAACACCTTCAAATCCTCCGCCAACGCCTCCGCTCCGGCCTGTAACTTCCGGGCGTAAACCGGGTCGATAATAATCGTCCCTTTCTTAGGAAAGAAATACTTCCCGGTAGCCCCCACCCATTCCCGCAAAGCAGGAATAACCGACGGACAAGCATTTCCCCCCTCCACACTCTTTCCTTCACCCTTTACCTTCACACTCAACGCCGTGACATCTTTCTTCAATCCGGCCCCCTTATCCTCCAGCACAAAATACAACTGCACCTCCTGATCGGTCAATGGAGTACCCACCTGTCCGCTGGCATCCACCACCGGCAACTTATCCGTACCTTTCAATTCCAGCGAATAGCCTTCCGGCACCTGGGGAAACCCGATCTTTTTATCACCATCCCGGAGTTCCGGCATCTTCAACCCCTCTGCAACATTTTCCAGCTTACTCATTCTTACACTGTCCACGGCAGCATACATATTCAGGCAAAGCAAAATACCCAAACCAGTTAAAATACATTTTACCATATAATTCTATTTTAATTTATTTATAATATCTCACCCAATCGATATAATACGTCAAAGGAAGTATCTTTTCATCAATCCCTTTAGAGCCGCCCCATGTACCCCCCACTGCTAAATTCAGCAACAAATACTGAGGCTTGTCGAATCTCCAGAAATCCGGTAAATCCTCCCGGCGTTCATAAGTCAGCAATTTCTTTTCATCGATAAAAAAATCCATCCGGTCAGGATACCATTCCAGAGCGAACACGTGAAAATCCGTATAAGCATCCTGCAACTTCAGATAAGCCGACCGCTTCACCTTCCCCGAATCTTTGCGAGAGCCCGGCGTATGCACCGTGGCATGAAAAACCATCGGATCGTATCCGACATTCTCCATAATATCGATCTCGCCACACTCCGGCCATCCCTTCTCCGCCCTGTCCGTCCCCATCATCCAGATGGCAGGCCACGCTCCGCGTCCCGTCGGAATCTTCGCCCGCACTTCCACACGCCCATATAAAAATTCCTGCTTACCTAACGTATTGATACTCCCGGAAGTAATCCGCGGACTCCCCTCCTTCTGCTCCTCCGCTTCACGCCGGGCGACGATTTCCAAACAACCGTTCCTCACCCGCACATTCCGCTTATCCCGATTGGTGTAATACTGAGCCTCCCGGTTACGGACATGCCCCGTTTCATTCCCCCAAAACTTCGACTTAGGATGTCCCTGGTAATTAAATTCCTCCGCCCAAACCAACCGATTGTAATCTTTGCCATACTGCGCAGCCACAGGTAGAACACCACACAGTAGAATAAGGAAAATAAAATTTTGCACAGCCATTCATTTTTATATACCTGACAAATATAATAAACAATTGGCAACATAATGCAACAAATACATCCAGTTTCAAGCTAAAACTGTTAAAATTACACAACTACGCAGTCCTTTCCTCCACATACAAAATAAAAAATCCCGGTCTTTCCGGCAGAAAGACACCACCGATACACACACAAGCCCCCACCTTTCCGATAACCTCCACAACCTGTTCCCCTCATTCCACCACCCTCACAAAATCCGCTTCCCGTCCCCACAACCTCGCACTTTCCCGGTCAATATCCCGGTCAATATAACTTAATCCATTCATACCCATTGCCGGAAGCCTCCATATACCGGATAAAATCTTCAACCCGGATTGCCAGCGAAGCCCGGTTATCGTTCGGATGGAAAGACAGCTTTTGCGCCTGCTTTAAATTTTCGTCCAAAAACACATACACCTGATGCTCTGTATCGTTCACCAGCCCGAAAGGACTGACCGAACCGGGCTTTAACCCCAAATACTTTTCCATCCGCTGTTCCGAAGCAAAACTCAGTTTCCCCTGTTTAAGCAATTGTTCCAGGTCGTGTATCGCCAGTGATCGATCACAATGGAAAATCACCAGATAATGACGATTGCCCTTATGATTCCTGAAAAAAAGATTCTTACAATGCGTACTATCCAAGTTTTTCCAATATTGCCGGGCAATCTCTATCGTCGGTGCTGCCGGATGTTCCAAATAATCGAATCCGATCCCCAACTCCTTTAGCCTTTCATACACTTTTTCCTGTCCTATCATAATTTCTTTCATTTTATCACATCCTCCTACGGTCTCCCCCATTTCCACTCCGGAAACCACTGTCTAACTCACTCCTAAACCTTCTTCCGGAACACCGCACAGCTTTCCCTGCCACATCTCCCTTTCCCTCAACCGCTTATCGAGTTTCGCTACAAACTCATAATTTTTAATTCCCCACTTAGGAGCAATCAGATATTCCGCCGGAGCCTGATTCACAAAACGTTCCAAATAGACCTCCGGCCTCATCCTCCCAATCACATCCACCACAAAATCAAGATATTCATCCAGCGAATACAACCGGAACAATTCAGGAGAACGCAAATACTCCTCTGCCATCCGCGTACCCCGGATAATTTGCAACTGATGTAACTTCAAAATATCGATCGGCAAACAACCCAGCCGGACAGCCCCATCCAGCATCGAATCCCGGCTCTCGCCGGGTAACCCGAAAATCAAATGGGCTCCGATATAAATCCCCCGATCGGCCGTGCGGCGGATAGCGTCCTCCGCTTCAGCGAAAGTATGTCCCCGGTTCACCCGTTCCAATACCTCATCGTTTGCCGATTCCACCCCATATTCGATACAGACATAATACCTCCGCGCCAGCCCTTCCAGATAATCCAAAACTTCATTTTCAATCACATCAGGACGGGTGGCCAGCACCAAACCTGCCACCTGCGGATGTGCCAAAGCCTCCTCATACCTCTCTCTTAACACCTGCAAAGAAGCATAAGTGTTAGAATAAGCCTGAAAATAAGCCAGATACTTCTGCCCCTGATATTTAGCCTGAAAAAAACGTACCCCCTCGTCGATCTGCCGGGAAATCCCCTGCACCGAACGGCAATAATCGGGATTAAAACTCTCGTTATTACAAAAAGTGCAGCCTCCCGAGCCTTTCTTCCCGTCACGGTTCGGACAGGTAAACCCGCCGTCTATCGACAACTTTTGTACCCGCTCTCCGAACACCTTCCGGCAAAAGGAAGGAAAATCATGGTATCTCCTCTGTTCCAAAATCGTTCTGTTTTTAGCACAAAAATAATGCTTTTCAGAAAGTAAACAGCCTTTTTAAAACCATCCGGAACTAAAAAATCACTTTTCCCCATAGATAAACAAAACCGGATTGTCCTCATCGTCCAATTCCTGGCTGAGCTTATACCCCACAGAAGTTTCCGATATAAAATTTTGCCCTTTGATCCGTAAAGGCATATTATACGCCACGAAATCTCCCTCAAAACCCGTATGCTGCATATAACGGCTCAACGGCAATTCATTCTCCTTATCATGCAAAGACCGAAACACATACGCATCCGGCTCTCCGGCCTTCCCCAAAAAGTAAATCATCTCCCTCTTTTTCCCGCAATAAGCAGCCGTTAAAACAGTCTTCTCCCCAACATATTCACTGCTGAAAATATAATAATCATAAATAAAAACACGTTTAAAATCCTCAAAAGTCAGCGTTTCCACCTCCGGTAAAAGCACCCCTTTCACATCGAATTGATAACGGGGCATAAATTCCATTTTTTCCGGGACATACTCATAAATCGTATTTTCCGTAATGGGAGCTACATAGCAATGCTTCCCGGAACGATACAAAGAAGTAACCATCATAACGGGCAACACCACCTGAATCTTAGGCAAAGGAAAAAAGCCCTTCACGCACTTTCCCCCGGCATCCGTCACCCGCACCATAAAAGCAGTATCCTGAAACAGGGAATTCAGACAAAGCGCATAATTCTCCACACAGCCTCCGTCCGGCAAACGTTCCATACCACTGATAAAAGAATTCTGCTTCGTTTCACGCAAGAAATTTCCATTCCAATCATAAAAATTCAACTTCCCTTCCCGGGCATACACAACAATTTCCTCCGGCTCCTCCTCCACCATAAAATCGGAAATTTTCAAATATTCACCCGGTCCACGCCCTTCCCGGTCGATCCGGTTAAGGTATTTCCCCTCCCGGTTAAACACAAAGATACCCTTTCCGTTCCAGGGGGCGACAAAAATACGGTCTTTGGCCGATATAACCTTCATAATATCCCCCATTACCGAACTATCGGTCGTTTCCAAAGGAATAACCTCTTTCAAATGATAAAAACGATCGAAACTCTCCTTACTTTCCGAAGCAGGATCAACCTTGAACACTTGATAATCTGCCATATTCTTATCACTGCACGACCAGCAAAGAGAACACCCCATCCACCATAACAGAAAAAACCGTTTCATAAATACTCCATGTTTATATTCTACAATCAAAAATAGATACATATTCTTAAAAAAACAAAATATTTGCCAACAGATATAAAATATTTTTAATCATGATACGATCCTCCTGCCACACATGGCTTTTCAAAATCCAGCTTCATTCTTTATAAAAAAGATTGAAGAAATATCCGCACTTATTAATTTTTTTAATAAAAAATAAATAAACTTGCAAATGAAAACCACACACAACATGAACACACGAACCATATTTTCTTGGGCATTAATGCCCTTAATCGGTATTGCCGGAAAATGCCTCGGAAATCCGGCAAACGAAAAACACCCCAACATCATCCTCTTTCTGGTGGACGACATGGGCTGGCAAGACACCTCTGAACCCTTTTGGGACAGCATCACTCCCCTGAATAAAATTTACCACACCCCGAATATGGAACGGCTGGCGCGGCAAGGAGTGAAATTCACCAACGCCAATGCCTGCCCGGTCAGCTCCCCCTCCAGGGTCAGCCTCATGACAGGCACAAACGTCGCCCAGCATCAAGTGTCCAACTGGACGCTCAACAAAGATAAACCGACCGATTCCCCCAACAAATTATTGGCCTTTCAAAAATGGAATTATAACGGCATCAGCCCGGTTAGCGGCGATGAAAACGCTTTCTATGCCAAATGCCTGCCGAAAATCCTCTCTGAAAACGGATACCTGACCTGCATCGTGGGAAAAGCACACTTCGGAGCACTGAACACCCCTGCTGAAAATCCACTGGCAATCGGATTCGACCTTAACATAGCAGGCCATGCAGCCGGAGCAATGGGAAGCTACCTGGGCGAGGAAAACTACGGAAACAAAACCAAAGGAGGATACACTCCACCCTGGGGAGTTCCCGACCTGGAAGCCTACCACGGTACGGATATTTTCCTGACGGAAGCCCTGACGCGTGAAGCATCCAAATTAATCGACACGGCCCTGACCGAACAAAAACCATTCTTCCTCTACATGAGCCATTATGCCGTGCACGCTCCTTTTGCCGCCGACAAACGTTACTATCAAAAATACCTCGACAAAGGCATGACGCCCAATGAGGCCCGCTATGCCACCCTGCTCGAAGGCATGGACAAAAGCCTGGGCGACCTGATGAACTTCGTGGAAAAAAGAGGAATTGCCGACAATACCGTCATCATTTTCATGTCCGACAACGGAGGCTATTCCGTGGGACGGGGCGGAGAAGCGGCACAACGCAACTATCCGCTGCGGGGAGGCAAAGGAGCCTGCTACGAAGGCGGCATTCGTGAACCGATGATCGTTTACTGGCCGGGGGTTACACAGGCGAACACCGTTAATGCCACCCCTGTGATTATCGAAGATTTCTATCCGGCTATACTGGAAATGGCAGGTGTAAAAAAATACGACACCCCGCAACATATCGACGGAGTTAGCTTTGTGAAAGCCCTGAAAAAAGGCAAAGGCAACCTGCAACGCCCCCTCTATTTTCATTATCCGAACAACTGGGGAGAAAGACAAGAAGACGTGGGTATTCCGCAAAGTGCCATCAAAAAAGGACGGTGGAAATTAGTGCACAACTATGAAGACGGGAAAAACCAACTGTATGACCTGCAAACCGACATCGCTGAAAAACACGACCTGGCAGGAAAAGCGGAATATCAAAAAATCACCGCTTCGCTGGCAAAGGAACTGAGCGACTTTTTACGTAAAAACCAGGCCAACAGGCCCGTTTGGAAATCCACCGGCAAACCTTGCGCCTATCCGGACGGCAAAGAATGAAAACAGTGGAAATTCAAAACGACACAAGCAACACGAACGTTTTGTTGCACAGCGAAGTAGAAAAAACAACGCCCCGACTTTATAATGTAAAAAAATATGCTATCTTTGCACACCTGAAAAGCAACAGCATGCAACAAACATGACATTGCAAATCAAGTTCTTGAAAAAATAATTTTAATAATCATAAACCACTCCTGACGACCTCAGGGGATTTAACAAAAATCTAATAAATATGAGTACCAAGTACGTTTACACATTCGGAGACGGAAAAGCAGAAGGTAAAGCAGACATGAAAAATCTGCTCGGCGGTAAAGGTGCTAACCTGGCCGAAATGAACCTGATCGGTTTACCTGTACCTGCAGGTTTTACCATTACCACAGAAGTTTGTACACTTTACAATCAGCAAGGTAAAGAAGCTGTTGTAAAATTAATTGAAGACCAGGTAAAAGCCGGAATCGCGCACATGGAAAAAATCATGAACGCAAAATTCGGTTCAAAAGGCGAAGCATTCCCGTTGATGGTTTCTGTACGTTCAGGTGCAAGAGTATCAATGCCGGGTATGATGGACACCGTATTGAACCTGGGTATCAATGACGATGCAGTAAAATTGTTAGCTGAAAAATCAGGGAATGCCCGTTTCGCATGGGACTCATACCGTCGTTTCATCCAGATGTACGGCGACGTAGTAATGGGTGTTGCTGCCGGAAAAGGCGAACACAACCCGTTCGAAGTAGAAATCGACAAGCTGAAAACAGCTAAAAATATCAAAAACGACACAGATTTCACCGTAGAAGACCTGCAAGTGCTGGTTGAAAACTACAAGAAAGTCGTTAAAAGCAAAACAGGTAAAGACTTCCCGACTTGTCCGTGGGAACAATTGTGGGGAGCTATCTGCGCCGTATTCGATTCCTGGATGACCGAACGTGCAGTTCTGTACCGCCAGTTAAACCAGATCCCGGAAGAATGGGGAACAGCTGTAAACGTACAATCTATGGTTTACGGTAACATGGGTAACAACTCTGCTACCGGAGTTGCATTCAGCCGTGACGCTGCTACCGGAGAAGACATCTTCAACGGAGAATACCTGATCGACGCACAGGGTGAAGACGTTGTGGCAGGTATCCGTACCCCGCAGGAAATCACCATCGAAGGCTCACGCCGCTGGGCTAAACTGCAAGGCGTTTCTGAAGCCGACCGTGCAGCTAAATTCCCTTCACTGGAAGAATCTATGCCGGAAGCATACGCAGCCCTGAACGCTGTGCAAGAAAAACTGGAAGACCACTTCCGCGATATGCAGGATATGGAATTCACCATCCAGGACGGAAAACTGTGGATGTTGCAAACCCGTAACGGAAAACGTACCGGAGCTGCCATGGTGAAAATGGCCGTAGATATGCTGAAACAAGGCATGATCGACGAAAAAACAGCCCTGTTACGTCAGGAACCGGGAAAACTGGACGAATTGCTCCACCCGGTATTCAACAAAGAAGCATTGAAAAAAGCACACACCATCACCAAAGGTCTGCCTGCATCTCCGGGTGCTGCCTGCGGACGTGTAGTATTCTTTGCTGACGAAGCTGAAGAGTGGAAAAACAGAGGCGAAAAAGTGATCCTCGTTCGTTTGGAAACTTCTCCGGAAGACTTACGTGGAATGAACGTATCTGAAGGAATCCTGACCGCTCGCGGAGGTATGACCTCTCACGCTGCCGTTGTTGCCCGTGGTATGGGTAAATGTTGTGTTTCCGGAGCAGGCGACATCGTTGTTGACTATGCAAAACGGAACTTCAATGTAAACGGAACCATCGTAAACGAAGGCGACTGGATTTCATTGAACGGTTCTACCGGAGAAGTTTACCTAGGTAAAGTAGGTACAGAAGATGCTACTTTGGATCAGGACTTCAACGCCATCATGAACTTAGCTGAAAAATATACACGCATGTATGTACGTACCAATGCAGACACCCCGAACGATGCCCGCAAGGCTCGTGACTTTGGAGCTAAAGGTGTTGGACTTTGCCGTACGGAACACATGTTCTTCGAAGGACACCGTATCGACGCTATGCGTGAAATGATCCTTTCCGATACCGTGGAAGGACGCCGCGAAGCTTTGAACAAAATCCTGCCGATGCAAAGAGGCGACTTCGAAGGAATCCTCGAAGCCATGAACGGCTTAGGCGTTACAATCCGTCTGCTTGACCCACCTTTGCACGAATTTACCCCGAATGAACCTGCTTCACAGCAATATATGGCTCAAAAATTAGGTATTCCGGTAGAACGCATCAAAGAAAAAGTAGATGCCCTGCACGAATTCAACCCGATGTTGGGTCACCGCGGTTGCCGTTTGGGTGTTACCTATCCGGAAATCACCGAAATGCAGGCTCGCGCCATCATCGAAGCTGCCTGCAACCTGAAACTGCGCGGCCTGGATCCTCACCCGGAAATCATGGTTCCGTTGGTAGGCACTGTAAAAGAGCTGAAACAACAGGCTGAAATCATCCGTCGCGTTGCAGCACAGGTATTCGAAGAAAAAGGTGTCAAAGTGGACTTCAAAGTGGGTACGATGATCGAAATCCCGCGTGCAGCCATCACTGCTGACCAAATCGCAGAAATAGCTGAATTCTTCTCATTCGGTACAAACGACCTGACTCAGATGACCTTCGGTTACTCTCGTGACGACGCTGGTAAATTCTTACCGGAATACATCAAAAAAGGTATCCTGAAAACAGATCCGTTCGCAGTATTGGATCAGGAAGGTGTTGGCCGTCTGGTTGAAATGGGAGCCCGTCTGGGACGTCATACAAACCCGAGCCTGAAAGTAGGTATCTGTGGAGAACACGGCGGAGAACCTTCATCAGTTATCTTCTGTGACTCTGTGGGTATGGATTACGTAAGCTGCTCACCGTTCCGTGTGCCTATCGCCCGCGTAGCTGCTGCTCAGGCTGCTATCATGCACGCTGGTAAGTAATAAGAATTTATTACAATCCTAAATATGAAGGACTTCTCAGAAATGGGAAGTCCTTTTTTGATAGATCAACAAACATGTAATTTCAGGGAAATATTTACACCGGATGAATTCCGTATCCACAGCTTAAAACAACATTCAGGCTCCCCCATATACAAGATGGATTCCTCTCACAAAGAGAAATCCATCTTTATCTCATCCCACCATTTAACCATCCGAAAGATTCACCTATCGTTTATATGTTCCAGGGCAAGCGGCAATTATTCCGTTTCCTCTACCAACACCCCTGCCGGACAAAGTTTAGAGAGAACTTCCAGCAGCTCGTTTTTTTTCAGGGGCTTCGTCATAAAACAATTACACCCGACAGCTAAAGCAGCCTCTTTATCCGAATCGAAAGCATTGGCCGTAAGAGCGATGATCGGCGTCGCACGATTAAAGCCCCGGATGATGGAAGTGGCTTCCAGACCGCTCATGACAGGCATTCTCATATCCATGAAAATAACATCAAACATTTGAGACCTGACAACTTCCACAGCCTCTGCCCCCGTGATAGCACGGGTTAAACGATTATCTTTAAAAAGATGATCTATCAATAAAAAATTACTGTCGTTGTCTTCCGCAACCAACACATTCAAATTTTTTATATTCGCCGGAAAAACAATAGAAGTCTGTTCCATATCTTCCGATTCCACGTCCATTTCCAATGCCTGGGATTTTTCAACAAATTCGACATCGGTATATCCGATATACCAAAACTCAGAACCCACATTCACCTCCGACTCAAAACCCACTTCACCCCCTGTGGCATCGGCAATCGCTTTACAAATAGAAAGTCCTAAGCCGGTTCCCTGAGCAAAATTATCTAACTTTTCGAATCGGTTAAAAATACGGTTTTTCTTTTCATCAGGAATACCGATCCCCGAATCCTTGACATATATCTTCACCTGGGTAGGCGTACACTCGTATCCCATCACAATTTCCCCCCGGGGAGTGTACTTGATGGCATTTGTAACGAAGTTTGTAAAAATCTGGATAAAACGATACTTATCCAAACTGGCCACGCATTTAGAATAAGGATCAACCAGCCTAAGAACAAGATTCGAACCTTTTATGCGCTGTTTAAACGATTGATACAGCTCCTCACAAAGCTGGCACAAATCTAATTCCTGGCGATGAATATCGATTGAACCGGCCTCGATCTTCGATAAATCCAAAATATCCCCGATCAATTTCAACAAAATCTCGCTATTCGTCTCGATCAGTTGTTTGTATTCATTTTTTTCCTCTTTTTCTGTCGCATCCGAAAGAAGTTGGGAAAATCCGACAATGGCATTCAGAGGAGTCCGGATCTCATGACTCATATTGGCCAAAAAAGTAGATTTAAGTTTATCGGCTTCCTCCGCCCTATTTTTGGCAAGGATAAGATTTTGCTGATATTTTATATCCTCTGTTATATCCCGTTGAATAAAAGTGACCACAGCCACATTCCCAGCTTCATCTTCCCTGGCGCTATAAGTGAAGTTTGAATAACGGTAACCATCCCCATCCTCTTTTAAACCTCGCAATACGACATGATGGTCCGAAAACGTTTCTTTCCGGATGATAGCCTCCAACAAAGTAATAAAATGCTCCCGGTCGTCAGGATGAATCCTTCCACAAATTAACTCATACGATTGCTTTTCAATATGATCGACCTGACCGGAAAACCTATAAAACATCTTTTCCTCGGTGAAATAATTCCACGCCACTAATCTACCCGCTTCCAAAGCCAAAGCCAATTCTTCCTGAATCGACTTCACCCTTTTATAACTCCTGACAATCTCCCTTTCCCGTGTTTTCTTCTCAGTAATATCCTCACAGGTTAAAACATAACCTTGTAATTCCCCTGTTTCATCCCGCATAATAGTTACTTTCGTAACAAAATACTTTCTGGCACCCCGTATTCCTGTATTAAAAAAACGCTCACCACAAAGATCAAAATCATAATCAGTTTCAAAAGAAACATCCAATCCTTTTTTCAATAATACTTTATCTTCCTTCGTAATATTAGGATCATCGAAAATATTAATGTCATACACCTCCTCCATCGTCGTTCCGAACATTTGGAATGCAATGCGATTAGCATACTTCAAAAACCCGTCTTTGTCATAAACTACAAGTCCGAAAGGCAAATATTCAGGCATAAGTGAAAGAAGTCCGTTCAGCATATTTCGAATTTTATCGCTATAAATCAATGTTATAAAATCAGGCAAACATAGATAAAATTTTTGATTCACAGCAGATCTGCCTCATTTATAAATAAATAAATTAACAACGGAAACATTTGTCGCCACAAGCAATCAGACAGCCAATTAGTTACCACGCAATCCCTTACAGTCAAGAGCGTACACCCACCAACTAACAGTCACAAGGGCTAACCTCCACCTTACATCCCCTGAATACATCTCCCAACTATCCTTTAATACAAATATTTTATATGAAAAACATTTTTCAACGCCACTCTTTCCAAGTTCCTACTTTTCCCCTGTAACACTTGTTTCGGGACAAACAAACCCATTCTATACCTTTAATTCGTTTTTAAGCGCGTAGCATACACACAACATACAAGCATAATTTCCACACAAATATTATTGAATGAATTCAAACAGGACCACACAACTAAAATCCAGGCATAGTTTTCAAATCATAAAACAAAAAACCGTTCGAGACTTCTCTCAAACGGTCTTGTTTTACCCCATACATACATACACATTATTTTTCATATTTAGGGGCCTTAGGCACTCTATGCCACACTTCTGTATATTTTTTACCTCCTTGCGGATAAGAAATTTGCACAGTATTTTTATCTAAAAACTCATAGGTTAAAGGAACATCTATCATCCGGCGGAATTTCTTACCTTTTTCATATTTCAACCGTTCCACATACCAACCTCCTCCGGCTTTAAACTTTCCATAATGGCTCGCCGCAAAATATTTGGCATCCCAATCGGTAGACTTTATATTTGCATAACGTCCATTCTTTTTCAAAATTTTATAACATACAACAGGATAAAGTTCTCCTTCATATTATAATGTCCACACCCCCACAAGCGGATGTTTCGTCTTAGCCTTTGCTTCTTGCACAAAACCGCCAAACACCATACTTATCAAAACAAATAGAAAAACTACTTGACGAAATACCTTTTTTACCATCACAAATTTCTTTAATAATTTGCGATTGCAATTTACTCATTTATTTTAATCAAACAACAGAATACAAACTATTTTTTTACATAGCTTTAATCATATTCACAATACACAACACCCCAGCAAAAACAACTAAAACACTAATTCAAAAAACCTTACAATTTTACCACAAAGTAGTAAGATTTCAATATTATTCCAACTAAATTCCAATATTAAAATATTATTGTAAATTCAATATTCATGCCAATACATTCGCAATTTTCAAGAAAATACATCATTATTCTTTACAAAAATCAACATGTAAATAAAACAATTCTATTCTTTAAAAATACTATACTGCCCCATTGAAAGATTTGTTGTTTTTTCGATAACCGATAAACAATGAGAATTTAGAGTATAGGTTGAATTTATCATTTATAGACGGATTATTTCCCCTTTACTTTCCTATCTTTGTAAGAAATTAAAATATATGAGCTATGCAGGAGTGTATCGAACACCCGGAAAATAATCCAGAATACGAAGGATTAAAGGTAAACAAAGGTATAGATCAGCCTAATCCGGTAAATCCCAATCTGGCAGACAGATTGAAAAATATAAAAAAACGGGCATTAACAGTCGACGATTATGTGGAAGGCATCCTGAAAGGTAATATCAACATCCTCAGCCAGGCAATTACCCTCGTAGAAAGTGCCAAAACGGAGCATCAGGCAGTAGCCCAGGAAGTAATTAACCGTTGCTTGCCGTCATCCGGTAATTCAGTAAGAATTGGCATAACAGGAGTACCTGGAGCGGGGAAAAGCACCTTTATCGAAAGTTTCGGAAAATATCTGACAGGACAGGGACATAAAATTGCCGTATTGGCCATAGACCCCAGCAGTGAACGCTCGAAAGGCAGTATTTTGGGTGACAAAACCCGAATGGAAGAACTGGCATGCGATCCCAAAGCCTATATTCGCCCTTCTCCTTCAGCCGGGTCTTTAGGGGGAGTAGCACGAAAAACACGTGAAGCAATGATTCTATGTGAAACGGCAGGATTCGACATCATCCTGATAGAAACTGTTGGAGTTGGACAAAGCGAAACGGCTGTTCATTCCATGGTAGACTTTTTCCTATTGCTACAAATAGCCGGCGCAGGTGACGAATTACAAGGGATCAAACGCGGGATTATGGAAATGGCAGATAGTATCGTCATCAATAAAGCCGACGGAAACAACATACAACGGGCTGAACTTGCAAAAGCACAACTGCAAACCGCCCTTCATTTCTTCCCTCCTCACGAATCGGGAGTGAATCCGAAAGTAATGACCTGCTCTGCCTATGAACGTATAGGTATTAATGAAATATGGGACAACATCCTGCACTATTGCAGTGAAACCCAGCAAAACGGCTACTTCGACCTACGCCGTAGCGAACAGGCAAAATATTGGATGTACGAAACAATCAACGAACAATTACGGAACCGTTTCTATCAACATCAACGTGAGAAACTGAAAGTAGCAGAAGAAAAAGTCATGAAAAACCAGCTAAGTTCTTTTGTCGCCGCTTTCGAATTATTGGATGATTACTTCGGAAAAGTAAAATAAACCCTATATCCGGCTTATCAAAGTTTGTGAAAAACTTTGATAAGCCTCAATCTACAACTTCCGCTCTGGCAATCAGCAAATCTACCTTCCTTTTTCATGCACATTATTCCCAATGCTTCCGGAATAGAATCAAGATTCTTAAAAAGGAATAAAGCCAGTTTACCTTTTACCTATTTCTCAACCGGGGCAATCAATAATCTGTGTTATTTTCTCTTTTCCCCAAACGCCTAACACCCTTATTTCAATTTCAGTCATATAGCGCACAGTTTTCAAATCCTACACAATATATTTATAAACCATAATACACCCCTTTATCATGAAATAACTCCTCTGGTTTGCCAAAGGAGTTATTCTTATGAAAGCATTTTATAATACTAAATTTTCCCTTTCTTATAAAGGAATCTTCCCCCATAAGCATTTTGCCTTCCACAAGAAAAAGCACAGCCTCCCATTCCTATCTTCCCCCCCCAGCAAGAGGAGAGAAACAGAAATATCGTAATGTCCTCCTCAAAAAACAGCAGCATATAAACAACAGAGTAAGGCAAAAAGCAAGACTATAAAGTAAATAAGCAAACAAGAACAAATAAAACAAGTAACTAAAAACAAAAAGGAAGACAGGAAGAAACAACCACCCAAAGCATACAGATAAACAGCAGGAAAGCGGCAGAGTATATTAATACAAACACAGGCACAGAGGAGGA
>UQJP01000045.1 GCA_900541415.1 uncultured Odoribacter sp. | reverse complement strand
AGCCCAAAATATAATCGCCCTGCTCCGGCTGTTGCCGCCTCACCTCCCGGCGAATCAGGGGAGGCACTACCTCCACGCCCGCCTCATCGTCGGCATCCAGCGGATAAAACGACAATGCCAGGCGGCGCACCGCTCCCATAGCAGTGAGGTGGGTAAAGAAACGAAGGAAAAACAATTCCACCGGGGAAGAAGAAGGAGGAAAATTAAAATCCCGGTGCAAAAACAAATATTGATGCCCCACACAAACCAACGGCACGCGGGGCGGAACGAACAGATAAGTGAAACCCGCCAGCAATTCATAAAAATTAATCACCATATCCGGTTCGGTTTCTTCGATCTTCCGGCGGATTAAACGCATGCTCCGGGCAAAAGCAGGGAGCTTCCTGACATTGGCACACACACTTTTCACCAATCCCGGCCGTTTATTCTGGGCGGTAGGTAAAAAATTAGGACTGGCAAACGTCCACACCGGAACGCCGATTTTCTCTATAAAAAATCCCGGCAACTGCCTGCTCTCACTCTTTCCCACCAATATCCCCGCCACCTCGTCGCCCCGGCGGTGCAGCAACTCTTTCATCGTCAGTGCCTGTGTAAAATGCCCTCGTCCTTCTCCTTGTACAATAAACAAAAAACGCATAATTTGTCCGGTTAAGATGCCTGCCTCGCCTCTTCCGCCAATGCCGTTTCTTCATCCGTCCCATAACGGTACACCCGCCAGTTTCCCTGCTCGTCCTCCAGCAAAGCACTCATCGATTCCACCCAATCGCCCGAATTCAGGTAATGGGTATTGCCGTAATACACATCGGCATACTGATGAATGTGCCCGCAGATCACTCCGTCGAAATGTCGGGTCTCCGCCAGCTTCGACAACTCTTTCTCAAAATCGGAAATATAAGAAACTGCCGATTTCACCCGGTGTTTCATCTCCTGTGAAAAGGAATAATAAGGCTTACCGCTCCGCCGCCTCCGGTCGTTGATCAGCTTATTCAGCCACAGCAGGAACGTATAGCCGTAATCGCCCAGCTTCGCCAGCCAGCGCATATGGGTTGTAATATGGTCGAACACATCGCCATGCGTCACATAATAACGCTTGCCGCCCGAAACATGCACATAGTCGCTCACCACATGGATATTCAAAAGCTCCAGCGGCACCACCTTATCCAAAAAATCATCATGGTTACCCCGCACATAAATCACCTGCGTCCCGTGGTTTTCCATCATCTTCATCACCACTTTCAGTAAATCGGTATACGAACGTTTCCACCGCCCGAACGGATTGCGCTGCAATTTCCAGCCGTCGATAATATCCCCGTTCAGGATTAGCTTCCCGCAATCCACACTTTTCAGAAAAGCAGTCAATTCTTCCACTTTGGAATGTTCAGAGCCTAAATGCACATCGGAAATCACTACCGTGGCAACTTTCATTCTGTTTGTCATATTCTTTTCCTTTGGTTTATACAAAATAAAAACTCGAATATGACAAAACCGTGCAGAAACGATGAACTATTTGTTACATCTTTAAATTTCAAACACAGAAAACCAAAAAAGAACATAAAACCCAAAAAAATTCTATTTTTACATCACGAATTATCACACATGGCAGACGTACATTCAAAAGCAACCCGCAGCTATAACATGTCTCGTATCAAAAGCAAAAATACGAAACCGGAACTCCTTGTAAGAAAATATCTATTCAAGCACGGATTCCGCTATCGGGTCAATGTAAAAAAGTTACCGGGAACTCCGGATGTCGTACTTCCTAAATACAAAACGGTTATTTTTATACATGGTTGCTTTTGGCACGGACACGATCATTGTAAATACTATGTCCTACCCAAAAACCGCACAGAATGGTGGAAAAACAAAATCGAAGGGAATAAACAACGAGACACAAAAGTCCGCGAAGAACTTCGTCACATGGGATGGCGAACCATGGTCGTTTGGGAATGTCAGCTCAAAACGGCACAAAAAACAGCGACCTTAGAAGCCATCGTTTCTGCCCTGAATCAGGCTTTTCTTGATAAACATCGCATTAAACCTAAAACCTATCCACAACAGGATGACCATATTCCGATGGTGGCGGAAAATAAACCTCCTTATATCAGCCCATCTGAAAAAAAATCTAATTCTAAAAACTAAAAACAGAACGCTGGTTTTGCTGCGTTACCTGCACCATTTTAATAAAAGACGATAAAGACTGTATCTCATTCTGATACTCTTTATCGAAAAATTTTTTATAAGCTTGCGGAACAACCAAAACAAGCCGTTCATGCCTCATCTCTTTTAATTGATTTTTAGATATTCCTTGCTGAAGAGTAAATAAATATTTGGTTTCTATTCGATTGGCTTCATTCAAAACCTGCCTCCATCTATCTTTACAAGTTGTTTTTGCACCTAAAAAAACAAGCTTATCAGCAGGGAAAGATACATTGTGATATGCTTCTCCACCAGGAAAAATAAAATCCGGTTTTTTATTATCTTCTGTAATGACCTGCTCTTCAAACTCTAATTTAGCAATAGTAAAAATAGTAGCCAAATGATGCTCCAAAGACTTTCCTGCACGAGATTTTCTACGATTCAGCATTGTATTGGCAAAATCAATCAGAGCCTGACAATTTTCAAACGGACTTTTATAAATATCACTATATATTTTCTCTTCAAAACAATGAAAAAGGCTATATTCAGTTTCAATCCATTTTAAAATATGCTGATCCGGTAATTGGTAAATATCAGTATCTGAAATTTGATACGCTTTATTATAACATTCCCGAGCAAATTTTGCCATTTTGCTTGTTTCAGGAAAATCTGAAAATTCAGCAACAAGTTTTTTAAAATAATCAGCAAGTTTTTTATCAGGAGACTGTTCCTGCTCTATATCAATTAATTGATTCGTCGTTTCAGGTGAAAGATTAAAGTATGCAAAAAAATCATCAATATCTTCATCATTTTGCAAAACAATTCCACAATAATCCTCATCTGTTTCCTTTACAATGATTAATAAATCTCCAACATTATCTTCTTCAAAGAATGGAAATGATTTACCAAAACAAGTTATCCGATATTCATTCCGGGTCCCTCTTCCATAATAAATAAAGCGGCTATTAGTAATAAAATCATTTTGCCATTTCACCTTTACATACTTATCCTTATTTTCTCCTTTAATTCCCGGCTCATTAAACAATAAAAGTGCTGCACATTTAGGAATGTAAAAACCGGCTTGGTGAGAGCCGTTTTTACCTGTATCATTAGCTGTAATAAACCGACAAAAAGAAGCCTGAGCTTCTTTCACCTTTTCAACAGCATAATCTAATATTTCACTCATGATTTTCTTCCAACATTGTATTTACTAATCGTTCCGAAACAACTGTAATTAAGGGAACAACAACAGAATTTCCACATTGACGATATGCCTGGACATCGGATACTCTGTTTATAATATATTCATCAGGATACCCCATTAAACGAGCACACTCTCTCGGTGTCAATCTCCTTGGATTCATTTCCTTGCCTTGGGGTATTAATATTTCAGAACCATCTTTATAATATCGCGCACTTAAAGTACGGCTGACTCCATTTACATCAGTTAAACCAAAACCAAAACCATTCCCTTTGGCTTTGTGTTTTTTTGCATAACTTTGTAAATAATTCCATAATTTGTCCGTTAGTGTATACTTAGGATCAGGACAATTTTCCAATATATCTTTAATTTTTTGTACAGGTTCACCTAAGTCAGGAAAACTAAAATTTTCCAGACCATGATAGCGCCTTCTATCAAAACCCACAATCATAATACGTTCTCTATGTTGAGGAACAAAAGCTTTTCCATCCATCACACGATAATGAATAGAATAATCAAGTTTCTCTAAAGTAGATCTAATCACTTCAAAAGTATGCCCTTTATCATGTGAAAGCAAATTTTTCACATTCTCCAAATAAAATGCCTTAGGACGATGACGTCTGAGAATATCAGCAACATCAAAAAATAAAGTACCTTGTGTTTCATCTTCAAATCCAGTTTCTCTCCCTAAACTTTTTTTCTTTGATATTCCAGCAATAGAGAAAGGCTGACAAGGAAAACCAGCACAAAGTATATCAAAGTTTTCTGGAATATGTTGTTTTGTTTCTTCTTTTGTTATATCACCAAAAGGCATTTCTCCAAAATTAGCCATATATGTTTTTTGAGCAAAACTATTCCATTCAGAAGAAAAAACACACTTCCCTCCTTGTTTTTGCATGGCTAAACGGAAGCCTCCCATTCCTGCAAAAAGATCAATAAATGTAAACCTATGATTTACCGGATCAGGAAATGGAATATGAAAAAAATCTTCAAATAATCCAGCCTGTAATGGCTCATGAAAAATATTCTCTTCTATTTCCTCTCCAGGATATAAAAATTCGATATATTCTTTTAAATACTGAATTGCCCGTTCCTGTGATATATCTTTAGCAAGCGCCTTATTATGCAAATAATGAGTAATTAAAGCAAGTCGATTATCAGATGCTTTGGAACCGTAAAAATATATCTGCACTCTTTCGCCAGACTCTTTTTTTACAGAGATTTTTTCAGGAAAACTTTCTAACTTAATTTCTTGCAAAGACATGTAAATCAGATATATAATAAATTCATTCTAACATATACAGTATATTTAATATATACCATATATGTTTTACAAAGATACCATTTTAAACTTGACATTAATACTTATACGAATATCTTTCATATAATGAAAGGTAATCCTATACTGTTCCTTTCCTTATTATCCTAAACAAAATCCCAAAATTCCAAGCCTTAAAATGATATATATGTCATATTAGCATATTTTTAAATACAAAATAAATATATTCTCTTTCTGCTTCAAAAGAATAAAATATTCACCGGAAAACATATAGAATATTGTGTCTAATCTCCTATATTTATACCACTAAATAAACTTACTAAATCACATCATTCCGCATAAACAAAAAAGTCAAGCAGCAGATTATCCCCAAAAAACTAACATTCTGGAATACATATTTACACACCTTTAATGAATCCCCCGAAGCTATGAAACGTCTTTCATTATTTCAAAGTTTACTGTTCGTTTTCTTGTTGCTTTTCACCCTGCCGGGGTATGGCCAGCGGGTAGACACGGTCAATGTGTACAGCCCCTCTATGGCAAAAGAACTGAAAAACATCGTCATCCTGCCTGCCGATTATTCGTCACAGCCGCAGCAGACCTTCCCGGTGGTGTACCTGCTGCACGGGCACGGTGGAAATTACACCACCTGGCTGACACAGGTAAAACCCGACCTGCCGCGTATCGCCTCGGAATACGGCATGATCATCGTGTGCCCGGAAGGGGAAGACAGCTGGTATTGGAACAGTCCCGTTTCCTCTAAAAAACAATTTGAAACCTATATCTGCTATGAATTGCAGGGCCATATAGAAGAGCGCTACCGCACCCGGAACGACCGCCATTCACGGGCTATCACCGGATTCAGCATGGGCGGGCACGGCGCGTTGTGGCTGGCATTCCGCCATCCGGATATTTTCGGGGCTTGCGGATCGATGAGCGGAGGCGTGGACATCCGTCCCTTTCCAAACAACTGGAACATGAAAGACCAGCTGGGAACGTACGCCGATAATCCCAAACGCTGGGACGAACACACTGTAATCAACCAAATCCCCTACAAAACGGATTTCGGCACACTGGCCATCATCATCGACTGTGGAACGGAAGATTTCTTTTTCCAGGTGAACAACCAGCTGCACGAAAAAATGCTGAAACTAAAGATTCCGCACGACTACATCATCCGTCCCGGCGGACACACACAGGCATACTGGAACAACGCCATAGACTATCAGCTACTGTTTTTCAATAAATTCTTCCGGAAATAAGAAATTGTCCTATTTCCAACGAAAGGCATACCCCCCTCTTGGGCGGAGGGCCATATACAAACGATCCCCGGAAGCAAAATACTTCCGGGGATCGTTTGTAATGAAAGACCGCTTCAATAAATGGAAAAGGTCATTTTATGGCTTTTCGTTTCACACTCCGCACACGCTCTTCACATGCTCCCTTTATTTCACCTGGGTATTGTGAAGACCGCATTCCCGGTGATCGGGCGATTCCCACCACCAGCGTCCGGCACGGACATCTTCCCCCGGCTTCACGGCACGGGTACAAGGCTGGCAACCGATACTGGGAAAACCTTTATCGTGCAGGGCATTATAAGGCACTCCGTTCTTTTTGATATATTCCCAGGTCTGTGCCTCTGTCCAGTCGATCAAAGGATTCACTTTCAGCAGGCCGTTCCCTTCGTCCCATTCCACCACCTGATTTCCGGTACGGGTAACCGACTGTTCGTGGCGCAACCCGCAAATCCACACTTTCAGCCCGGCAAAAGCCCGCTTCAAAGGCTCCAGTTTCCGTATATGGCAGCACATCCGGCGTTTTTCCACACTTTCATAGAATAGATTCACCCCGTTTTCCGACACCATTTTCTCCACTTCCCGGTAGTCCGGGAAAAACAGCCGGACTTTGATTCCGTAATTCATATTCGTACGCTCGATCAGGCTGTACGTTTCAGGAAACAACCGCCCGGTATCCAGCGTGAAAATAAGTGCCGAGGGATCGATTTTACAGATCATATCGGTGAGCGTCTGGTCTTCTATGCTCAGACTCGAAGCCAAACCGATATGTCCCCGGTATTCGGTCAGGAAATATTGTAACACTTCTTCCGGCGACTTCCCGGAAAAACGTTCACTCAATTGTTGTGCAATCTCTTTCATAGTCATTCTTTCCTTCATTTTTCACATCACGATGCAGTAAAAACGGATAACTGCAAATCTAAATCTCTGTATAAGGTTATTCTTCTTCTCTCCCGCTTCAATCTATCTGCGGGCTGAACGGCTTATCCTAAAACAAGTTCCGGGAAAACGGAAAAAACACCCGTTTCCCGCCGGAAAAACTTCTCGATCAACTGAATACGCCCGACAAATATTTCTGGGTCAGTTCTTTCTGCGGATGATTGAAAATCTGGTCGGCAGGCCCGGCCTCGATAATCTCGCCCATATACATGAAAATCACGTAATCGGCAATCCGCAACGCCTGCCGGAGGGTATGCGTCACCAATACAATGGCGTATTCTTCCTTCAGCTTCAAAAACAAATCCTCGATGGTCTTACTGGAAATCGGGTCCAAAGCCGAAGTAGCCTCGTCCGCCAAAATGAACTGAGGCTCAACCGCCAACCCCCTGGCCAGACACAAACGCTGCTGCTGCCCGATAGACATCCGTCCGGCAGGCGAATGAAGCCTGTCTTTCACCTCTTCCCACAAGCCCACCGCTTTCAGGTAATGGCGCACCACCATATTCAGTTTTTTCCGGTTGCGGATACCGTGAATACGGCAACCGTAAGCGATATTATCGTAAATGGACATCGGCAGCGGGCAGGGACGTTGCGAAAGCAATCCCATCTTCCGGCGAATATGGGTGATCTCCACGCCCGGCGCATACAGTTCCTCTCCGTCCACCAACACTTTTCCGGTTACTTTCACTTGCTCGTTCGTGTCGAGCAGGCGATTCAGGCTCTTGAGCAAAGTGGATTTTCCGCAACCCGAAGGCCCGATGATACAAGTGATCTTCTTATCGGGAATCGTGGCTGAAACATTTTTCAGGATATGACTTCCCTGTATGGTAACATTCAGGTTTTCCACCTCGATGTTCGACCGGGAAGAATCGTCCGTGCAGAATTTCTGATTCGGACGGAAAAATCCTTTTTTCAGGGTTGTATCGTCTTTGTCAGACATATACCATTTGATCCTTTTTCGGAAGAACGGAATATTTAATTTCATCATTATATCTTGTTTTTAGAAAATCGGTTTGTGATTATACGTCCCAATATACTCAACACCAAAACAATAATGGTCAGAATCAGGGCGGCGGCATAGGCTCTTTCCTGCACCGCCGGAATGGGATTGCTCAACTGGAAGAACACCGCCAGCGGCAAGGTGGCGGCAGGCTGCCCCAGCGAAGTGGGTATATTATCCGTATATCCGGCAGTAAACAGCACGGCGGCGGCATCCCCGATCGCCCGCCCGATCGAAAGCAGGGTGGCGGTAGCGATACCGGGTGCAATTTGCCGCACCACCACTTTAATGGTTTCGTAACGGGTAGCTCCCAGCGAATAAGAAGCATTCAGCATATCCTGAGGCAATTCCCTGGCGATTTCATCCATCGAACGCACAAAGATCGGGATAATCAGCAGGGTAATCACGATGATTCCTCCCGCAAGCGAAGTTTTCAACCCGAAATAAATCATAATGGTAAAAGCGAATGCCCCGTATACAATGGAAGGTATACCGAACAGCACATCGAACGCCAAACGGATCAGCGAAGCCCTTTTCGACTTCTTTTTCAGGTAAACGTTCAGGTAGAACACCACCGGAATACTCACAATCAACCCCAACACGGTGGCTCCGCCCACAATGTAGAGCGAACCGATAATGGCATTCAGCAAACCGCCTTCTTTCCCGATGTAAAAACCACCGCCCGGCAGAGAGGTAATCATTTCCCAGCTCATAGCCGCCCAGCCGTTTTTGACAATCGTATATAAAATGCTGCCCACAAACAGGAACACCAGCAAGGTGGTCACCAGCATCACCAGTTTCATGGCTTTTTCTTCGATAAATCTCAATTTCATGTCTTACAATCTGTGCTTTTAAACGAATTTATCTTCTATTTTTCGCAAGATCAGCCGCGAGCCTAAGTTGAACACGAACACCACGACAAAAAGGATCAGGGCGGCGAACATCAATGCCGACTCATACAAGGGCAACGATAACATTTCACCGTAGTTGTTGGCAATCAGGGCAGGCAGAGGATAGCAGCCGTCGAACAGGGACGTAGGCAACTGCACGATATTACCGCACACCATGAGTACGGCGATCGTTTCCCCCATTGCCCTGGAGATGGACAGTGTCACCGCCGCCACGATTCCGGGAAAGGTCTTCCGCAAAAGCACTTTCTTCGTGGTCTGCCAGCGGGTAGCCCCCAGCGATAGCGAAGCCTCGCGGTATTCCCTCGGCACGGAAGAAAACAATTCCACAAACAGGCTGATCAGCAGGGGCAGGATCATGATTCCCAGGATAATTCCCCCGGCCAGCGTGGAATATCCCGTGGAATATTCCACAAAATGCGGAGCTAATTTTTCGGAAATCCAGGGCACAACCACCAAAATCCCCCACACCCCATAGACCACCGAAGGCAATCCCGCCAAAATATCCAAGGCCGGGAACACAATTTTTTTCACATAAGGACGGGAATTTTCTGTCAGGTAAATCGCCGTACACAGGGACACGGGCAGCGTCCATATAATAGCGATCATCGTCACCCAAAGCGTCCCCATAATAAAAGGCAGGAAACCGAAATCTCCCCGCATGGGTTTCCATTTGGACGTGCTGATTAATTCCCATAACGATTTTTCGTGCAGGATAGGCAGCGATTTAATCACCAGCCCGATGCCGATAAACACCAACAACAGCACGGCGATCATCGTGAAAGTCAGCATGACGGATCCCGCCATTTTATCTTTCAGCAAACGAAACCATGAAGTTTTACTGGCAACTTTACATTCCTGTTCGTCTGTCATTGTCCTTGAAATTTAGAAAGTTCCGTTTCGATTTCTTCTTCGGATAATCCCACATACCCCACCTCGTCCACAAATTCCTGTCCGTCGGTCAGGATATACTCTAAAAAAGCAATCACTTCCGGCTTTGTGGGGGTTCCGCTCGCCACCAGATACAACGGGCGGGCAGGCGGACTGGGATATTTGCCTGCTGCAATGGCGGCATTCAGGTCGGCGCTGGTCTCGTAAAAATTCTCTTCCGGATCGATACGCCCGTTACCGTTCAGGTCTAAGGGAATCACCGCAATGTGGCGGTAAGGTTTTTTAGAAGTAATATCGTAAGCGTAAGCTATATTGTTGAATCCAATCCCCACCTTGTCACGCTGGATCACCGAAGTCACCCCCGGATCGCCGAATACGGCCGTTCCTTCCAGGTCTTCCTGCTTCACTCCCAGCCAGGCGGCAAAAGTTTCCGCCGCTCCACAGGCATCGGAACGGGTGTACACATGCACAGGAATCGAACTGGGACTTCCCAGCACTTCTCCCCAGGTTTTTATCTTGCCGTCCACCCACAGGCCTTTCGCAGCCTCATAGGTCAGCCCGATAGACAAAATCTGATGTATCAACGGATTATTGGAATTGATGGTCGGCACAACAGCGTCCTTCACCACCGAGATCGGAAAAGCTCCCTTGCTGATTTCCTGCGGATAGATTTCACGCGACACCATACCCAGATCAACCACCTTCGCCAAAGCATCGGTAATGCCTTTCCCGGCACCTCCGGCAGAAATATCGATCCGCACCTTCGGATGTATCTTGCGGAACTCCTCCGCCCATCTCACTACGATAGGATATAAGGCAAAAGCCCCCGACAACTGGATTTCGCCCTTTAACTCACGGCGTAATTCGCGGCGATACCTGATTCTTTTTATAAAGCCCTGCCTTTTTTCCTGAGCAAACAGGTCGTCGGCACTTCCGGCCGTAAATAGCAAGATAAAAAACGAAACAGTGATAACGGTGCGTAAATTTTGCATTATTTCCTCTTTAGTTAAGCCGGACTATCTGTAAAGGCACACCCTATCTCAGGTTCCCCACACTCACACGGCCGGATTTATTCAAAAATATTGCAAATTTATTCATTATTTATCGACTAACAATACGTATCGGACGCTATTTTCATACGCTTTTTTACCCATTTGGTACTTTTGCCTCCCCATATTCCGGCATCTGGAAAAAGACCGCATCCCGGAGCAGGGGTGGATTCCCGCCACCTGTCCCCCGGACGGATTTCAGTTAAAACCGACACAGGAATTATAAAGAAAAAAAGTTGCCCTCAATGGTTTGGACAACTTTTTTTCTTTGGATCAGTCTACCGGCTCGAACTCGTCTTTTCCCACTCCGCACAACGGGCAAACCCAATCGTCCGGAAGATCTTCAAAAGCCGTTCCCGGCTCAATACCGCTATCGGGATCGCCTACTGCCGGGTCGTAGATGTAATCACATACCGTGCAAATGTACTTTTTCATGGTTTTTCATTTTAATTTGAACAACTTATTTTCTTACGTATTCTACCCTGTAAAGTTATAAAAATTATATAAACGAAAAGTCTTTTCGGCATCGAGAATCTTTTTATATCCGATTGACAAAATATTTATCTATCCTTTTATTTAAAAAAAGAAAATTCATCCATACTTTTATTCCGGTAAAAAGATACATGATGGTTTTTCTCTCCAAAATTCCTACAATATTCACCTTTAATTTTACCGCAAATGACGGGGAAACGATTCTTAGACAAAATAAACAACGGTATATGTGGAAATATTATGCACTTTTATCGGCAGTTTTTGCAGCCCTGACCGCCATCTTTGCCAAAATAGGGGTTAAAGATGTCAATTCGGATTTGGCAACGGCAATCCGGACAATTGTTATCTTAGTGATTACCTGGGGAATTGTGTTATTCGGGAATCACCTCGGAGAAGTAAAGGATATTAGCCGCCACACCTGGCTATTCCTCATACTCTCCGGCATTGCCACCGGGTTATCCTGGCTGTTTTATTTTAAAGCATTGCAAACCGGGGAAGTATCCCGTGTTGCCCCGATAGACAAAATGAGCGTGGTTATCACCATCTGCCTCTCCTTTATACTGTTGAAAGAGCCTGTCAGCTTAAAGGTGATTATCGGTGCATTGCTTATCACAGGCGGAAGTATAATCATGCTTATCAAATGAAATTATTGATTATCGAAGACGAACGGGAGCTGTCGGGCAGCATCGTCACCTTTCTCAGTTCGGAAAATTATCTATGTGAACAGGCTTTCACATATAGCGAAGCACAGGCAAAAATCAATCTGTATAATTACGATTGCGTTCTGCTCGACCTGATGTTGCCGGGAGGAAACGGGCTCGATATTCTGCGGGAAATAAAACGGCAGAACAATCCCGCCGGCATCATCATCATTTCGGCCAAAGACTCTCTGGACGACAAGGTGAGCGGCCTGCAAATCGGGGCGGACGACTACCTGGCCAAACCTTTTCATTTACCGGAATTAAGCATGCGCATCTACGCCGTTATCCGGCGAAAAGAATTTTCCGGCAGCAACACCTTGCAAAGCAATGGCATCACCATAGACCTCCCTAGTATGTCTGTCCGGGTAAACGGCACTCCGGTAATACTGACCCGCACGGAATACGATCTGCTGCTCTTCTTCATCGGCAATAAAAACAGGGTTATTTCCAAAAGCGCGATGGCCGAACATTTGAGCGGCGACATTGCAGACATGCTGGATAGCCACGATTTCGTATATACCCACATCAAAAACCTGAAAGCGAAGCTATCGGAAGCAGGTTGCAAAGAATGTATTAAAAATGTTTATGGAACCGGATATAAATGGATAGAATGAAAAGCCTGATAAACAAAACCCTCACCCAATTCATCATTTGCACAACAATCATTTTACTGCTGGCCACACCGCTTTTCTATCTTCTCACCAAACACTATTACGCGGAGGATATGAGGGATATTATCGAAGCCGTGCAACAAGGACAACCCATTCCGGAACCCGACCTGGAAGAAGACATCATGCAGGGCATCCTCCTGCAATTCATCCTGATCTCCGTAGTGCTGGGAATAGCGATCATCCTCATGATGCGTTTCATCTCGAAACGCCTGTGGGAGCCATTCGACACCACCCTGAAACAAATAGAAGATTTCAGCCTTGAAAGCGGAGTGATACCTCCGTTAGCCGACAGCAATATCAAAGAATTCACCCGGTTGAACCACGCCCTGAACCGACTGATGGAAAACAGTGTAAAAAGCTACAAAACCCAAAAAGAATTTACAGAAAACGCCTCCCACGAACTCCAAACTCCGCTGGCGATATTCCAAAGTAAACTGGATATTCTGCTTCAACAGCCGGACCTGACGGAATCGCAGGCAGAAATGATACAGGGGCTTTACCAGGTGTCCAACCGTTTGGCACGCCTGAACCGGAATTTGCTGCTGCTGGCCAGAATAGACAATAAGCAGTATAACCAAATGGATTCCATCGACCTGGTAATCACTTTAAAAGAACTTTCCCCTTTTCTGGAAAGCCTGACGGAAGGCATCACCCTTCACCAATCGTTCCAACATCCGTTTTTTATTGTGAAAGGTAATAAAATACTACTGGAAAGCCTGATAAACAACTTAGTCGTCAATGCCGTCCGCCACAACACTCCGGGCGGCGACATTTCGATAACCCTCCAGGACAACCGATTTATCATTTCAAATACATCGGAAGAAGGTGCGTTAGACCCCCGGCTTTTATTCAACCGATTCTACCGCCCTTCCGAAAAAATAAAAGGGAACGGGCTGGGACTGGCCATCGTCAAAGCGATTTGCGATTATCACGGCTGGCAGATCGGCTACCAATATCAAAATAACAGGCACTATTTTATCGTACAATTCTAAGTCTTCAAATTTCCTACAAAGTCGGTATATACCTTCGGGCCATAAAACAATACATTATGGCTTTACAAGAAGATTTTGAATTACAAGGGAACTGGCTGTTCAGATACAGAGGAACCTTACCGATCATCATTTTGGGTGTAGGAATATTGGTTTATATTTACACGCTCGATACTCGGGGAACATTTTTAGAGGACAAGGAATTTTTCTGGAAATGCTATCAAATTTTATGCTTGATGGTCAGCCTCGCCGGAGTATTTATCCGGGCCTATACGGTAGGCCACACGCCGGTGAACACATCAGGCAGGAACACTCAGAATCAAATAGCGGACAGCCTGAACCAAACAGGCATCTATTCCGTTGTAAGACATCCCCTTTACTTAGGCAATTTTCTGATGTGGCTGGGCATTTCCCTGCTCACCTGCAACATAGCGTTCGTCACCGTCTTCATTTTAATTTATTGGCTCTATTATGAACGCATCATGTATGCCGAAGAACAATTTCTACGCGAAAAATTCGGTACGGTTTACACAAGATGGGCCGACCGTACCCCTGCATTCTTCCCTAATTTTAAATTATTCGTCAAACCTGCGTTATCTTTCTCCTGGAAAAAAGTCCTGAAAAAAGAAAAGAACGGAGTTTTCGCCCTATTCCTGATATTCACCATTTTCGATGGTATCGGGGTGTGGTTAAGGGGAGATACACACTACAACTATTTCCTGGTCACGATGACACTCCTAAGCGGAATAGCTTATTGCATACTGAAATACTTAAAAAAGCGGACGCAGGTCTTAAACGAAACAGGACGCTGACAAGCAGCATCTACCGCTTTTCAGCAAATAAAAAAATCCGTAAAAAGTTTATTTTACGGATTTTTTATACTTTATTCGATGGCTCTCTCTCCCGGAAACCGGGAAAACACAGGCTATGATCTCTTTCCATCTGCTGTCCGGAAATTTCCTCCCCACACTCCCTCAAGGCCTCCTTTCCCACACTCTCCCACACCAGCTCCGGCTTTATATTTTCGTGCACAATTCTGCGATACGCACAATGACATCCACCGCCTTCTCCATAGAACGCACCGGAATATATTCATAGCGCCCGTGGAAATTATGCCCTCCGGTGAACAAGTTCGGTGTGGGCAACCCCATAAACGACAGCCGTGCCCCGTCCGTTCCTCCCCGGATCGGCACGATCAGGGGCTTCACCTCCACATCCAGCATCGCCTGTTTGGCTATATCGATAATATAATGCACCTGCTCGATCTTCTCGCGCATATTACTATACTGATCTTTCAATTCCAACCCCACATTCAAACCGTAACGCCTGGAAAATTCGCGCACCCCGTTCTCTATGGTATTCTTACGCCATTCGAAACGTTCACGGTCAAAATCACGGATCAGGATTTCCACTTCCGTCGATTCCACATCTCCACGGATGGAATATATATGGAAAAAACCTTCATATCCCGAAGTGTTTTCCGGAACTTCCTTTTTCGGCAAACTATTGATAAAATCGTTCGCCACGGAAATGGCGTTCACCATTTTATTTTTAGCGTATCCCGGATGAAAACTCCGTCCCCTGAACGTCACCTTCGCGCTGGCGGCATTGAAATTCTCGAATTCCAACTCGCCGATCTCCCCTCCGTCCAAAGTGTAAGCAAACTTCGCCCCGAATTTTTTCACATCGAAATGATCCGGCCCTTCCCCAATCTCCTCGTCCGGAGTAAAGCAAATACAAATCTTCCCGTGTTTCACCTCCGGATGCTGGATCAGGTATTCCATAGCGGTCATGATCTCGGCTATTCCCGCTTTGTCATCGGCCCCCAGCAGCGTGTTGCCGTCGGTGGTCACCAATGTTTGCCCCACATAATTGGCCAGTTCGGGAAACTCCTCCGTAGGAAGGACAATGTTTTTCTCCTTATTCAGCACAATATCGTTTCCCGCATAATTTTCGATCACCTGCGGATTCACATTCCGTCCGCTCATCTCCGGGCTGGTATCCAGGTGGGCGATAAAACCGATAGCAGGAGTTTCACGTTCCAGGTTAGAAGGCAAAAACCCCATAACATACCCATGTTCGTCCACACTGACATCACTCAACCCCAATTCCTTCATCTCCTCACCAAGCACCCGTGCAAACTCCATTTGTCCCGGAGTACTCGGCTTCAAACCCGTAGCTGGATCAGACTGTGTGGGATACTTTACATATCGCAAAAAACGTTCAAGAACCATATATCAATATGCTTTTGCTATCAACACCCTTCTATGGGAAGGCTTTCCGGTCACCATATCCTTACCTTCCTCTTCCGGGCTATCGAAAGGAATACAACGGATCGTCGCCTTCGTCTCAGCCTTAATCCTCTCTTCCGTTTCAGGAGTCCCGTCCCAATGGCACAGGAAAAATCCTCCCTTCGTTTCCACCAGCCTCTTAAATTCTTCGTAAGAATCCACTTTCGTAATCATTCCGTCGCGGAAAGATTTCGCTTTCTGGAATATATTTTCCTGTATATCTTCAAGCAATTTTTCAATATGCTCCACAATCCCCTCCAAAGGCAAAGTTTCCTTTGTCAGCGTATCGCGGCGTGCCACTTCCACCGTCCCGTTCTCCAAATCGCGTTCCCCCATCGCCAAACGTACCGGAACGCCTTTCAATTCATAATCGGCAAACTTCCAGCCCGGTTTTTGAGTATCCCGGTCGTCGAATTTCACGGTGATTCCCTTCGCTTTCAACCCGGCCATAATTCCCTGCACCTTTTCCCGGATTTTTTCCAATCCTTCGGCATTCTTATAAATAGGTACGATAGCCACCTGCAAAGGAGCTAATTTCGGAGGCAATACCAAACCGTTATCATCGGAATGCGCCATAATCAACGCCCCCATCAAACGGGTGGAAACTCCCCAGGAAGTAGCCCACACATAATCGCGCTCGCCATTCTGGTTCGCAAACATCACATCGAACGCTTTGGCAAAATTCTGCCCTAAGAAATGGGAAGTTCCGGCCTGCAACGCCTTTCCATCCTGCATTAAAGCCTCGATCGTATAGGTTTCCAGCGCACCTGCAAAGCGTTCGCTCTCGCTCTTATTTCCCATGATCACCGGAACAGCCATCCATTTCTGCGCAAATTCGGCATACACCCGCACCATCTTATTCGCCTCTTCCAAAGCCTCCTCTTTCGTGGCATGGGCCGTATGTCCCTCCTGCCACAAAAACTCGGCCGTACGTAAAAACATACGCGTACGCATCTCCCACCGCATCACATTCGCCCACTGGTTACACAGGATAGGCAGGTCACGGTATGACTGAATCCAATTTTTATAAGTATTCCAGATAATCGTCTCGGAAGTCGGACGGATAATCAGCTCTTCCTCGAGCTTTGCATCGGGATCGACCACAACGCCCGAACCGTCCGCAGCATTTTTCAAACGGTAATGGGTAACAACTGCACATTCTTTAGCGAATCCCTCCACATGGTCGGCCTCTTTCGAGAAAAACGATTTGGGGATCAGCAAGGGGAAATAAGCATTCACATGCCCTGTTTCCTTGAACATATCGTCCAACTGACGTTGTATCTTTTCCCAAATTGCATAACCGTACGGCTTAATCACCATACATCCCCTGACAGCAGATTGCTCTGCTAATCCGGCCTTTACAACCAATTCATTATACCACTGAGAGTAATCTTCGCTTCTTGATGTTAAAAATTTTCCCATCTTCTTATTAATTGATAAAACGGGAGCAAATTTAAGTAAAAAACTAAGATTTATGACTTGAAAATGATTATTTTTATAGCAGCAGAATATATTTATAACATTAATTTTGCAGCGCAACCACATATTTACAAGTACATTTGATTTTTGGTACGCTTTTTGATAATTGTAATATAAGACTTGAAAATTAATCGATATGAAAACGTTTCTATATACTCTCGCAATACCTATAGCCGTTGCCCTTGCGTCATGCTCTTCTTCGCGGTCGCTGAGCAGTGCTATGGAGGATGATATTTACTACGTACCGGGACGCAGGGCTCTTGTTGCACAGGAGATCGAAAACCTTTCCGGACAGCAGCAAACAGCCCCGGTCACAGCAGCCGGAATCCGCTCCGAAGAGGTCGGTTCAAGAGCGACGGGCAGCAGCATAGCTCCCAGCGCCTTTTCGTCGGAAAAGCAAAAAGTAATCAACCCCGCCACAGGGCAAATCGATAATTTCAGTGTGGCAGAACTGACCGACCAGGCCAAACAGCGCCTGGCGGAAAGTGACGAAATACAGGAAACCATCTACCAAAACACAGGCTACTGGGTGAACGGTTACAAAGGAGACGGGAGCGATCTGGAAGAAATCCAGCGGCTGATCAACAGATACCCCGACGGCTTCGGCTACTTCGCCGCCCGCCCGGAAGACGCCCTCAACCGTTGTA
>UQJP01000044.1 GCA_900541415.1 uncultured Odoribacter sp. | reverse complement strand
TAATATATATTTAGTGCTAATATTTTATATAAATTTAAACAATGAAATTATTATTATAATTTTTGTGCAACTTATAATGTATAATCGTAATAACAAACTCCCTTTTTCAAATCATCATATTTCCCATGTTTATATTACATTTTGAACAATATACAGGAGATATCAATACAACTTATGATGCTTTGGGTGGATACTGTACACATTTCTCGGAATGGATTATTGCGAACTACCAATAACCGCCATAGGAAAAATAACAACTGTACTCTTAACAATATGTGGAACGACGTTTTTAGGATCATTCACCACATATTTAGCCGAAATATTTTTATAAACAAAAATAAATATCATGGACTTCAAAGACCAAATTAAAATTTTAAGCGATAGAGTTATAAAACTAAGAGAAAATATCGCAACAGAAGAAGCAACAAAAACAGCTTTTATTCTGCCTTTCATTCAATCATTAGGTTATGATATATTTGATCCAACAGAAGTAATACCGGAATGTGTTTGTGATGTCGGAACCAAAAAAGGAGAAAAAATAGATTACACGATATGTAAAGACGGAGATCCCATTATTTTGATTGAGTGTAAACATTGGAAACAAGACCTTAATTTACATAGTGGACAATTACTTCGCTACTATCATGTTTCCAAAGCTAAATTTGGCATACTTACAAATGGAATCATTTATCGCTTTTACACGGATTTAGTAGAAACAAACAAAATGGACGAAAAGCCTTTCTTTGAACTAAATCTGGAAGACTTACGCGAAAACCATATTGAAAAACTAAAAGAATTCCATAAAAGTTATTTTAATATCGAATCCATACTCAATACAGCAAGCGAATTAAAATACACCAATGAAATCAGAAATTTAATTGTAAAAGAAATCGCAGAACCAAGTGACGATTTTGTTAAATATTTTGCAAGACAGGTATATCCGTCAATGATTACAAAACCTATCTTAGAACAATTCAGAGATATTTTAAAAAGAGCATTTCAACAATACAATAGCGATTATATCAATGATAAACTAAAATTTGTCATTAAATCAGAAGAAAACGAAGAAAAACTAAATTCTCAAGATATAAAAAATGATGAACCAGAAATTCCAATTAATAATGTTATTACAACAGAAGAAGAGCTACAGGGATTTTATATCGTTAAATCTATTCTACATGGAATGATAGACCTGGACAGAATTGCCCAAAGAGACACAATATCATATTTTGGAATCTTATTAGATGACAATAACAGGAAGCCTATTTGCAGACTACATTTCAACGGAGGGAAAAAATATGTAGAAACGTTTGATGCTGACAAAAAAGGAACGAAACATCTTGTAAAATCGGTAGAAGGCATATATGACATTTCAAATGAAATCATCAAAAGTTTATCAAATTATATTGAAGAAAATTAAGTAAACCATCCAAAATAAAAATAAACTGATGACAATAGTGTTTCTTTAGAAAGCGAGCAGAACTCTCTTAATACAATAAATAACGAAGAAGACCGAATCTGAAACAAACGCTCCAATATTATCCGATCACAACAAAATAATGAGAACTAACAGTAAAATTGTATATAAACTATCAGAGAAACGATACAGATACATGAATTAATGCTACGGTGAAATAACAATATGTTTTAATTTAGGAAATACCTATCAAAATTAAAGTTTCTGCTGGTCTTTATAGTCAATGAATTACTAAACAAACCTATATAAAACCATAGAACATTTTTTGTATCGAGAAGGGATCAGATTTAATTTGATCCCTTTTTTACAGATATTTTTTAATCGGAACCAATAATAAAAAAAAAACACCCTCTACCCATTCTTTGCGAAACCGCCTCCTATTATCCCAACAAAAGGTGATTTTCCCGCATGATGAGAACATCTATTTTTGAGCGTAATTAATTCAAAACATACATCAAGATGAAAAAAACTGGAATATTTTATGGTTCAACGACAGGAGTAACGGAATCAATCGCAGAACAGATCGCTTCAAAACTCGGGGTAGCTCAGTCGGATGTTCACAATGTTGGAAGTACTGATGCACAAACTGCCGAAAATTATGAAGCTCTCATTTTGGGAAGTTCCACTTGGGGTGCAGGGGACTTACAGGACGATTGGTACGATTTTCTGGATAAGCTGGCAGGCTGCAACCTAAACGGTAAAACAGTCGCTTTATTCGGTTGCGGAGACGGAGCTTCGTTCGGAGACACCTTTTGTGATGCTGTCGGGACAATCTATGAAAAACTACAAAATACAGGCTGCACATTCGTAGGATCGGTTAAGACAGACGACTATGAATACGATGCCTCCACGGCGGAAGTAAACGGGGAATTTGTCGGATTACTGATCGATGAAAACAATCAAGCCGATCAGACAGAGAGCCGGATCGAAGCCTGGACAGAAGAAGTGAAGAAAAGCCTTTAAAATTTCGATTTACGATTTTTGTGTATAGTCGGCATATTGCCAGATTTACTCAAAAATCGTAAATCACAAAACCAGAAGCCATGAACAACACCTGCATTTTATCCGGCGACATGAAAATATTCGTACACCATATTTACGAATTACAAAAGGGTATGCGTAGTATGGTGTTGTGCACGCTGGACAAAAAAGACGAAGCATTTGCGTTGCAACGTCTGGAAAAACTGGGTATTACCTATTATATACATACGATTAATCCGAAACGGATCAACCTGTTTTTTGGGAAGAAGGAGTGCATCAGCGTGATACGCATGATCTGTAACCGCCCACTGAACGAATTAAGTCCCGAAGAAGATTTCATTTTGGGCACGATGTTAGGATACGACATTTGTCAACAATGCGACCGTTACACACAACGCAAGATTCTGAAAAAAACAGCATAAACCATACCACTACATAGATCTTATGAAAACACTAAATACAACCATCAACGGCTCACTCTCGTTTTGTCCGGGCTGTAAAGCCTACCACCTTGAATTCGGGAATCTTTTTTTCCGTTTTACAGAGGAAGAAATGGCAGAGTTCCGCAAATATATTTCATCGATCGATGGGCCTAAATACGAGGCTATCAACCACGACATTCCCAACCGTCGTAAAATCTTTCTTCGTATGCCGATCAACGGTTTTTATTGTACACTCAATACTTCGGAATTAAAAGAATTACAGCAACTGGTGAATGAAACACTAAAATTACCGGATGTTTACAATTTGTTTATGTATTGCAATCACGACACCTGTTTAAATTAATCATTTTTCTCATTTAGCCGAAAACCGTAGAGCCATCACCTCTGCGGTTTTTTCATCGTCACCCACCACATCCGCCACCTAATTACTCTACCCATACACCCAAACAGAGTACCACCGATTTAGACAACACCCGCCCAATAGCAACAAGCAGTCAGTCGCTGCTAACCATCAACAAATTTCATTAACTCTCTCCATTTTCCACAAATCAGGAGTTTCTAAAAATCCGCCATGATAAAAACAACCGGGAACCCCACATAAAATTCTCTCGAAAATAAAAACGCTCGACTTCCGTTTTGAGCATAAAAAGGGCATCGAAATTCCGACGCCCTCTATTTAAATCATTTACCGCAATCACATTTGCAAACCAAAACAGGTACTTCCGGAAAATCGAGCGGAGTATGTACCACATTATTGACATAGTTCGTTATAATAGTCCGGGCAACCAGCATCACAAGGTCCACCAAATGCGCATCGGTATAGCCGGCCTCATAAAAACGATCCACGGTTTCCGGCCTCACGTCTCCGTGACGATTCACCATCTCACAGGTCATTTTGGCCAATGTATCCCATTTCTCGTTAAAAGGCACACTACCTTTTCTGATCTCCAAAATTTGTTCGTCGGTCAGGCCGGCTTTCTTAGCCATAAGCGTATGAGCACTCAGGCAATATTGGCAATGATTCACCTGGCTGGTAATCAAACTAACAATTTCCGCTTCCTGTGCACAAAAAGCGGTAGGTGTGCCGTTGAAAGCCAGGAAACTTCCCAAAGCAGTTTCCGAATGAGTTAAAAAAGCATAAACATTGGGAACCTTCCCCATACTTTCTTCTAAAGCGTAAAACCTCTTCCGGTCACGTTCCGGCACTTCTTCTTTTGTTGGAATATGAAACTTTCTCATTTTTATTTCTTTTTAATCATACTATGCCTCTTTTACGAAAATAGAATGATTTCGTTTAGCCCACAAAGAATCATTCAAGACTTTTTTCTATTTTTCCGCCGCCATTTCCATTTTCCATACCGGGAAAAACACCTTTAACCCACGCTTTTTCCGAAAAATCGCCCGTTCGTCCGATTATCTGCTTTTTTTATATTAAAAAACGAAACCAATACAGCACTCCGCCGTTGAACTCTGTAAATTAGAGAGAAATACTAACCTAACTCTTATAGCACAGGCTTACAAACAATCTTGTGCACCTCCTTGTCGCAAGCAAGGAGTTTTTTTATTACTTTTGACCTAATAAAGCAGATAAGTAATAAATGGATTCTAAAACAAAACAAACCGCTTCATTTTTCTTCGAACAGGAACGCGACAAATTGCAGCGTCCGTTCTCGGTCATGATCAAAACCGTTGGCCCGGTGTGCAATCTGGATTGCGATTATTGTTACTATTTAGAAAAAGATGCTTTGTACCCGGGGAAAAAATTCAATCTATCGGCTTTTCGAATGAAAGATGAAGTTCTTGAGAAACTGATAAAAGACTATATACAATCGCAACCCCAGCAACGGATTGAATTCATCTGGCACGGCGGAGAACCCACCCTATTGGGTGTGGAATACTTCAAAAAAGCCATTGAATGGCAAAAAAAATATGCAAATGGCAAGGAGATTGCCAATTCGTTTCAAACGAACGGCACATTGATCGACGATTCCTGGGCAGAATTTCTTGCAAAAAATAATTTTCTCTGCGGGCTTTCTATCGACGGGCCTCAACCATTTCACGACAACCACCGCCGTTTTCCCAACGGGAAAGGTTCCTGGGAAAAGGTAGTCGAATGTGCCCGTATTTTCCGGAAACACGGAGTGGAATTCAACACGATGTCTGTGGTAAACGCCACCAATAGCAAACATCCGGTAGCCGTTTATGAATTTCTGAAAGAATTAGGCAGTAAATTCATGCAATTTTCGCCAATTGCCGAAAGGATTGCGACAGACGAAAGTGAAAAATTTTCGATCGTTTCGAACAGCTACAGCAAGGCAGCTGCCATTATGCGCGAAAACGTGAGTGCGGTCGATTGGGGGAATTTCCTTTGCCGGATTTTCGACAAATGGGTGAAAACGGACGTAGGAACTTATTATGTGAACTACTTCGACAATACCCTCGCAGCCTACGTGGGACAAATGCCCTCGCTCTGTTCTATGGCACAATATTGCGGCTGCTCCCTCGCTATCGAGCATAACGGTGATGCTTATTGCTGCGATCATTTCGTTTTCCCGGAACACCGGATCGGGAATATCATGGAAACCGACCTTGCCCAAATGGCTAAAAGCGACCAACAATTATTCTTCGAGCAAAGGAAAGCCGACACCTTATCGCAACAATGTAAGGCGTGCCCTTATCTTAAAGCCTGCGGAGGCGATTGTCCTAAAAATCGGTTTATACAAAATGCCGATGGAGAATATATTTCTTGCCTTTGCCAGGGATTTCAGATATTCTTCAACCACACCCGTAAACATTTCGAGTTTATGGCGAATGAATTTAAAAACCAGCGTCCCCCGGCAAACATCATGAAAGTAAAACTATAAACACCCCTGATATGCCCACTTACAGCCCCACCCCCGATCGTTACGAGCAAATGCAATACCGCCGTTGCGGTAAAAGCGGCATCCTATTGCCAGCCGTTTCTTTGGGTTTATGGCATAATTTCGGAGGAATGGATGCACCGGAAAACTATACTAAAATTGCCTATTCGGCTTTCGACCAGGGAATCACCCATTTCGACCTTGCCAATAATTACGGACCGCCTCCCGGCTCTGCCGAAGAAAATTTCGGGAAAATATTAAAACAGGGCTTAGGTTTTTACCGGGACGAACTGGTCATTTCCACTAAAGCGGGACACACGATGTGGGCAGGGCCCTACGGAGATTGGGGAAGCCGTAAGCATTTATTTGCCAGCATCGATCAAAGCCTGAAACGCCTGGGAACAGATTATGTGGATATTTTTTATTCCCATCGTCCCGACCCGTCTACGCCTATCGAAGAAACGGTGAGGGCCCTTTCGGATATTGTCAGGCAAGGAAAGGCTTTATATGTCGGACTTTCCAAATATACTCCGGAGCAAACCCGGATTGCAACCCGGTTATTGCAGGAAGCCCAAACGCCCTGCCTGATCCACCAGGCACGCTATTCCATGTTTGAACGGAACGTCGAGCCGGAATTACTCCCGCTATTAAACGAAAAGGGCATTGGATTTATAGCCTTTTCACCCCTGGCACAAGGCTTACTCACCAATAAATACCTGCATGGAATCCCGGAGGATTCCAGAGCCGCTAAAGCCACCGGATTCCTTCAACGCGAACAGGTTACAGCAGAAAAAGTGAACAAAGCCACCCGGCTGAACGAACTGGCAGGACAGCGCAGACAAACATTGGCCGAAATGGCATTGGCCTGGTTGCTCAAAGATGAGCGGGTAAGCAGTGTGATTGTCGGGGCAAGTTCCGTAGAACAATTGACCGACAACCTGAAAGCCCTGCAAAATCTTCATTTTACAACGGAGGAATTATCCCTCATTGAAAATATTTTAAAATCATGAAAATAAATAAACTTGCGCTTATTCTTTCCCTGTTAACCTTAGTCATAGCCTGCTCTCTTCTTTCCATGACCTCGGTCGGCAAAGATTATCGCTTCACCTGGGTGGCCATGAATCCCTGGAACGGGGTGGAAGGCATCGCCTATACGGTCAAACATTTCCTGCATACCTCGAAATCAGTCACAAATATGCTGACAGGGGGACTGATGCTTGTGATTTGGTGGAGATTATATGCTTTGTATAACCGGGGATTGAGAAAAGAATAAACCTGCTTTTTTATTTTCGATTGTTTTACGTAAGTTTGCAACTTCAATCATCATAAAGGATTTTCCGGAGGCATGCTCCTGTTATAGTATTGGCTTACGCTTGCGGACATTCTTAGACTTTTTATCATGAGAAAAGACGAAAGATATAACAAACGCGGAGTGTCCGCTTCCAAAGAGGACGTTCACAATGCAATTAAAAACATCGACAAGGGAATATTTCCTAAAGCTTTCTGCAAGGTCGTCCCGGACTACCTCGGCGGGGATGAAAAATGGTGTAATATCATGCACGCAGACGGAGCCGGAACAAAGTCGTCTCTGGCCTATATGTATTGGAAAGAAACAGGCGACCTGTCCGTTTGGAAAGGTATCGCACAGGATGCCCTGATTATGAACCTCGACGACCTATTGTGTGTAGGTGCCATCGATAATATTTTACTTTCTTCCACGATCGGAAGAAACAAAAATCTGATTCCGGGCGAAGTGATCGCTGCCATCATCAACGGAACGGAAGAACTGCTCGCAGAATACCGTAAATTAGGTGTAAATATATATTCCACCGGAGGAGAAACAGCCGATGTGGGAGATTTGGTACGTACGATTATCGTCGATTCCACCGTGACTTGCCGTATGAAACGGAAAGATGTAATCACCAATGAAAAAATACAGGCAGGCGATGTCATTGTGGGACTTTCTTCTTACGGACAGGCAACCTACGAAACCGAATACAACGGTGGAATGGGTTCGAACGGTCTTACTTCTGCCCGGCATGATGTATTTGCCAAGTATTTGGCGGAAAAATACCCGGAAAGCTACGACAACGCCGTTCCGGACGAATTGGTATATGCTGGGCAATGTCGGCTTACCGACCAGGTTGCCGAACTCGGGATCGATGCCGGAAAACTGGTTCTGTCGCCCACCCGCACTTATGCTCCGGTCATCAAACAAATTCTGGACAAATTCCGTAAAGATATACATGGAATGATTCACTGTTCCGGCGGAGCCCAAACCAAAGTGATGAACTTTGTCGAAAACATGCACATTGTTAAAGACAATCTTTTCCCGGTTCCTCCTTTATTTAAATTAATACAGGAACAATCCGGAACTCCCTGGGAAGAGATGTACAAAGTGTTCAATATGGGACATCGCATGGAGATATACGTAAACGAAGACCTGGCGGCAGATATTATCGCCATTTCAAAAAGCTTCAACATTGACGCCCACATCGTCGGCCGTTGCTACGACAACGACGAAGGCGAAGGAAATAAGCTTACCATAATCAGCGAATTCGGGAAATTCATATACTGAACGGTAGGTTTGATTCGTAAACTTTATATATAAAACGAAAGGATGCCTTGTAGGCATCCTTTTCAATTTCTTTCAAAAACCTCCTGTTTTCGATATATTAGAAAAATTCTGCTCCGTTTCCGATCCAACAACACCTTTTCCGCCACCCCTGAAAAGGAAATATTCATTTTCTTTCCCTTCCGGGCACGTTACTGTGCAATGAAAAAAGGCCTCAATTCATTTTTATGGGCATCCACCGGATAAAGGGCTTTTTCCTTTTCCAACCTTTTCACCATTAAATCGAAAAGTTCCTTAGTCTTTTTTTGGTCGGACTTGGCCAAATCGTTTTTTTCATAAGGGTCGTCCGCTAAATTAAAGAGTTTATAACTTGGCTTTTCAGGCGTTTGAGGATTATAGTAATAAATCAATTTCCAATCTCCTTTACGATAAGAGGTAAAATAACTACCGCGATGTTCATGCGGGAAATGCATCAGGAAATCGTCCCGGTGCTTTTTATCTTTCTTCCCGCTCAAGAGCTTCTTTAAATCGGAACCATCCAAAACATGGTCTTCAGCGGCTTTTACCCCGGCAACGGAAAGCACTGTCGGATATATATCCATCACCGTTCCCATCTGGGTTTGAATGGCATTCCGGGCAACAGGATAAGCCTTTTGAAATTTATTATCCTTATCGGGATGTGCCCATCCCACAATGAAAGGAACGCGGACACCTCCTTCATATTCCGCTCCTTTCTTTCCTTTAAAGGGCGCGGAAGAACCGTAATCAGCAGCCTCGCCCAAGGGAGCATCTCCCCCGTTATCACCTAAGAAAATAATCAGAGTGTTCTCGGCTATCCCCATTTTCTCCAGCTTGTCCATAATATCCCCCAAAGATTTATCCATCCCCTCGATCAACGTGGCAAATGCGCGGGCTTGTTGTTTTTTGGCCGGATCTGTGTAGTGTCCGATAAAACGTTCGTCCGTTTCAAACGGGGAATGAACGGCATAATGCGCCATATTCAGGTAGAAAGGCTTATGTTCAGCCACAGCTTTTTCCATTTCCTTACCCGCTTCAAGCGTCAAAGCATCACTCAGAAAAGTGCTTGTCTTGTGATATTGTTCCAAATCAGGCACAGCCCTGGCCCTCTGACCTTTAATCCATCCATAACCGTTTTCTCCGTGGTAACTGCCCGGATGCCCGATGGCCGATCCGGCAATATTCACATCAAAACCCAAATTCTTAGGATCTTCACCTTCACTGTTCTGACATCCAAAATGCGCTTTCCCCACATGGATCGTTTTATATCCGGCTTGTTGTAACAGATAAGGATAAATCTTATCCTCTTGTGTCAATCCTTTCCAATTCCAATCGAACGGCCCGAAAGGAGTACGGTTATTACTTTCCGCATTAATCCAATTGGTCGTGCGATGACGGGCGGCATTCTGCCCGGTCATGATTGAAGCCCTGGACGGCGAACTTACGCTTTGTGCATAAAAAGTTGAAAAACGGATGCCCTGATTAGCCAAACGCTCCATATTAGGAGTACGATACCACTCATTCAGGGGTTGTTTCACTGCGTTTCCTTCCTGATCTACGTCGAAAGGAACGGAAGTATCCATCAACCCCATGTCATCCACTAAAAAAACAATAATATTGGGACGATCCTGAGCATTGGCCATCGTAAAACAGGTACCACAAACAGCACTTACTAAGCTCCGGCTTATTATTTTATTATTCATACAATTGGGTATTAGGCTTCTAAGTAAAGCTGATAAAAAAATTACACGAAATCAATGGTTGGACAAATTATTAAAAAATATCGGTTTTTCCCAAAAGTTATAAAAAAATCTCATAAACAAGACATAATTTTCCGCTTCGGCCCCCCTCAACTCTATAATCCGATTCAGGTTTCCCGATTAGAACGATAAAAAATAAAAGCTTATTACTTTTTAGTTCCCATGCCGGATGGGTGAATTTAATATGGCTGTTCGTTCTGTTTTTTGGCTTTTTCATAAGCTTCTACCTCTTCCCGGCCAGGGCTTTTCGTAACAAAGAACACTCCCGTAAAAACCAAAACCACAGCAATGATCTTCAATAGGTTAAAATTGTCCATACCCCAGCAAACCGCCACAATGGAAGCCACGATCGGCTGTACGTAATTATACATACTTGTCAAAGTAGGGCGCAAATACCTCTGCCCGATCGGGATAAGCAGGTAACTGATAAATGTGGCACAAAAAACAATTAAAACAAGTCCCCCAATAACTTGTCTGCTTAACGATGCCCAATCCGCTGCTATAATTTCATTATAAGAAAACGGGATCAGGCAAATGGAAGAATAGGTAAACATCCATTTCATCAAGGTTACAGAGGAATAACGGGAAGTCAATCCTTTATAAAATACCAGGTATAACGAGAAACTCAACTGGGCAAGCAAACAAAGAATATCCCCCCACACGTTACCGCCCTGCGCACCCCCGTGCTGTCCGCTTACAATCAAAACAAAAGCACCGATCGCACCGAGAAAAACTCCCAATAGCTTACTTTTGGTAACCGGTTCATGCAGGAAAAGAGCGGCCACAATCATTGTTATAATGGGAGAGCTGGTCGTAATGATAGAAGCGTTGATTGGTGAAGTCAGGCTCAGTCCAAACATAAACAACCCCTGATTAAATATAATTCCCAACAAGGATGCAAAAAAAAGTAATAGCAGGTCATGATGTCCCACATGTTCCCGTTTTGTAAAAAGGGAAGCTATCCAGAACAGGCATGCCGCCCCCAACACCCGGCAATTGGTCATAAGCAAAGGTGTTACAGCACTCGCCAATACGATTTTTGAAACCGGAGCCATTACCCCCCACATGATCTCTGCACCCAGCATAGCCCCATGCCCCTTCAATTCCTGATTCATCATAGACATATCCATTTGAAAACAGGGCAAAATTAGGGCTTTTCAGGAAAATGTGTTCTGCTCAAAATAAAAATAATTCTTCCGGCCAATCAAGCCATACCCACTGTATTCCATTCCAAGCGGGACACGACGATATGCCCCTCTCCCTCAGCGAACCTGACGCTTTTTCCGGAAATCGACGGGAGAAATTCCGGAACGTTTTTTAAAAAACTTACCAAATGCAGACTGGTCTGAAAAATACAATTGCTCGGCTATTTCTTTGATCGATAAGTCTGGACTATCCAGCAAAGCACGGGCTTCACAATACAACCTTTCAAAAATAAACTGGCTGGGGGTTCGTCCTGTCAGGTCTTTAATAATCAAAGACAGGTATTGGGGAGTAATACTCAGTTGATCGGCATAGAAAGACACCAGGTGTTCCCTCCGGTAATTCTGCATCAGGGAATTGAAAAAACTTTTCAGAATATACTCATAATGAATCTGATGAGGCTCATGAAGCATATCCCAATGGTTTTCTATCCAGATATTACTGATCTCAAGCAGAAATGCCGCCAAAGCGTTTTGAACCATTTCACGTTTTAAATAGTGAGTGGTTAATCCCAGTTTTTTCTGAATGATTTTTACAGTTTCAGATAAAACCAAAAATTGTTGTTTGGCCAGAAGATTTACCTGTCGCTGCTGCAAGAGTACCTTCGTAATGTGCCTATACATCTTATCGGAAGCGGGCAAAGTGTCTAAAAAAGTTTTAGTAACGAACAATACATCAATTTGGGAATCAGGACTGATCTCGGAAAGCTGTCCCAGATATTCCGGGGACAGGATAACCAAAGTCAAAGGCTTTAACGGATATTTTTTCCCGGAAATAGATACCTGCCCTTTCCCCGCTTCTATCAAAAGATAAACGAAAACCCCGCTACACAAAGAATAATTCCCGGAAATCTGCTCTCCGGTCAGCACAAATGAAACAATACCATTCTTCTGGACGGACTGAGTATCCAAAGGGAGGGTGAATTCATTGGTATTTTGAAAGGTATTGTTTTGCACCGGGTAAAGATAGAATTTATTTTCAAATAAAACCAATTGCATAGAGAATGAAACTTTCAGAAATAAAAAAAATAAAGGAACTTTGTTCTGTAATTTTATTTAGAAAGATATGCAGAATTCAAAAACATTTTTACTCGTTTTATTAGGGCTTCTGTCGGCTTTCGGACCTTTCGTCACCGATATGTATTTGCCTGGCCTGCCGTCCATGACCGTTTATTTCAACACCACAGCTCCTATGGTGCAACTGGGAATCACCACGGCAATGCTGGGACTGGGGTTCGGACAGATCATTATCGGGCCTCTTAGCGATAAATACGGCCGTAAACTACCGCTTATGATTTCATTATGGCTTTTCATTCTTTCTACCGTTGCCTGCATCTTTGCCTGGAATATCGGTGCTTTTATTTTTTTCCGGTTCTTACAGGGAATTGCCGGAGCCGGAGGCATTGTAATTTCCCGATCGGTAGCCACCGATTGTTATACCGGGAAAGAATTGGCCAGGGCATTCGCCATGATTTCGGCAGTAAACGGCCTGGCACCCATTCTTGCTCCGGTGGGCGGCGGAATTATGCTAAAATTCACCAACTGGGTAGGAATCTTCACGTTTCTGTTATTCTTAGGAGCGATCTTAATCCTGCTCTGCGGAAGATTAAAAGAATCTTTACCGGCAGAACGCCGCATTACAGTTCCGGCTTTTTCCTCTTTCCGTAACTTCCTCCCTCTTTTGGTCAAACGCGAGTTTATGGGATATGTACTGATACAGGCATTTACCTTCGGAACAATTTTTGCCTATATCTCTTCCTCCCCTTTCATCCTTCAGGAACACTATGAACTTTCGCCACTGTCCTACAGCCTTTGCTTTGCCATAAATGCTATAGCGCTGATCATCGGAACAACCTCTGCCAGTTGGTTTCGGAATATCCGACAAGGAGTTGCTACCGGAGTGGCGGGGTCTTTCGTCCTTTCCATATTCACAGGGCTAACCCTTTGGTTTGAATTACCGATTCTTTACTTCGAAATAGCCCTTTTCCTGACATTGGTTTTCGGAGGGCTCGTTCTGCCGACCTCCACCGCCCTCGCTTTGGATACCGAACGCCAGAATGCCGGAGCGGCCTCGGCTATTTTCGGCGCGGTCAGTTTCCTGGCCGGAGGAATCGTTTCACCCCTAGTAGGAGTAGGAAATATCCTCCATTCCACAGCCATTATCATGGTAACAAGCTCTGCCATAGCCATGCTGTTGGTATGTGGGAAAAGAAAGACATTTACACAACCTGTCCGGGGAGTTTGACCAGAAAACGGGACGGACTGCAATCTATAAATTCAAAGGAGGGTATAAGCCTCCTTGCCCGCTTTAAGGCAAATATAAAACTTTATCTATCGGTCGCTGATACCTCCTCAGGAATATCGGTAAGACGTTCTTCCCGCATAGAGAAGAACAAAACCGGGCTCAGATTCCCGATCGATTTTTAAACGATTCCAGGTTTTCATATAAGTCAGAACGCAAACAGCAATCGATAACATTTTTCCTATCACAACTAAATGATAATCGGGAAAATACTCTTCTCCGACCTGTATGAATACTATTTTTTATCGTAGGGATAAAAGTCAAGGTATTCTAATTTTTCCACTTCTGTGTAATGCACTCCGTCCCAATTCACCGGAATGCAACAAAACTGCCATTTCCTCTGTCCATCGTCACCCTTCCAATGTCCGAACACTGTGCGGACAAGAATTTGGTTCACGCCTTTTTTCAGTTTGATTTTCACCGGAGGACGGAAAAAATAACCTTCCTCTGTTAAAGGCACTTCTATACGCCCCCGTCCCCATCCCGTCCAGGGCAGACTCTCGAATTTCCAATGCGGGGGCTCCACCCGTTCCCCATTCAGCCAAATATCCCCGCCACTAAAATCCCAGCTCCCCTGTTCAGGAGCACGGGCAGTGCGATAACCACCCGAATGTCCCCACATTCCGTTCAATCCGAACATCAGGTGTACCTCCTGGTCTTTGGGGCTGCGGATATATGCCAAAGCATAGCACGTGCCGTCCCCCTTCCCGACAACGGACGACATCACCGTAGGCCAATGCCCCAGCCGGAACACACCCCGATGCATATTGAATGTTGTGTAAAGATTGCGTATCTGTATTAAACCTCCGTAAGCCGGGCTTTCATTCCACCGCAGCACAGAGTCTCCGGTGGCATATTCATCCTTGATCACCTGTTCCGGCTCAAAAGAAGTGTCGTTCTTCCCGTGATGGTCGAACGGACCGATCAAACGCCATTTTATATTCGATTGTTTTACATAAGGGAACGGGATTCCTTTGAAATAATGATCCCGGTGGTAGGCCAGACGATCTTCAAATTCGGCAAAAGCCTCTCCCGCTTCGGTTCCGGGTACCGGACAGCAAGCCATCAGATCCTTCCGCTTTTCATGGCTTCCTCTCCAAATCCGTTCGGAAAAAGTCAGGGCACAAGGATAAAAAGGATATTGCTCCAATACCCGTTCCGCCGAGCTCAAAGCCCCGTCCGTCCATACACAAAATATCGAGCCTAAAGCTTTTTCACTACCTTCCTTCTCTTCACAGGGCTGCTGGAAAAAAGTTTGTAACACGCCTCCCTGAGCATCCATCCAATCAAGATAAAAACCGTTACAATCGATATTCCGGGCGGATTTATCCAACCGGGCACCCGCTTCATTTTCTCCCCAGCATGTCCGTATAGCAGAGGTATCGGGAGCATAACCGGGATACCAAACCATCACTTCTTTCCCTTTGCTCCGAATATACCGGATCATTTCCGGCATGAAATCCTTATTCTTAAAATGCACTTCGTCCGAACCGATATGAAACCATTCATCCTCAAACAAAGGAATAATCTCGTCCAGGGCTTCCTTTAAAACCTCCATACCCCGTTCGGTCTGCATATCCGCCCCGACGGCTTTCGTAAAGGACGCACTATGTCCCGGCATATCGACCTCCGGAATCACCCTGATATTCAGGGAAGCGCAATAAGCACACAAATCTTTTATTTCCTGCAGAGTATAGTATTTACCTGGCTGTCTGGTTTTCCAAAAAAACGTGGAATCCGTAAGCTCCGGATGGCTTTTGATCTCCACCCTCCAGCCCGGATCATCCGTCAGGTGCAAATGAAGAACATTAATCTTATAATATGACAACTTCCGGACCACATCTTTGATAAAAGCCATAGGCATGTAATTCCGTCCCACATCCAACATGAGTCCCCGCACATCAAATGCAGGAGAATCCTTTATGTCTATGCAAGGCAACAGATAACCGCCCGATTTTTCAGTCCGGACAAGCTGCCTCACGGTTTGCAAGGCATTAAAATATCCGGCATATCCATCCGCCCGGATAATAAATTCCCGTGCAGAAACAGACAAATGATACGAGCCTTCTTTCCCTTTCTCCCCGGCTAAAGGTTCAAATTTTACCCGGCATACATTTTTTCCGGCCTGTTCGGGCATCTGCCAAAATTTACGTACATCAGCCAATTCGGCCATAATCCTGTCGGTACATTCCCGTGCGACCGGACTATTTAATTCCGCATCCAATGTCGAGAAGCGAACTTTTCCGGCCTTCCGGACCACCTCTGCGGGATAAGGAATTAAAAACGCTTCATTTGCTCCTCTTTCCGGAGTAGGTAAAGACCAATTCTGCCCTGTCACCGCCGAAGATACCGCCAGCAAACCGATAATAATATAAATTATTTTAATATATGCTCTGTACATATTTATATTTTATACAAACATAGTCTTTATTTTATAAAAAACAAAACATTTATAACATGATTCAACACATTCTGAATCAGCCTTCAGCTAAATTGTTTTCTATGGTGCAGGGAACACCTGCTTTATACAATCCGTTTCGTCAGTTATCGGTAACCATAAAAAAAACCGGGACTACCTTATCGCCAGTCCCGGTTTTACTTATCTTCGGATTATTTCTCCCCTCTCAATAACTCCCGTATCCGGGATTTCAGGCTCAACTGCGTGCTATCCACTTTCGCCCGCCGGGAAGGAATAAACAAGTCTTTATATTTTGCTTTGGTAATTTTAAACTTCATTTTATCCAGGTTACCGGAAATATCCACACCGGCCCGGAAAGGTAAAGGAGATTTCAAAATAGAAATATGATATTTAAAAGTCATATCGATATTATGCTCTCCGCCTACCGCCGCCTTATAACGGTCGATCTCCACCAGGAACGGGTAAATATTCACCGTACCGTCTTTGACAGCCAAATCCACCGATATACTATCGATTAAATTACGCTTCTTATTCTTAAACATCAACATTTTAGAAATTTCAGCAAATGTCTCCCCGTCCATCAGCACCAAATCCTTTCCATCCAGATAAGCAGCCGCCCGCAAAGTAGGCAGGTCGATCATCATAGTTGAATCGAGCCAGGCATCCGCAGCGATATGGAAATCCACAACGCCCTGAAAAGAACGCAACATGGGGAACAAAGTGTCCAGCGAAGGAATCAAATGCACCAGACTGTCGATACGAATATCGTGCATCTGCAAGGCAAATCCGGAATAAGCTTTTATCGTGTCGGTAGCCTTGTAAACGGCAGAAGTGCTCATGTTTGCCGCCGAAGAACGCAATTCAAGGTCTTCCAGCCGGATACACTGATTACGCATCGTCACCTCCCCGTGCACACTATCCATTTCAAGTTTACCGAACAGAATTTTATCAATATCGGTCTGGAAAGTGAAATCGATACCTTTGGGGACAATAAACAGGGAATTATTCCCTTCATACACAATTGAATCGTTCAGCACCGGAACATCCTCTATATCTTCCTCTTCCTGGCTTATGGTATCCCGGAATCCGGCTTTCACCTTCGCCATATAAGCCGTACCTGCATCCAATGCCCTCATCACCTGATTGCAATCTATCATCTTCGAAGTAACGATCAACTGCGCCTTCAAATCCTCTTTCTTAAAGAAAGAACTGATTAAATTAGACACATTTCCCGTCAGCTTCATATTGGAACGCCCCAACTGCAAAACGGCGGAATCCAGCAAAATCTCGTTCCGGTCGAAATGAACTTTCGTTCCGGGCATACGCATGCGCAGCGGGAAATAAGGCGTATAGGCACGCAACCCCCGGAAATCAACATCTCCCGTCGGCAACCAGATATTTTTGTTCCTCCGGCTTCTGACTGCTTCTATCTGCACATTGGCCTTCGCCAGGCTTAAACGGTTGCCCATAGCTCTCAACCTTAAACTATCGACACTGGCTTCAGCATTGATCCGGGGTATTTTTTTATCCCGTTTCGAAGGTGACAGGGCTGCACTGATCTGGGCACTCTTCAACCCTACCAGCAAAGTATCGCGCACGATAAACACCATTTTTCCCAAATGCAGGGTAGAACTCATAGAAGCCACCGCCGTCGTATCTTTCAACGGCGAAGTGCGTAAAGTCAGGTAAGTTGTATCCATTCTCAACCGGACTCTCCCTTTCACATTCACATCCAATCCCGAATAACCGACAATACCATTCAGTAAATCGGTCTTTTGTAATGTCTTGTCATTTTTCCGATTCGTGGAAAAAACAATCCCGGCATTCTTCATGTTCAGCACGATACTATCCTTAGGAATAAAAATATCCACATTTTTCATTCGGAACCAGCCGCCTACCCTCAATTTCCCGTAGTTAGCTTCCAATACATCGGAAACCAGAATGTGGGTCTTGAGCGACATATCCATATCCCCGGCGCAGGTAATCCCGTCAGCCAAAGGAAATATTTTGGTCAGATCGGTAAAATTTACCAAGGCCTTTATTTGAGCTTTCACCACCGGAGCCTCAATCAAATCGTCCACATCACCTGTGACATCGACATCCATTCCTCCGCCTTTCACACAAAAATGCTTCATCCGCAAATAAGAGGGCTGCTCCTTCTGTAAATCGACGAAAGCATCGAAATCCATATTCAGCGAATCGATCTGGGAAGGCATACCCGGATATTTTATATATCCTCCGGTAATCTTAAACTGCGAAGTAATCAGGGGAATATTCTTTTTCCCGTAAAGCCCGTTCACCTCACCCCGGCAAAGCACTTCTCCCCGCACTTCCACATCATCCGTTTTTCGCAGAATCGTATCGGGAACAAGGTCTAACAAAGTCTTTAGCGTGGGAATATGAATGCCGTATTTCAACTTCACATCCAATGTGCGATTCACGGTATCGGCTTTTAGCGTGCCGCCCACCACCCACTTTCGACGACCGG
>UQJP01000043.1 GCA_900541415.1 uncultured Odoribacter sp. | reverse complement strand
GACATATTTTAAAACAGCCACCCCCCCGCCCGCTTGCCCCGGCTGCCATAGCTCCGATCTCTTTCGCCACCTGATAGCACATGGCCTGGAGGATCAGGGCGTATTGGGGATCGTATTGCGATTTTTCCGCTACTTCCCGAATATCGTTTGTATTCAGATAAGCAACAACCCCTCCGTTGCCTTTGAGCATTTTCCGGACATCATTTTTGGATTTTCCGCTAAAACAGGTTTCCAGCAGCGCGCCCGCCGGAACACCTCCGGAACGCTCCGGAGAAAAAGGCCCGTCGCCGTCGAGGGCGTTGTTCACATCGATCACTTTACCCTGTCGGTGAGCACCTACGGAGATTCCTCCGCCCAAGTGGGCGATAATCAGGTTGAGTTCTTCGTATTTCCGGTTGTTTTCCCTGGCATAGGTGCGTCCGATCATTTTTTGATTCAGGGCATGAAAAATAGACACTCTTTCAAATGCGGGATGTCCCGATATTCTTGCGATAGGGGCTAATTCGTCTACAACTACCGGATCGGCAATATACGCTTTAGCTCCGGGGATTTCCTGTGCCAGATCGCGGGCGATCAGACCTCCGAGGTTGGAAGCGTGTTCACCCATCACAGGGTGCTCCAGATCGTGCGCCAAAGCAGTGGTTACTTCGTAAATGCCGGATTCAATCGGTTTGACCAATCCTCCACGTCCCACGATGGTGTGGAAAGAATGAAGATCGAAACCTGCCGCTTTCAATTCTTTGGATATGAGGTCTTTTCGGTATTGAAATTGTGACGCGATCGTAGGAAATTGTTCGAGTTCTTCCGAAGAGTGACGAAGGGTTGCTGTGAATAATTCCGTTTCGTCGTCAAAGACAGCAATTTTAGTCGATGTTGAACCGGGATTTATCGTCAGTATTTTATAAGACATAGGTAATCGGTTTTATTTTCTTGCCGCAAAAGTTGTCATTTGAAAAGAATAATCAAAATGTAAGGTAAAGTTTTTTTAGTTCCCGGGCTGCCATCCTCAGAAAAAATTCCGGTTGCAGGAGCGAGGCGGCAGAATTTCCGGCATAGTGACTTAAAGAAAATACCTTTTTAAAAATGTCGGGAGCATCTTCCGCTATTCCCGTGATAGCTACCACATCCGTATGGGCAGACTGGCACAAGCGGGCAACCGTACCCGGAATCTTTCCCCATAGAGATTGCTTGTCGAGTTTGCCTTCTCCCGTAATGACCAATGTCGAAGTATTTAAAAGTTCTTTAAACCCGGAAAGGTTTAGGCAATAGTCAGCTCCGGAGATTAAACGGGCATCTAACAGGGCTGAAAAAGCCGCGGCAATGCCTCCTGCGGCTCCTCCGTGCTTTACGGTTGTCACATCTTTCCCGGTGGCTTCCTGCAATAGATGTGCATAAGCTTTCATCCGTTCCTCTAAAGTTGAAACCTGTAAACCGGAAGCTCCTTTTTGCGGACCGAAAATGCGGGCTGCACCCTGATTTCCTAACAAGGGATTTTCAACGTCACAGAGAATTGTCAACGAAATATCCTTAAATTTATATTTTAGTTCATCCGCTTCTATCTTTTCAATATCAAGGATATGATTCCTGAATTGCGAGGCGTGTTTTACAATTTTCAATCCCATGGCCTCCAAGGCTCCCGTGCCACCGTCAATGCTTGCACTTCCTCCTATGCACAGGACGATTTCGCGGATTCCCCGATTTACCACTTCGTTGATAACTCTGCCGACACCCGCCGTATTCGTGTTTTCTACATCGTATTCTTCAGGGTGTAAATATTTCAAACCACAGATGGCTGCTAATTCAAGGATCGCCATTCGGGATGTTACATAATATTTAACCGGATGCAAACGTCCCAGCGCATCTTCTGCCTGGGTTTCTATTTCACGGGCGTTAAGAAAAGAAGCGAGTATTTCTGCCGTGCCGTCGCCACCGTCGCCTAATGGGATTGAAAGGGTGGAGTAGTGAGTTCCGCTTAGTTCTTCCTGTAAAATCCTGCAAATTTCAGGGGCAGATAATGTGCCTTTAAAAGCATTGGGAGCTAAAAGCAGTTGTGAATACATGGAATTTAGCGAACTGCCATGAGTTTTTCATGATCCATATTTTGCAATTCGAACAGGTTTCTTTCCGGCCAATGGCTAACCGTACGCATTGCATTTTGCATCATTGCGTTGATGTAGTGGGGGAAACGGGAACCTTTCCAACTGCTGGTATTCGTTACAAAAATCCAGGAATAGCCATCGCGTTGTTTTTTCATCAGGGCACTGGTACCTGCTAAAGTTCCGGTACGTGTCCATTCTCCGTCCGTATTGGTTTCAATCCAGCCGATAGGCATGGTGTTGGGCATAGATTGAGTCATATAGCGTATCGTTTCGGGCCTAAGAATATCTTTTACCTCAGGATTACCGTCGATGGCTGCCAAAAAACGAAGCAATTCGGCGGGGGAGGCCACCCAGCCCCCGGCTCCATACAATTCTTCAATATTATTGCCTCCGTTGCTACGGTATACCATTTTACCGCTTCCGTCACAAGCCGGAATCAATTCGGCATTCGACACTTCGTAATATTTCACTTCATTGGGAAAATGGTCGGCATCGAGGTTGTGTCCCAGGAACATATCCGAACAACCAGCCGGTTTCAGAATTTGTTTCCGGATATATTCTTCATATCCTTTTCCGGTTACCTTTTCTATAACTTTAGATAAAATCCCGTAACCTATATTGGAATAGCGTGTTCCTTCTCCGGGAGTGTATCCCAAAGGGCGCGACAGGACGAATTGGATCATCGTGTTCAGATCCACGGGCGCTTCCACGTTCATTTTACGGGCTATATCCAGCGGGCAGAACATCGGATCGCCATAGGTTATGGAATAGCCTCCCTGATGGCGTAACAGTTGTTCTACGGTGATTTTTTTACTGCGCGGGTCTTTGATATTTAAAAAGCAGGAATCGTTTAAAATACCCTGTTCTCCGAAAACCTGATCGTTTAAGCGAAGTTTCCTTTCTTCAACCAATTTCATGATTCCTACCGCAGTGATCAGTTTGGACACAGAAGCTACCCGGAAAACATGTTTGACATCTGTGGGTATTTGTGCTTCGGCATCGGCAAGCCCGTAACCTTTACAATAAATCAGCCGATTGTCTTTCATGAGTGCGAAAGAAGCCCCCTTGATTTCCCATTTATTCATGAATTGTTCGATAATCCGGTCGAATCTTTGGGTTTCAGGAAGATCGGAGTCACTATTATTAGTTACTTGATTAACAGGAAGCAGAGCTAAAGGAAGTTCGGAAAGAGGAGGGATCAGGGTTGAGTCTTGTTTAGCGGATTTATTCACTCCGGCAATACTAATATCCCACGGTTTTACAAAAATAATTAACGCTATTACAGCAATCAGGACAATATATTTCATTCGTTAAGATGATTCAAAAAGATGAACAAATAAGCAAGCACTGCAATATTAAGAAAAGATACTTTTATAAAAAAGTATTTAAACCTAAAAAACGCTTTCCACCAATGAAAAATAATAATTCATGATTTTTTTTAACATCTGATCCTGAGGATTTAAACTGACCTCATTTATGCGACGAATGGGTAATATCAGGGGAGAAGTCCCGGTTAAAAAGGCTGCTTCGTATTCCTGTACGGCATTTACAGGCACACGCTGTTCGATGATTGGAATGGTATGTTCTTTACAAATGTCAAACACTCTTTTACGGCTGGTGCCCGGCAATACATAAGCCGTAGAAGCCGTGTAAAGCGTATTGTCTTTTATAAAAAATACGTTAGAACGGGAACCTTCGGTGATATAGCCTTCCCGGTCAACCAAAAGCACTTCATAAACGTGGTGTTCCTGCATTAACCGATTGGCCAGGCTGCGTAATTCCCCGTTGATGTATTTTATTTCCGGGTTTTCCCGGACTGCCGGGCAGGTGATGGTGTCGATCCCGCACTCGTAGTCCTGTTGGGATGGATAAGAATGGGGTATCTGGAAAATGTATTCATCCGGCGATTTGCCTTTTGTAAAGTGGAGCACATATTTCAGGTTTCCTTCGCCAATGTGCTCTAAGGAGATAAGTCGATTTAACTTATCCGGAATATGAAGGGTAGCTATGTCAATCGCAATGTTTGATTTTTTCAGTGAATTATCAAGACGCATCAGATTATCGGATAAGAAGATGGGATGCCCGTGGAAAACACGTATCACTTCGTATATACTGAGCCCGTTATCGAAGATCGTTTCAGAAAAGCCGTCGGTTGTTTTTACCGTATTGTTTTGTAAAATCATAATGTATGAATTTGATTTTACAAAATTAATACAAAAAAGCGAGATCGTGAAGAAGTGCTATTGTTAATATGTTTGGCATATCCTGTCTGTTGATTGCCTAATTCCACTCTCACCACCAATATGCCGCTTTACAGGAGGAGTCAACCTACAATTTATATATGGATAAATTCATTCTATTATAGCGTATTGCCGAAGCTTGATTTTGAGATTCGATGATTTTTCTTTTTGCATATTTGTTCTATAAAATCAATTTCATATCCTCATTTTCTAAATTCAATAATTTGCGCTACTTTTGTTCATCTATGGAGAATAAGGAACAGATAGAGCGAATTGAAACGTTTTTGGACGAGGTAATCGTAAAAGAATTGGGAAAATTACAGCAGGCGGAACTTTCATATATGCCGTTTGTATGTATGGGGCAGGCTATCGAGGTGCTGGGCGGCTTTTTGGATAATAAACCGATGAAGGCCAAGGGGCAATCTGCCAAACGTTTTTCTTACGGGGTCAATCGATTGTTCGGAGGACGTTATCGCCTGTTGAACGATAATTATTTTCTGTACGATAAGTTACGTAACCAGATGACGCATACTTTTATTCCGGGACATGACCTTTTGCTATTTACGAAAGCAGATCAGGATGAAAAACATCGTCATTTGAACTACATTGACGGACAACTGGTGTTAGTGTCGGAAGTCTTTTATCAGGACATTTGTACGGCCTGTGAACGGTTAAAGGAATATTTGAGATCGGGACGGATAAAACCTAAAAATATAGCATTTGAATATGAATAATAAAAGGATCGTGCTGATCGGGGCGGGCAATGTGGCGCATCACTTGGCTCCGGCTTTATTAAAAGCAGGGCTGAATCTTTGTCAGATATACAGCCGGAGCGTCGAATCGGCCCGAGAGCTGGGGAGGAAAACCGGGATAACTTACACAGCAGATTTGTTTGCTATTTATCCGGATGGGGATATTTATATTTTTTGTGTAAGCGATGATGCTTTATTGCCTTTGTTTAAGAGTGTAAGGATTAATAATACGGCATTGATACTGCACACTTCCGGAAGTGTGCCCATGAATGTTTTTCAACCTTACCGGGAACATTTCGGAGTGCTTTATCCTTTGCAGACCTTCACGAAAAAACGTGACCTGAATTTTGGTGAGATTCCTTTATGTATTGAAGGATCGAGCAAGGAGGTGCTTGAAAGTATCAGGGAAATAGCCTCTTCCTTATCTTCCAGGGTGGAGGAAGTCAGTTCGGACAACAGGAAATACCTGCATTTAGCGGCTGTCTTCGCCAATAATTTTACTAACCATCTTTACGGAATGGCAGGTAAAATTTTGGAAAACGAGGGGTTAGATTTCAGTTTGTTGCGTCCCCTGATCTTTGAAACGGCCCATAAAGTGATGCTTATGTCGCCGGAAAACGCACAAACGGGTCCTGCACGCCGGGGAGATGAAAGTATTCTGAATATGCATAAAAACCTCTTGCGGGGAAACCGGAAGTTGCAAAACATCTATACCTTGTTATCGGATTCTATCCGGGAAACAAATGTAAAGAACGAGCCGAAAGCGGAAACGGAAGAAAAACCGCAAATGCTGACATTATGGTAAAATTTTAAAGATATATTATGGCTTTTTTTAAAGATGAACTCAAAAAGATCAGGGCTTTTATATTTGATGTGGATGGAGTGCTTTCACATCATGACATGAACTTAACCCCCGACGGGGAACTCATCCGGACCTCCTGTACCAAGGACGGGTATGCCCTGATGTATTGCATACGCAAAGGGTATATCGTTGCGGTTATATCGGGAGGCGGAGCGTCCGGAATCGGGGAACGGCTGGAAAAGCTGGGGGTCAAACAGGAGGATATTTATCTGAAAGTGGCCAACAAAGTGATTGCTTTGCAGGAAATCATGAACAGGTATGATTTACAGGCAGAGGAAGTCATGTATATGGGAGACGATATTCCAGACCATACGGTGATGACCATGGTCGGTTTGCCGGTATGTCCGTTGGATGCCTGTGAGGAAATCAAATCGGTTGCAAGGTATATATCCGATGTAAAAGGAGGGGAAGGATGTGTGCGGGATGTTATTTCCCAAGTGCTGAAAGCAAGGGGCGACTGGATGGACACTACCTGTTATGTGAGAAGCATGTAACAAAATGATAAATAACTCTATAATAGGGGATATGTGAAATATAAGTTTAACACTAAATATTGAAAGACATATGTTCGAGATTCTCAAACTGATCCGTTTTCGGACCATAGCTTTTGCAGCTTTCACCATGTATGCCGTCAGGTATTTTGTGTTAAAACCGATTCTGGATATAAACGGTTTTAGCCTTCAAATGACAAACTGGGCGTTCAGTTTGCTGGTTATTTCCGTGTGTTGCCTGATTGCGGGAGCCTATGTCATCAATGATTATTTCGATACAAAGGCCGACCGGATTTCAGGTGTGAAAAATGTGTTGTGGGGAGGAGTATAAGCCGGAGGGAGGCCATATTTTTACATACGCTTTTAAACATCGTGGCCATAGGTATTGCATTTTACCTGAGCATCGCTGCTGGAATTTGGAAAATCGGGATTTTATTCGTTTTGGTATCGGGTATTTTATGGTTTTATTCTTCTATATACAAACGCTATTTTATTACCGGAAATCTGCTGGTGGCTATCTTAGCTTCCCTGATTCCGATGAGTGTACTGGTGTATGAAATACCCCTGTTGAATATGGCTTATGCTGATATTCTGATAGAAACAGAAACAAACTTCATGTTCATGTTTAATTGGGTAGGTGGATTTTCATGGTTTTTGTTTCTGAATATCCTGATGTATGAAATCAATAAAGATATTTATTCCGTAGAAGGCGACCGTGAAAACGGAATCCAGACTATTCCGGTGCGGTTGGGTGTAAAAGCGGCCAAAACAACGATAATAGTCCTGTCGGCTCTTGCCATCCTATCCGTTATTTATTTCTATTTCACCTTATTTTCATCGTCGTTATCTATTTTGGTTTACGGAATCGTGGCCTTATTGGTGCCTTATGGAATTTATATGTTGTCTGTCGGCGGGAAAAGTGGAAAAAGATTGTTCCAGTTGCGGATGATCCGGCTGATTACCGTGTTGTGTATGGGGAGTTGCTTTTTACTGAAACATTTCTTTCAATTTCTCTTTACCGATTGAACTCTAAAATACAAGTAGTTCCTGGAAAAGAAAGATTTTATTGATTATGGAATATAAAATAATATTAGCTTCCGGTTCTCCACGCCGTCATCAGTTGATGCGGGATGCCGGATTCGATTTTGAGGTAAGATTGAAACCTACCGAAGAAATTTATCCCGAAACTTTATTACCAGAGGAAATTCCGGAATATTTATCGTGCCTGAAGGCAGCCGCTTTTAAGGGGGAATTAAAAACAGGCGAACTGCTTATCACGGCGGATACAATTGTCTGTTTGGGTGCGAAGGTGCTGGGAAAACCACGAAACCGGGAGCATGCTATCGAAATGCTGCATCAATTATCCGGACAAAAACATAAAGTGGTAACCGGTGTTTGTTTGACAACTTCCGAAAAGCAGCAAACATTCTCGGCCTTTACGGATGTTTATTTCAAGGATTTGACGGAGGAAGAAATCACCTATTATGTGGATCGTTATAAGCCTTTTGATAAAGCCGGAGGGTATGGCATACAAGAATGGATCGGGTATATCGGAATAGAGCGAATCGACGGATCGTTCTATAATGTTATGGGGTTGCCTGTACAAAAACTTTATGAAACTTTAAAAAGCTTCGCCCCGAAATAGTGAACATTTAAATATAAAAATCGACAAATATGAAACGACAAGCGATGTTGTTAGTGCTTATAGCATTGATTACTCAGTTGAATTGTAAAGCGGATGAAGGGATGTGGATCCCGATGTTGTTGAAAAAATACAATATCGAGGATATGCAGAAGCAAGGTTTTAAACTGACCGCCGAGGATGTTTATGCCATTAATCAGGCTTCTCTAAAAGATGCAGTCATTGGTTTAGGCAGGGAAGGACATCCCTTCGCACACTTTTGCACGGGGAATTTGGTGAGCCATGAAGGATTGGTTATTACAAACCATCATTGTGCTTTCGATATGATCCAGTCGCATAGCAGTTTGGAACACAATTATCTGCGTGATGGGTTTTGGGCTTCTACGAAGGCCGATGAGCTTGCAAATCCCGGGATTACAGCTTCTATTTTAGTACGAATGGAAGATGTGACGGATAAAATTATGTCGCAGTTGAAAGATAATATGACGGAAACGGAAAGGGAAGCGAAAATAAAACAGATTTCAAAGAAACTGGAGGCAAAAGCTGTGAAAGGCACGGATTTGCAGGCAAATATTAAACCTTATTTTAATGGCAATCAGTTTTTTATGTCGGTATTCAGAATATATAAGGACGTGCGTTTGGTGGGAGCTCCTCCCTCGGCAATCGGTAAATTCGGAGGGGATACCGATAACTGGACCTGGCCCCGGCATACCGGAGATTTTTCCGTTTTAAGGATTTATGCCGGAGAAAATAACGAGCCTGCCGAGTATTCAGAGAAAAACAAACCTTATCATCCGGCCCGGCATTTCAAAGTATCTACTGCCGGAGTGCAGGAGGGAGATTTCACCATGGTGTTCGGTTATCCGGGAACGACGAATGAATATCTGACTTCTTTTGCCGTAGAACAGTTACAAAATATAGAGAATCCTCATAAAATAGCCATCCGGACAGCTAAATTGAATGTTATTAATGAAGCTATGGAATCGGACGAACTGCTTAGGATTAAGTATGCGTCAAAAGCTGCCAGCGTTGCCAATGCATGGAAAAAATGGCAGGGAGAAGTGAAAGGGTTGAAGCGCTTTAATACCGTTCTGCAAAAACAGAAATTGGAACAGGAGTTTTCCCAGTGGGCGAGTTCCAAAGAAAAATATAACGGACTGATCGATAAATATAAGGAATTATACGAGCGACGAAAAGATTTAATATTAGCTTCTGCCTATTTAAATGAAGCCGGTTTAGGTGGAGCGGAAGTGATCCGTTTTGCTTTATCGGTAGTCGATATTGTAAAAAAACAGTCCAGTAAAGAAAGCCTGAAAAAACAAGCCGACAAATTTTATAAAAATTACGATCCGGCCACCGATGAAAAGATACTGGCAGAAATGCTAAGGCTGTACAACCGGAATTTAACCCCGGAATGGATTCCTTCAGCCGTCATAGAGGCGGGGAAAGCCGGGGATTATCAGAAATCTGCTGCCGGATTGTTTGCAGGTTCCGTATTTACAAGTCCGGAACGGATGGAAGATTTTATAAACGGGCTGCATGAAGAATCTGTCCAGACATTAGAAAAAGATCCGGTTTATGTGCTGGCGGCTTCTATCCGCAAATTCAATACACAAAAACTCGGAAGTTCTTTGCTTGCCATCCAAAAAGAACTGTCACAATTGAACCGGATATGGCTTGCCGGGTTAATGGAAATGCAACCGGAAAAGAAATTTTATGCCGATGCGAATTCTACCCTGAGGGTAGCTTATGGAAAAGTAGGGGGCTATTCGCCGTTCGATGCCGTGTATTATAAACCTTACACGACACTCGACGGAATTATGGAAAAAGATAAGCCGGATATATATGATTATAATGTTCCCCAGAAATTAAGGGATATTTATTCCGCGAAAGATTTCGGTAATTATACCCAGCAAGGAGAAGTTCCTGTATGTTTTATCGCCAATAACCATACTACGGGGGGGAACTCCGGAAGTCCGGTATTGAATGCCAGGGGAGAGCTGATCGGTTTAAATTTCGACCGCGCCTGGGACGGAGTGATGTCGGATATGCAATACGACGCTTCTATTTGCAGGAATATATCAGTAGATATACGATATGTACTTTTCATTATAGATAAATTCGCCGGAGCCAATCATCTGATTCGTGAAATGGAACTGGTGAACTGAAAGAAGTTATCCCGTTATAAATAAAAATAGAGAGCTTTATTGGCTCTCTATTTTTGTTTTATTTCTTTAAACGTTCTTCGATTGCATCCCAGTTAACCACTTGCCAGAAATTCTCGATATATTTAGCCCTGGCGTTTTGGGTGTCGAGGTAATAGGCATGCTCCCATACATCCATCGTCAGGATAGGCCGCTTCCCGTATTTCAACGGATTATCAGCATTGCCTGCGGGCATAATCTCCAGCTTATCTTCATGAATCACCAGCCACACCCAGCCTGAACCGAATAAAGAAACTCCTGTTTGCGTGAATTTTTCCTTAAAGTCCTCAAAACTGCCAAAATTTTTATCGATCAATTCCTTTGCCCTGCCATGAGGAGTGGTTTTGGCGGCATTGTGTGCGTGGAAAGCCTCGAAATAGAAGTAATGGTTAAATACCTGAGCTGCATTGTTGAATAAGCCTCCTGAAGATTTTTTGACAATATCCTGTATTTTCATATCATCAAATTCAGTCCCGGCTTTCAACTTGTTCGTGTTGTCGATATAAGCGAGAAGGTGTTTCCCGTAATGATATTGAATGGTCTTCTCACTGATATAGGGAGCTAAAGCATTTTCTGCATAAGATAAAGGTTGCAGAGTAAATTTATTTTCTCCATTCCTGGCATTTACTTTTTCTTCCGAAAGTAAGGTGCAATTGCATGTTTCTTTGTTCATTATATTTCAGTTTTAAATGGTTACCTGTGAACATTTATACGTTAAATTGTCATTGAAAGTTGACCGCTCAGCCCGATTTCTTTCCCTTTTTCCGGGTAAAGGCTATTATTCATAAATTGTGGGGAAGTAATATACAAAAAAATACCGGATTTGTAATAAATCCGGTATTGAATCATAATAGGAAAAATGTTCTCTTTATTTTAAAACGTTTTCCCGGGTTAAATTAAATCCTATTTCCAAACGAATAATATTATTGAAAATAACAGAGATTTGTGATTTTATGCTTTCTTTCATCTGATTTACGGCACTTTCAGGTAATTGCGAAACGTCAACCCCCATCATCGGAATAATCATATCTACAATTTTATCCTGCATCATAGAAACAAGCGAGTGTAGATACACCTGCTCGAAATACATCAACAACTGATCGTTATTTACTTTGTATTTGAAACTAAGGGGTGGAATTTGCATGGAAGTTCCGGTAAGTTCTTTCATGTCGTCAGCATCCAGCTCCACTCCGATAACGGATTCCGCTTGTATGTAAGAAGCCTTCAAAGAGCTTTGTGCCCCGTCTTTTAATTGCATTTTTATTTTCATTTGATTACCGGAATTAAACTCAACTCCGGTAAAGTAGTCTTTCATTTTTTCTGTAGCCATCTGTAGGAAAGTGGCTTTCAGATCGTCTACGGCAATCGATTTCTTTTTCCCCTGAGCCATTGTAATACTCACCGAATCCTGAGCGTATTCAAATATAAAGTGAGGAGTGCTATAATTCCAGGCTCCTGCAATAGACGAAGCATCGTCTTTATCATCACAAGAAATACCCAGGAATGCCATCAAAAGAATGGCCAATGAATAAATTAATTTGTTTTTCATCTTGAGTCAGTTTTAAATATTTTTCAATTAAATTTTAAAAGTAATAGAAGCCCCGAAGCGGGCAGGAGCCCCGGATTGCCCCATATTGAAATATTGAGGTAGTTTTTCGCCTACGGGATTATTCAGCATATAAGTGAAAAATGCCTTATCCAGAATATTCTTTCCCCATACGTGAAAATCGATATATTTTCCGGAGATGGAAAAATCGAGATTCCAGAGGAAATAGGGGTCTTGCTTCAATAAATTCGCTTCGTCGAAGTATTGGGTTCCGAATCCGGTGACGGTGGTAGAAGCAGCAAAAGAACGAAACCAGGATGCTTTTACCGTTTTTCGGTAAGAAAGTCCAGTATTTCCTGTAAATTCTGGTGCCATCACGATATGATTACCCTCATATTCAGGAGTCAGATGGTGATAGTATTTCGCATTGCTATATCCGGCAGAAAGCAGATAGGTGAGATTAGGGATAAACTCCCATTGTAAATCCAATTCCCCTCCGATACTGCGGGCATCTCCTGCGTTTTTAAGACTGGGACCCATCATACCCATAACAAAAATTTGCTGGTCTTTCCAATCGATATAGAAAACGGCTGCATTCAGATTAAATTTTTTATCCGGGCTGAAATATTTCATCCCGATCTCATAATTCCACAATTTTTCTTCATCGTATCCCAAATTCACCAATTGAGAACTCATTTCATTGACAATGATGTTATAGCCTCCGGCCTTATAACCTTTGGAAATACTGAGATAGTGCGAAAAATTATCGTTCCATTTTTGTAACAGGGAAAACTTGGGCAGCCACGATTTGAAACCCTTTCCGTTTTTCGCATCATGATATTCTTTATAGTGGGACGAGCCCGTAAAAAGAAGACTGTCGATATAGGTGAGGTCGGCTTTTTCATAGTCATACCGAATTCCGGCTGTAAGCGACAAACCGGGCAGGAGGTCGTTCCAGGTTAGCTGTCCATATCCGGCAATGCCCCAGGTGGTGGTATTGTTGAAATATTTGGCTTTATCCAAAGCCATAGGCAACAAATATTCCTTGTCTGCACCGAAGGTTGCCAGGTAATTGTTGGTTAAATCTTTGTAGAATCCGAATGTTCCAACCGTCCAGTCCAGTTTTTTTCCTGTAATGGATTGTAAATTCAATTCCTGTGTCACTAAATTCTGACGTGATTTTTTATTATTGTCGAACACGTCCAAATAAGTGAAATCCGCATCCAGCATTTGCTTATCTTTCGTCCAGGAATAAGAGGTTACAGAATTGAATGCCATTTTCCGGCCGTTCTTTTTCAAATTCAGGTAAGACGACAGCAAATCGCGGTTATAAGAAGACGGAGTGTTGAAATTTACCGTATAGCGGTTGGCTTTCAATGAATCTACGGCATGATAAGCGTATCCGCCGTCGAATGAATTATTATAATTCACACCGAAACCGATTTTCCAATTTCTTGCAGCGTAAACATTTCCCTGGTAACGCAAGTTATAAGAATCGGAAGGATTCGATTTTTCATCGCCTTCAAAGTGATTCTTGAAATATCCCTTTGACTTGTTATAAGAAAATGACAGTTTGCTATACACCATTTTGATCGGTAAATTCAATACGACATTGTAATTCTGCGACCTGTAACTGGCAACTCCTGCTTTAAACTGCAAGCCAAATTTATTGGTAGGAGCATTGGTTACGATATGGATCAGTCCGTTAATACTATTCCTGCCGTACAAGGTGGTTTGCGGCCCTCTGAGTACTTCGATCTGTTTGATGTCGTACAGGTCGAAAACAAATCCATTCTTGTCAAAAACAGGCACACCATCCACATAGAGTCCTACCGGAGGAGTCCCGGAAACCGTACCAATTCCCCGGATATATAAAGGGGTGGAGAGTTTCAGGCCTCCTTCCTGCATATAAAAATTAGGAACGATTCCTGAAATATTCCGTAAGTCGGGATTATTTTCCCCAGGAATAGCACTTTCAGACACCACGGTTAAAGCCGTAGGAATATCCGTGGGGGCGAGTTCCCGTTTTTCGGCGGAAACGACTACTTCTTTTAGCTGCTGAATGGAGCTTAGTGTAGAATCGTTAATCGCCACGGTCATTTGCTGAGCGGAGACATTGGTCAAAATGATCCCCACTAATGCTATCGTCAAGATTATTCGCATCAATTGATCTTATTTGAAATTATGATTTTAGACAAAATATTCCCTGATAATCCCATTTTACTCCGGAAAATATCCCGAACTTATAACATAAGATAATCAGCAACCTAAAATCATAGCAGGAGGGGCGCGTAAAGAATGACCGCCGATTCCCGGAGAACAATACATTTTAACCGGGGACGGAAATTCTACCTGAACCGTAAATTGGGGAAAAGTGATTTCTTCTTTTTCTTCGGAAAGCACACATTCAGACACTCCATATACATAAGTGTCGTTATAATTTATCGCTGCAACCTGTGATTCGTGCATAATACATACCGGAAGGAAGTCTGCAACTTCCAGTGTATCCGATTTGCCGTTAAAGAATAAGCACGCAACTAAAAAGGCAGGGATCAGAAAATAGATCAATATATGAGCTGAAATCCCGAGAAAAAACATGTTACAAAGTTATAAACAAAATTGGAAAATTAAAACTATTTCCAGAAAACTTATTGCCAGAAAAAACAAAGGGAAATCGTACATATATTAAAGTATTCCATTTTGGAAATTTCAGCAGGACGGAAAATAGAACGATTTTAAATAGAGGTCTGACTGCTGAAAAATTCAGATTAATTTTTGAAAATGTTAAAAAAGAAAATAAATTTGCACTTGTTATAAAATTGTAATGATTACAAATCAATAATGGATACAATTACTAATGCGCATGAATATTTGTTGAGGTTTTCCATCAAACCTTCACAACAACGGATTGCGATTATGAATTTTCTGATTCATAACCGTATCCATCCCAGCGTGGAGGATATTTATAACGCATTATATGTTTCCATGCCTACTTTATCAAAAACAACAGTTTATAACACCTTGAAACTGTTTGCAGAGCAAGGAGCTTTGTTAGCACTCGTGATCGATGAAAAAAATGTGCGTTTCGATATAGATACTTCGAATCACGCTCATTTTCAATGTGTGGAATGTTGTAAGGTGTTTGATGTGCCGGTAAAAGACATCGGGTATGTAGAGCGGCAGGAAATAGACGAGTTTAAAGTGACTGAAGTGCATCTATATTACAAAGGCTATTGTAAAGATTGCCAGCAGAAGAAAAACAGCAACTAAAAATAAAATGTGGTGCGTCCACAAATAATATTAATCAATAAAACAAAAAACGTTATGAAAAAATTTATTTGCACGGTATGTGGCTATGTTCATGAAGGTGAAGAAGCTCCGGAATTTTGTCCTCAATGTAAAGTACCTCGCAGCAAATTCAAGGAATTAAAAGAAAGCGAAGGGGCACTGACTTTTGTTGACGAGCATGTAATTGGTGTGGCAAAAGGCGTAGACGAAGAAGTGCTGGAAGGTTTGAAAGCCCATTTCAACGGGGAATGTACTGAAGTGGGTATGTATCTGGCCATGAGCCGTCAGGCCGACCGGGAAGGCTATCCGGAAGTGGCAGAAGCATTCAAGCGTTATGCCTGGGAAGAAGCAGAACATGCAGCGAAGTTCTGCGAATTATTGGGCGAATGTGTTTGGGATACCGAAACCAACCTGAAAAAGAGAATGGAAGCCGAAGCCGGAGCATGTGAAGATAAAAAACGGATTGCAACTTTGGCTAAAAAATTGAATTTGGATGCGATTCACGATACCGTACACGAAATGTGTAAAGACGAAGCACGCCACGGTAAAGGATTTGAAGGTCTGTACAACCGTTACTTTAAAAAGTAATTTTAATGAATAGCCTTAAGTTCCCGTAGGAGTTTCCTGCGGGAATTTTTTTAAGAGAAGATGTGCAAGGATAACCTGGGAGATAAAAAAACGTATGATCTTTAATAATTAAAATATAAGAGTTATGAAAAGAATTGTTTTACTACGCCACGGGGAAAGCTTATGGAATCAGGAAAATAAATTTACCGGATGGACAGATGTCGACCTGACGGAAAAAGGAGTGGGGGAAGCGATAGAAGCGGGGAAGGTGATGAAAGAAAAAGGGTTCCAATTCGATAAAGCGTACACTTCTTTCTTAAAAAGGGCTATCAAAACTTTGAATTTTGCACTCGACCAAATGGATCAGGACTGGATTCCTGTGGAAAAGAGCTGGCGTTTGAACGAGAAGCACTACGGAGCTTTACAGGGATTGAATAAAAGTGAAACGGCTGCAAAATATGGGGAAGACCAGGTTTTGATCTGGCGCCGCAGCTATGATATTCCTGCTCCGGCTTTATCACCGGAAGATCCGAGAAATCCCCGGTTTGAGATTCGTTATAAAGATGTGCCGCCTGCCGAATTACCCGAAACCGAATCGCTGAAAGATACGATCGACCGGATACTGCCTTATTGGAAAAAAGAGATATTTCCCTCTTTAAAGGATAATGACCAGATTTTAGTGGTAGCCCACGGGAATAGCCTGAGGGGAATTATTAAATACTTGAAAGGTATATCCGATGAAATGATTGTTGGGTTAAATCTTCCTACAGCCGTGCCTTATGTTTTTGATTTCGATCAGGATTTAAATCTGATTAACGACTATTTCCTGGGTGATCCGGAAAAGATTAAGAAGTTAATGGAAGCAGTTGCCAATCAAGGAAAGAAATAGGAAGGGTTATTCGCCTGTAATATCTTGTGAAAAGCTCTGAAATCAACGATTCCGGAGCTTTTTATTTATCTACCGAAAGAAGCCGCCAGCAATAAAAACACGTTTACAGATCATTGAAAATGCCCGGATTTCTCCGGGCAAAATATTAAAATTTATATAATTGCAGGGTATATCAACTCGATTGATATAGAAGTTCGTATAACAAGATAAATTCAAACTTTCTTTACGTTTTCTTTTTTATCAAGCCAAAGTGATATGAGGATCAAGATAAACATCCTGTATCGCATGCAACAGTTTTACCCCTTCTTCCATTGGTTTTTGGAAAGCTTTTCGTCCGCTGATCAGCCCCATGCCGCCTGCTCTCTTATTTACAACGGCAGTGATGACGGCTTCCTGCAAATCGGTATCTCCCCTGGATTCACCTCCTGAATTGATTAGGCCGACACGTCCCATATAGCAATTGGCCACCTGATAACGGCATAAATCGATCGGGTGTTCGGAAGTAAGCTGTGTATATACCCGCTGGTCGGTTTTGGCAAAATGAAGTGCTGTAAATCCTCCGTTATTTACCGGAAGTTTTTGTTTAATAATATCGGCTTGTATCGTTACTCCCAAATGGTTAGCTTGTCCGGTGAGGTCGGCTGCCGCATGATAATCGACACCGTTTGCCTTAAAATTGTTATTGCGCAAATAGCACCATAAAATAGTTGCCATACCTAATTCATGGGCATACTCAAAAGCTTTGGCAATCTCGACGATTTGCCGCCTGCTTTCTGCCGATCCGAAATAAATGGTAGCCCCGACAGCAACTGCCCCCATGTTCCAGGCTTCTTTCACCGTACCGAACAGGATTTGATCGTAAGTGTTGGGATAACTAAGAAGTTCGTTGTGGTTTATTTTTACAACAAAAGGTATTTTATGAGCATACTTCCGGGCAACGCTTCCCAGTACCCCAAAAGTAGAAGCCACGGCATTACATCCTCCTTCAATAGCGAGTTTAACAATGTTTTCGGGATCGAAATACAAGGGATTAGGAGCAAAAGAGGCTCCCGCCGTATGTTCGATTCCCTGATCTACGGGTAAGATAGACACATAGCCTGTCCCGGCAAGCCTGCCGTGGTTCAGGAGCGCCTGAAGACTATTCAAGGTTGGAATGTTACGGTCGGAAGGAATCCACACTTCATCAAACGATTGGGCAGAAGGAGCATGGAGTAAAGATTTGTCGATCGTTTTGCAGGTATGTCCTAAATAATATTCTTGTTTGTCCCCAAGAATATCTGTAATATTAATAGTATCCATAATACATTGGTTTGTGGGTTATTCATTATTCTACGTTTAATCCTGGAAAGTGTTCTGTATTTTTAACTATTCCCACCAGCGGGAGAAATGGTGTACGCTTCCGTGTCCTTGTCCGATCTTGTATTTCGCTCCTTCGGCAATAGCCTGATGCAAATAGTGATGTGCTTTTTCCACCGCCGTTTCAAGTGCATCCCCCTGTGCCAGGAACGAAGCAATAGCCGAGGCAAAAGAGCAACCGGTTCCGTTGGTATTCGGTGTATCGATCCGGGTGGTTTTAAAACGGTATTCCTGATCTTGTTCGTAATCATACATCACATCGTAGAACGGATCGGCCATCAGATGCCCGGCCTTTAGCAGGGCACTCCGGCAGCCTGTATCCCGCATTTGCCGGACAGCCCGGTACACATCCTCCTGCTCCCGGATTGTTTGTCCTGTAATGATTTCTGCCTCGAAAAGGTTGGGAGTGATGATTGTGGCGATAGGCAGTAATTCCGTTCGTAAGGAGCAGATTGCTTCGTCCTGTAATAATTTATCACCAGAAGCAGTAACCATAACCGGATCGGCCACAATGCAGCGAATGTCGTATTCTTTCAAGAGTTCCACCACCAGTCGAATCACTTCGGCGGAATGGAGCATCCCGATTTTCACGACATCGGTTCCCATATCGTCCAACACCGCCCGGATTTGTTTTTCTATGGAGGTGAGGGGTATAGGGTGTATATCCGTCACGCCCAGGGAATTTTGCGCCGTGACCGCTGTGATGGCGGTCATGGCATAACAGCCGCAGGCGGAAATTGTTTTTAGATCGGCCTTTTTTTTCATTCTTCAA
>UQJP01000042.1 GCA_900541415.1 uncultured Odoribacter sp. | reverse complement strand
ATAAAATATTGTAAATTAATTAATATTATATTTTATTTGCATAGCAGTTAATAATGCTAACAGATAAACAAATAAAGTATTTTTTGAAATGTTAGTGAGCATTACGGAATTCTGTTGTAAAAAACAATGTTAATCCCAACGTAAAACCTTAATACGAATTAAAAATTTAATAATGAAAAAGAAAACCGTTACCGTGTCTTTCGTCGCTGTAACCGCCATAAGAATAAACACAAAGATTGTAAAAGAAGATTCTTCATTTAACCTTTTAATAGATCGCATTGAAGCTTCTGCAAACGCTGCCGGAGAAACAACAGCAAGCTGGAGATGCGTAGGCAGTTCAAAAAAATGCGAAGCAACATGTGGGGAATGTGGAACAAATGTTAGTGGTAAAGGAAGCCTGACAGGTTCGCATTCATGTAATTAAAAAACCTAAATAAGGCTATCTCACAATAAGGTAACCTTATTTATTTATTTCAAAAAGCATATGAAAAAATTTATATTCAGCATATTGGTTCCTATATTCTTTATATCTTCTTGTACTCAAGAAAAAATCCAATATACAGGAATAAATATACCATTAAAAAAAGAATTAAAAGGTAGTGTTCTAAACACAACATTTATATTCTCATCTCCTCAAGAAATGATTATTGTGGACAGCCTTTTAATTGTGCATGATTCATACAACAGAGATACTTGTTTTCATATCTTCAATAAAATAAATGGCAAACATATAGGAAGTTTTGGTAATAAAGGACGTGGTCCGGGTGAAGTTATATTTCCTTCCTCTTTAAATTATAACCCTAAAACTAAAACATTAACAACCTATGAAGCTAATTTAAGAAAGATCATAAAATACAACATCCCTGATGTATTAGCACAAAATACAACCTCTTTCTCCGAAATAAAATTAGATAGCATTCCATTTTTCGTGTTACAAGCAATCCCTTTTAACGATGCATTTATAATTAGAGGGAATGCCCAGGTAAGATTTGCGATTACGGATACCAACAACAAAATATCTCATCAATTTGATAATTATCCTAAACTCGTCATCGATAAAGAAGAAAATCGAGCTATTTTTAATTATGCCCCTCAATGCGTGTTGAGGCCTGATGGAAGTAAATTAGCAACAATAACCTATATTGGTGGTGTATTAGAAATATTCGATGTAAAAAACAATGCGATTACATCAAATACCATAAAATATTTTAACGAACCTATATACAAAAGCGTTGAAGGCTTCAAACCTAAGTGGATTGGAACAACTCCCCTGACCGTCGTGGGCTGTGACAACATTTATGCTACAAATGAGAACATATACTGTATATATGAAGGAGAATTAACCAAAGACAATGAACCTGAACCCAAAAAAATCCTCGTTTTCAATTGGGATGGAACTCCACAACTCCAATATGAGATACATGAAGGGCTTCCTAATGGAATTGCAGTGGATGAAGATAACTTATATTGTATAGTAATGAACAAAGACTATGAATATCAACTATATAAATATGATTATAAAAATTAGTATCTGTTTTCTCTTACTAATCTTATTTTCTTGTCAAAATCATTCCTCAAATAAGAATTACATAAAATTCAAAATACCTGAACAAGAAATTAAAATTACTCATCATGATAGTTCATCCACAAACTTAAAATCATTTTTAAACCTTACTTCATACAAATGTATTGTATTTTTAGAAGGGGACTGTGGCGTATGTTTAAGTAATTTACCTTCAATCAATAATTTTCTAAATCAACATACAAAAATTCCCTATATATATGTAATAAGAACCAACAGTACAAAAACATTTAATGCCTATTGTTCCCTGCATAACTTAGATATTAGCGTAATATACGACGCACCCGGTACGATACAAAAAACAAATCAGCTCATAAATACAAATTTCATTTTATTAAATTCAGAAAATGAAATCATTACTAAAGAAAATCCACTCGAAAATTCTAAAACCAAAAAACTATATAAAAACTAAGTTCTTCCCCCCAATAAAAAGTAATGCTAATTTCTTTATGCTGAAAACATCTATCCTGAATAGAAATAAGTGCATTGCTGGCTCTTTTTAATCTCGATAAATTAAGCAGAGTTTAATACGATATATATAACATTAAGCCTATACAAACCACCTTTACACAAACTCAAAAAAGAGAAACGTCACCCGGATTAGGTGACGTTTGCTTCTTTTTATAATACAATTCAAATTTATCTAAAGACAACATCTCAATGAATACAGTCTTTACGTATACTCCTCTCAAAACTTATTAAGTTCTGCACAAACCGCATTCACCATCTCTGCTGCGGAACGCTTAGGCAATTCCGGAATATTAAAGCCGGCTAAAACTTTTTCCAAAGCTGCCAACTTTTCTGGCTGATCTTTATATTGCTCACGTAGAATACGGATTTTTTCAAACATTTGAATCCCTTCCACCAAACGTTCCATCCGGATAGAAGAACGCCCGCCCGGATAAACTAAATAGCAATCTCCGGCTGCCCAGGTGTGGAAGCGGGTATCCGGAAGCGGATCTTCTGTCCAGCTATTATAAGCCCAGCGCAAATATCCATCGAAACCTTTGGCAGAAGCATACACAGGCAACCACACAGCTTCAGCAGTAGGAGAAAATGAAAAAGTATTCGGATAAGGCTCTGTACAACAGGTGTAAACCGTACTGATTTTCCCGGCGGCCTTGCGGGCTGCCAATACATCCGGAGGAAAAACTTGTCCGGAAGCCACACAATAATCATACAAATCGGCTTCTATTTCCTTATGGTAATTTCCTGCCAAAGCAACTTTAAAATTGGGATCGGCTTCTTTCACCAACTTGATTGCTTTCCGCATAGCCTCCATAGGACGCTCGTCCATGGCTATCGTTGTTATTTCAAACCACCCTTTCTGTTTCAGATGAGCAGCAAAATCCTTTAAAAAATCACGCCAATAATCGTTATATTCTTCCGTTCCAACCTTTGTATCCAAAAATTTCAAAGTATTGGATGCCTGATCGAAATACTGGAAAGAAAGTTTCCACGGAATTAAAGAAAAACAATTAATTTGCTGGCCGATTCCCATACTCATCATAAATTCCACCCATTTATCGAACACCGCATAGTCGAAGCTCCAACTCCCGTCGAGTTTTTTAACCCGCATCACCATCGATTCGAATTTGTCGTGTGTCTGACCTCCCCACGGCGCATGCAGCAACGTAGCAGTAATCACTTTTTGTCCGGCATCCGACAAGATTTTCATCACCGGACGCATCAATTCCAAATGTTCATCGCTCCACAACGGCACATTATGGTAACGGGCTACTGAAAACGGATGTTGCCACAAATCCAGGTGGAACGCCCAATCTTTCGGTGCAGGCAAACTTTTGTCCAACACCCGTAATTCTATATCCAAAGCAGGCAGCTTAACACCTGCCGTCTGAAACTTTACTTTACCTTTATAAACACCAGCTTTTGCATCTCCGGGCACCTGAATACTTACCCAAACAGGCTGGGTATTGCGGGCCTCCAAATCACGAACAGGGATCACATCGATCATATCTGCCACCAAAGAAGAATCGAATTTCGATTTATCAGGACGGTATCCACATCCTCCTTTGCCTCCCTTGTTCAATTCATCCGTCATCACATAACGCACAAAATTTGCTTTCACGGCGGCAGCCGGAATCCTTGCTCCACCTGCACCAACCAAATCGGATACCACGGGAGTAATCCCCTTACAATCCACGCCACCCCAAATCAAAGCCTGTTCGTGTACACGCTCACCTTTCCAGGCAGAGGTTTTCCATTTCTTTTCCACCTTCCCGATACCAGGAACATTTGTCTTACTGTAACGCACATCCTTCGTTCCCCAGCTCACAACGACTTTCTTTCCACACTGATCCCATGCCTGCTGGTCGATCGGTTTAGTATCCTTCAACTCATTGAAATCTTTCACACCCGGCTTTTCCTGGGCAGATAACGAACTCATGGTGACACACCATACTAAAAATAACAAACAATACTTCGCCATTTACTTCAATTTAAAAATTAACTTACTCGCCTCTTAGCAATCTGTAAAACTAATTTTTATTTTTTATATTTCAAAGCCTCCGGCAACAATGCCTCGATTTGAGCGATACGGTTAGCATCGGAAGGATGGGTAGACATAAACTCAGGAACTTTCTGACCTGCAGACGCTTCCGACATCCGGGTCCAAAATTCCACCGCTTTCTCCGGCTGATACCCTGCAATAGTCATAAAAATCAGCCCCAAACGGTCTGCCTCATATTCATGTTTACGGGAAAACGGCAAAACCACCCCATAATTAGAACCCAAACCGATAGCCGTTCCCAGCAACGCCTTTGTCGTTTCCGGCTTATCCTTCAAGGCGTAAGCAGCAGCTGCACTTCCCGCTTCCAACAACATTTGCTGGCTCATCCGTTCATTGCCATGCCGGGCTATGGCGTGAGCAATTTCATGCCCCATCACTACGGCCAACCCTTCATCGTCCTCACAAACAGGAAGAATCCCTTCATAAACCACCACTTTTCCTCCGGGCATGCACCAGGCATTCACTTCTTTACTTTGTACCAAATTAAACTCCCATTTAAAATCCTTAATTAACTCCTCCTGTCCCTGAGATTTCAAATAAGTTTCAACAGCAGCCGCAATCCGGGAACCTACATTTTTCACCCGCTGTGTTGATGCTGCATCCTTCGACAATTGATTTTCTTTCAAAAAACTATCATACGAGGTCAGGCTCATCTGCACCATTTCACTCTCCGGCATGATAAGCAACTGCTTCCTTCCGGTTACGGGAACGGTGGCACATTGCACCGACACCAAAGAAATAAAGATCAAAATAAAAATACGAATACTTTTCATAACCTTTCTTTTTCTCACATATACGTTAAATATAAAAAAAAGGAGCCCGGCGGGCTCCCTTTTTTAAACGATCAGCATGGCATCACCATAAGAGCCAAACCTATATTTTTCTTTCACGGCAATGTCGTAAGCCTTCATCACATTATCATATCCACCGAAAGCCGCAACCATCATCAACAACGTGGAATAAGGCATATGGAAATTGGAAATAAACGCATCCGGCACACTAAACTCATAAGGCGGGAATATAAATTTATTCGTCCAGCCATTATACTCCGTCAACCGCCCCTTCGTGGTCACGCAACTTTCCAAGGTCCGTACCACAGTCGTACCGACAGCACAAATCTTACGTTTTTCGTCTTTAGCCTGATTTACAATCTTCACGGTTTCCGATCCCACAATGATCTGTTCCGAATCCATTTTATGCTTAGTCAGGTCTTCCACATCCACCTCCCGGAAATTTCCCAAACCGACATGCAATGTCAAAAAAGCGAAATCAATACCTTTAATTTCCATCCGTTTCATCAATTCCCGGCTAAAATGCAACCCTGCCGTCGGGGCTGCGACAGCCCCCTCGTTCACAGCAAAGATCGTCTGATAGCGTTCGGCATCCTCCGGCACAACTTTCCGGGTAATCGTACGGGGCAGCGGAGTTTCCCCCAAACCGTACAATATCTTTTTGAATTCATCGTATTCGCCGTCAAAAAGAAATCTGAGCGTACGTCCCCGCGAAGTCGTATTATCGATCACCTCTGCCACTAAACTATCGTCTTCTCCGAAATACAATTTATTGCCGATACGGATTTTACGTGCCGGATCCACCAGCACATCCCAGATACGTAAATCCCGGTTCAATTCCCGTAATAAAAACACCTCGATTTCTGCCCCGGTCTTCTCTTTATTACCATAAAGACGGGCAGGAAAAACTTTTGTATCGTTAAATACAAACACATCTTTTTCATCGAAATAATTGATAACGTCTTTAAATATCTTATGTTCGATTTCCCCTGTGTCTTTATGAACAACCATCAACCGACATTCGTCACGATTAGGTGAAGGCTCCTGAGCAATCAGTTCTATCGGCAATTTATACCTGAACTTTGATAATTTCATATCTGTTATATCCTTTTTTGATTATACTTACTCTTAGGCTTCAGGGGAAAACCCATTTTAACATCCCTATATTAGCCAACAAAACATCAGAACATCTCCTGCTTCTATTTTGAGGAAATATCCCGACATGATAAACGGTGCAATTTATAATTTAGTTTGTAAAAAAGCAACCAAATCCTCCATTTTATTCGCATTCTCCACTCTGAAATCTCCGATACCCGTTCGCCTCAATCCTGCCAGATAAGCCCCGCTTTCACAGGCTGCCCCAATATCATTCGCCAAAGAACGGATATAGGTACCTTTCCCACAATCGATCCGTAATGTCAGGTCAGGCAAATGAAAATCGAGCACCTCCAACTCCTTCACAAATACTTCCCTCACAGGCATTTCCAATTCATTGCCTTTCCGCGCTTTCTCGTAAGCTCTTACTCCATCCACCCGGATAGCAGAATAAACAGGAGGCACCTGCCGGATCGTTCCGGCAAATTGTTTTAGCACGCCATCGAGAAACTCCCGGCTGATATGCTGATAGGGGTACTCCCCTTGTGGCTCGGTCTCGAGATCGAAAGAAGGAGTGGTCGCTCCGAAACGGATAGAAGCCACATATTCTTTCTCCTGAGCCATATACATTTCGATTTGCTTCGTCCACTTCCCGACACACACAATCACCAATCCCGTCGCCAAAGGATCGAGCGTCCCGGCATGCCCCACCTTTATCTTTCCGCACACCGGTTTCAAACACCAGCGAATCTTATTTACAACATCAAAAGAAGTCCATTTCAATGGCTTATCCACCAAAATCAACGCCCCTTCATGAAAATTTCCTTCTTCTTTATAAAGAATCATAAACTATCCATTAACCGATCATTTCGGCTTATACTCAAACAATTTGCCAAATCACAATGCCCAAACCTACCACGAGGCAATATACGGCAAACCAGATCAACTTACCTTTTTTAACCAAATTCAGCATCCAGCTACATGCCAGAAAACCGGAAATAAAAGCAGCTAAAAAACCTACGGTAAGCGACAACATCGAAATACCGCTTTCTCCCTGTGTAAAATTACCCTTCATCAAATCCAGAAAAGCCTCTCCCAAAATCGGGACAAGCACCATCAGGAAAGAAAACTTAGCCACCTTTTCCTTATTGTTTCCCAAAAGAATACCCGTTGCAATCGTAGATCCTGAGCGGGATAATCCCGGCAACACTGCACAAGCCTGGGCAATACCGATAACAAAAGCATCCCGGAAAGAGATCGTGGTTTTCGCACGGGGACGGGCATAATAAGCAAAAGCCAACAAACATGCCGTCAGCAATAAAGCAAACCCAACCACCAGCAACCCCGAGCCGAACAAAGCTTCAACCTGGTCTTTCAAAAATACGCCCACAATAGCCACAGGAATCATCGAAAGGACAATTTTAGCAATATAAATAGTCTCCTCGTTCCAGGTGAAACGGAAAAGTCCCTGCAACAAGTCCCATATCTCCTTACGCAGGACGACAATCGTACTGCAAACCGTAGCCGCATGTACCGCCACCGCAAAAGTCAGGTTTTCCTCACCCTGTATCCCGAAAAGCGCACTAAAAATTTGAAGATGCCCGGAACTACTCACCGGCAAAAACTCTGTCAATCCCTGAATAACTCCAAGGACCAATGCTTCCAACCATGTCATATTCTAAAATTTAAATCCTTATTCCCCTTCTTCCTTATTGGCTTTCGGTTTACGCATAATAGCCCAAAACACAAAAGCAAACCCAAGCAACACCACAATAGGAGCTAAAGTGATCCGGCGGAAACTGAAAATATCATAGTTAAACTCGTCAGGACTATCGGCTCCGCCTCCCATCATTAAGATAAACCCCAGCAACACAATACCAAAACCGATCAAAATCATCTTATAACTACTCACGGGAATCGGAAATCCGAACTTCTTACCTGGCTCTGTACTCTTTAAACTATTTTTTACCATATCGATTTTATTTGACTTGTCTAAATTATATCCTTTAATTATACAATTCGTTCATATCCTTGTTCAAATAACGGGCCACCGACAACCAAGCCGATACCAGCGATAATAAAATCCCGGCGACCGTTATAATAACAACCATAATAATCAGCAGATCCTTGTTCATCAGGTTAACCACCCCTCCCACTTCTCTTTGTAGGAAAAAAATAGCCACTAAAAGAATCATATTGGCCAGCATACTCCCAAAAAAACCAAACCACGCCCCATTCTGAATAAAAGGCTTACAGATAAAAAACGGTTTAGCTCCCACCAATTGCATGGTTTTAATCAAAAAACGCTGAGAATAAACGGATAAATGAATCGTATTACGGATCAGGGTGAAAGAAATCAGCAATAAAGCCACCCCTGCAATCAACAAGATAAAACTGATCCGACGAACATTCTCGTTGATCATATGCACCAGCGATTTCTGATAAGAAACCTCTTGAATGACATCGTTCTTCAGCAGGCTCTTTTCAATAACTTGCAGGGAATCGTTATTGGCGTATAAAGGATTCAGCTTAATTTCTACGGAAGGCAAAAGCGGATTGTAACCCAGCACCTCTTCAAAATCTTCTCCCAGTTCCTCCTTAAAAGCTTTAGCGGCATCCGCTTTGCTGATAAAATAAGAGGAGGCGACAAAAGGTTTGGTGTCCAATATTTTCTGCATCTTCTTAATTTCAGCCTCATTCACATTGTCCTTTACAATGATCGAAAAACCGATATTTTGTTTCACCTGATCGGAAATCAACCTGGCATTCAACAAAATAAACACAAGGATACCTATCACCACCAATACCAATGATATACTAAGTGTGGATACAAAATACGAACCGGCTATTCTTCTGCTTTTTGTTCCTGACATCTTACTCTGAAAAAGATTAAAATTCAACGGGATTTTGTCACGCTCTTATCACAAGAAACGTTCTACCCTAAAATCTGACAAATATAACAATTCTCCTCCATTTTCCTGCACGCTTATCAAAATTATCCTTCAAAGCCCGGAAGAAGTACATAAATACTCACATCCGATAAATATTTTTAGCTGTTTTATTTGTACAAACTAAAAAACGCCTTATATTTGCACTCGCTAAAGAAAATAGTTCTTTATTCGATGAAATGCGAAAATAGCTCAGTTGGTAGAGCACGACCTTGCCAAGGTCGGGGTCGCGGGTTCGAGTCCCGTTTTTCGCTCTCTCTAAGGAGGATGCTCGAGTGGTGGAATCGGTAGACACGCAGGACTTAAAATCCTGTGGCCATTGCGGCCGTGCGGGTTCAATTCCCGCCTCGAGTACAGATATAATCAACTTTCCTTTTAAAACCCCTGATTTATTAGGGGTTTTATTTTTTACCTGACAAAAAAATCCGTATTTTTCCGGCAAAACAGACCAACATTCAGACCAACATTTCAGACCAACACTATGCAAGCCTATTTTACTTTAGATAATCCTAAGAGAGAAAAGTCTACGATCCGGGGAAATATCAACTATCAAGGGCAAAAATATAAATACCCTACCGGGGAGAGCATCAAGGTTTCGATGTTTAAAAACCAGCGTTGCAAAGCCTGCCCGGAAGCAGGGGCTATCAATAATAAAATCATAGCTGTAAAATCAGCTATGGAGAACGCGCTACTTTTTTTTAAGCAAGATTTTAAAACCCCATCACAGGAAGAATTTTCGGAAAAAGTTAGCCAATTTCTAAAGGGCAACAACCATATCCAAATAAAACGTAATGAAAAATTATTCGTTTCCTATATCAAAAAGTACATCGAACGCTCAAAAATGAGCGAAAATACCAAAAAGGGATATGTTACTACCTTGAATAAGATAAAAGAATACCAGGCCTACAAAGGAAAAGAATATTCTTTCGATGACATCACGCTAAAATTTGAGGAAGAATTTAAAAACTGGCTTTTAGAATCAACCTACACCAAAGGCAACAAAGAACTCCATTATTCTAAGAATTATATAGGTGCAATTTTTAAAAACATTATCTTGTTTATGGGTGATGCAATGGAGGTGGATAAACTTCATAGTAATGGTGATTATAAAAGATTTTCTTCCGAATCAGAAACCGCAGATTTAGTATACCTAAGCATCCCGGAATTAGAAGCAATTCATCGATTACAGATCACTGAAGAATCATTAAAAGAGATTCGCCGGGACCTCCGACCCCAGAATATTGAAGCATCGATCAAATCCCTTACGCTTGTTAAGAATAAATTTCTGATTGGAGCCTTTTGTGCCATGAGAATTTCAGACTTTAACCGGATAACCGAAATGAACATTGACAATGAGGTTATCAGAATCATGCCTAAAAAAGGCAGTTCTTTAAGAAAACCCGATCCGGTAAACCTCCCTATGCACCCTGTTGTTAAAGAAATATTAGATTCAGGATTCAATGTATTTGAAAGTATATCAAGTCAAAAAATAAATGAACATATTAAAGAAGTATGCAGGCTGGCTGGCATAAAGGATAAGATCACGCTATACAGAACAGAAGGGACTGAATTAGTTGAACGAAGCTGCGAAAAGTGGGAGGCTGTAACAAGCCATACCGCCCGCCGTTCCGGGGCGACCAATATGTGGTTGGATCAAATGCCTATTGAGCTTATCATGGCTTGTGGAGGATGGCAGAAACAGGAGCAGTGTGAAAAGTATATAAAAGCATCGGTCAATGACAAGCTCGAGGCGTTAAAGAAAAGTAATTACTTCATCGGTTGGAGGCAGAGTATCGAGATAAAGGATATAACCTCCGAATGGGTAATCCAGCAAATGAAAAGAAATAATATGTCCACATTAGAACTATCCAATAGGCTTAGTATTGAAGAAAGCGTAGTGAAAGACACTTTGCAAGGTGATTTGACAACCTGGCAAAAGGCTGCATTTTATCACTTATTTGCGAAATCCTTTTAAAACCAAATACCCCAAACCTATTGCAACAACAAATCCGCCAAACCATATTCCTCCGCTTTTCCGCTTACGGGTTTCATGGCTACTGGAATCCGATTCCTTTGAATCCTGAATATCCTGCTGTATTTCGGTGGTACGGTCTGACCGGGTGATTGTGGAGGTTGTTTCCGTTTCTTTTTCCGATACATTTTCCCGGCCATGTTGTTTGTCCCTCTTTATCGTGGTAGTTTCACGCAATACCGGAGGCTTCCCGGTTGATTCAACAACGGGCTTTGACGTGTCATATTCTGTCACCTTCACCTCCGTTTCGGTTTCCCGGGCTTCTTCCCGGACACGATCGGTTTCTTTAACGCGTGATCCGATGCTGTCCTGCTGTGCCTGTTCGCTCTTTATTGTGTTTATCTGCTCAATCCGGTTGGACTGTTCCCGGTTTTCAGTCGTTAGTTCGTGCTTCGACTTACACCCGGCAGAAAGCAGGAATAAAACTATAATCAATATTATTCTCATGGCTCGATGATTTCAATTGTAATCGATTCTCCGGCGGTCTGTTCCCGTTCGAGCATTTCAGTTAACCGGAGTTCGTAAGGGGTTGAATTTATCACCTTCCCTTTTACCTTATTCTCACCCACAAGGATACACCCGGCGGTATCTTCCGGTGTGTTCCCCCGGTGAATCAAGATTCCTTCGAATCCGGGAACGTTGAGCAAGCACGGTAACTTACGCTTAAACCGGGGTGAAATATTCACAACAACATCATATATCCCAGCGGGAATGGCTGTTTCTCCCGGAACTTTCTTCTCCCGGCTCAAATCACGCACCCGGTCTTCCAGCGTATCACAAAAAAACTCTCCGTCCACTTCCAATTTTCCAATGGTGTACTCCGGTCTAAAAAAACACCTCTCAACCTTTAATTTCATCGTCGACCTCCTTTCTTAAACGTTCCAATAATTCTTCCGCATTCTTAGCCGTAGTACAATTCAGAATATCCCGGATCGCTCCGGGTAACTTGGCAACGTTACTTTTTTTCGCCTTTTCGTTTTCCCACACACTACGCCCTTCAATCAATACAATCGCCGCCGTTACCAATATCGAAGCATAGGGCAACCCATACCAGCTCAAACAACTTCCGATCAGGTCGAAGATCAAACCCATCACCTGAATACGCCAATAGTCCCCCAACTTCGAAAAGGTACGCCGGAGGCCACCGGAAAAAACTTTTTCACCCCTGGCCTTCGCACTATCCACCCCGGCCCATAAATCCACACACACAGCCGCGATCATAACTAACCACATTATAAGAATTGTCAATACATAGTGTTGGATCAATCCGTAATTACCTGTTTTCAAAAACTCGATCATAATCATTTAATTTTCCCCGTTCTGAATGCGGGATATATGGATACTTCTTGTTTGATATGTACTTCAGGAACTTGAAAGTAAACAGCCTCCTGCTTTTCAGATAGCCCGGATTCGCCTCGTTGTTGATTGCCTCGGATTCGAAACAAATATTCCGGTACGCCGAATCATAGGGTGGTAGGGCAATCTCCGCAATCCAGCACAACACATAAATCAGTAGAGGAATTGCAGGAGTGACGAGCATCCACCAGAACGATAATTCGGTCAGGAGGCATACAAGGAATGTTATTACGATCGAAGTCACCCATGTCTCGATCTGCTGATACGAATGGATTTTTTCATGATTGATAAATTGAGCATTCAAACGCTTATCTCCCTTATACTCCTTGCGAATCCAAAGGATAAATATCGTTAGCATTGCTACGAAGCCCCGGAACGGGATGATATTATTGTAAATGATTTTCATGATCTGTTGATTAAACAAAGGTTAGCTTCTGCAAGAATACTTGAGTGTATATCTCCTCATAATTAGGGGATAGTTCATTGGCCAGATAGAATGTCGCTTCATGGGGGCCGCGCCAATCCGGTTCGATGTATATATCCGGGTAGGTGATCGTAGCCGTGTCATTAGGTCCCGGTTCGTATTCACGGCTAAATTCAATATCACTTATGCCGTACATGTCGAACAAAGGGTATATATGCCGATCCCCGACATTAGCGACTTCGATAACAACGGTGAAATGCGGAGCACTTACAACTTCAACGGTATCGGTATTCTGCCATATACTTCCAGTTGCCTTCATCAGAGGAACGTTATTCCCGTCTACAACGATGCTGGTGATCTCTAAATCCTTCCTGATAAGGTGCTGTTCTTGCACTAATTGATTGGACGAATATTCACCGACGATTCCGACGTTAGGATAATTGCTTTCAATCTATGCTCTTGTTGCACACATATTACCGTCTGTCGGCAATGTTCCACCACCTGCGAAGGTATTAACATATTGATGCGTTGCTATTATTCCCATTTTTATTTCAGTAATAATTTTTCCAGCCGTTCCAGCCTGTCTTTCAATTCCTGATTCTCTTTTTCAAGAGTTTCAATTCTTTCGTCCTGCTCTGCACACTTAATCACGAGGACTTCGGGATAATTAACAGCCTTATAGCCGTTCTCCTTCTCTATGACGACAGAAGGATATTAACGTTCTATTTCTTGAGCAATAACGCCATATCCATGTTTCCCGTCAATATCGAACTCATATAGCTTAATTCTATTATGGGTTAATTTAATCGCGGCAATATTCTTCTTCAGTCTAACATCTGAATCGGCAAAGAATTTACTTGCCGAAATCTCCCCGGAACACACGATAGTTCCATTACTTATGGCTATCCCGCCGTCCACAGCCATCCCTCCGGCTATAATATCGATTCCGGCAGCAAATGATTTTCGCCCGGCAAACGTCTAGTCAATGGTTGTAACAACACCCGATTCAGTAGTGCTTGCCCTGGGTATCGTAGCAGATACAGGATTTGTACCCCCTTTCCTTATGATGTCTAATCGTGGCCCATAATCTGTACCGGAAGCCCAACTCGCTGCGCCAATTATATCCTCATTCAGGCCCATTTTGGCCCATGTATTCCACTTCTTAGTGTCCCCATTATAGGTTCTCATGTAGAACCCCTTACCATTATACAGACCTATTAGTTGTAATGGATAATCATTGTTGAAGCCACCTAAAGAAATGAACGGCCCGGTAGTTGGCCAGCCTTTATTCTCATATCCGAAGCCAAATATTGCTGCACCAACAAGGGAATCGGGATTTATGTCGGCTGCGGAATTTTTCGTTATTGTTTCCTCATTTACAGCGAATTGTTTCCCGTCCGGGGTGGTTATCCTGCCAGTAGCCGGGTCGAATGTCCAGTCAGCCCATGTTGTTCCAGAATCATCCGTGCCGGCAGATATAATCACCGGACTGAACTTACCCGATGGGTTGGTTAGTCCTATTGCAGCTCTTGATCCCCATCCATGATTTTTTTTAATGTAATAAGCAATCACACGCCTTACCACCTGTCCGGGGTCTACCAACACAGAGGCAGCGTTCTGCACCTGGTCGAATCTCACAGAAGTTACGCCTGTTATATCATCTGTAAAGGCTAATCGCTTCCATTCCGCCCATCCCAGTCCGTTGTATTGAGTTCGCCAATAGGGACGATCTTCTCCGCGGCCGTGTGCGATCTGGAACACCCAGCCTCCAGCAGCAGGGCTTTGATCGCTATTATTCACTTGCAATATGCTTCCATATACACTCCCGCCGGGGCGAGTTCCGCCGGATTCAGGGGTATAGCCGCCGGATACGAATCCGGCTGTATCATCTATGTTGATTGGGTAGAATACCCGTCCAAATGACATCTTGCCAAGCCCGTCTAAAGTATCGGCGTTACCTCCATTGGCCGGAAGGGATGTAGGAATCTCTGTCTTGTCGGCCTTCTTATCAAGCTCTGTTTGCATCCCGCCTATTTTGTCGTCGATTGTACCCGTAGCTTCATTCGCTTTTTCGGCGGCGGTATTGGCATTTTGCGCCGCTCCCTATGCTGTTGTTGTTGCATTATTTGCATTTGTTGCTGCTTCCCGCGCTGCGTCAGCTTCATTCTTTGCCGATGCTGCATTTGTCCGGGCTTCTTCGGCAGCAGCATTGGCGTTTTGGGTCGCCCCCTGTGCCGCCGTTGCTGCACTGTTCGCATTATCTGCCGCTCCTTGCGCTTTGCCTGCGGCCTCGTCTGCCCGTTCTCCGGCATCTGTCGCTGGCTGTCTCAACCACGCTTCATAATCTTCATAGGTTTTCCCTTCATTCCCCGGCTGTAATAGCCACACCTGAAAAGCATTATCTCCCTTAGAAGCCAGTAGCATATAATTGATATTATCACCTACCGGAGTAACTCCGGTTAATGCCTTTAACACAATATATGAGCTACCGCCATAATTAACGGTATCAAGCCGCTTGTATGTTGTATTGGCATCCCAATCACCCCGGGGGGCAAGACTTACGAATCCTAATGATTGTTTTGGCATATCTTTTATTTTTTTAAATTGTTACAAATAATTCCCCATTTTCTACATGGAAGTTAGCACCCGTATATCCGGGGTCGGTGTACATGAATAATTCTCCGGTAAAAGGATTGATATCGAATGTGGCGTAATAGATCGTATCTCCCTGTACAACCGTCCAGCCCATCAATACCCCGTCGATCATTCGCCGCGTATATTGAAAGCCGGATTGTGCCCCGATAAGAATTTGTACACCGTCATCCTCTCCCCGATTCGTAATCACGAAGGCCTGTGTATCGCTTTCTTTCAGGTCTTCCGGGAAATCTGATACAGCAGAGGGTACAAGGAAGCAACCGCATTGTTGCTCGACGAATCTATCTTCCGGCATGGTCAATAACTCCGACATGGCCGAGTTCCAGGGCTTAACCGTGTTTAAATCCTTCTGTAATTGTTCTACCCTGTCATCAAGGATGGAGCATTCCTCCTTCGTCCAGGCCCCGTCGCTGAACTTGAAGAAGGCCAGTGTAAACTCCGGGACGGTTATATTATTGAAGTTCCGGTAAGTTCCCGGCGTTGTCGTTACATAGAAGATGTTTTCCTCCGGTATTCCCGGATCAGTTACAAGGGAAGCAACCCCCTTGAACCTATAACCGCTACCCAGAGCATCAACTATACCGTTAAGGGTATCCTGTAATAACTGTCCGGTGATTTCTTCGTTCCCGTTTTTCTTGATTACCGCCGATATTGCTTCTTTAAGTTTGTTCCAGGCCGCCATGATAATTGATTAAATTGTCGTTATTATAATCGTCGTTGAAATCTCCCCTCCGGGCTTCCTGATCCGCATAGGATGATTCAAGCGTTATCTTATATACATAGAGGGGATAGTCGTTGTGGAGAATGGTTATCTCGGGAGAGCTGCCATCGCTGCGTACAATTCCCGATCCGTTGACCGTTACGTTGTCAAGGCAAAGGATCATGTTGAGCTTCCGGGCTACCCAGTTGGGAACCCCAAAGTTACCTCCGACTGTCAGAATTTTGGTTTCATAGGCATAACCGGATAATAGCCGAAGGATACAACGCTGATCCCGGAAATTTTCGGTTTCATTTTCGAAGCTATATTCCTGTGGTAAAAACATACCCGGGACACGCAAGGTAAACAGGTCATCTTCGCCGAAAATGGTGTCAAGGTCGTTAAGGCTGTTGGTGTATTTTAAAAGTACAGTGTAGTCAAGGCCGTCCGTACACACACAAAAGTCGGTGCTAAGAACAGGATCGCCTGCCGGATCGCTTGCAAAGAATGTTGTAAAGGAAGTATCTTCGGTTGTGAAGAACGGACCGACCAAAGCGTTGTAAGTGTTGGTTGTCTCATCCAACAACTTTGCTTCCAGTTCCCGGATTTCTCCCGTAGCGCTATTTTTCAGGAAAGGTTTTATCCCCGATTCAGGATCGGTAGAATACTGGATAAGCAATACATCCATACGCAGGAATCTTTGTGTGTAATTCTCATCCTGCTGGAATGGTAGTTTCCAGTCATCCCGAAAGTTCAGGGAGCTAAATTCAGATATGGTTACTGCTGGCATAATATTCTACTTCTACTACAAAGGTAGAAGGCGCGAATATTACGACATGCAAAGAAGTTGTTGGGTTTTGAAATAAGTGGGCTACAGTCATTTTAAATAAAAAGAAAACGCACACCTAAATGATAGCTGTACGTAATGTATAATTTAAACAGTATTTTTAACCAAGTTATTATGAATTATTTCTCTTGTCCTGAATCATTTTTTTCCATTGCTCATAATGCCTCAATTGACCAAAATTAAAAATATTGATAATCATATCTTTTATCGCAAAAATTCCCCATATCAAAACAAATAAAAGTAAATAAGTAATAAAATAATTCACATAATCAGCGTATAGTGAATCAAATTCACACGAGGCAAGCAATGATATTATAAATCCAAGTAATAATATCATTGCTTGAAAAAGAATGGATACAGCAAAGGTTCCGTTTACCTTCTGGAAAATTGTAACAGAAGTAGGATTCTGACCCGTAATAAATTCTAAAAATTCAGGAGTAGTAAATCCAACAATTAAGGCATATCCCCCCAAAGAAAAACCTAATAAAGGAGGAAACAATGTAATGATCAAATCAGATATCTTAATAACAAAAAACAATGATTCATTTTCCGATAATACTATAAAAGGAAAAATAACGATTGAAAGAATAAAAGGCCATAAAATAACTTTCTTTACATTCTTCCAAGTATATATTTTAAAAGCATTATGATATTATTGCTATTTTCCTTTCATGCAAATCTTTAAAAAGCTTTGCATACACATCATAAGTAACTTTACGTATGCTTGATCTCAATTTAACATTAACAATCATTAATGTTGCAGAATCATATTCTCTTGCTTTCTTAATATTAGCCATAACATATTTTTATTTTATTCTTTTCTACTCTCTTTCTAACACTTGTGTGAATGCTGGATGGGTTTCATCTCCGAAATTCCCCTTTTGTTTTTCATAAAATGTCTGAGAGCGATCTTCTGTACCATACATATCAAAAATTGGAGCCTCCGCTCCTTCTGCTGCTGCATTAGCTTCACATGTAATATTATCTCCTCCATCTTTCGCTACAACTGCTGCTGCATGATGACGACACGTCGAACGGAACGAGGGATCTTTTCCCATAAAATATGCTTCTCTAATAGCCGGATTTGCCATTTCATTAGGTGCACCCGTAGATGTTATAGAACGAAATAATTTTTGGCTGGGATCAGCCTTAGAATGTGTTAATGCAGCACCTTTTAAAGCATCCTTATTACCCGTCATAAGAAAACGTGCAAAAAATCCACAATCATTTACAAAATTACCTTCGCCTGTTCTTTTATTGTAAGGAATAGCATCGAATATATATCTGTCAAATCCACTTACAGAACCATTATACTTTAAGTAGGGATCAATTAGAGGCGGTTTACCTGTACCTTTTTTTATATCTAACATATTGTCATCGTCAATAGATGTTCTATATATTCCATTTGTAGAAGTATTATAGTCCCTCCCCACAAAATAAAGCTGGATAGGTGCCAAATTTATAGACTGAATAGTCTTTGCCATTTGTATCGAAGATAGCCTATTATCAACGATATTAAATTTTTGATTTCTGCCATTTGTCTGGGACTGTAATGGCATACTCTTTCTGTTGTAGTTTTGGCTATAAGTATTCATGGTATATTTATTTATAACAGATTTTACAAATAGTCCTCCCTTTCTTCACAGCATCAGCCTTAGACAGTTTTTGTTTGGCCGTAGAACAATTAGACAAGCCCCGGCAATTAGAGGTCTTATGGTATTTCTTTGAACTCGGCCCGTTACAGATATAAACATGTTCCACATTCTGCTAGGGTTTCTTCGTTGATACCTGGGTGGTTTGTTGTTTAGTTGTTTGCTGCTTATTATCCTGGGCGCAAAGGGAAACGGACGCGCAAAACAGGATTAGAATTAACAGATGTTTCATGATGATTGTATTTGTGATTAATTAGCCTACTAATTAATATATTTAAATAT
>UQJP01000041.1 GCA_900541415.1 uncultured Odoribacter sp. | reverse complement strand
TATGTTTTATAAGTGTATATTATATTATTATATGTTTAATTATTTATTAAAATAGTGTTGCTTTTTGTAAAAAATGTAATTTATTTTGCTCTCACTAATGATAAAGCAAATTATTATGAAAAAGAAATTATTAAAATTGGCTTTAGTAGCTGGAGCAGGTATCGTATTCACGATGAGCCTCGAAGCTAAAGATGGTGAGTTTTCCCGCCTTGTAAGGCTGGAGAATATTGAAGCATTGGCTGGAGGAATCGACGGTGGTGGCTCCGGATCTACTCCTTCGACTATTGATTGCTGGAATACGGTCAGCAATTCGGGGGCTGGTCGCCAAACTCATTATTCGTATTGCGGGAGTTGTTCCCCTCTATTGGCGAAACAGGTTTCGGATAAAGACCATTGCCCTAAATAAATAGAGTTATATTCGATTACTAAAAAACAAAACTGCCGGATAGAGGGCAGTTTTGTTTTATATTTTTATTGGATTGTTATGAGAAAGCTATTGTATCTGTTTATTGGCCTATTTTCTTTTTTTAGCTGTACGGATAATGCCGTTCCGATTCTTTTTCCGGAAGAGAAAACGCTTACTGCTATTGAAGTTCCTGTTAATGAGTTGTTTTCTGCGGATTTTATGACAAAGAAATCGGATTACCTTTTTATGATTAGCACGCAGTCCGATACCATGATATATATGTATTCCCTGCCCGACCTGAAATTTGTGAGGAATTTCGGGGTGAAAGGAAAAGGACCTGGTGAATTTCAGCTTCCGATGTTTGTGGAGTCTCCCGGTGACGACCTGTTCCTGTGGGGATTTTCAAAATTGAATATGGTTCGGAGGTTTGCCATAGATTCTACGGGGGATATAAACAGGAAAGAGGATTACTCTTTAAAGAAATATGAAACGTTTAACCAAATGCATATTATCCGGGATTCCATATTTGTTTATAGCCTTGTTCCGACAAGGTATGTGATTCAGGAGTATGATCTGAAAAACCAAAAAGATTTGGGAAAAATCGATATAGCTACCGATAGGGATTCGGATAATCCCTCGTTATTCTCTAACCGGGGAATTATGACGGCGAACGATTCGTTTATTGTGTATGCTTATGATTTTAAAAGGCAGATAGATATATACGACAGTAAAACGATGGCACTGAAAAAGGTGCTCATGGGAAATTATAAATATCAGAAACCGACGGAAGATTACAGTGAAAACATGAGGTATTATATCGATGTTGTTCCGGGGGAAAAATATTTTTATGCGTTGTATCAGGGCGATCGTGATGCAAATGTGACAAAGAATACATTTGTGGTGGAAGTATTTACTTATGACGGAACTCCTGTCATCAAGTATAAATTTGATATTAGCCCGAATTTATTTTATGTGGATGAAGAAAACGGAATCATGTATAGTTACGTTTATCAATATCCGGATGTGTTGTTTAAATACATATTATAAAGGAAGAAATAAAAAAATCCGGCGGGGTGACCTGCCGGATTTTTTCGTTGAGTTATTTTGAGTTATTGCATCCCTGTCAGGATGATACCGATGTTAAAGGTAAGGGATTGCATTTCCGGTACTCTGCCGTGAGAGGCTTTGGTGGCATAGTTATATTTTGCTCCGAAGTTGAAAGCAAACTGGCTGCTGACCGGAACATACATACCGAGTTCCGGCGACATGGCAAATTGCCAGCGGGAAACGGTGGAGGCGAATTGTCCCACTTCGAGGCGTCTTTCCGTCCAGCTTGTTCCCAGTCCCAAACCTACGTACGGACGTACGGCTGCGCTGTTGTCGGTGAAGTAATAACGTCCGATCGCTAACATCGGAACCGTGTTGATGTAGCGATATTGGTTACCGGTGATGGTGTAGGTGTCGCTACTGCCGGAGAATTTGAAATTTCCGCTTGCGTCGTTTTTATCTTTGTAGTAAACGTTCCAGCCGATAGCTCCACCGATGGAGAAGCGTTCGTCAGCTCCGAGAAATTGGTGATATTCCACGTCGAAACCACGGAAACTGGCTTTGTTGGTGAAATCTTTCAGGTCTCCAAACGGCACGCTCATCTGATAGTTGAGATTAAGCATCTGAGCTTTCAGAAAGGGGCTCAGTCCGAATAGACATATTGCGATGATTAATATTTTTTTCATAATGTTTTAATTTTAATGGGGTCGATAATGTTCACTTATTTTTTTAAATAGGGTGACTGGTTGAAGCATTGGTTCAGCTCTTTGGTTACCCGGTTTTGAATAGATGCGTTAGAACCCTGCAACAATCCGTCGGCTATACCTGTCCAGAGAACGGGTATTTTTTCATCGGCACGGGGAGTGGTTCCAACCATTTCAACAACGATAGAGCCTGTGCGGTAAGAATACACATTGACAGGAGCCCACGGGTAGTAAGGATCGTATCCCCATCCCGGCCACCAGCCAGTCCAGTACCAATTCCAGTTGTTGTACCAGTTGTTGATAAAATATCCATAGTTCACATTAGAGAACCCAGAAACCATAACCACAAAGCTCGGTTTGTTGGTTTCGGTGGGGTCTGCCATCTCCTGATAGCCTAAATTCACAAAATTGTTGCGTACTACCTGGAGAATAGCTTCATCGAATTGATGATCTACCGTTGTATTTTTGTCGTTAGAAAAATAAACGATAGAATCCGGCATAGAGAATGTAGTTAAAGTGCTGAAGTCGGCACTTTTGTCGTAGGTTGTCATTGCCACATCGTAGTCTTCCACGTTATCTGCACCTTCGGGGTAACATGAAACAACCAGCTGCGCAAACAAACCGGTGAGCAAAAAAATTAGTAAACGTTTCATACTTAGTTTGTTTTTAGTTTAACAAATGTTTTTATACTATGACCAAATGAAGGGTATCGCCATCGTTTTGGTTATTGTTCGGGGTATACGTTCATCATTTAAAATAGTTACGAAAGGCAGAAAAAGGTTTAAATAATCTATTGAAGATCAGGAAAAAATAAATGTATATCGCTGGAAAAAGAAAACAGGTGGAAAAGAAAATGTATCTTTTTTCCCGGAGAGGGAGAAAAGAGGCATGACGGGGCGGGAAGTGTTTTTATCCGGCTGTTTAAAACGAAAAATTTCCGGGATAACCTTTCGGGGGTTGTCCCGGAAATTTGTTATCCGGATTGGAAATGATGCTGAATAATAAAAGAATCAGCCTTCGGCTCCCGCCATCAGCAGGGATTCGACAATTTCTGTGAATCCGTTGGTCGATGCGTAGTGCAGGGCTGTGAACTGACTGTTGTCCGCCAGGTTCACGTTTGCATTTTGCTCTATCAGCAAGGAAACGAAGTCGTTGTTCCCTTTTTGGGCGGCCACGATCAGCGGTGTGGTGCCGTCTTCATTTTGGGCATCGATTCCGGCATTCGCCTGTAATAAGGCTTTGCCGATAAAGCTGTTTCCCTGGTAAGCGGCGAAGTGCAGGGGGGTGTTCCCGTTCAGCAGGGCTTTGTTTACATTCGCCCCGGCATCGATCAGCAGTTGGGCGATCAGCAGATTGCCGTTCGAGCAGGCTATTAAAAGCGGAGTTTCTCCGCTGTCGTTCACGGCATCGATAGATTGTTTACCGCCGGACAGCAGCGTCCGTACCACTTCGCTTTGATTGTTGAATACGGCCTGATGCAAGGGCATATTACCCGATGAATCGGAATTTGCCGCATTTCCCAATATCGAAACGATTTCCCGCAGGCCGTGAGCCGTTGCATAGTCGATGGCTTTATGTCCGTCGTTATCGGCGAGTTCGGGGTCAGCCCCTTTGTCCAGCAGAAAAAAAGCGGCTTCGGTGCGGAGTGCGTCGAGGGCATACATCAGGGGTGTTATACCTTTTTTATCCGTAGCATTGAGGTTAGCACCCGCCTGGATCAACATATCCATGATTTCTTTATTCCCGTTCTGGGCCACCAGATGCAGGGGGGATTGTTCCAGGTTGTTCGCCAGTGAAGCGTCCGCCCCGTTGTCCAGCAGCATTTTAGCTATGTCCCGGCTTCCTTTGGCACAAGCGTAGGAGAGGGCGGTATTGCCCAGCGTGTCCCGCTTGTTGAAATCGATGCCTCCTTTTTTGATAAAAACCTGTACGATGCCTTTTTGGGCGTTCTTGCAGGCATTCAGAAAAATCAGATTGTTGTCCATAGCTTATGAATGTTCGATAATCAGTTTTACTAAAGGTTCGTTATTGGCTTCTGTGGCAATTTCAAGTGCCGTTTTTCCTTCGTTGTTCACAGCGTCGGGACGGGGATCGCCAAACTCAAACAACAGTCCGGCCAGTTCCGTGCCCGTGGTTTTGTGATAGTTTTTGGCTGCATAGTGCAGGGGAGTATTGCCGTTTTTGTCGGTGGCATCCACTTTTGCCCCGTTTTCCAGCATGATTTCAACCAGATTGGAAAGGTCGGAATCGTCTTCCAGACAGACAAGCATTAGCGGAGTTTCCCCGTTGATGTTGGGAATGTTCACATCTGCCCCGGCATCCAGTAAATCGTCGGCGATGTTCCGGGTGAGCCTTACTCCGTTTAATCCCGTTCCTGTTCCGGCTTGCCGTGCGGCTGCCAGCAGGGCGGTGTCTGAATGGTCGTTGATGTAGCTGTTCAGCTCCCAGCCGTGGTCGAGTAACGCCTGAATGATGCGTGAAACGGTTTTTTGATTTACGTGTTCAAGCCTGTAATATCGTCCCTGTCCGTACCTGAACCAGGCAGCGATAGCCTGTTCGCCTTTGGCATTCTTATAGTTCGGGTCGGCTCCGGCATCCAGCAGCAGACGGACGATCGGAAAATCGAGCATCCGGCAGGCAAATCCCAGCGGAGTGAGCCCCAGTAAGTCTTCGGGAGCTTTTTCCCGGTCGTAGCCTTCGTTCAGATCGGGGGCGGACTGGAGGATGATTTTGACAGCCTCGGCATCGTGTACGCCGATAGCTTCAAACAAGTCCATGCCTCCGCTAATGGCGGCGTTTGCATCGGTTTCGGGATCGTAGCCGCTTAATAGGGCCGAAATCATCTTGGCTTCGGATTGGATGGCCAGGTCACGTGCTGTTTCTCCTCCGGGAGTTTTGGCATCGGCATCGATGCCGCCTGCTAAAAGGGCTTTGACTATACGGTAGTAGTACCCCAGCTCTTGTTGGCACTCTTCTTGTCTTTGTTTCAGGTTTTCTATCCTCCAGGCGGGGAAATTCGCTGCGTCCTCCGATTTTAGCTCGGCTATCGAGCGGTTCAAAGCCCCGGCTGGCGTTTGAGCTTCTCTGGCAGCGATGTGCAGGGCTGTTTTTCCGTCCCGGTCGGCAGCTCCTATGCGCGCTCCGGCGGCAACCGCCGCTTCTATCCATTCGTATCGGCAGAGCCGGGCTGCTTCCGACAAGGGCATTACTCCGTTTTCGTCTTTGCGGGTGGGGCTGGCTTTGGCTGCAAATAGCAGTTCTGCGCATTGGTATGCGGCACCTTCCGGGGCATCCCGCTGGCCGTCCTGTTGGGTGAGGTAATAAAGGGGAGTGCGCCCGTAACAATCGGTGGCATTGGGCTTTGCGCCGCGTTCCAATAATATCCGTACTCCTTCGGGATCTACGTAACTGCATGCGAGATGTAGGGCCGTGCAGGAATAATTCCAATCTTTATTGCATTCCTCGTCTACGGGAACGATGAGCAGGGCGGCGTGGATGGCTTCGCTGCTCTCCCTTTGCTTATACATCTTGCTGATTTCTTCTGCTGTCATAGTGGGGTGCTTGAATTTATGTCTGATAAAATGTCGTTGATTTGTGGGTAGTGCCCGTTCAGCAGGGAAGCGATCCTTCTTACCTCTTCGTACATTTTTAACCGATAGGCGACTTCCGCTTTGAGGCGGAGTACCTGCGTTCTGGCGTGCCGGTTGCTTGCCGGGACGAGAGGCATCGGGGCACGATGGCCGTCCAGGGGGCGTTCCGCCTCATACAGTTTCTCCGTCAGGGCATCCGTCCCGGTTTTTTTCCCCCCGAAATTTCCATGCGCCGAAAGTTGTTCTGCTTCTGCCAACAACTGAAAAGCCCCGGAATACTCCTTCGCCCGGTAGCAGCAAAGCGCCCTGTTGAAAAGGGTGCTTACACGATCCGGCGTGATTTGCCGGAAGCAATCGTAGGCTGCGCCCACCGATCCTCCCAGCAGGTAGATACATCCGGCGTGAAAAAGAGCGTTCGTTTCCGTTTCGCCCGGTGTGGCAATTTCTCCCTGGGGTTTGATAAAGTTTGGCATATATGGAAAGTTTGGGTTGTGGTTTCCGGGGGCGATGCGACGCTCTGCCTCCGGAGATTTTAAGGTTAAAATAAAGAGATTGTTCTGCGCCGACAGGGCTGTTTTTTAGTTCCAGGAGAATTGTATCCAGGGGGATTCTTCTTTTTTCAATAAGGTGTTCACAATGTCCTGCGCCGTTTCACAATCGTCTTCATCTCCGTGCCATACACCGCGTCCGAAAGCAAAGCTTCTGCCGTATTCTTCCCAGGAGGCGAAATTTTGCGTGGCCATTTCTGCGGCGACGTTCATGATTTGCCACATTTCATCGGTGGTTATATACCCGCATTGTTGAGTCCAGCGTGCTACGTTGACCACCCTTACTAAATCCCAGGCCATGGAAGACACGGGAATTTCTTCGATTGTGCAGAGCTGGTTTTCGAGCATGTAGTTCAGGATGGTGCGCACGTCGTCGTATTTATCCGCTAATTCCGCAGGGATGCTTTCCGCATTACTGAGGATTAACCGGAGGACGGCATCCGCTTTGGCATGGTGGCCTTCCTGGCATAGCCACTGAACGGTGTCGATCGCTGAATCGTGATCTTGTATGCCCCACCATTCATCCATTTGCTGTTTGGTGATTTCAACGTCGTATTGGCTGTCGTATGAGTCGACATTTTCGGAATTGTAAACGAACAGGGGAGCGCCGAAAGCCAGCAGATAAAGTTGCTTTTCGTTCAGCTTGCCGTCGTTCGCTCTCTCGATGTCCCATTCGCTAAGGGATTCGGGATTGCTGATGATTTCCTGGAAAGCATTTTGCATTTGAGCCTGCATGGCTTGTATTTGTGCCAGGTCCGGCATCCCGGCTTGCATTTGTTTCTGGATTTCTTCCATATTGGGGATCTGGACTCCCGGAATATTTCCCAACATCGCTTGTGCTTGTGCCTGGGCTGCTTTTATTGCTTGTTCCTGTGCGGCTTTCACCATTTCGGCATACCCTTCGGGCATTTTAAATTCGTCTGTTCCCATAATTAAATGTTTTTTGTATAGCAAGTCCTCCCGGTTGTTTCAGAAAGCAGGCCTATACCGTGTTCAATATTCGTTTTATTTTGTAAAAAGGACCGTTGCTGCCGAATCCCGTGTAAGAGAAAAGTAGTTGTTCCCGGCTGGTTTTTATCCGCCTTGAATAACGTTTTTTACAGAAGGGCCTTTATCATGTTTTTCGATAGTCGGTTTTTGATTGACCGGATATTCGTTCCGCTCTCCGGTGTATTGCTGTTTATGATCTTTTTCTTTAAAAAATGTGATTAATGGTGTGTCGGGTGGGAGATTGAAGAAGAGGTGAGGAGTGACCGCATGACGAGTGTTTCCGTGTTTTATATTCCTGAACAATTTTTTACCTGCAATTTATTTTTGCAGGGAGGTGAAAATCGTGGATTTCTTTTCCATCCGGCATATTTGTTTCACTTTGTTTCTCAATTTCCAGCGCACATTTGCTTTGTTTTGTTGTTTACTGTTCCTGATATTTTTTTCCAAATATAAAAAAGAATCTCTGAAACCAACCGACCTTCTGGTATGTATTTCATGTTTTTTAATTACTTTTTATGTCCGGTTGAAACGTAAGCGAAGTTGTATGTTTTTTATGAATTGATTTTTAATGTTTTATAAGAGGTCTCCTTTGTTGGCGGGAGTTACAAGGGGTGATTGCCTGTGGGGAGTTATTACAGATCAAATAAAGCTCCGATTGGGTGTCGGGGGGGGAAGCGGAGGTTTTCCGGGTGGTTAAAAATCACCGGGTGGCGGATTTGGGGAAAGGGGTAAATTTTATCCGGGAAGTTATTCCGGATCGGTGGCGAGAATCGATTTGTAGCCGTAGGTTTTAGCTATATTCATAATCTTTACCACTTGTTCGATGGGAACCGATTTTTCCGCTTCGATATTGATACAGGGATCGTCGGCATTTTTCAGGATTTCAACGATTTTCCCTTCGAGCATGGAAAAAGGAGTGACTTTCGTGTTGAGGTAAAAAGTCTGGTTTTTGTCGATAGATACGGTCACCGTGGGTTGTGCTGTGGTTTGATTGGTGCTTTTGGGTAATAAAAGCTTTAAGGCATTCGGGTTGACAAGGGTGGAGGTAATCATGAAAAAAATCAGCAACAGGAATACAATGTCGGTCATAGACGACATATTGAAATTGGGGTTCGCTTTTTTGCTTCTTTTTATAGCCATGATATTCCTTTTTTCACTTTTTATTTTTCACTTCATACATCGTTTCCATGAAGTCGGCGCTGGTTTCTTCCATTTTGTTCACCACTTTATCGATGCGGGCGGTGAGGGCATTGTAAGCGAAATAGGCCATAATCCCGACGATCAATCCGGCAACGGTGGTAATCATGGCGGTGTATATCCCCCTGGACAGCAAGGTGATGTTGATGTTTGTACCTGCCTGCGCCATATCGTAGAAGGCCTGCACCATACCGACTACCGTACCGAGGAATCCGATCATGGGTGCCATTCCGGAACAGGTGGCAAGGGTGGATAGGCCTTTTTCCATAGCGGAAACTTCTAAGTTGGCGCTGCTTTCAACGATGGCACGAAGCTCGCCCACCGGGAGGTCTTGATGAATGATTCCTTTTACTAAGATTCGCGACCGGGGAGTATTTTCTTGCTGGCAGGCGGCAATGGCCGCTTTATCGTTGCCTTTCAGCAGGTTGGCCCGCACTTCATCCATGAAGGAATTCTGTGAGTTGGAATATTTACGGATAAGCATATATCTTTCGCAAAAGATGTAAACGGCAATGATCGAAAGCAGGAAAATCGGAATCATCAGCCATCCGCCTTTCACGATCATGTCCCACAAACTGAGTTCTGCCGCTTCCGGCGCTTTTGTTGCTGCTAATAAGATCAAACTATTCATAAGCCTATTTTTCAAAGGTTTTCCGGGCACATACGATGTATGCCCGGTTTTTATGCCTGCGAAGATAGAAAAATCAATCGAAAATAAGAAATGAAATCAAGATGCAGGCGGTTTTGACCTGTGATTTTATTTAAAGCAGCAGGATTGCTCCGGCGGATAGCACGCTGATAAACACCCAGAGGATGATTCCTAAGAGTATGGGTTTGAATCCTACCTGTTTGATCGTCTCTTTTGACAGTCCTGCTCCGATGAGGAAAAGGGTGAACAACATTCCTATTTTGGCATAGCTCACGGCACTGGTGTAGAAATGTTCGAACCGGGGGACGTAGGTGGCGATGACCATGGCGATCACATACAGGAAAATAAACCACGGAATTGTGATGTTCGATCTTTTGCCTCCTTCTTTTTTGTAGGTGAAAGCGGCTACCAGCGAAAGGGGAATGATCCACAGGGCACGGATCAGTTTGGTGGTGGTGGCGATGCTCAGGGCTTCGTTCCCGAAGGTTTTAGCTGCCCCGACTACCGAACTGGTGTCGTGGATGGCGATGGCACACCAATAGCCGAATTGTTCGTTGCTCATTTCGAGCAGGCGTCCGAAATAGGGAAAGATCAGCAACGCGGCTGCATTCAGCAGGAATATCGTTCCCATGGCCACGGTGATGTCTTTTTCTTTGGCGTTAATCACCGGGGCAAGTGCGGCGATGGCACTGCCCCCGCAAATAGCCGTTCCTCCGGAAACTAAGAATCCGGTGTCTTTGGCCACTTTGAGTTTACGGCTGAGGAAAATTCCCAGTCCGAGGGTAAATAAAATTGAAAATATGGTGAACACCACTCCGTTTTTGCCCGCTTCCAGAGCCTGATCCACGTTCATGCCGAAACCTAAGCCGACCACTGAAATTTGCAGCAGAATGTGGGTGATCCGGCTGTTGATGTTGAGGAATGGATGCCCGATGGTGAGCGATACCAATAGTCCTAACAGCAGGGCGAAAGCGGGTTCGAGGAAAGGCACGGCGAACATGGCCGTGATAAAAATCACTTCTTTGTGGTTTTTGGTGAGGGTAAATTTTTTCATGAGTGATATGTTTTTATTTCGGGAGACAAAGATGAGGTTTCCGTATGGGAAAAGGAAATAACAATTTTTCAGGGGGTATAACGAAAAGGATGGGGGAAGGGATATATTTTCTTCGGCTTTGTTTTATCGGGTAGGAGGTGTTTGTGATTGAAAAGAGGTATATTTGTATGAGGGTTCGGGGAAGAAGAGACAGGGGGGAGGAAGATATACCAAATGTAAAAGATTGGAAGCAAAAAGTAAAAAACTGGTAGCTGATAATTAAAAGTTGACGATTGAAAGTCGGAAACCGGGCGGATGTGCCGGGCAGCTATTCCCGGATGGACGTTTTGGGTGAAAGGAAATTTGTTTTAAGTCAGGAGGGGAAGTGCAAAGCCTGCGGGGGGATGGAAAAGTAACGGGAGAAACGATGCGGGATGGCGGGTTTCACAAAACGGATTTGCCTGAACGGAGAATAGTAATTAATGCAATGGAACGGAAAAAAGTATGGTTATTTTAATTGCGGGATGTTCCCATACGGGGAAAACTTTGCTGGCACAAAAGTTGTTGGAAAGGTATAAGTATCCTTATTTTAGTATCGACCATTTGAAAATGGGGTTGATCCGGAGCGGAAAAACAACTTTAACCCCGGAGGACGATGCCGGGTTGATGGATTACCTCTGGCCTGTGGTTCGGGAAATCATTAAAACGGCAGTCGAGAATCACCAGAATCTGGTGATCGAGGGAAGCTATATTCCATTTGACTGGAAACGCTGTTTTGAAGAGAGGTATTTGAAAGAGATGAAATATTATTGCCTGATTATGACTGAAAAATACATTGAACAGCATTGGGAAGATATAAAAAAGTATGCCGGGGCGATAGAACAGCGCATCGACGATTCGGGGTGTGGGAAAGAGGATTTGATAAAAGAAAACGCTGCGAATTTCAGGCTATGCCGCGAATACGGTTGTGATTATATTTTGATCGACGGGGAATACCGGGTGGATATTGAATTATGAACGGAAAAACGGAACGGAAGATGAATATTTTGGTGTGCCGGAAACGGGATGAAGATACCCTGGAAAAATTGTTGGTGATTTGGAGAGCCTCTGTTTCCGGGACGCATACTTTTTTAACGGAAGCTGATATAGACGGAATTGCCCGGTATGTTCCGTCGGCGCTCCGGGATGTTCCGGAGCTTGTTGTTGCGGAAGAGGATGGGAAACTTGTGGGATTTGCCGGGGTGGACGGCTGTAAGCTGGAAATGTTGTTCCTTTCTCCGGATGTTAGGGGAATGGGGATTGGAAGGAAAATCGTGCAGTATCTTTTTGAGAGATACCGGGTGAAGGAGGTTTGTGTGAATGAGCAAAATCCTCAGGCAATCGGATTTTACGAGCGTATGGGATTCCGGGTGTATAAGAGGGAGGAGCTGGACGGGCAGGGAAATCCTTTTCCTTTGCTATATATGAAATTGTAGAGGTTATTATATCGCAGGTTTCTTGTGGCGGTATTTGCGCTTTGGCGGGAAAGTGGTTTTGGGGAAGGCGGGAAGATAATCCTGTTTATAACTTAATTTCACGGTGATGAAAAAATTAGTTGTCTTTATTCTTGTGATCGGCCTTTGCCCGTTGGGTTTACAGGCAAAGGGATTCCTGAAGTCACGGGTAGACGAACGGATGGAATTGTTGAGCGTTGTTATGCGATTAGCCGGAGTGCCGGAGTATAGTCGGGGTATGATTCCTGAATATAATCAGTGTGTGGATGAGTTTTTTGCGGCTTATCAGGATCATCCTGTGGTTACTACTGCCCGAAAGATGAGGAGAAAGTATGCTTTTCGCCGGGATGCCGTTTTGAATCTGGCCGTTCATCTTAAAATAGAAGGTGATTCTGTTTTTTTCGATCCTGCTTTGACCACCGAAGGTATGGATTCCAGAACCAATAATGAGCTTACTCCGGTTTTTATCCGGGAACTGGATGATTTTTACAAGAAAACCGGAGCGAATCGTTTTTTCAGTTCGGTACGCGAACTTTACAGGCATTTCGGAGAGAAAACGGATGAACAGGTGGTGGATAAAATACAGAGTGAGTGGTTTGACGATTTTTTCGGCTGGCATGCCTCTGATTTTTGCGTTGTTCAAACCTTGCTGATCGGGGAGTATAGTTTTTATACCACTACGGTAGACAAGGAGGGGAAAGAAATTACTTATTTTTCCATTCGTGGTTTCCTGGATCAGCAGAAGCAACCTTCGGCCGACTGGAAAGTGGCGCGTTCGACGGTGTTGTGGGGGATGGCACACACTTATGGAGATCCGCTTATGGATGAGTGTGAAGCTGTGTTAAAGCCGTATGTGAAAGTGATTTATAAGCGAATGGATAGAGAGATCGGCAGTTGGCCTTATCGGGAAACGGAAGCCGTATTACATGAAGGGTTTGCCAGAGGGATCGAGGTGTTTTATATACAATTTTTCGATGAAGACAATAAGGATGTGATCGGGAAGCAGGAACGGCAGGGATACTATTGGCTGGGAAGTTTTTCCGATTTACTGACGATGTATGCCGGGAGCCGGGACGAGTATAAGACCCTGAGGGATTTTATGCCGCAGATTGTGAATTTTTATAAGGAATTAGCCCAATAACTCCACGTTCTTCCTGCCGTCGTTATGGCTGCTTGTAAGCGGTAACGGCGGAAAATTATAAAAAAATACAGGCATTTTTTCTTTTTTCAAGTGTTACAAAGTAAGGATAAACCATTCGTATGGAAAATGGATATAATTTTTTGTAAATGGATTATTTTACGAAAAATAGTATAATTTTGGGAACGATGGAATGCCGGGCGGAAGGTAATGTAAAATGGAAAATAAGTGGTTATGCTGAAACGCAAAGATGGATTTAGCGGTGAACGTGCGCTGGTGCTGCCCGTTACGGTGGTTCGGGAAATGGAACGTGAGCCTGTTTTGTCGATGCTGCATATTACGGATATAGGGTATTACCCGAAGGCATGGAATCATTTCCGGGAACGGCAGGAACCGATTTCGCAGTATGTTTTCATATATTGTACGGAGGGGAAAGGATGGTTTCAGGCAGGAGGGGAAAAATGTGTGGTGGAGAAAGACCAATATTTTATTCTCCCTGCCTATCAGGCGCATAGTTATGGGGCGGACGAGCAAGAGCCCTGGACGATCTATTGGGTGCATTTTAAAGGAAAGCTGGCGGGAGAGTATGCCGGGAATTGCCTGAAGCCTGTGGAAGTGAAGCCGAATACCTATTCGCGGATCGGGGAGAGGTTGAGTTTGTTCGAAGAAATTTACCATACGCTTGAGATGGGATATGGGCGCGAAAACCTGATGTATGCCTGTTCTGTGTTTTATCATTTTTTAGGCTCGCTGCGGTATGTGCAGCAGTATCGTAGTGCGGTGAAGCAGGAGGAGGCGGAGGATGACCTGGTGGCTGCCGCCATACATTATATGAAGGAAAATATTGAAAAAAAGCTAACGTTGAAAAATATAGCAGAACATATCGGCTATTCGTCCTCCCATTTTTCGGCTTTGTTTCATTCCCGTACCGGATATTCCCCCCTGAATTATTTTAATCAGTTGAAAATACAGCAGGCTTGCCGTTTATTGGATTTTTCCAATATGAAAATCAATCAGATTTGTTATAAAATGGGAATTGACGATTGTTATTATTTTTCCCGGTTGTTTACCAAAATTATGGGGATGTCGCCCCGGGAATATAAAAAGCAGAAGAAAGGATAAGGGGATAGGGCGTTTTTCTTTGGTGGACGACCTCTGTGGGGGAATGAACGTTGCCCGGTTGCCTGAAATGGGGCTGAATGCCCGGTATCCGGCGGGAGGTGTCCGGTTGGTATTATCTTTTATTTTGCAGGGTGAAGTCTAAAAATCGGCGGGCATAGGGATCGGGCTCTCCCTGACGGTGGATGGCATAGAACGTGCGGTCGATTGTGAGGCCTTCTATTTCGACAATCCGTAGTTTGCCGGAAGTGAGTTCTTCGCGTACGCTGTAAACAGACAACAAAGCGAAGCTGTTGCTGCTATGCCGGAGGAATTGTTTGATACCCTCGGTAGCCCCCAGGGTGAGGCGGGTGTGCAGTTGGGAAATATCGATGCCTGCCTGCGAAAGCTGGCGGCGGATGATGTTGTAGGTGCCAGAGCCTTTTTCCCGGAAAACGAAATCCAGTTCCCGGAATTGTTCCGGCGTGATTTGTTCTGCCACAGGATTGGAGGCGGAGCAGACGAGGACGATTTCGTCGCTGATAAAGGGGAGGTACCGGATGTCCGGTTGGGTGGGAGTGCCTTCGATAAACGCCAGGTGTAGATTCCCGGCAACGACTTCCTGCTCGATCTGGTCGGTGTTGCCGCTGGAAAGATGGATTTGGATGCCGGAGTTCCGGGCAATGAAGTCGGAGAGCAGTTCCGGCAGGATGTATTGTGCCAGCGTGGTGCTTGCCCCGATATGAAGCGTACCGGAAAAGGAGTTGCGGCGTTTGTCGAGTTCGAACAGGACTTCCCGCTCTTTTTGCAACAGGGGGGCGATGGCTTCCAAAAGGTATTTTCCCGTTTCGGTGAGTTGCATTCTGCCTTTTTCCCGATGGAAGAGGGTGACGGCCAGTTCCCGTTCCAATTCCTTGATGCTTTTGGATATGGCGGGTTGCGATAAGCCGAGTTCTTCGGCGACTTTCGTTGCGTTCGGGGTTTTAGCCAGATGGCAGAATACGATATATTTATGGTCTAACATGGATGTATATCTTTAATATTTACAAAAATAGTGTAAATGAGTGAATTTTATTTACTTTCCGGGAAATGATTTTATTTTGGCATTTGTTTTGTATAATATCATTATAAGAAATTTTTTCCAAGTTTGGTGTGTAGGATGAGCCGGTGTGAAACGGATGCGGAATTTAAACCGTTTTAATCCTAACAATTAGTTGGCTTATATACGTAAAAATATTAATTTGCAGCCTAAAATGAAGTGTTGTGATAAAAAACGGAAGGAAAATGTCCGGAAAGCCAGCGGGGACGGAGGTTTGTATAAAAATCTAAAATTGAATATATATGGAAAATAAATTAGATGTTCTGACGAAAAAGCTGTATGATGAAGGGGTGGATAAAGCCAATCAGAAAGCCGGGGAGATCATCGAAAAAGCGAAGCAGGATGCTGCTAAACTGATTGCGGATGCGGAAGCAAAGGCGAAAGAAATCAAAGCTGCTGCCGGAGAGGATGCAGAAAACCTGAAGAAAAAGGCGGAATCGGAAATGGCGTTGAGCGCCCGGCAGGCGATTGCTGCGCTGAAACAGGCCGTGACCGACCTGATTTCCGGTAAGATTTCGGGTGAAATGGCGAAAACCGGGTTCGAAGATAAAGCGTTTATTCAGGAGTTGCTGGTGTCCGTAGTGAAAAAATGGGATGTGGCTTCGGGAAACCTGAATCTGGAAATTTTGTTGCCGGAGGAGGAGAAGAAACAGTTTGAATCGTTTGTCGCTGCAAAATACAAGGATTTGCTGGATAAGGGGCTGGAAGTGAAAACCGGGGATTCGAAGGAGGATTTTGTGATCCGCCCGAAAGACGGAGGCTACCAGATTACTTTTTCGGAGGCTTTGTTCGAGTCGTTTTTCAACCAGTATATGCGGAGTTTTACCAAATCATTGCTATATAAGTAACTGTTTTTACGTTTTGCAGGGCAAACGTTTTAACAAGGACCGGGAGAGGGGCGGAACGGAAGGGTTTAGTAATTAAAAAAAGAGTTCAGAATGGATTATATAGCTTTTATTGCAGGATTGCCTGAGATTGCGTGGGACGACCGGAAACTGTCGCTGACGGTGGCGGAGTTCCGGGAACAGGCGAGGGATTATATCCGGGGAAAAGATGAAAAACTGCTGGATTTGTTTTTCCTGCCTAACGACAATGCACAGGTGCTGCGGCTGCTGAATAAGCAGGAACCCAGTGCGGCCTTGCATACGGTGTACCCACTGAAACAATTGGAAGAACAGGTGCAGGAGCCGGATGATTCGCTGCCTGCCTATTTACGCCAGTTTATCGTTGATTTTAAGGATGAGCACCTAAAATATGAGGTGTCGCCCGAAAATGTGCTGAGCTGGATGTATTACGATTATATGATTGCTTCGGACAATCGGCTGGTGAGCCGTTATGCGGAATTTTCCATGAATCTGAAAAATCTGGTTACGGCCGTGAACAGCCGGAAGTATGGACGGGATGTGGCGAAAGAGGTGATCGGGGAAAATGAGTTTGCAACGGCTTTACGGACTTCCAATTCCAAAGATTTCGGGTTGTCGCTGGACTATCCGTATGTGGAGAAGGTAATCGCCCTGATGGATACCGATAATTTGGTGGAAAGGGAAAGGGGAATCGATTTGCTGATTTGGAATTTTCTGGATGAAGCGGTGGTATTCGAGTATTTTTCGATCGAGCGGGTGATTAGTTATCTGTTGAAATTGATGATTGTGGAACGCTGGAGCAAGATGAGCACGGAATCGGGACGGCGGGTGTTTATGGAAATGGTCGAAAGATTCAGGGAAAATTTCCGTTTCGAGGAACAGTTCAAATCGTGAGAACGTTTAGATAGAATTTGCGGGAAACACCCCGGAAGGGATGAGACGCGTGAATTAAAAATCAGAAATCACAAATAAATTATATATGTCAAAAACACAAGGAAAAGTTCATAGCATTATTTCTAACCTTGTATTGGTAAAGGTCGAAGGCCCGGTATCCCAGAATGAAATCTGTTTTATCGAGCAGGACGGCGAGCGGCTGATGGCCGAAGTGATCAAGGTGGTGGGAGAGATTGCCTATGTACAGGTATTTGAAAGTACCAGGGGACTGAAACCCGGCAGTCCGGTGGAATTCGAGCAGCACATGCTGGAAGTCAGCCTCGGGCCGGGACTGTTGTCGAAGAATTTCGACGGTTTGCAGAACGACCTGGATAAAATGACCGGGGTTTTTCTGAAAAGGGGCGAGTATACGAATCCGCTGGAAGATGACAAGAAGTGGAAGTTTTCGCCTTTGGTGAAACCGGGCGACCGGGTGAAATCGGCGGACTGGATCGGTAACGTGAAAGAAAACTGGCTCGACCATAAGATCATGGTTCCTTTCAAGATGGAGGGAGAGTATACCGTGGCATCGATTGTCGATGAGGGTGAATATACGATATTGGATACGGTGGCCGTGCTGAAAGACGCTGCGGGAAAAGAGTATCCCGTTACGATGGTGCAGAAATGGCCGGTGAAGGTGGCTGTCCGGAATTATGTGGATAAGCCGCGTCCCTTCCGCCAGATGGAGACCGGAGTGCGGGTGATCGACACGATGAATCCGATGCTGGAGGGAGGTACGGGATTTATCCCCGGCCCGTTCGGTACGGGAAAAACGGTGTTGCAGCATGCGCTGGCGCGTTTTGCGGATGCAGACGTGATTATTATGGCGGCTTGCGGAGAACGTGCGAACGAGGTGGTGGAGATTTTTACGGAGTTCCCGCAATTGCAAGACCCGCGTTCCGGACGTTCGCTGTATGAGCGTACGACGATTATCGCCAATACTTCGAATATGCCCGTGGCTGCCCGTGAGGCTTCGGTTTATACGGCCATGACGATCGGGGAGTATTATCGGGCTATGGGGATGAAGGTGCTGTTGCTGGCCGACTCCACTTCGCGTTGGGCGCAGGCGTTGCGTGAGATGTCGAACCGTATGGAAGAGCTGCCGGGGCAGGATGCTTTCCCGATGGATTTGTCGGCTATTATTTCAAACTTTTATGCCCGTGCCGGAATGGTTTACCTGAATAACGGAAAAACGGGGTCGGTGACTTTTATCGGAACGGTGTCGCCCGCAGGTGGTAACCTGAAAGAGCCGGTAACCGAATCGACGAAAAAAGTGGCGCGTTGTTTCTACGCCTTGTCACAGGCGCGTGCCGACTCGAAGCGTTATCCGGCTATCGATACGTTGGATTCCTATTCCAAATACCTGGAATATCCCGAATTTGTGGAGTATGCGAAGAAAAATATCTCCGGAGACTGGATTGCCGATGTGAACGAGGCCCGCAATATGCTGGTGAGGGGACGTGAAACGGCAGAGCAGATCGATATTCTGGGAGACGACGGTGTGCCTTTGGATTATCATATCATTTTCTGGAAATCGGAGTTGATCGACTTTGTGATTTTGCAGCAGGATGCTTTCGATAATATCGACGGCTCTACTTCGATGGAACGGCAGAAATACATGCTGGATATGGTGCTGGGAGTTGTCCGCTCGGATTTCGACTTCGATTCGTTCGAAGAAATAAACCCTTATTTTAAGCGGATGATTAACGGATTCAAGCAGATGAACTATTCGGAGTTCCAGTCGGAAAGCTTCAGGAAGTATGAAGCCGAGGTGAAAGACATCATAAACGAGAGAAAAAAATAAGTGATATGAATACAGCTTTTCAAAAAGTATATACAAAGATTACCCAGATCACGAAAGCTACCTGTTCGCTGAATGCCCAGGGCGTAGGAAACGATGAGTTGGCGATTGTGAACGGACGGCTGGCGCAGGTGGTGAAAATATGGGGCGACAATATCACGCTTCAGGTGTTCTCCGGTACGGAGGGTATTCCCACGAATGCCGAGGTGACGTTTCTGGGGAAAGCCCCGACCCTGAAAGTGGGGGAAGACCTTTGCGGGCGTTTTTTTAATGCCTTCGGCGACCCGATCGACGGCGGGCCTGTGGTGGACGGGGAAGAGCGCGAGATCGGCGGTCCTTCGGTGAATCCGGTACGACGGAAACAGCCTTCGGAACTGATTGCAACGGGTATTGCAGGTATCGACCTGAACAATACGTTGGTATCCGGACAGAAAATCCCGTTTTTTGCCGATCCCGACCAGCCTTATAATCAGGTGATGGCGAATGTGGCGTTGCGTGCGCAGACCGACCGGATTATTTTGGGCGGTATGGGACTGACGAACGACGACTACCTGTATTTTAAGAATTTGTTCGATAATGCGGGAGTGCTCGACCGGATTGTGAGTTTTGTGAACACGACGGAAGCTCCCCCTGTGGAACGTTTGCTGGTGCCGGACATGGCTTTGACGGCGGCGGAATATTTTGCCGTAGACCGGAATGAAAAAGTGCTGGTGCTGCTGACGGATATGACGCTGTATGCGGATGCGTTGAGTATCGTTTCGAACCGTATGGACCAGATTCCTTCGAAAGATTCCATGCCCGGCTCGCTTTATTCCGACCTGGCTAAGATTTATGAAAAAGCGGTGCAGTTCCCGGAAGGCGGCTCTATCACCATTATTGCGGTGACAACCCTGTCCGGAGGCGATATTACCCACGCTATTCCGGATAATACGGGATATATCACGGAAGGACAGTTGTTCCTGCGGAAAGATACGGAAATCGGCAAGGTGATCGTGGACCCGTTCCGGAGTCTTTCCCGTTTGAAACAGCTGGTGATCGGGAAGAAAACCCGGAAAGACCATCCGCAGGTGATGAATGCGGCGATCCGCCTGTATGCGGATGCCGCCAATGCCCGGACGAAGCTGGAGAACGGTTTCGACCTGACGGATTACGACAAGCGTACGCTTGAATTTGCCAAAGATTATTCCAATGAATTGTTAGCGATCGACGTGAATATCAGCGTCACACAGATGCTCGATACAGCCTGGGCTTTATTCCGCAAGTATTTCACGAAAGCGGAAGTGGGAATCAAGCAGGAGATCGTGGATGAATTTGGCGGATATACGGACTGAAATAAAAGGGTATGATAAAATTTCAATATAATAAAACATCCCTTCAAAACCTGGACAAGCAACTGAAAACGCGGGTACGGGCTTTGCCGACAATTAAAAACAAAGAGTCGGCCTTGCGCTCGGAAGTGAAGAAAGCGAAAGAAGTGGCGGACGAGTTCGACGGGAGGTTGCAGGATACGCTGAATGCGATCAGCGATATGTTGCAGCTTTACGACGAATATACCCCGGATATATTGACGGTGAAAGACGTGAATATGTCGGTGAAGAAGATTGCCGGAGTGCGGACGCCTGTGCTGGACGACGTGGAATATGAGGTGAAGGAGTTCAGCTTATTCAATGCTCCGGGCTGGTATTTGGACGGGATACAGCAAGTGCAGCAGGTGGTGAAGATCGCTTTGGAACGGGAGTTGTATATGAAAAAAATGGAACTGCTCGACAAGGCGCGTAAAAAGACCACCCAGAAAGTGAACCTGTATGAAAAGGTGCAAATTCCGGGCTTTCAGGAAGCGATCCGCAAGATCAAGCGATTCCTGGAGGACGAAGAAAACCTTTCCAAATCGGCGCAAAAGATAGTGAAAACCCGTAAAGCAATGGAGGCAGACCCATCATGATCGTAGCGATGAAAAAATTGTCCCTGCTGGTATTCTACAAAGATTATCAGGTGTTTCTGGAGCAGCTCCGGGAAAAGGGCGTGGTACACATCCATGAAAATAAAAAACGGTCGGCGGAAGATGAGGTTTTGAAGCAAAAGCTGAGCATTGTGAAGCGGATCGGCGAAATGATGCGGTTGTTGCGGAAGCGGATGCCTGCCGAAGGGAAAGAGGTTGAAAAATTGTTGGCAGAATGGTCGCAGGGGATAATGCCTGCCGATCGGCTGGCCTTCTATTATAAAGTGTTTTATCCGGAAAGAGAATTGCCGGAAAACATTTCGGAAGCCTCGGAACTGGATTTGCTGGTGTTTCTGGAAAGCCAGTTCAAGCGTATGGAGCAGTTAGACCAGCAAACGGCCTCTCTGGAAAAAGACCATATGATTTATGAGCCCTGGGGAACTTTCCCGAAAGAGAAGATCGGCGGTTTGCAGGATGCCGGGTGGGATTTGCGTTTCTTTACGGTTCCCGACCGGAAGTATTCACCGGAATGGGAAGATCAGTATAATACGTTTGTCATTAATCAGGACAGGGGGCAGACCTATTTTGTGACGGTGTTGCCTGCCGGGGAAAAAACGGTGCCGGAAGCGGATGCTGTGGTATTTCCCCAGATGACCGATGAAGAGATACAACAGGCGATTGCTGCGCTGAAAGCGGAAAAAGAAACCGTAGCGCGAAATATCGACCGGGTGGCCGGCTTTTCTGCCGAACACCTGAAAGATTACCGGGTGCAATTGTTCGAGGATGCGGATTTGCTGAAAGTGAAGGATGCAGCCCTGACGTTGGTGGACGATAAGGTGATTTCCCTCGAAGGCTGGGTTCCTGCCGGAATCGAACAAGATGTAGATCAGTGGCTGGCTACTCAGGATGTGGCTTATGAACTGGAAAAGCCGACGAATGAAGACAATCCGCCGATTTTATTGAAAAATAATAAGTTCGCCCGTTTGTTTGAATTTATCGGGGAGCTTTATTCTTTGCCGAATTACCGGGAGATTGACCTGACTCCGTTCTTCGCTCCGTTTTTCGTGTTGTTCTTTGGCTTTTGCCTCGGCGATGCCGGATACGGATTGTTGTTGCTGGTTTTGATTTCCCTGTATAAAATCAAGGCGAAACCCTCGATTAAACCGATTCTTTCCCTGGCGCAATGGCTGGGAGCAGGTACGGTGGTGATGGGAACGGTGAGCGGCACATTCTTTGGTATTCAATTACTGGAAGTGCAGGTGCCCTGGGTGGTGAAACTCCGCGCCATGATGCTCGACTCCCAGCAGTTGTTTAACCTGGCTTTGATTATCGGTGTGGTACAGATCATTTTCGGAATGTTCCTGAAAGTGGTGAATTTGTGGAGACAATACGGGATGCCTGCCGCATTGCCGACGATCGGCTGGCTGGTTCTGATCCTGGGGGAAGGGACTTGTTTCTTCTTGTCGACCAAAGGTTTCGACGTGAAAATCCTGATGTATGTGATCGGAGGCGTGGCGGCTGTGTTGATCTTTATTTTGAACAACCTTCGCCGGAATGTCTTTATCAATATCGGGGCAGGACTTTGGGATTCTTACAATATGCTGACAGGATTGCTGGGAGATACCCTTTCTTATATCCGTTTGTTTGCTTTGGGAATTTCCAGTTCGGTGCTGGGGTTGGTGTTCAATGACCTGGCCATGAATATGAGTCCTGACATTCCGGGGGTGAAGCAGTTGGTGATGTTGATTATCCTGGTGTTCGGGCATAGTGTCAATCTTTTTATGGCAGGATTGGGATCGTTTGTACACCCGATGCGTTTGACCTTTGTGGAGTTTTACAAGAATGCCGGATTTGAAGGAGGCGGTAAGAAATACCAGCCTTTTAAAAAACGGAGTGCCTGAACGGGGGGGATTTGAAACGAATGAATAGAATCTCCATAAAATATCACCACGAAGGGTGGTAAAATCATTAAGAAGAGAAAGAAATAATATTAATAAATTAAAAATCAAAAATTTAGAATTATGGAACCAATTATTTTAGCGTATATCGGAGTGGGTTTAATACTTGGATTGTCCGGCATCGGTAGTGCATACGGAGTGACCATCGGTGGTAACGCTACGATCGGCGCATTAAAGAAAAACGACGAGGCTTTCGGTAACTACATGGTGTTGTGCGCCCTTCCGGGTACACAGGGACTTTATGGATTCCTCGGTTTCTTCCTGTTGCAGGGCGTGCTGACTCCGGAAATCACCTGGTTGCAGGCTGCTGCCGTGTTCGGTGTAGGTTTGGGCTTAGGTTTTGTATGCCTTTTCTCTGCTATCCGTCAGGGACAAGTATGTGCCAACGGTATTGTAGGAATCGGTGCTGGTTACGACGTATTCGGTAAAACCCTGATCCTTGCCGTATTCCCGGAGCTTTATGCTATTGTTGCTGTGGCTGCTACCTTCATGATCAGCACGGCTATTGCCTAAGCGAATAGGAGGGATAGGTTTATAGGAAACCGGTTATGACCTTCCAGCGGATATAAATTTGTTCTGGTACTGTATAAAGAAGCTGCCTTTCGGGGCGGCTTTTTTATTGAATAGGAATGGCGTGTTTTATCATACTGTTATAGGAATATCGATTTCTGATGATAAGAAATTTGTGTCCGGGGAGAGGGGAGAATGAATGGAGGAAGTTTAAAAACAAAGTAAAGTGATGTCCGGAATCGCGTGGATTTACCACTTTATGATCGTCGATTATGGGCTTTGTATTCCATGCTGTACATATCGATTCTTCCTTCTTTTCCCCTTCTTCAGTCCCTTTTTCCCTCTCCTTTTCCGTTCCCTGTATTCGCCTGTTGTAAAAAAAGTTCCTGTTGTAACTCGTTGATCTTAATGTTGGTGGTAATAAATCC
>UQJP01000040.1 GCA_900541415.1 uncultured Odoribacter sp. | reverse complement strand
CGTTACTGCAAAGTAACGGCAAGGTGTGTTTTGAGTTACTCAAAACATTTCGAGTTACTCGAAATCCTTGCCTCATACAGAGGAAAATCAGCCTTCAAAGTCGGCTGATTAAGATCAGTTTACGAATTGAACATTTATTGCAAATATTATTATATTTGTAGATATATAACTTAATAAATATTTATGAAAATATTAGTAGATACCAATATACTAATTCATCTGGAAGATAATAAAATCATAGATGAAACATTTTCAAAATTTTATAATTTGGCAATCTCTAATAATTGCCATATTCTATATCATCCTCATGCTGTACCAAAAGATATTCTAAGAGATAAAAATGATGAGCGCAGAAATATCATCTTATCTAAATTGGAAAAATATCAAAAATTGAACAATCCAGCTATTCCTGATTCACCTTTTCAAGCTCAATTAAAAAATAACTGTATAAACGACCAATGTGATAATGAGCAACTTTTTCAAATATATCGTGATTTTGTCGATTTATTTATAACTCAAGATATTGGAATTCATAATAAAGCAAAAAGATTAGGATTAAGTGATAAAGTATTGAATGTGTGTGAGGCTTTAGAATTTCTAAAAAATCTTTTTACAATAGTCATTCCTACTCATCCTATATTAAAGGAACATAGTATAAGAGAATTAGAACCTGAATTTAAACAACCATTTTTCGATAGTTTAAGAGAAGATTACAATCCAGAATTATTTGATAAATGGTTACTAAAATGTGTTGTTGATGATCGTAAATGCTATTCGGTACGTGTAGAAAACAATCTTATTGCATTATTAATTTATAAAATAGAAAATGTAAATGAGCACCAGATACCTAACCATTATGAAGACATATTGAAAATATGTACTTTAAAAGTAACCAATAGTGCGTTTGGTTTAAAATTAGGCGAACTGTTTATTAATAAGATGTTTGAGTATTGCATAAATCAGCGAATAAACTATGTATATTTGACTGTTTATGAGAAGCAAGAGCATTTGAAAAGACTTTTAAAAAAATTCGGTTTTCAGGAAGAAAAATTCATCAACAGACAAGGATTAGAAGAGTTGAGATTATTGAAATGTCTGGATAAATCTAAACTTATTCTAAAAGAAAATACGATGCTAATTCATCCATATTATTTTGATGGCAAGGAAATTAATAAATACGTAGTCCCTATACGTCCAGAATTTTATGGAACATTATTTAAAGACGGGAAATTAAGATATCCTACATTATTTGATGATGATCCAGACAGTTTAAATGAAATTCAGGGAAATACTATAATAAAAGCATATATCTCCAACACTCGAATAACTTCATTAGGAGTGGGTGATTTATTACTATTTTATTCGTCAAGAACTGACAAGGTTATAGAGCCTATTGGAATATTAGAATCGGCTAAACGTGTTGATGATTTTGAAGAATTATGGAGAATAGTACAGAAAAAAACAGTATTTTCACCCGACAAACTTCATGAGTGGTTACTTGAAAAAAAATCTTTGCATGTAATCACTTTTCGATTAATTACGTATTTAAAAAAGAAAATTCAATATAGAAATATTCAACAATTGGATAGTTTTAAAAATAAGCTTCAATCTATCACTAAATTAAAAGAAAGTGATTATCAAAAATTAAAAAAGGATGGATACTTCGACGAGCGTTATATTATCAATTAAGCCAGAATACGCAAAAGCTATTATGTCTGGAAAGAAAAAGGTAGAATTTAGAAAAAAAATATTTAAAAGACCTGTAAATAAAGTTTTTGTGTATTCGTCTTCCCCAATAAAAAAAATAATAGGTTTTTTTACGATTGAAAGTATTGTGGAAGATACTCCTCTCCATTTATGGACAAAATTTAATGAGGTTGGAGGAATAAAATACAATGATTTTTTTGATTATTTTAATGAGGTTGAAAAAGGATTTTCTATACTGATAAAAGAGTATAAAAAATTTGAAAAAGGAATAGATCCTGCTGATTTTTTTGAGAATTTTTGTGCACCGCAATCATACATTTACCTTGAAGAAAATTCTGAGTTATTAAATACCAAATAAAATTTAACCAACAAAAAGCAAAGTTTCTCGAATCTTTTCTATATTTGTCAAAGAAACAAAGCAGAAACCAGAAGTCAAATGACTTCCAAATGATGCCAACAGAACGTTACTAATTCGTTACGGTACGAGAGTGACTGTTTAGAAAAGTTTTGATAATCAAAAGTATAGCCCTCGGTAGTTAAAATACCCACGGGATCACGACCGTAACACACAAAACCCGTGTAAACTAAACATTTACACGGGTTTTTGTTTTTCAAGGGGATTTATCAGGGAAATGATTGCGCTACATTGATATTCGTTTTGCCCCACGATCCCCGCCCAACCTGTCCTTTAGTGCAAAAGCAAGTGTTATCCCTCCCCCCGAAAAAGGCATCTCCTAAACCATATAGCGGAAAAAACAGCCGGGAAAGAAAAACTTTCCCTATATAATCCTAAAACCGGAATAACCTTGAGATCCGACAAAACACACCACAAAGAACAAATTTACACTTTGTGCAACCGATTTCCTGAATTTCTTTCCTTATCAAACAACAATTTACGGCAAAATGATTTGGCAAAGTGGCAGATTTTGACGAATATTGTATCAGATTGTAGATATAGCAATTGTGTTTTAGGCGTTTAATCTCTATTAAAAGAATTATAATCAGGGAGATATGCAATTTTTGCGCAGAAGTGTGCAATAATTCGCTTATCGGCCAACGAATGGCATTCGGGTATCCTGCTTAACAGTTCTATTGCACGAAAATGAACTTCAGTAAAATAAACAATAATTAAAGGAAAATCTATGCGCAAAATCACATTGGGTTTAATCGTGTGTTGCCTGGCCTTACAGAGCTTTGCCAATCAACCACCTTTAAAAGGCTTCAATTATGCCTCAGCAGAAACTCCGGTTGGAAACGAATGGGAATCCCCGGAAAGTTTAGCACTGAACAAAGAACAGCCACATGCTTATTTTTTCTCTTTCCAGGACACCGAACATGCCCGGAAAGTTTTACCGGAAAATAGTAAATACTGGCAATCTTTGAACGGCGACTGGAAATTTAACTGGGCTCCGGATCCGGATGCACGCCCTAAAGATTTCTATAAAACAGAATTCGATGTATCGGGCTGGGACAACATTCCGGTTCCGTCGAGCTGGAACATATACGGCATTCAAAAAGACGGCAGTCTAAAATATGGTGTGCCAATCTACGTAAACCAGCCGGTGATCTTCCAACACCAGGTGAAAGTAGACGACTGGCGCGGAGGGGTAATGCGTACACCTCCCACCCACTGGACAACCTATAAATACCGTAACGAAGTCGGCTCATTCCGCCGAGATTTCGAAATTCCGCAAGATTGGGACGGACGCGAAGTGTTCATCAACTTCGACGGGGTGGATTCGTTCTTCTATCTTTGGATCAACGGCCAATACGTAGGTTTTTCCAAAAACTCCCGCAACACCGCTAGTTTCAACATTACAAAATACCTCAAAAAAGGAAAAAATACGGTAGCGGCAGAGGTATATCGTAGCTCTGACGGCTCGTTTCTGGAAGCGCAGGATATGTTCCGCCTGCCAGGAATCTTCCGCACAGTAGCTTTACACGCAAAACCGAAAGTGCAGATACGCGACCTGCGAGTAATTCCGGATTTAGATGCAACTTACACAAACGGATCACTGGCGATCAGCGCAGACATCCGCAATTTAGGGAAAAAGGCCATTAAAGGTTATAAAATAGATTATACCCTTTATGCCAACAAGCTATATTCAGACGAAAATACCCCGGTGGCAAACGCTACGGTTTCGGCAACGGTCGATCCGGTGAAACCGAACGAAATTCTGGAAGCCCAGAAAGTGGACTTGAAGGTGCAAGCCCCCAACAAATGGTCGGCAGAAGCTCCTTACCGCTACACCCTGGTAGCAGAACTGAAAGACGCCAAAGGTAAAACGGTGGAAACCGTTTCAACCATCGTTGGATTCCGCAAAGTGGAAATCAAAGACACTCCGGCTTCGGCAGATGAATTTGGATTGGCAGGACGCTACTACTACATCAATGGTAAAACAGTAAAATTAAAAGGAGTAAACCGCCACGAATCCAATCCGGCAGTAGGCCATGCCATCACCCGCAACATGATGGAAAATGAAATCATGTTAATGAAACGCGGAAACATCAACCACGTGCGTAACTCTCACTACACCGACGATCCTTACTGGTATTTCCTGTGCGATAAATATGGTATCTACCTGGAGGACGAAGCCAATATCGAATCCCATGAATACTACTACGGGGATGCTTCGCTTTCTCATCCGGTAGAATGGAAAAACGCTCACGTTGCCCGTGTCATGGAAATGGTTCATAGCAACATCAACAATCCCTCTATCGTGATCTGGTCATTAGGAAACGAAGCAGGTCCGGGAAAGAACTTCGTTGCTGCCTACGATGCTTTGAAACAAGTGGATAAATCCCGCCCCGTTCAGTATGAACGTAATAACTCTATCGTGGACATGGGCTCTAACCAATACCCGTCTATCGGCTGGGTACGCGGGGCAGTTAAAGGAAACTATAACATTAAATATCCTTTCCACATCTCTGAATATGCCCACTCAATGGGTAACGCCTGCGGAAACCTGATCGATTACTGGGAAGCTATCGAATCAACCAACTTCTTCTGCGGTGGAGCGATCTGGGACTGGGTAGACCAATCCATGTATAACTACGACAAAGAAACCGGGAAACGTTACCTGGCCTATGGCGGTGATTTCGGCGACACCCCGAACGACGGACAGTTCGTTATGAACGGAATTGTATTCGGCGATCTGGAACTGAAACCCCAATATTACGAAGTGAAAAAAGTATACCAGAACATCGGGGTTCAGCCGATCGACGTTCAAAAAGGAACTTTTGAAATATTCAACAAACAATATTTCAGCAACCTTTCTGACTACGACGTGAAATGGTCGCTCTATGAAAACGGTAAAGAGACACAATCGGGCATGCTGACGGTTAAAGAAATCGCACCTCGCGGCAAAGCCGGTATCACAGTGCCTTATGCTTACGACAAACTGAAAAACGACTCGGAATATTTTGTAAAAATCCAGTTCCTGCTGAATAAAAAGACCCCTTGGGCAGACAAAGGCTTTGTTACGGCAGAAGAACAGATTTTAGTGAAAGAAGCCGTTCAGCGTCCGGCTATCAAAGAAATTGCAGCACAATCGGGCAAGAAATTGCAATATATCGATTCGCCTTCCAATATCAAAACCGTGAAAGGTGACAACTTCGAAGCGAAATTCGATGCGAACACCGGAAGCATTTACAGTTTGGTTTACGATGGAAAAACGATCATTGCCGACGGTAACGGCCCGAAACTCGACGCCCTGCGTGCTTTCACCAACAACGACAACTGGTTCTATGCTCCCTGGTTCGACCGCGGATTGCACAATTTGGCCCATAAAGCCACCAATAGCACCATTTTCACGAAGAACGACGGAACAGTGGTATTAGCGTTCACCGTGGAATCACAGGCTCCGAATGCAGCTAAAATCCTGGGAGGGACAAGTTCGGGTAAAAACAAAATCGAAGAACTGACCGACAGGAAATTTGACGAAAGTGATTTCAAATTCACCACCAATCAGATTTGGACAGTTTATCAGGACGGTTCCATTGAATTGCAATCCAGCATCACATCGAACCAGCCGAATTTGGTATTGCCGCGTTTAGGATATGTGATGAAAGTTCCGCAACAATATGCAAACTTCACCTATTATGGCAGAGGCCCGATCGACAACTATGCCGACCGGAAAACCGGACAGTTCATCGAGCAGCACAAAAACACGGTAGCAGGCGAATTCGTTAATTTCCCCAAACCTCAGGATATGGGTAACCACGAAGACGTACGCTGGTGTGCTTTAACCAACAATGCGGGTGAAGGTGCCGTATTTATCGCTACCGACCGCCTGTCGGCTTCGGCTTTGCAATACTCAGCCCTCGACCTGACGCTCGCTTCTCATCCTTATCAGTTACCGAAAGCTGGAGATACATACCTGCATCTCGACGCTGCCGTTACCGGACTGGGAGGAAACAGTTGCGGACAGGGCGGCCCGTTGGTACCTGACCGGGTATTAGCCGGACAGCACAACATGGGCTTCATCATCCGCCCGGCAGGGAAAGACCTGACGGTTACCGCGAATGTAGCCCCGGCAGGAGAAATGCCGCTTGCAATCACCCGGAATGCAGCGGGAGTTGCAGAAATTTCTTCTTCCAGAGCCAATGCTGTGATCTGCTACACCATAGACAAGAGCAAAGTGAAAGAATATAGCGAACCTATTCCATTGCGGAATGGCGGCACGATAACAGCCTGGTTTAAAGATTCACCTAAAATCAAGACCAGCATGTCTTTCAAAAAAATTGAAAGCATCCAGCCTCAGGTGATCTATGCCAGCAGCCAGGAAGCAGGAGAAGGAGACGCAGCTCACCTCACCGACGGCGATCCGAGCACAATTTGGCATACGATGTATTCGGTGACAGTAGCCAAACATCCGCACTGGGTTGACCTGGACGCAGGAGAAGTGAAGACCATGAAAGGATTTACTTACCTGCCACGTCAAAACGGAGGAAACGGTAATATTAAAGATTACTCGATCCAGGTTAGTATGGACGGCAAAGAATGGGGAGCTCCCATCCAGAAAGGCAGATTTGAAAACAACCTGAAAGAGAAAAAAGTGATGTTCTCGAAACCGATAAAAGCCCGTTACCTCCGCTTCACCGCATTGAGCGAACAAAACGGACAGGATTTCGCATCCGGAGCTGAATTGACCATTTTGGCAGAATAACAGCAGTATTCGGAAAAATTTTAAATCCTATACATAAAACGGAGTTGCCTGAATTCAGGCAACCCCGTTTTATTTTTCCGTCAAGCTCAAAACACAGGCAATATCCGGAAAACATTCCATTTTTCCGGATTGTTCTTCACACTTCCATCCGCTTTTTATCCATCAGCCTGCTATTTCACCCGGACACTCCTATCGCTTAAAAACATATCCCTGTAAAGTACAATTGTGACAAAAATTGCCTTATCGGAACTCTCCCATTAAACCGATCTTAGGGAACAAACACAAAAATTATTTTTCGGGGCTATTTCAATCCGATAAAAAGATATAACTTTATCCGATAGAATACACGTGATATGTCATCTGGATATTTTAAGCAAACCAAATCGAAAATTATTTTAAGCTATATACTGCTCTTTGCCCTGAGCTTTATAGCGGTGGTTTTTATTTACAAACAGGTCACCCGGCTGACTGTGGGGGAAGAAGGAATCAGTGAAGCCAACCAGAAACTATTCATTATCGGCAACACCATTGCAGAACTCTATGAAGCGGAAACTTTAAGCAATGTGTTCCTGCAAACCGGATCGAATAACTCATTCCGGAAATACATAGACAACATGGAGCAGGTGGAGAAAAACATCGACTCGCTCCGGCATCTGACCACCCAGGAAGACCAGCAGGTACGTCTGGATTCGATCAGCCTGTTACTGGGACAGAAAACCAAAAACCTGCAAGCCCTGATCCGTGCCCGGAAATCGTTGACAACGAACGAATTCTACGACAAAGCAATTGCCAGTATCGAATTAAACCGGGATTCCACAGAGCCAAAAGCGGAAGTCCGCCAGCGTACAATCACCACAAGGGACAGTTCATACATCATCAACGACAGGCGGCGGCGGGGATTCCTGGGATTATTCAATTCCAGAAACAAGCAGGATTCCACACTTCAGGTCACGATTTCCCAACAAACGATATTGGACACACTCGATAAAATCACCTCCCTGCAAAGCACGGACACGGTAGTCAATATTCTAAAATCGGTATGGGAAGAAGTGCAAACCAAACGCCAAAGTATCGTTCGCCAAATCAACCGGACAGAGTATAATATTATCCGGCAAAGCACCCACATCACCGACCAGCTCCGGCGAATTTTGGGAGAATACGAGAAAGAGGAGATCAATAATTCATTCCGGAAAATCATACAGCGTGAACAGGTGGTAAATGCCACCACGAACATCATTGCCTGGATTGCGGTAGCAGCCTCGCTGATTATCGTCTTCTTTTCATTCTTCATCCTGCGTGATATTTCACGCAGCCAGCGTTATCGGCGAAAACTGGAAGCAGCCAACCAATATGCCGGACAATTGTTGGAAAGCAGAGAGAAACTGATACTCACCGTAACCCACGATATAAAATCGCCTTTAGGCTCAATCATCGGGTATATCGAACTATTGAACAATACAGAAGTGACAAACCGCCAAAGCTATTTCCTGAAGAATATGAAAGGCTCTTCCGAACACATTTTAAATCTGGTCACAAACCTGTTAGACCTTTCCAAACTGGAAAGCAATAAAATGCCGCTCGAAGAAGTAGTATTCAACCCCGCCCACTTATTTCAGGAAGTATGCGATAGCTTTATACCTTTGGCTGAAACGAAAAAATTAAGACTCACCAGCAAGGTCGGGAAAGAGCTGGACAGAGACTGCAAGGGGGATGCCCTGCGTATCCGGCAGGTGCTGTCGAACATCCTGTCGAACGCCGTAAAATACACCAATAAAGGAACGATCTATTTCAGTGCGTCCGTGACGGAAGACGACGACAGAATCATTTTAAAAATCAAAGACAGCGGCCCCGGCATGACACAGGAAGAACAGGAAATGATCTTCAAAGAATTCACGCGCCTGTCATCGGCATCGGCCATAGAAGGCACCGGATTAGGGCTTACGATCACCCTAAAGCTGGTGGAACTGCTAAATGGGGAAATCACCCTGGAAAGCGCACCGGGAGAAGGCAGCTGTTTCACCATCAAACTGCCATTGAAACGAGTAAAACCAACGGAAATCCCAACAACGGCCCAGCTCGCTTCCACACAGGAAAGCCGACAGCTTCCGCAAAGCATCTCCCATCTTCGTATCTTGTTAGTGGACGACGATCCCCTACAACTCGAAATGACAAAAGCCCTGTTGCAAACCAGAGGAATTGTGGCAGACACTACCACTTATCCGGACAAAATATTGGAGTACCTTCAATCGCAGAAATACGACGTTGTTTTTTCGGATATTCAGATGCCCGGAACGGACGGCTTCGCTTTGGTGCAACTGATCCGTCAATCCGGATTTCCGGGAGCGGAAACAATCCCGGTTGTCGCCTTATCCGCCAATCCGGACAAGACCGAGGCGGAATACCAGCAGGCGGGTTTCACAGCCTACCTGAACAAGCCTTTTACCTCCCTACAACTATTCGGAGTATTGGAAAAAGTTCTGGGCAAAACGCTGCAAACACCCGCAGTACCCGAAAAAAATATCCCGGAAGACAGTGCGGCACAGGGATACACCCTAAAAAATATTATGCTTTTCACGGATAACGATCCGGAAGCGACCCGGAAGATCGTTGAATCGTTCATTCACGACACCCGCCAAAATACCGATTTGTTTAAAGGTTATCTCGAAACGGGCAACCATGCGGCAATCTTCCAATTGGCCCATAAAATGTTGCCCATGTTCCGCCAGTTAGAAGCCCGGCAAATTGTAGAACTATTGCAGAAATTAGAACGTTCGGAAACAAGCGGAACAGAAGTCCGGACAACCGTAGAAGAAGTCATCCGGCTATGCCTTGAATTAAACGAAAAACTGGCTACTCGATAGAATAATATTTAAGCTTATTATAGAGGGTTTTCCGGTCGATTTTCAACAGACGGGCAGCTTCACTCTTATTGTTATTACATTTGGCCAAAGCTTCTTTAATCAGGTCAAGCTCATTTTTCTGACGCTTGAGTGCAAGATCGTCTTCCTCGACCATAGTCTGAGGCTCCGCAGACAATTCAGCCGGAATATCGTTCACCGAAATAAACGGAGCCTGACACAACAGGGTGGCTCGCTTCACCACATTCCTCATTTCCCGGAGGTTACCCGGCCAATTATAATTTTTAAAAATCCGGATCACTTCTTCATCAAAACCGATCACATCCTTTCCCAGTTCCGTATTGGAATTTTCCAGAAAATGATTGGCAAAAACAGGAATATCCTCTTTCCGGTCGCGTAAACTAAGGGCTTTTAAAGAAAATTCGTTCAACCGATGATACAAATCCTCCCGGAAAGCTCCTTCTGCCACGGCCTTAGTCAGATTTTCATTGGTAGCCGAAATAATCCGCACATCAAACCCGATCTCCTTATCACTACCCACAGGTTTCACTTTCCGTTCCTCTAAAGCACGCAGTAACTGTACCTGCACATCATAGCTCAGGTTTCCGATTTCATCCAAAAATATCGTTCCCCCGGAAGCAGCCACGAAATACCCCGTCTTATCGGTCACAGCCCCTGTAAAAGCCCCCTTTACATGTCCGAAAAATTCACTGGCTGCCAAATCCTTAGGAATCGCACCACAATCAACGGCAATAAAAGGCGCATCTTTCCGGCTACTTTGCGAATGGATCAGCCGGGCGATATACTCTTTTCCGGAACCGCTTTCCCCGGTAATAAGCACAGTCATCATCGTAGGAGCTACCAAACGGATATATTCGTACAATTTATCTGCCTCCTGGCTTGTGCCTTTAATATAAGGGATTTCCTTCGTCTTCTTCGCAACACTTTTACTCTGATGCAACGGCTCGGCTTTCCGTTCCAAAGCCTCCTGTATTTTCTTTAAAATCTCATCCGGAATCACGGGTTTCGCCACATAATCGAAAGCCCCCAGTTTCATAGCGAGGACTGCCGTCTGAATATCGGCATAACCTGTCATTAAAATCACCTGTGTACCCGGACGTACCGATTTTACGGCTTTCAACAAATGAATACCGTCCTCATCAGGCAAACGGAGGTCTGTCAAAACAATATCATAATCAGCCTCTTTGACTTTTTTCAAACCTTCTGCACACGAAAAAGCCTCGTTCACCGAAAAACCTTTTTTCGTCAACCAGGTTTTCAGCATCAAGCAAAAAGTCGTATCATCATCTACCAATAATATCTTTACCATATACCCGTTATTTCATACAGCGAAATTAATAAAAATAACGGGTAATTAATAACGAATTTTCTTCTATTAATAAGATAGCCGCCTCTGTAAACATTATTTTACAAAAAACTCACCGCCTCCGACTATTCATACCTCAACGACCGGGCAGGCTTGCTAAACACCGTTTTTGCCGTCTGCCAGCTGATCGTGATTACAGAAATCACAAACAGGAGTATCACCGGAAGCCCGAAAAACCACCACTTCCATTCCATCCGGAACGGATATTCCCCCAGCCAGTCGTTCATAATAAACCAGGCAGAGGGCAAGGCTATCAGAACGGCAATCCCGATCAGCAGCAAAAATTCATGACCTAACTGATAGAACAAATTCAGGTTAGAAGCACCCAGCACTTTACGAATCCCCATTTCTTTGGTGCGCAGCGTACAGGCGAACATCACCAACACCCACAAACCGACACAGGATATAAATATAGCCAGTCCGGCAAAAAGGGCGACCATCAGCCCAAACACCTCATCCTGCCGATATTGCTGATCGAAAAAGTTGTCCAGAAAGAAATAATTAAAACTCGAATCCGCAAAATAGCGTTCCCAGGTCATATGAGCTTTTTCAACCAACACGCGCGGATTTCCTCCCTGCATAACAATGGAAATGTAACGCTGCTTAAACCAGGGAATATGCTCGTGCTGAAAAAACATAATCGGAGTATAGGCCTTATTCAGGGATTGTTGGTGATAATTTTTCACCACCCCGATCACCTGCATAGGCTCGTCCACGGTTTCCACCGAAATCAGTTGTCCCAAAGCCTCTTCATTACTCGTAAACCCCAGATTACGCACAGCCGCTTCATTAATCACCAGCTTATCGGCATCTCCACCGAAATTTTCCGAAAATATCCGTCCCGCCACAGGCTTTAAGTCATAGGCTTCCAAATAATCCTTATCACAAGCCAGCATTTCATACAGGCGATTTTGCCGGGTGACATCATTCGCCCGGCAGATCGAAAGAAACATCCCCACTTCAATACCGGGGACGGCGCTGGACACCGTCACTTTTTTCACACCGGGCAGCAAAGCCAGTTCCCGCTTCATGGCCTGCAATTTCAACGACAAGTCTTCCGTATATCCGGGAGTTTTCAGAATCAATACCTCATTTGTCCTGACACCCAAAGCCTTACTGCGCATAAAATTCAATTGAGCAAAAACCACCAACGTGCAACATATCAATACCATCGAAGCGGCATATTGAACAACCACCAGGACTTTCCGGGTGATCCCGGCTTTGCGGGAATGTACGAACTTTCCTTTCAGCATTTTCATCGGCTTTGTCCCGGACAGAATCACCGCCGGATAAAAACCGGATAAAAATACCCCCACCGCAAAAACAAAAACGATCAGCAAACTCCAGGCACTCCGGAACCAAACCCACAGGTCGAGTTCACGCCCCGTCAGCCTGTCGAAAGCGGGCAACACCACTTCCAAAATTCCCAAAGCCAACACAAACGCAATGGCATTATTCAGCAAGGCTTCAAACAGGAATTGGGCGATCAATTGTTTCCGGGTAGCCCCCGAAACCCGCCTGATTCCGACTTCCCGGGCACGTTCCATAGAACGGACAACAGTAAGGTTAATATAATTGATCCAGGCAATACAAAGAATAGCAATAGCAGCAACAATCAAAGCAATCATCGATGAACGGTTCCCTTTAACTTCCGTTTCATAAGCCTTCTGAGGGGAAAGATGAATCTCTTCCAACGGAATTAACCGGACTCCCCATATTTTGTTTTTCAGAGCCTCGTCTGTTTTATATTTTTCGGCCATAGCCGGAAATCCGGCCTCAATCTGACGCACCTGCTCAGGAGTTTCCACCACCACATAAGTATAAGCCTCATGGCGATACCAATATTCGTGCAAGAATTTCGGCAAAGAAAGATAAGAGATCAGAAAATTGTAACGGATGTGCGAATTGGAGGGCATTTCTTTCATAACACCAGAGACTTCGCAGGCCAGCTGTTCCTTATCGGCGCTAAAAATCATAATCTTACCGATAGGGTCGGCATCTTTAAAATATTTTTTAGCGATCCGTTCCGTAATCACCACTTTGTTAGGAGCATCCAGCACTTTATCGGGATCCCCCTTTATCAGCGGGAAATCGAACACCCTGAAAAAACGGTGATCCGCATAAGCGATCTTATCTTCCCGGTTAAGCTGATTGCCATATTTCACAATCTGCTCCGGCTGGTATTGGCTTCCCACCCGGGTAAAATCCTTTATCCACGGAAACTCCTGTTTCATTGCAGAGCCATAACCGAACGAACTGGTAGCCCATTCATCGGTCAGCTCGTTCCCTTCATGAAAAGTGCTTTCCACCCGGTATATATTTTCCCGCTTCGAGTGCATACCGTCGAAACTGTACTCAAAAATCACATACGTCAGGATCAGTAAAGCCGCCGCCATACCGACCGTCAGGGCGAATATATTGATAAAGCTAAATCCTTTTTTCTTTTTCAGATGGCGCCAGGCACTTATCCAATAGCTTTTGATCATTGGCTTCATAAGCAAATAAAATTATAATTTCGACTCCCGGACAGGATTCAAGGTTTCGGATACAATCTGCCCGTCGGACAAATTGAATACCCGGTGTGCATATCCCGCATCCCGCAACGAGTGGGTAACGATCACCACCGTTGTTCCTGCCTTATTCAAACCACTCAACAACTCCATCACCTCCGTCCCGTTCACGGAATCGAGATTTCCGGTCGGTTCATCCGCCAAAATCAGTTTCGGACGAGTAACGACGGCACGGGCAATAGCCACACGCTGCTGCTGTCCACCGGAAAGTTGCTGGGGGAAATGGCCTGCCCGATGCAGCATATTCACCTGTTCGAGCACCTCATTCACCCGCTGCTTCCGTTCCGCCGACTTCATATTCAGATAGATCAAAGGTAACTCCACATTTTCAAAAACAGTCAGTTCATCGATCAGATTAAAACTCTGAAAAACAAAACCGATATTTCCTTTTCGAAAAGCGGTCAACTGGCTCTCGCCCATCCGGTCGATTTCCAGATCGTTAAAATAATACTTTCCTGAAGTAGGCGAATCCAGTGTGCCTAAAATATTCAGCAAAGTTGATTTTCCACAGCCGGAAGGTCCCATGATAGCAACAAAATCACCCTCGTTAATTTGCAGGCTCACTTCATTTAAAGCCTTCGTCTGCACTTCTTCCGTAGAAAAAAGCATCGACAATTTTTCTGTTTTAATCATATTGTTTTTATTTATTGATTATTCATTTCTCAACACAGACATCGGCCGCAGGTGCAAGATGCGCCATACCTGTCCTATCACCGTGAGAAAAGCCACCAGTAACAGCAACAGAAAAGCTACGCCATAAACCCAAACGGGAATAAAAATATGGAATGCATAGCCATTCAGCCAATTCTCCATAAAAAACGCAGCTACCGGGATTCCCACGACAGAAGCCAACAGCGAAAGCACCAATAATTCCCGGGTCAATAAAATAAAAAGGTGTTTTTTCCCTGCCCCCAACACCTTACGGATAGCCACTTCCTTCACTCTGGAAAGAGTGGAAAACAACGTCACCACCCATAATCCCAGACAAGCGACAAACACCGCCAACAAAGCGGCACTGGCAAAAATCCAGCCGAAATTCCGGTCGGCACGGTACAGAGAATCCTGCAATTCATCGGAGAAAAAATAAGAAAATAAAGAATTTGGGAAAAAATCCAGGTACATCTGCCGGATTTCTTCCAAATACCGGGGAGAAAACATCCCTTCCAAACCGATAGAAATATAAGGCGTGCCGATAATCGGCACACGTTCTTTCATGAAAAAAAGAATCGGTTTATAAGAAGTGGCCAGCGATTGCTGATAATAATTCTTCACCACACCGATGATTTGAAGCGGTTCGTCTAAAACCTCCATTTTAAGCTGCTTTCCCAAAGCAGCTTCATTCGAAGCATATCCCAATAAACGAACCGCTTCTTCATTCAACACCACACGATTCAGCTCATCGCCGAATTCTTCCGAGAAACCGCGCCCGGCCACTACATCAAGTTTATAAGTCTTTAAATAATCATGATCCACAGCAAACATCTGCACCAGCTTTACCTGTGAAGGATCGCTTCCATAGGGCCTGTTTGTGAAATAATTCGCGACCTCCACCCCCGGAACGGCTCCTGAAACCGAAACCTGACGGACATAGGATTTCTGTTTCAATCGTTTTTTGAAAGCCTCCATTTTAACCGATAGCTCTTCGGTAAAAGAGGGATATTTAATCACTAAAATCCGGTCGCCGGAAACGGAAGCGGCTTCCGCCTGCATATACCGCACCTGACAAACAACGATAAACGTTCCGCTAATCAACACAAAAGAAGCAACAAACTGCACAACGATCAATGCCTTGCGGATGAAATTCCCCTTCCGGCTATGCAATAATTTCCCGCGCATCACCTCGGAAGGACGCACTGTATTCAGCAACAACGACGGATAAAGCCCGGAAAATAAAGTTCCGGCAACAACGACAGCAAATATCCAGCCCATAAAATCGAAACTCCACAAAACATCCCCTATAAAATCCTGTCCGGCCAAACGGGACACCACAGGCAACGCCACCTCCAGCCATCCCCAGGCAAGCAAAGCCGCCAATAAATTCACCACGCCCGCCTCCGTCAATCCCAATAAAACCATTTGTTTCCGCGAAGCCCCGAAACTCTTACGCACGCCGAACTCTTTGCCCCGCTCCAAAAAACGGGCTACGGTCAGGTTTAAAGCATTCACCCAGCCGATGAACAGCAAGGCCACGGCCATCCCGGCCAGAATATACACAGCCGACCGATTCCCCTTGGCTTCTTTCTCATAAGATTTCTGGGGAGTAAGGTGAATATCTTTCAAAGGAATCAACTCAACCGCCCAATCCTTATGCTTTAGAGCCGTAGTTTTATATTTATCGGAAATAGCCCGGAATCCTTTCTCCACATTCGCGGCGGAAACGCCCGGACGCAAACGAACATAGGTATAAACGCCATGGATATACCAAATATCCTGACGCTCTTTAGGAATCGTAGAATAGGAAAGTAAAAAATCGTAACGGATATGCGAATTGGCAGGCATGTCTGCGATCACTCCCGTTACTTCAAAATTCTGCTCTGCCGAAGCAGTGCGGAAGGTCAGAATCTTTCCCAACGGTTCACCACCGCCAAAATACCGATGGGCAGCGCTTTCGGTAATAACCGCCGTATTGGGTCGCACCAATTGCCCTGCCTGTTCCCCCCGGACAATAGGGAAATTGAATATTTCAAAAAAAGAAGGCTCGGCATAACAATAATGCTCCTCGGTAAATTGCCTGTCCTGATAGGTCACCACCTGTTCCCGGTCCTGAGCGGTCAGCCGGACATATTTCTCGATCCCCGGAATTTCACGGCTCATCACAGGTGCATGCCCAAAAGCGGTGGTAGCCCAGTTATCGGTAAGCGTTTCCCCTTCATACAAGCGGCTTTCCACCCGAAAAACCCGGTCGCCGTCATGAAAAGAATCATAGCTCAACTCAAAACTCACATACAAAAATAAAAGCAAAGCCGCCGCAATACTCACCGATAGCCCGAACACATTCAGGATAGACAAGGATTTTCTTGTCCGCTGGCTTTTCATCATTTCAGCAAAATAATTCATGCCCGGTTCATTTAATAATCAAACGTTCGTTATCTCCAAAGGTATCATAGCCGGAAGTTACCACCTGTTCCCCTTCCTGCAATCCTTCCAAAACCTCATAATATTGCGGATTTTGCCGCCCGATCCTGATTTTCCGGCGGCGTGCCGTCACCCCGTCCTCATCCAGCACATAAATCCAATCGCCGCCCGTCACCTGAAAAAAACTTCCCCTCGGCACTAACAAAGAGGTCACCGGATCGCCCAATTGCAAATTAATGTGATAGGTTTGCCCGGCACGGATATTCTCTGGGCGGCCACCGGTGAAAATCATATCGGTTTTAAATTGTCCCTCTTTCACTTCAGGATAAACTTTCGTCACCACCAATTGATAATTTCGCCCGTCACGTTCAAAGTCGGCAGGCAATTCCGGCATCACCCTTTCCACATAGTGCTCATCGATCGGAGCCTGAATTTTCAGGTCGGCAGTAATAACCTGCCCGATGCGTTCCCCCGCATTGATCGATTGCCCGATCTGGGCATCCAGATTTCCCAATTGCCCGTCTACCGGAGCTTTTATTTTTAAATTCTCCAGCCGCTCACGCACTAAAGCCAAACTGCGTTTCATATTGGCGATATTCTCATCCAAACTTTTCACCTGCATTTCCCGGAAACGCTCGTCCTGTAAAATCCGTTCGTCTACCACCTTCAGCTGTTCCTGTGCCAGCGCATAAGCCTCCTGAGCCTGCAAATATTCCTCTTTTGCTACCAGTTCTTTTGTAAACAACCGTTCATACTGTTCCGCCCGCCGTTTTTTCAAGGTCAGGTCGGTTGCCAACCCGATACGCTCCTGTTTCAGGCGCAAGCGTTCCTGCTCCATGTTGATCCGGGTGTTCCGTAATTCATTCTCCTGATAAGCTAAATCCGCTTCACTTTGCATAATGCTGATATTCAACAGAGGATTGCTCAGGCGTAAAATAACATCACCCTTTTTCACCATTGTTCCCTCTTCAACAATTCTTTCCTCCACCCTGCCGCCTTCCACAGCATCGATATAAATAATCCGGCTGGGCATCACATGCCCGATCACCCGGATATAATCATTAAACTCGCCATTTACAACGGTTTCAATAGTCAGGCGGTCACGTTCTACCCTCAGGGCAGACGAAGTATCCCGTAACACCAGATACAGTACCAGCGCAACCAACAGGACGCCACCTGCCGCATATCCCCAGTGCTTCCGTTTAAATCCCCGTTTTTTCTCAATAATCGTGTCCATATATATATCATTCGTTTTTAACTTTCACCAAAGGCTCTCCCTGAAAGAAATCCACTGTTTTCCGCTTTATTCCATATTGTAATTGTGTCCGCACCACTTCTGCCCTTGCAGTAAAATAACGGTTACGCACCTCCATCAGTTCAAATACCGGAATCAACCCTTCTTTCCATTTTTCCTCTGCCTGCCGCAAAGCCATTTCTTCCCCCTGAAGCGTTTCATCGGCATAACGGGATTCGTCCACGGCAGCCTGCAAAGAAAGGCAGGCATTTTCAATTTCTGAAAACAAGCGTTGCCGTTCCATTTCCGCCCGGTTTTGCTCCTGTTCCAGCTGTAAACGGGCAATCCTCACCCCGGTGGTATTCCGAAAACCCTGAAGAACAGGTAAGGAAAGAGTTACCCCGAAATACTGATTCAAATGATTGTCCAATTGTCTTTTCCAGCCCACCTTTTCACCCGATTCATCCCGTTCCGTATCGTAATAACCGGAATATATCCCGATCTCTCCCCGCAAAGCGGGAGAAAACTTTCCCGCAGCTATTGCCCGGTTCTTTTTCGATGCTTTTAAACGCAACTCCATAAGCCGGAATTGCGGCAGGAAATTCACCGACTGATTATACACCTCCTGTGCAGGAACCGCCACCGGAACAAATTGCCTTTTCTCCGGCAGGACAATCTGTAAAGAATCGGCAGGCGGCAACCATAACAATTGCTTTAATTCCAGCATAGCCATCCGATAAGCATTTCGGCGCACGGTTTCCTGATAAACATCCGCACTGACCCGGGCTTTCATATCCTGTAAATCGACAGCGGCTTTCAAACCTTCCCCCACAAATTCCTCGGCTTGCTGCAAATAGCGTTCGCTTAACCGGCGTTGTTCACCAGCCAGCGATAGTAACTGCTCCTGAAAAATCACCCGATAAAAAACCTCCATCGCCTGAAAAGCCACCTCATTCTCCCGATAGCTTTCCGTCCACTCGCCGATTTGCCTATTTATACGCTGGAAAACAATCTTATTAATCCTTGTAAACCCTTCAAACAAAGGAAGCGATATATTCAAACTTAAATTACCTTCCACAAAATCCTGTGTCGCAAAAAGGTTTGTACCGGGATCGACCGCCCGTCCCATCCTTTTACCGATACGGGTTTCTGCCGTCACTTCCGGCATCACTTCCCCGATAGCTGCAATATAATCATTCCTTTTCACCCGGCTTTCCAGTCGGTCGTTCCTCAATTGACGGTCAGCCTCCACAGCCTGCCGGATACATCCCTCCAAATCCAGACGCAACTGGGCACACAAAGACAATGGAAACACAAATAAAACAAACACCCAAAACGATTTCATTCACAGATAATTTTCATTTTACTATTTATATGCCAAATCTCATACCAAACTACAATATATTATATATCAAAAAGTTAAAAACAGATGTGTTCGAAAGATGTCCAAAAAATGTACAACATCCCTGTCACGATTTTGGACAAAACCACCTTACACACCTCCTTGCCCATCGATATTTTAGTTTTATTTGTGATAACAAACAACCGTCTTTTCCCGAAAATCCGGTTCTCCGGGTGGCTAAAACCCATTACACGCAACACGATGTATCACCCCATTGCCGGATATAGGTACAAAACTTATTTTTAACAAGTTATTCTGTCCACATTTTTGACACTCTTTTGTTTAAGTCAATTTGCATATATACATTTACAAATAAATTCGGCGCAATATGATTTCGGAAACCTTACTTTTAGTAGACGATAACGAAGATGTACTGAACACATTGGAACTGTTGCTTTGTGAAGAATTCAAAGAAATACTGGCCACCAACCGTCCCGACAACATTTTATCCCTGCTGTCGTCCCGCCGGGTGGATGCGGTGATATTGGATATGAATTTCTCATCGGGAATCAATACAGGCAACGAGGGGCTATATTGGTTACAGCGTATCCACGAATTACAACCGGAGCTTCCGGTGGTGATGCTAACGGCTTACGGAAATGTGGAATTGGCAGTCACAGCCCTAAAAAACGGGGCAGCCGATTTTATACTCAAACCCTGGGAAAATCAGAAAATAATCGACACCCTGCGGTCGGTCTGCCAAAGACAACAAAAAAAGGAAGAAAAACCACGCAATTCCTTTAATCATAAGCCGGAAACAATTATCGGCACGTCATCGGTGATGCAAAAACTATTCAAAATGGTGCATCGCGTGGCTACTACCGATGCCAACATACTGCTTACCGGAGAGAACGGCACAGGGAAAGAGGTGATCGCCAAAGAAATACACCGCCTTTCCAATCGAAACCAACACCCCATTGTCAGCGTAGATATGGGCGCAGTGAGCGAAACCCTGTTCGAAAGCGAACTGTTCGGACATGAAAAAGGAGCGTTTACCGATGCCAAAGAGTGCCGGATCGGAAAATTCGAAGCAGCTTGCGGCAGTTCCCTCTTTTTGGATGAAATCGGCAACTTATCCTTATCTTTACAATCCAAATTATTGGCAGCCCTGGAAAACCGCGAAATCACCCGGATAGGCAGCAATAAGAAAATCCCGATCGACATCCGGCTCATTTCCGCCACAAACAAAGATCTCCGGCAAATGATCGGAGAAGGAAGTTTCCGGGAAGACCTGCTCTATCGCATCAACACCATACAGATTGAAATTCCTCCTCTCCGGGAAAGGGGAGGCGATATTTTGCTGCTGGCAGATTTCTTCTTTAACCGCTATACGAAAAAATATAACCGGAACTTACGCCTGGACGAACGTGCCAAAGAAAAGCTATTGGCTTATCCCTGGCCGGGAAATGTACGCGAACTCCAGCATAACATCGAGCGTGCCGTGATTCTGTGCGAACAAGATACGATTAAAGCAGACGACCTGATTGTGCAAAACGCCCGTACCCGTTTCTCAACGGAAACGACAAACCTGGAACAGATTGAACGGCAGGTGATCGAAACCACGATCGCCCGTAACAACGGGAACCTCAGTGTCAGCGCAGAACAACTGGGAATCAGCCGACAAACTTTATACAACAAATTGAAACGCTATTTCTCGTAATCGAGTGCCTATGTACAGCTATCGGCTATATATAAAAATCATATTCAATATATTGCTAATCCTGTTGCTCTGCGGCAGCGGAATCATCCTGATCGTTTTCCGGTGGGCAATCATCATCGGCGCGATTCTTTTAATAGGGGCAATCCTGCAAACCCGGCATTTGGTGAATTTATTAAACTACACCAACAAACGAATCGCATTCTTTTTCGACACCATAAAAGACAATGGGATACAAAGTTATTATCCCGAACACCAGGTGAGCAAAGAAGAACAGCTCATGAACCACACCTTTAACCGGATCAACCGGATCATTGCAGAAAATAAATTACAGAACAGAAAACAGGAGCTATTTTACAAAACCTTACTGGAACACATTCCGTCCGGTATTCTCGTTTGGGACGGGCAAGGCAGAATATTACTGGCTAACCACGCCGCCCTACAACTTTTAGGATATAATTTCCTGAACCACACCCGGCAAATAGAAGAAAAATACCCTGAGTTCAGGCAAGTCACCGCCTCGCAGGATTCCCGACATCTTTCGGACATGCGGATCAACACCGGACAGGGGCATCGTCAACTGGCGATTGTACGCAGCCACATGGTTTTACAGGAACAGCAAATCACCCTGCTATCCCTGCAAGACATCCGGGAACAACTGGACGAAAAGGAATCGGAATCGTGGATCCGCCTGACTCACGTACTGACTCACGAGATCATGAATTCGATCGCGCCGATCACCTCTTTATCCGAAACATTATCCTCCTATTTTGAAACCGACGGGATAGCCAAAAGTAAAGAAGAACTTTCCGACCAAACGATTCAAAAAACGATAAAAGGACTTTCTATCGTGAAAAGAAGAGGGAAAAGCCTTTTGCATTTTGCCGAATCCTACCGCAAGCTGACTTTTATCCCCACCCCGGTGATCCGGCCATTCGCATTTGCCGAATTCGCCGATAATCTGCACCATTTGTTCCAGCCGGAACTGGCAGCCGGAAATATCCGCCTGGAAACAGAAATCGTTCCGCACCATTTAACGGTAAACGCCGACGAAGAACTGCTATCGCAGGTTGTGATCAACCTGATTAAAAATGCGATTCAGGCATTGGAAGGGCAGCCGGGAGGAATAATCCGGCTTTATGCCCGTGAAGCGCGGCAAACCCAAATCGAAGTAACAGATAACGGGCAAGGCATCCCACCTGAAATATTAAAAGATATTTTCGTGCCTTTTTTCACCACAAAAACATCCGGATCAGGCATCGGCCTAAGCCTTTCCCGCCAAATCATCTATCTGCACGGAGGCGAACTGACCGCCACCTCATCTCCCGGACAAGAAACCCGCTTTTCAATCAGCCTGCCCATCCACGGGAAACAATAATCCAAATCTTATTCTATTTTTATGAAAATAAAATCAAGCGAATTGAAAAATTATTATTAAAAATACATACAAAACACTTGTTTTTAATTAAAATATTTATACATTGCTTAAAATTTATTTGCATCAATCTACTAATTTTTACGATAAACAACAAAATCAACATTATAAAATTTACATTGCTACCTTAATTTAAAATCTACAGATATGAAAAAGATCGTATTAATTTCTAGCTTTTCATTATTACTATTTTTGATGGCAATAAACATTAGTTTAGTAGTAAAAGGTCCATAAGTATCACTAAGTAATGTTGTACTTCATGCTATAGGAGAAACAACAGAAGGAGAATTTGACAAATTAAAATGTACAGAAAAATACGAAGATTGTTTTACAGGTAAAGGGTGTAGATGTTGGAAATCAAATCTTGTTGTATGCTCCGAATGTAAAAGAGATGCCTATATGTGTGAAAAAACAAATGTCAAAAAAGATCATTGTGGCTGGTTTGAACTTACCATGCAAAATGATGGTATTTTTACAGGTCACAAAAAAGGTTGTTCTAAAAATGTTGCAGTTCATCAATGACCATAAAATTAAGTTCATAGAGTTATGATAAAAACATGGTTATCAATCTGTTTAATCATTATATTTACAGGTTGCAAAAAACAAGCCTGTAAATATGATGAATATAAATTTATCTATCCTGTAGATATAGACCAGAGAAACAATACGTCAGTTTTCGATCTCTTTGACAGTATAAAAATAATCCCCTTAGAAACTCAAAAAGAGTGCTTGATAGCCTGGGGAACTCCTCAAATTTATAAAAATCAAATCTACATTCTTGAAAACAGACAAAATATCGTCTTATGCTTTGATTTAAATGGAAAATTTTTATTTCGAATTGACAATATTGGTCGGGGACCATCAGAATATCAAGCACTATGGTCTCTATCTTTTGATAGATTCAATAATCAGTTATTATTATTAGAAACGTCAGGAACAGTACATGAATACACCTTAAATGGACATTTCATCCGTAAAATAAATCCTCCCAAACAACTAACAGCGATACATAGAATTGAAGCCGTCAATAAAGACACCCTGATGTATTTCACCAAATTCAACAAAAAAAAGATTCATTTTTATTCACGTAAAGAAGAAAAGATTGTAAATAGTATGTATGAAGAAAAAGAGCAACTGAATTCATCTCCTAATTTATATTATTATGATGATCAACTCCATTTTCTTCCCTCTAATCATGGCAATATCGTTTTCAATATCAATAATGCTAACTTAGAACCTACATATTTTTGGGATTTTGGAAAACATAATTACAATCCTCAAAAATTAAAATTTCCAAAAACAACTGAAGATCAGTGGAAAAAAATAGAAATAGAATGGAAATTAAAAAATCTTCCATATAGTTTTACAGAAATCTACGAAAACAATAAATATTGCTATCTTTTATTAGATTTAAACTACACGGCAAGTCTCATTAATAGAATCCCTCCGCAGCAAGTACATATTTTTTACAATAAACACACAGGTAAATATTACATATTCAATGATTTTAAAGAAAAAATAGAATTTGGTTTTACTATTTCTATGGATAATAATTATATGGATTGCGTATGGAATTTTGAACGCAAGGAAACACTACTTCAAGCAAACATTTTAGAAGAAAAAGAAAAAGAAGTTCTTCAAAATATAAAAGAAGATGATAATATGTGCATTGTTAGATTTAGGTTTAAAAACAACTAACATTTATGAAAAATAAAGTTATTATTATAGTTGTATTACTATTAATATTCTTAAATCTATTACTTCTTGTATTTATAGTCGTAAAACAAAAAAGTCTCTCACCAGAGGGAATTATAGATAACAACATCGATTATTTTTACCAAGCTCGTCGTCAAATTTTAGAGATAGAGCATAAAAATGAAGGATTAACATTTCCATCTATGATATATCAAGGATGTGATACAATTCATCCGGTAAAATTAATCATTAAAAAACCTACATTAGTTTGTTATTTTTCGATCCAAGCATGTACTCCCTGTTACCAACATATGTTGGAGCAAGTAAAACATGTATTTCCGGATTATGCACAAAGGAATGATATAATTTTTCTATCTAATGATTTAGATTTTAAACTTAGAGATTCTTACTTTAATAAACAAATTTATGCCAACATCAATTTTAAATCAGGATTACCCATAGACTCTTATCATTCTCCTGTATTATTTCTTTTAAATGAAGACATGAAATTAGACATGGTCTTCGTAGCAGACAAACAAACACCTAACTATACCGAAGACTATTTACAAATAGTAAAAGAACGCTTTTATCCATCTAATGATAAAAGAAAATAATATTATTTTTTATGCTTCAAAAAATAACATCCTAAAAAGAAAAACACCGTCCACTCCAAAAGGAGCACACGGAGCAAACGGTGTTTTCACTTCCAACCCGTTGTGGTTTATCCCCACATCACCCTTTTCCAGGCCGATTGGCTATCGCCTTTTATACATTGCCCGGTCTTGTGGTAAATAAGGGTTAATTTTGAGTCTCCGTTCTCGATAATCAATTTATAAGTGCCGTCGGACCCTCTATATGATTCACCTATTCTATAAGCTGCATATTTTATAGCGACTTCCGATTTTACAATCTGGGGCACTTCCGGAAGTCCCACCCGAACAAATCTCACCTGATTTTGTGCCAATACCGCAGTATTTTCAGTATTTAGGGTATCACGTACAGCAACGGGCTGTGTCGTCACCACAGCAGAAACAGACGGAATAACAAATAAAATTGCTGCTATCAGGATCGTTGTATTTCTTATTATACTTTTCATGACTCTATATTTTTAATCTTAAAAATCCGGTATAAACTACCGCGTTCTATAAAGCCTATTGAAAAATTTATGCCACAAGCCTCCGTTTCAGACAAAACACAGATATACAGCAAATTAAAGAAACGAAACGCCCCAAACAAATTGTTGAATGTGTGGAACATTTGTAGAAAAGCAACCGAAGACCTGCGGAAAATATCCACACAAGCCTACAAAAAAAAGGAAGGGCTTCACCCGGCATACCCTAAGCCTCCCCTATTCATGGGAAACATCTGCCAACACCTCGTTTTTCCTAAAATCCCATCCTTCGCAGCCAATCAGGTTACATCATAAAAAAAGTATTATTTCACAGCTGTTCTAAGCTGAAAAATAATACTTTACTTTCAAAACGAAATATGATTCTTATTTCATCAATTGTTGTTCTGCATTTTTGATCTTCGCAGTATCCCAACTCTGAACGTGACGTTCGAATTTAGCCGCAATCTTGTCCAGGCACAAATTACCGATACTTCCCTCATGGGTATGATGCAAAGGGCGGCGGGAATGACTTCCATATTCACCAGCCTGCACCTTCATACCGATTGTTTTATAAGCTTCACGGAAAG
>UQJP01000039.1 GCA_900541415.1 uncultured Odoribacter sp. | reverse complement strand
AAATAAATATATTATTTTTCATAATTACAATATTGTGTATTTGTTTTTATGTATTAATTATTTGTTTTACTTAAAATAATGTTCTAAAATATTTGTTTGAAAAAATTCTTAAACCAATAGGTTCCATGTAGTTTTATGAATAAACTACGTCTTAATGTGATGAAAGTAATATTTAGATTAGGTTAAATTTGAGGGAAGATAAAATATGTTTTTTAATATATAGGTTGTTGTTGGTTCTGATATGCTTAAAAGGCCCGATGTTCTTTAAATGACCGATAAGTTATCGTATTTTTATTTTCTTTATTTTTGTGAATAGTAAAGTAAGAAAGGAAGCATGGAAGATTTTATCAGGAAGATTCGTGAAGTTTATCCATTGTCGGATGATGAGGTACAGGTGTTGCTGGATCATACGGAGCAGATCGTTTTGCCTAAAGGAAGCCGAATTATGACGGCGGGGAAGGTGGAGGATTATACTTACTTTATTGTGGAGGGGTTAGCACGAGGTTTTTTTTATCAGGAAGGTAAAGACATTACCATTTGGTTTGCTTCGGCGGGGATGGCTTTGTTGTCTATGAACGCTTATGTTTACGATAAGCCGGGTTATGAGAATATAGAATTGCTGGAGGAATGTAAATTGTTGCGCATCGAAAATAAGTGCCTGAACGTGCTTTTCGAAACTTATAATGGGTTGGCTAATCTGGGGAGGAGGATGTCGGATGTGGTTGTATTGAAATTGGAAAGGCTTTTCATGGAACGGAATTTTATGTCTGCTGCGCAGCGTTATCATTCATTGCTGGAACATGAGCCTGAAATACTGAAAAAAGTGCCTTTACGGCATATTGCTTCTTATCTGGGAATATCCCAGGTTTCCCTGAGCCGGATTCGTGCCGGAGTTCAATGATTTTTTTACATATGTAAAATCGATTCCTTTTTATTTTTTCGATCTTTGCAATGCCGTTGGATAACGGCACTATTTTAGCCGGGGAAAGAGATGTCCGGTTATAAACGGAGTGTATTTATATTGTTTTATATCAATAGGATGAATCAGTTGAGAGGTTTATTGTATGGGATTGTTTCTTCGTCCACATTTGGCTTGATCCCCTTGTTTGCATTGCCTGCCCTTCAGGCGGGGGTCAGTTTGGATTCGGTGATGTTTTATCGTTTCGGGTTGTCGGCACTGGCGTTGGGGATATGGCTGCTGGCACGGGGGAAGGATTTGAGAATTTCATTCAAGGAATTCGGGGTTTTATTTGGACTGGGGCTGTTCTATGCGGTGACAGCATTATTATTGACTACGGCTTATTTGTATATACCGAGCGGGGTTGCAACGACGATACATTTCCTGTATCCGGTAGTGGTCACGGCTGTTATGATTCTGTTTTTTAAGGATAAGGTGTCGTTGCCTGTGATTGTGGCTTCGGTTATGGCTATATCGGGGGTTTATTTATTGAGCCACGGGGAAGGCGGGGGAGCTGTGAGTCTGAAGGGATTATTGCTGGCATTGGTGACCGTGGTGACGTATGCTTTGTATATTGTGGGAGTGAATAAGTCGTGCGTACACCGGATGGAAGGTTTAAAAATGACGTTTTATGTGTTGTTATCCTGTTCGATTGTTTTTATCCTGAACCTGTTGGTAAAAGGAAAGATGCCGGACGCCATTCCCGATGCTGTTACAGGAGTTTATTTGTTGTTGCTGGCATTAATTCCAACTTTAGTGTCGGATTTTACGTTGATCTTATCGGTACAGCATGTCGGGTCGACCACCACTGCCGTGTTGGGATGTATGGAACCTCTGACGGCTGTGGGAATGGGGGTATTGTTTTTACATGAGAGTTTCGGATTTGTGCAGGTGTGCGGGATGGTTGTTATTTTATTGGCTGTTTCTGTTGTTATACTTGCCAATAGTAAGGAGGGGATCAGAAAATTGGTGCCGTTGAGTGTCAGGAAAATGATACGGAATTGGTAGAAAAAATAATTATAAAATTATGAGTTATGGTGAATTTAAGACGAATAACCTCTGCTGAGGATAAAGATTTTAAGAAGTTGGCGGAATTATATATCGAGGCTTTTCCGCTGGAAGAGCGAAGAGAGATTTCTCAGCTGGAGCGGTTGTTGAAGTCGCGGGACGAGATGTTTTATAATGCAGTGGAGTGTGACGGAAAGCTGGCAGGCTTGTTTGTATACTGGAATTTCGGAGATTTTTGGTATCTTGAACATTTGGCGGTGTATGCCGATATGCGTAACCATAAGATAGGGCAGCAAATCCTTGATTTTGCAAAAGACCATTTAACCGGAGTCCGTTTATTGGAAGTGGAGCCTGCCGATCATGAAATGGCTATCCGGAGGATCGGCTATTATCAAAGAAATGGTTATAAGATATTGGAAAAGGATTACGTGCAGCCTTCTTATGACGGGATGCGTCCCGCCTTGCCGTTGTGGATTATGGGAAATGAGGAGTATACCGATCCGGCCTTACTTCGAAGACACGTTGGAATTATAAAAGAAAAGGTATATTACGAACCCCGGGGAGCGAAAGCGGAGGACGAGGAATAAAAGGCTGGCCGGAGAAAAAAACGGGGTGGTTTTCTGTTTCATTCAGAAAGCTACCCTGATTTTTAATTCCGGGACTTTTTCATAACGATTTCTGAAAATAAAACGCTGGTAACAAGACGATTTATTCACTTTTTAACATTGTGAAAATAAATCTTGTTACATACCGGAAAGTAGAAAAATTTCCGCTGATTATCTGCTATCTTTACTACATATTTAATTAGATAATCAGTATATGTTAATGAAGAATTTGAATATCGGCAATCTGTCTATTCCGGTGCCGATTATCCAGGGAGGAATGGGAGTAGGAATCTCACTTTCTGGGTTGGCGTCAGCCGTTGCCAATGAAGGCGGAGTAGGGGTGATCTCTGCTGCCGGATTGGGTGTGTTATATAAGAACCTTTCGAAAAATTACCTTGAAGCCAGTATATTAGGTCTAAAAGAAGAATTGCGCAAAGCCCGTGAAAAGTCAAAAGGAGTGATCGGCGTGAATGTCATGGTTGCTTTGTCGAATTTTGCCGACCTGGTGAAAACGGCCATTGCGGAAAAAGCGGATATTATCTTTGCAGGAGCGGGTATGCCTTTAAACCTGCCGTCTTTTTTGCAGAAAGACAGCGTGACGAAATTAGTGCCTATTGTTTCTTCTGGCCGTGCGGCTAAGCTGATCTGTGAGAAGTGGCAGTCCATTTATAATTACCTGCCGGATGCGCTGGTGGTTGAAGGACCTAAAGCAGGAGGACACCTCGGTTTTAAGGACGAACAAATAAACGATGAACATTATAAACTGGAAAATATTTTGCCGGAGGTATTGGTGGAAGTCAGGGAGATTGAAGCAAAATATCAGAGGAAAATTCCGGTGATTGTTGCCGGGGGGATTTATTCCGGTGAAGATATTCGCAATTTTATGGAGATGGGGGCTGACGGGGTGCAAATGGGAACTCGTTTTGTGACGACTATCGAATGTGATGCTTCGGATGTTTTCAAACAGACTTATATCAATGCGCACGAGGAGGATATAGAGATTATTAAAAGTCCGGTAGGGATGCCGGGAAGGGCTATTTTCAGTAATTTTATCCAAAAGATCAAGGAAGGGGCGAAACAGCCTAAAGTGTGCCCGTTCCATTGTATTAAAACCTGTGACATTTCAAAAAGCCCGTATTGTATTATAACGGCTTTATACAATGCTTTTAAAGGGAATATGGAAAACGGATATGCTTTTGCGGGAGCCAATGCTTTCAAGGCTACCCAGATTATGTCTGTGAAAGACACATTCCGTTCTTTATTAGAGGAATTTAACCGGAAATAATTATAGAGTTTTATTTTCGGCAGATGCCCGGAAAGTTATCGTGTGAATACATGGATAACTTTCCGGGTATTTTTGTGAAATATGTAGTTGTTCGCTATGAAAAATGGTTTTTAATTTTTTATCTTTGAAAAAGTCTTGTAAAAAATAAGAAAATCGGAAAGAGGGAGGAAACGGGGGATCGGGTGTGATTTCAGGTTGGCAGAGGACGTGAAATGGTGGTGCAGGGAGAGAGGCCGGGGGGATAATGCTCCGTTGAAGTGGAAGGCTGGGAGAGTGGGTTAATCTTTTAGAAATTTGGATATGGCAGATAAACATACCGATCAGGAACAGATAACGGGTGCCTGTGCAATCAGAAGCGTGCAGTTAAGTTGTAAACCGGAAGAAAATTATTTAGGTGAAAAGAGCTATCGTACGGTGTTTAGCTTGCAGGAAGCGGAAACGCTTTTTGTGGATGTGGAATTGCTGAATAAGCAGCATGTGGAAAGTGGCTGGAAGGCTTCTATTCAGGTGTTGCTTTATTGGTTTGACGGGGAGAAAGGAGTTTGTATCGCTCAAAAGCCGGGGAATATCGAGTTGCATAAAGACGATGAAATAGTCCGTTATAACGAAGTGATTACTGCGAAGGATTTGAACGGATTTCAGCTTCGGGAAGGGGTTTTCCGGGTGTTGGTGGAGATCGGAGGGGTACAGGGTTCGTCCGAAGACCTGTTTTTTATGGAAGGGCGTGCCCAGGTGAGCGAATATTGCCGGGTACTGGATGCGGGGATAGACCGTTGTTGCGATGAAACACAGGCAGAGGGGGAGGCGCGCGTACATTCCTATAAGGTTTTAAATCGGGCGGGATTGAAAGATGTCCGGTTTTATATGCTGGCACAAAATCTTTTGGAAAAAGAGTGGGTGTATGAGTTTGTGATCCGGGTATTGTCCGGGAATGGAGATACGAAATTGTTGCGCCGGGTGGTTTCCGGGCAATATATGAAAACGCCTTCCGGGAATTGTATTTATTTTGTGGTGGATTTAAGCGATGAAAGGAGCGGATTTTGGACAGCGGGTAGTTATACGCTTATGGTTTCCGGTTTCGACCAGCTTATGTTTACCTTGCCTTTCAATATCGGCGATAAGGATGTGCCTTATCGTTTCAATCGGGAGATTCAGGGAATCACTCCAATATCCCGGGAAGAAGTTTCCGGAAATTATTCGGCGCAAGGGAAAGAAGAGGTTTTAGACCGGCTTTACCGGTTGGTGGGGTTGCGGAAGGTGAAGGAAGAAATCACCCGGATGGCCGATTATCTGGAATTTATCCGTTTGCGGCAAAAAAATGGTTTTACCAGCCGTTTTCCGGCTATGCATCTGGTGTTTACAGGACATCCCGGAACCGGGAAAAATACGGTGGCCGAAATGGTCGGAGAGTTATTTTATAGCCTGGGAATATTGCCTAATGCCGCCGTGTATCATTGCAATCGTAATCTTTTGGTGAGGGATGGGGCTGCCATAGAGGAACAATTGGTACGACAGGCCATAGCGCAGAGTAAGAACGGGGTGTTGTTTATCGACCGTGCGGGTGATTTGTTTTGTCCTGAGGATCCGAATGACCGGGGCATTGTGGCATTGAGTGTGTTGACGGGGATTCTCGCGGCAGAGAATCCGAATGTTTTGGTGATTTTGGCAGATGAGGAAGGCGAAATGGAGGATATGCTTGCCGCCCTTCCGGAATTAAAGAAGATATTTTCCCGGCAGTTATGCTTTGAGGATTATACGCCTGAAGAATTAATGGAGATTACCCAGATCAAGCTGGAAAAAAGACAGTATCAATTTACTCCTGCTGCCAAAGAGAAGTTTTATAAGATATTGAAGGCTGCCTGTACGGCTAATGAGTTTGATTTTATCAATGGTAATTTTATCGACGAATGTATCGGGGATGCCGAATTGCGGATGTCGAAAAGGTTGATGAGCAACGGAAAGACGGATTATCGGCGCGATGATTTGATGCTGATTACGGAAGACGATATAGTGGAAAAGGAGGAAGCGGATTTCGATGTGCCGCTTGAAAAATTGAAGACGATGGTGGGATTGGGGCAATTGAAACAGGATTTGCTGCATCATCTGAATTACGTTTATTTTATCCGGGAACGCCAGAAACATGGTTTTACTGACGTTATGCCTCCTTTAAATATGATTTTTAGCGGAAATCCCGGAACAGGGAAGCTGACCGTTGCGAAGATGATCGGAGAGATTTATCAGGCTGTGGGGATATTGGACAAGCCGGAGGTGGTGGTTCAGAACGGACGCGGTTTCGGAGCGGAAACGGGTTTGTCACCGCAGCAGGTTGTTACGGCTTTGCTGGAAGCCGCCAGAGGCGGTGTTTTATATATCGAGGAGGCGGATGTGTTGCCTGCCAATGAATATGGCTTGGCTGTGCTGGAACTTCTGCTTTCTGTGATGTCCACCGAGACCTGGGGGGAAATGGTTGTGATTTTAGCTGGTTATGCCGATAAGATAGATAAGATGTTGGAAACGAATCCTGCTTTGAAGGAATATTTCCCTTATCGTTTCCAGTTTAATGACTACACTCCTGAAGAGTTGCTGCAAATCGCCGTGGATAAATTCAAAGAGAAGGAATATGTGCTTCATCCTAAGGCATTGGAGATGTTCCGCACTTTGATCGGTAAGATTTGTGATAAGAAAGATAAACGTTTCGGGAATGTTTTACTGATCGAAAAAATGGTGGGAGCAACTATCCGCCGGATGTCCGACAGGATTATGGAGATTCGCCGGGAGAGAGAACTTACCCGGCAGGAGATGACTACAATTTTGGAAATCGATATTCCCGCAGATTTGCTCGATTCTTCCAGTTACGATCGGGATGTTTTCAATGACGCGGAGATTGAAACGGCTCTGAAAGAGCTGGATCATTTGGTGGGACAGGCGAAGTTGAAAACTCAAATCCGTGATTTCGTGAATCTTGCCCGGCATTATAGTCAGCAGGGTATTAAGTTGAGCACCCGGATGTCGTTGCAATGGTGTTTTACGGGAAATTCTGCCTTAGGTAAGGGGACAACAGCCCGGATTATCGGGCGTTTGTATAAGGCCATGGGAATTGTGGATAAAGGACATGTGCAGGATTTTAAGGTGGAAAAACTGATCGGCCTTACGGAAGACGAGGCGCAGCATAGTATTGGTGAAGCCTTGCAAAGATCGAAAGGCGGGATTTTCCTGTTTGATGAGGATTCACCTAAATTGATAGCCGCCGGAGGCTTCCGGGAGAGGGTGCGTGCCATATTGATGAACCAGTTGGCTGTACGTCCCGGTTCGTACATCGTGATTTATGCCGAGCCGAAGGTCGTTGCACCCGGTTTTAACGGTGGGAGCGGGCAGTTTGCCGAAATGGTGAATGTATTGGATTTCGAAGACTATACGAAAGAGGAGTTGATGGTGATTCTGAAACGGCGACTGGAAAAAGAGCGGATGAAGATGACGGTGGTAGCCCGGCAATATATGGCGGCTTTTATAGAGAGGCTGGTGGTTACCGACGAGCGTAACCATGCCAGTTCGCGCCTGATGCGTATTGTGGCCGATCTGTTGGTACGGAATTGTCTGCAACGGGTGGCGAAAAGCCATAAGACGATATTGCCGGATGAAATAATTTCCGTGCAGAAGCAGGATGTTGCTATGTTTACAGAGCCTTTTATTGCAGGGCTGGTCAATGAAAGAAAACGAATCGGATTTGTGTAAAGGAATGGGGACGATTTAGGGAACTGAATTTTTAGTAAAGTTCGTAGGCTATTTTGTTCTCTCTTTTGAAATGACGATAAATTAAAAATCCGAAGAAAACTTTTTAAGGTCTTTCTTCGGATTTTTTTATGTGTCCTGAAAGAAGTGTTTTAGATTTTGGTTTCTTTCAAAATCACATCGTGTGCACCTCCTTCTACGATAGAGGTTGAAGACACTAACGTGATTTTTGCCGTTTCCTGTAATTGAGGAATGGTGATAGAGCCGCAACTGCACATCGTGGCTTTAATCTTGCCTAAAGTCACATTCAGGTTGTCTTTCAGCTTTCCGGCATAGGGAACATAGCTATCGACACCTTCTTCAAATTTCAGCGATTCTTTTCCCCCCATATCATAGCGTTGCCAGTTTTGTGCCCGGTTGGAACCTTCTCCCCAATATTCTTTCACATAGGTATTTCCCATGCTCAGTTTTTTGGTCGGGCTTTCGTCGAAGCGGGCAAAGTAGCGTCCCATCATCAGGAAGTCGGCACCCATAGCCAGTGCCAGCACCATATGGTAGTCATGCACCAGTCCGCCGTCGGAACAGATAGGAATATATATACCTGTTTTTTCGAAATATTCCTGGCGTGCCTGGCATACTTCGATCAACGCAGTTGCTTGTCCGCGTCCTATCCCTTTTTGTTCCCGGGTGATACAGATAGATCCACCGCCTATACCTACTTTTACAAAGTCGGCTCCGGCTTCAACAAGATACATGAAACCTTCTTTGTCCACCACGTTTCCGCCACCTACTTTCACTTCATCTTTATATTCTTCTTTCACCCAGCGGATAGTCTCACTCTGCCATTCTGAAAAACCGTCGGATGAATCTACGCAAAGGATGTCTGCCCCTGCATTGATCAGGGCCGGAACACGTTCTTTGTGGTCGCGGGTGTTGATTCCTGCGCCTACGATCAATTTTTTATGGCTATCCAACAATTCGTTGGGGTTTTCTATGTGATTGTCGTAGTCTTTGCGGAATACGAAATATTGTAGTTTTTGATTTTCATCGATGATCGGAAGGCAATTCAATTTGTGTTCCCAAATGATGTTGTTTGCTTCGCTCAGGGTGATCCCCAATTTCCCTACGATCAGATTGTCGAACGGGGTCATAAATTCTGCCACCGGACGGTCTAAGGAGTCGGTTTTCAGACGGTAGTCGCGACTGGTAACGATTCCCAGCAGTTTGCCGTTGGGAGTTCCGTCGTCGGTGATAGCCACGCTGGCATGTCCGGTTTGTTCTTTCAGGCGGACAATATCTCTTAGGGTGCTATCGGCACGGAGGTTTGAATCACTAACCACGAAGCCTGCTTTGAATTTTTTCACCTTGCGTACCATTTCTGCCTGGCTTTCGATGGGTTGAGAGCCGAAGATAAATGATAAACCGCCGTTACGTGCCAAAGCAATTGCCAGCCCATCGTCAGATACGGCTTGCATGATTGCCGATACAAATGGGATGTTTAACTGTATTTTCGACGTTTCTCCTTTACGGAATTTAACGATAGGAGTTTTTAAAGAAACATTGTCCGGCGTACACTCTTTGGTGGTAAGCGACGGAATTAACAGATATTCTCCAAATGTGCGGGATACTTCTTTGATGTAATGAGCCATATTTCTGTGGATTTTTAAAAAATTGAGCGAAGTTACCCAATTTTGACTAAACTCCCAAACTGTCGCGGATATTTTTGCTCTCTTTCTATGTATTATAGGTTAAAATGCTAGAAATATCCGGGAATAGATACATTATTTCCTTATGCTGCTTAAAGAGATGCTGTCGTCCTGAATTTTCGGGACAGGTTATTTTTTGTGTAAAATTTGCTCAATGGCAGGCGTTATATCTTGATTCTTATGAATTTTGATCGGTTTTATTCCGGCAGCTTCGGCGCATTTGACATCTTTAGAGCTGTCTCCGATAAACCACGACCGACATTTATCGATGTGAAACTGTTCGATTGCGCGGTTTACCATATAAGGTGAGGGTTTCCGGCAGATACAGGTTTTTACGCTTTCGTGATGGGGGCAATAGTAGATTTTATCGATTTTCACCCCGTGTTGTTCCAATTCCTCGCACATCCGGGCGTGTACTTTTTTCACATCTTCGTGAGTGTATATGCCTTTAGCGATACCTCCCTGATTGGTAATAACAAATAGCAGATATCCGGCATCTTTTAGTTTTTTCATCCCCTCGATCACTCCCGGATTGAATACAAAGTCCTCCGGTTTGTATATATAGTAATGCCCTTCGTCGGAATTAATCGTTCCATCCCGATCGAAAAATACTGCTTTTTGTTTTTCCGGTGCTTTATATGTTGTCCGTCTTTTCATAAAAAACCTTTGCTTTATGCTTCAACAAATATACATTTTAATTTCATTAAATACTCCTGAAAGTAAGATTTAGAATGATAACTTTTGCTAAAAGTTAAGAAGCAATGTAAGAGTCGTTTCTGGAAATAAATACGGAATCGCCTGTTGGGCGTATGTTCTTGTTTTTGTGGGGTAAAGAAAAAATTTTCTAAAAGATTCCCGGAACTCCGGATGTAAACTTCACTAAATCCCTTATTGTCGGAAAAGCATTAGGGGGAAAAGTACCGGATCGGTCAGTGCATGATTTTAAAAACTAACTCTTTCAATAATTCTCCGTCGGAAATATTGGCATTGCCCACTCCTTTCGATTTCATATCGTATTCCCGGAGCAGGGATATAATATTTGCACATTTCACAGCATTGTATACCCGGCTACCTTCCGTATAATCTTTCATGAAAAACGGATGAACGCCTAAAAGTTTCGCCATTTCCTGAGCGTTGGGAGTGGTTTTCTTTTGATAGTGGTAAGTGAGTAAGTTCAGGAAATATTTAAACAAGCCCGAAATAGTCAGCACCAGCGGATTGTTTTTAGGATTGGCTTCGAAATAGTTTACAATCCTGTTCGCTTTCAGGTGGTCTTTCTGGATTAGGGCAGCTAACAATTCAAAGCTGTTGAAATCTTTGCTGATTCCGGTATGTTCTTCAACCAATGCTTCTTTTATCTCCCCTCCCTGTGGCAAAAGCAGTGCCAGTTTATCAATTTCATTGGCCACCCGGCTTAAATCCGTGCCGAGGCTTTCTGCCAGCATATTCGCGGCTTTCAGCGTGATTCCGTAGGATTTTTCTTTGCAATAACCGATAATCCATTCCGGAATCTTATTATCGTACAGTTTTGCCGATTCAAAATAAATGCAGTTGGGGGAACTTCCCAGTTTCTTAAATACTCCTTTCCGTTTATCCGGTTTTTTGTTTTTGTAGGCGAATAGCAGGACGGTAGAAGGCTGGAAATGGTCGATGTAGGGCAGAAGATTATCGAAATCCCTGATATTTTGGGCTTCCCGTACGATCACCACCTGACGTTCCGACATCATCGGAAAGCGGCGTGCCGTGTCGGTTACGGTGCTCATGGTTATGTCGTTCCCATATAATACCGTTTGATTAAAGGCTTTTTCGTCTTCTGTCAGCACGGATTCTTCAATCATGGTCGTGATCCGGTCGATGAAATAAGACTCTTCTCCGCATAGAAAATAAACGGGTTTGTATTTTTTGGCTTTTATATCTTTTCTGATCTCGTCGAATGTCATTTCCTGTCTGCTAATTTGAAGCGGGAGTGTTAATTTTCTCCGGCAAAGTTAGCAAAATTCACTGAAACTTTATTTCCTGCAAGACAATATCTCGCTTAATTGTATTTGCTGAAATACGATTTGTGCCCGGCTACTTTCATAAAGTATTCCAATCGTATTTTCGTCAATAGAGGTTAAGCAGGAGTAGCCGAAACTATTACCTGAGTCTAAAAGAATGTTCTGCTCGCACCAACTTTTGCCATCATTGAAACTTACTTGAAGAGTCATATTGTTCCGGGAATACCGGGAGTGTGGATTTGAAAAAAGCAGAATCGATTTTTTCTGTCCTTTTTCGGTGTATTCGTGCCGGAGGAGCGAGGCCATACAAACTGGCTCCGGTAGGCCACCGTGTGAGGAAGGGTGTTCCTGCCAGTTTTTTCCCAGATCGGTAGTGGTGAAAATAGCCCGTCCGTTTCGGTCGCTTTTTTCTCGTCCGTTCCGGTTATCCCTCATGTTTAGCATTAAGGAACCGTCAGATAATTGCGCCACTGCGCATTCGGTTGTGTTGGTATAGGCGGGTGCGGATGTGTGCCAGGTGATACCGCCGTCCCGGCTGTAAGTGATGTTGGAAAACGGAATACCTGCCGTGTCGCGCCCTTGTGTGGGGAATACCAAAGTGTGATCTTGCAAAGTGATACCACAGCCGGGCGCCGGAGCGAACAGCCACCATCCGGATGGCTTGGTGGCCGCTGTAATATTGTGGGGTGCTGACCAGGTTTGTCCGTCGTCACTGCTTTCTGTGATAAGGAATTGTGAAGTTTCTTTTTCGCTTAAGCCGGGTTGTGAACCTTTTCCTGCCCATTGGTGTTGCCAGTTATTGCTGTCGGCCGTTAGATCTTCTATCCATTGTCCTTTATTGTTTAATATACCATGCATCCACAATCCTGCGATATATATTTTTCCGTTGTTCCGGTTCGTCAGAATGCAGGCATCACTGACGCCGTTGAATTTTTCAGGAAGTCCGCCCCATTCTTTCATATCCAGTGCAATGCGCATGGGTTCCCAGGTTTGCCCTTTATCTGTGCTGCGGCTTACGCCTATATCCATATTCCCTTGTAAGTCCCTGCTATTGTCCCAGCGGGCGTCATAGATAGCTAATAAGGTTCCTGCCTGTGTTGTTGTTAGCCCCGGTATACGGTGAGTGTCCACTCCGTCCTGCCTGTGTTGCCTTACCGCAATTCCTGTCCGGAAACGAATGTGAGGTGTTACATTTATTGGGGTTGTTTTTCCTTTTTCCGTCAGGACTGAAAAGCATTGTATCCCGACGAAATGGGATAAATCTGTGGTAGGCTTGAGATTACAGGTCACTGTGAAGTGGGTGGTATCGGCCAGCACGCAATTTACAGGTAGGGTAATTTTATTTTTACCGTTTACTATTTTTTCTGCTAAGATATTCCGGCCGGAACGTAAGGTTATTTTTTCTATGTCTTGAAGATGGGTTGTACCGTGAAAGCGAAATGTGAAGGCTCTTATCCGGGCAGAATCTTTATTGTTGTAACAAGTAATATCCAAGATAGGATTGTTGGGTTTATTGATTAATACGGGCAGTTGGTGTTGCCGGGTTATTACTTTTAAAGTTTGTGCCGTTAATGTTGCATTAAATGGTAGCAATAAAGTTAGTAACCAAAAGAAAGAATAGAATCTATTTGTCATCTTGTTGAGGCATTTATCGTGTTTTAATCCTTTTTAAAAACACAGGAGAATACAGATTATTTTAATTTGTCCGACAAATTAAAATATAAAAAATCAACATTCAAATATTTAGCCCGATTATTTGTCTGACAAATTTGAACTGTGGGGATTGGTGTTTCTTTCCTCCCGGATTAGTTCTATATAAAGGTTCAGGTGTTTTTTCATCAGATCCCGAAAAACAGAGGCATTTTTTTGTTTTATGCTTTCGAGTATCATGGCATGGGTGATAAGATTCTCAGGGGGAACTTGATGATTATAGCAGGTGATATATTCCTGATAATTTTGTTTGATAAATACTAAAAGAGGATATAGCATTTCTTGGAATTTCAATAAGGTATGATTTCCTGAAATTCTATAAAGCTGGGTGTGGAATAAATGGTCGCTTTCTATGGTGAGTTGGTTTGGGGATTGGATTTCTTGTTGTTGGATGGTTTTTTCGAGTTGGGCAATATCTGTTGCCGTGGCGTTATCGATGATAAAATCTGCCATACCAATTTCAAGGGATACCCGGAGGCCGAGCAGGTCGAGAATATTGTCTTTTCCCAGTATTTGGGGAGTAATCATGCGTTGCATGACGCTGACGATGTCCGGTTCTGTGAGAATGATACCTTTCCGGGTGCGGCTTTTAACTAATCCCAGCATCCTAAGGCGGCTCAAGGCTTCTCTTACGACCGATCTTCCAACTCCGAATTGTTTGGCAAGCTGAAGTTCCCCGGGAATCATGGAGCCCGGACACAATTTTTCTGTTTTTAAATATTGGAATAGTTGGTTCTCAACATAATCTACTAAGTTTTTCGATTCTTTTCCCATACAGCTGGCTTTATTCTTTTTTCAGGATTTTTTGCACGATGGCTTCAATTTCAGCATCCGCCCCGTAAGGATTATAGTCGGCTTTCAGGTTATTGCCGAAAAGCAGGGCGATTGATTGCCAGAAATAGGCATTGACACCTCCCTTATATTCCCGGATGTGCGAGAATGAAGAAGCACTTGTTTCCCGGTAGATCAGGCGCACCAGGATGCGTCCCTGGGTGACGCTGAGTTTCATCAGCGGGGCTTTGAATGTTTTCATCAGGGAGGAGTATTCTTCTTTGATGATTTTTTTCTTTTCCGATTCCCGGTTAGTTGTGGCCAGTCGTTTTTCGATTTCGTTGATTTTGGCAGCGGCTATTTGTGCGTAAGGGTATACTTTGCGCACGTTATATTCCAGGCGTTCCATCCGCTGGTTGTACCTTCGGTAATGGGCGGGGTTGCGGGTTTTGGCTTTTACAACGGCCGGGGGCAGTTGCAGGCTGGGGATCGTATCGCCTTTATAGAGAATTGCGCGCACCAAAATACCCTGTTCCTGGGCATTCAGGGTGTGCATGTAAAATATGAAAACTATGAAGGCAATAATTCTCGGCATCCCAAAATAATTTGTTATTTTTGGCACGTAAAATTAAGAATAATTGTGGACGAACAATTTCAGGATTTATTTAAAATAAGGAGAAATCGGAAAAAAGTGGAGATCGGGAATATTTTGATTGCCGAGCCTTTTCTTGAAGGGAAGTATTTTTCCCGTTCAGTTATCCTTATTGTCGAACACGATGACAAAGGAAGCATAGGTTTTGTGCTTAATAAGCCTATGATTTATTCGACTTCCGATTTGGTGACAGAGCTTTCCGGGATGGAGTATCCGGTTTATGTGGGAGGGCCTGTCGAACAAAATCAATTGTATTATATTCATACCCATTCGGAGTTGGAAGATGCTTTGCATATTGCCAACGGCATTTATTGGGGAGGGGATTTTGGCCAGTTGACCCGGATGTTGAAAGAGGGGAATATTCTGCCGGGAGAAGTTCGTTTTTTTTCCGGTTATAGCGGTTGGGAAGCCGGGCAATTGAACCGGGAACTGGAAGAGAATACCTGGATGGTGGGGGATATTGCCTGTCCGGATGTTTTTGAGCTTCCGAATGAGCATATTTGGGAAAAGTCAATGAGTGAACTTGGGGGAAGATACCGTATCTGGTCGAATTTTCCCAAAGACCCTATTATGAATTAGGGATAAAAGGATTTATTGAATAATAGCAGGCCGTTCTATCGCTGTCCTGAAAAGGAGAGAGGAAAGTCCGGGCAACAAAGGGCATCGTGCTTCTTAACGGGAAGATGCTTGCGAAGGTATAGTAGCGTAACAGAAAATAACCGTTCCGGAGGAATTTCATTCGTTTGGAATAAGGGTGAAAAGGTGGGGTAAGAGCCCACCGGTGCTGCGGGTGACCGTGGCAGCCGTACGCCTCACGAGTTGCAAGACCATGTACACCGGCGCTGTTGGTTGGCCCGACCAATGCCGGGGGGTAGGTCGCTTGAGCTGCAGAGTGATTTGCAGTTTAGATAAATGATAGAAACCGCAAGGTACAGAACCCGGCTTACAGGCCTGCTATTTTTTTATTTTGAGTTTAGAGTGAGTGTGTGTGGCATATTAAGAGAGGAAAATAATTATTATGAAATCGATACGGGAAATATATAATATCGGGTATGGGCCATCGTCCAGTCATACGATGGGGCCGAGCCGTGCTGCGGCATATTTTAGGGATAAAAATCCGGATGCGGAGAAATACCGGGTCACTCTTTACGGAAGCCTGGCTTTAACCGGGAAGGGACACGGTACGGATTTGGCTATTCACAAGATCATCGACCGACCGGAGGACACCGAGATTGTGTGGCGTCCCGATGTGACACTCGAAAGGCATCCCAATGGAATGTTGTTCGAGGCATTGACCGATGGAACAGTAACCGATAGTTGGGAGGTATATAGTGTGGGTGGAGGTGCTCTGTGGGATGCTCAGGGAACGTTTGACGGGGGCGATCTTTATCCGAAGACCACGATGGACGAGGTGATGAAGTGGTGTTTGGATGAAGGATGTACTTTCGTGGATTATGTTGAACAGCACGAAGGAGTTGAAATTTTCGATTTTTTAGCCGAAGTGTGGGAACAGATGCAGCGTACGGTGGAGAAAGGATTAATCACGGAAGGGGTTTTGCCCGGAGCTTTGAAATTAGCCCGGAAAGCGAGTTCTTATAACATCAAGGCTATGCAGTCGAGCGGCTCTTCACAGCCTATGGGTATGCTGTTTGCCGCCGCTCTGGCTACTTCGGAGGAAAACGCCGCAGGCGGACTGGTGACTACGGCTCCTACGTGCGGAGCTTCGGGAGTAGTGCCTGCCATTATGTATTTTTTGAAACACGACCAGAATATGCCCGATTACCGGATTATCAGGGGACTGGCTACAGCCGGGCTGATCGGTAATATAGTGAAAAGCAACGGTTCTATTTCCGGAGCCGAAGTGGGATGTCAGGGGGAGTTGGGTACGGCCTGTGCTATGGCTGCCGGAGCTGCAACACAGATTTGGGGGGGGACTCCCCGGCAGATCGAATATGCGGCAGAGATGGGATTCGAACATAATTTGGGACTCACCTGCGATCCGGTTATGGGATATGTGCAGATTCCCTGTATCGAGAGAAATGCTTTTGTTGCCCAGAAAGCCAGGGAATGTGCCTTGTATGCGTTGTATTCCGACGGTAGGCACATGGTGTCGTTCGACGATGTGGTGAAGACGATGGTCGAGACGGGATTGGATATGCAGGCGAAATACCGGGAAACCAGCCTGGGAGGATTGGCGTGCGTGTGTTTGAAGAAATTGAATCACGGAGGCGACAAAAATATGTAATTGAATTACGCAACTAAAAAACGTAAGCCGACGTTAATGTTATAAGGTTTTTAATGTTGAATCAAAAATTGACGGGATGGATAGGATAAAACTAAAGGTTTTAGGACTGTCATACAGTATGTCTCAGGCGGGTGCTTATGCCTTGATTCTGGCCGATGAGCAGGATTTGCACCGGATTCCTATTGTGATAGGGATGCCTGAAGCCCAGTCAATCGCTATACAGTTAGAAAAATTACAGACACAACGGCCTTTGACCCACGATTTGATAAAAACTTTGGCGGATGCTATGAAAACCAGATTGAAGGAAGTTTTTATTTATCGTTTGAATGCCGGTATTTTTTATTCGGAATTGCTTTTTGAAACGGATATGAACCTGATTAAAATAGATTCCCGAACTTCTGATGCGATAGCCCTTGCACTACGTTATGATTGTCCGATATACACTACTGCTGAAATTATTGCCAAAGCAGGGATTTTGGTGAACCATGAGGATGTTACCGTGAAAGAAGAAATGCCGTCGGCTCCGCTGATGGAAGCGGAGGAGATTGCAAGGGATTATTCTGTGCAGGAATTAACCCGGTTGCTGGACGAGGCAGTACAGAACGAGGAATATGAGAAAGCCTCGAAATTCAGGGATATGCTGAAAGAGAGAGGGAAATCGTAATCCCCGATTGTGGTTATTTTCAGCTTTTTTAATAAATTTGTCATTGTAAGAATATTTAAAATATTGATTAGTTATGAACAGTATTCAATTTGATTACAGTAAAATTTGTAATTTTATTAGTAAAGAGGAGATCAGTGCGTTGTATCCTCAGGCTCACCAGGCATTGAAGAGCCTGAAAAACGGAACCAGCAAAGGAAATGATTTTTTAGGCTGGTTGGACCTTCCCGCCAATATCACTCCTGAACATCTGGAGGATATAGAAAAGACTGCTGCCGACCTGAGAGCACGTACACAAGTGCTGGTGGTGATTGGAATCGGAGGTTCGTATCTGGGGGCACGGGCTGTTATTGAAGCTCTTTCCAATAGTTTTCATAGCTATGACAAGGCAGCCATGAAGGTGATTTTTGCCGGACACAATATCGGTGAAGATTATTATCACGAATTAATGGCTTATTTGAACGATAAAGAATTTAGCCTTTGCGTTATATCCAAATCGGGAACGACAACCGAACCTGCCATTGCTTTCCGTTTGCTGAAAGATTTACTGGAAAGTAAAGTCGGCAAGGCAGAGGCCGGGAAACGTATCGTGGCGATTACCGATGCTTCAAAGGGTGCTTTACGTACTTTGGCCGACCGTGAAGGATATAAGACATTTATTATCCCTGACAACGTAGGAGGACGTTTTTCCGTGCTCACTCCGGTTGGGTTATTGCCTATCGCTGTGGCAGGTTTCGATATTAAAGAACTGGTGAAAGGCGCCGTGGAGATGCGTGCTGCCTGCATCGATGATGAAAAAAGTATCGCGGTAGAATATGCCGTTGCCCGTACTGCCCTCTATCGGAAAGGTTTTGCTGTGGAGTTGCTGGCTAACTTTAATCCTAAATTGCACTACATCACCGAATGGTGGAAACAGCTTTACGGAGAGAGTGAAGGTAAGGAACATAAAGGGATTTTCCCTGCCGGGGTGGATTTTACGACGGATTTACATTCTATGGGGCAATACATCCAGGAAGGTGTGAGAATGTTGATGGAGACGGTGATCTCGGTGGAAAAACCGGATTATAAAGTGACTATCCCTTCGGATGAGGCCAATCTCGATAAGTTGAATTTTTTGGCTGGAAAGAGAGTAGATGAAGTGAATAAAATGGCAGAATTGGGAACTCGGATCGCCCATGTGGACGGCGGTGTGCCGAATATGCACATTACGATGCCGGTCCTGAATGCTCTTTATATCGGACAGTTGTTCTATTTCTTTGAACTGGCTTGCGGTATTTCCGGTAATCTGCTGGGAGTAAATCCATTCGACCAGCCGGGAGTGGAGGCATACAAAAATAATATGTTTGCCCTGCTGGAAAAACCGGGGTATGAAGAAGCTACTAAGGCTATCAAGGCAAAATTATAAGAAATGCCGATTTAGTATACAACCGGAGGCGGAAGTGCCTCCGGTTTTTTATTTTGCGGGGCGGGCATTTTCAACTTCGCTCCGGCCTGAACATCTTCTGCCGAAGGGATGATTACGACTACCGTTCCCTTGCGAATGACTTCAACCAATTTTTTCAGGTCGGAGTTGAACATGCGGACGCAGCCGTTGGATACGCGTTTCGAGATCGAGCCCGGCGCATTGGTGCCGTGTATACCTATTCCGTAGTATCCGGGAGTTTCCAGGCGGATAAACCAGGGGCCATAGACTCCCTTCACCAGCCGCCCGTCCGGAGTGCCGTAGCGCCATTCGCTGGCGTCCAGAATTTGCGACACTTTAAATACTCCTTCCGGGGTGCGTTGGTCGCCGATTTCGGTTTTATTGCCTGTGTTCTTGCCGCAGGCTATGGGGTAGTAGCCTATTCGTTTGCCTTCGTAATCGAATACATATAGTTTCATGTCTTGTTTGGATACCAGTACAAATGTGCTTTGCGGAACCTCTTGCAGAACATTCTTTTTTGGGGGAAGATGCTTTTGTCCGGAACCGACGGAGTAGGCCAGCAAAAGGAGGAATGTTATGAGTATTTTCATGTTTTCTCAAAATAGGATTAAATAGGATAAGTGTGTTTACGTAAAATTCCACCATGCTGTTTAGTTTTTTATTTTTAACTTTGCCTTCCGGAACAAGAAATAAAAACTATGAAGACGATTGCAATATTATGTGGCGGCGGTCCCGCTCCGGGAATTAATACGGTTGTGGCAACGGTTACAAGGGTATTTTTACGGGCAGGCTACCGGGTGTTAGGTATACATGAAGGTTATAAGGGATTATTTGCCGAGAATCCCGAGGTCGAAGTTTTGACCTGGGCGAAGGCCGATCAAATTTATAACCGGGGAGGCTCTGCCATTAAAATGAGCCGTTTCAAACCGAAGGACGAGGATTTCAATACGAATTTGTTTGTGCGTGAGGGAATTGAATTGTTGGTGACGGTGGGAGGCGACGATACAGCATCGACAGCTAACCGACTGACGAAATTTCTTACCGACCGTAATATTCAGGTCCGTAATATTCATGTTCCCAAAACGATCGATAACGATTTGCCTTTACCGGAGGGTGTTCCCACTTTCGGGTTTACTTCTGCTAAAGAAATGGGGGTGACTATCGGTAAAGTGATTAAGGCGGAAGCGGCTACTACGCAGAATTGGTATTTGCTGATGTCTATGGGGCGCGAGGCCGGGCATCTGGCTTTTGAAATCGGGAAAGGGATTCATGCCGATATGATTGTGATTCCTGAAATGTTCAGGTATACACAAATCACGGTGGATAAAGTGATCCGGCTGGTTATTTCCTCGATGGTGAAAAGGCGGATTATGGGAGAAAAACCGGGGGTTTCTGTGATTAGCGAGGGAATATTCCACTACTTGAAAGACGAGGATATTGCTTCTTCGGGAATTGTGTTCGATTATGATGCGCACGGACATCCTGAATTAAGTGAGATCAGCAAGGCACATATTCTGAATAAGATTTTGAAAAAACGTTTAAAAGCACTGGGGCTGAATATCATTTGCCGTCCTGTCGAGGTGGGGTATTCGTTGCGTTGTGTCGATCCTTCTGCTTTCGATCTGACCTATTGCACTTCTTTGGGGATTGGTGTGAAGAAATTGTATGATGACGGGTGTACGGGATGTATGGTGGCGATGAATCTTGAAGAGGAAATTATACCTGTGTTCCTGAAAGATGTAGAAGATGAAAGCGGGAAAATACGTCCGCGTTTGGTAAATATGGAGAGGGAAGTGGTTCAGAAGACTTTTCAGGAGAATATTTCTTACCTGACACCGGATGACCGGGAAGCTGCTGCCGTTTATCTGCCGGAACCTCAGGAATTTGAATTTGAATCTATTTTAGGCATTCGCTGAAAAGTATAGAGCTGCCTGAAAATACTGATCCCCAAAAAGTAAACTATAAACTTTTTGGGGATCATTGTCATATAATTTTGAGAGCTTAAAATACGGGTAACTGATAGACGAAACCTAATTCCACTCTTTGCGGGCTATTGTTCATTGCCCCCCAATCCCTGGCACGGTCTGTGTATTTATAGGAACGTCCGAGATAGTTTAAGAAAAAGTGAAGGTTCTCTTCCATCGGGTAATACTCAATCCCGGCGAAATATCCCCAGGAAGTCCGGTAATTTCCTTTTTCAAACACTTGATTGTCTTTCTGTATATTGGCTGTTTCATACATCCCCTTTACGAAGACATTCCATTTGGGAAGAAATCTGTAATTCAGGTGAAGCACCAGCGACAAGTAACAGGCATCCAGGGCTCTTACCGGGACATCATCGGTCGAGGCGATCGTGGAAATGATTCCCGTGCGGTCAATATCTTCCGTTGAATACATGAAATCGAAGAAACCAGAGAATTTATTTAAATTCAATTCTGTTCCCAGGGCGTAGTAATACCAGTTTTTCTTTTTGGCTTCATGGAAAATGGAGGCCGACCAGCGGGTTTTCAAAAGGTCTTCCCAAAAATTACCGTTCCAGTTCAACACATATCCCAAAGGAGCTTTCGTCATTTCCACGCCTTCAGGCACAACCTGGTAGAGGTGGCGGAAAGATCCGTTCCTGGAGTTTAGTACCTGAAAGCGGAATTCCTGTTTCGGATTTACCCAATACGATGCGTCGAGCCCTGTCAGGAAATTGGTCATGTTATCGATCAGGTCGCAGTATTGATATACTTCGATAGGATTCAGGTCGAACTCAAAACCTCCGAATGCCGTGCTTTGCTTTCCCAGAAAAAGAGAGAATTTATCGTTCAGGTGATACCCTACGGCGGCATAGTCGATAGCGGAAGGCATATTGTCCAGTTCCAGAGGGGCAGAGCTACGGTTTAACCGTTGGCGATAACGGTAGTAGATTTTATCCGTGATATGGCCTTTCATTTCAATGCGTAGCTGATCCATGCGGAAAGAGGCTTCATTGAAGTCGTTTCCGTTCATATACAGGTTAAAACTTCCCTGCATGTTCAGGTACAGGTTGAACCAATCGATCTTTTTTTCCAGATTTGTCACCCTTTCAAACATGGTTTTTTCCTCGGATGCAGAACTTTGGAAGTCCAGATGTTGGGCGGACAGGGGTGTAACGGCAAAGGCTGTCAATCCCACAAGTAATAATCTTCTTTTCATTGTCGTTTCGTTTTTGTTCTGGTTATTTATGATCCCACCGGATCATTGGGGTTAATATTTATTGAAATAAGTTTGAATCGTCCGCCAATCCGTGGTTTTAGTCAGGGCGAGCATCAATAGGATACGGGCTTTTTGCGGATTTAATTCCTGAGAGGCCACGAAACCGTATTTATTGTCGTCTACTTCGGCATCCAATGTGGTGGGACCTGTCGGGACACGGCTGGAACGTACCACCAATATGCCTTTCTGACGGGCTGCGGCTAATTTGCTGAATAGGTTTTTGTGGATATTGCCATTTCCCACTCCGGCGTGTATGATTCCTTTATATCCGTTATTCACCAGAGCGTCCAGGGCATCGGATTCCACGTTGGAATAACTGTAAATGATTCCTACCTTGGGAAGAGAGGTCATGTTGGTTACGTCGAATTCCGATTGGGTGGTGTGTAATTTCAGGGTGGTTTGATTATAGTGTACCTTTCCGTTGAAGATATATCCTAAAGCACCGGAATTGGGAGCCTGAAAGGTTTGAACGTCGATGGTGTTCATTTTGGCCACGGCATGCGCACCTAAGATCAGCCCGTTCATAACAACAGTCACTCCTTTACCTTTCGATTCGGGAGAGGAAGCGGCGACTACGGCATTGTAAAGGTTTAACGGGCCATCGGCGCTAAGGGAGGTGGCTGCCCGCATAGCTCCTACCAATACGATCGGTTTGTCGCTTTTCACAGTCAGGTTCAGAAAATAGGCTGTTTCTTCCATCGTATCTGTTCCGTGGGTGATCACCACACCGTCTACATCATTCCGCTTTAGGAGCGTATTCAGGTAATTTGCCAATTTTAGCCATACTTCGTCGGACATATCCTGAGAGCCGATTTTAACGATTTGCTCTCCCGTCACATGGGCTATTTCTTTGATTTCCGGTACGGCGGAGATCAGATCGCTGATCGCTACCTGTCCGGCGGTGTAGCTGCTACCGGTGGTGGTGGAACCTGTTCCGGCAATTGTCCCTCCCGTAGCTAAAATGTGGATATTGGGTAGTTTTTGTGCTGTGGCGCTCATGAATGAAAACACGAACAGCAAGGCTAATAAAGTGATTTGTTTAAACGTTTTCATACTTGTTGTTTTTAAGTTTTATATATTAGTTGTGTGGTTTATGAGTCCGTTTATTTAAAGAATCAGAATATGATTTTAGTAAGGAGTATTCCTGAAATGACAGAGCCGAGGGTGGCTATCAGCCCCGGCATCATGAAAGAATGATTAAGGACATATTTACCGATACGGGTGGTTCCGGTGCGGTCGAAATTGATTGCAGCGACAACCGTAGGGTAGTTAGGGATGAAAAAGTAACCGTTTACAGCCGGAAACATGGCGATAAGCAGGAAAGGGGAGATTCCCAATGCAATCCCTAAAGGCATAAATGCCCTAACCGTGGCAGCCTGGCTGTAAAGTAGAATCGACATGATAAAAAGGGCTATTCCGAACAACCACGGCATTTGTGTGACAATTCCTTCAATGGAGCCTTTTAAGGCGGTCATGTTACCTTGAAGGAAGGTATCTCCCATCCAGGCGATACCGAAAATGGCGACAACGGCCTGCATGCCTGCCGAAAACACGCTTCCCTGGGCTGCTTTTAAACCGTTTGCTCTGGTTATCAGTAGGATAAGGGCTGCTGCCGAAAGCATCAAAATTTCAATGATTGCCGACATCTCCACCGTAACCAGTTTACCGTCGATCAGGTGGGAGGGACGAAGATTGTCGAACGACCCGAAAATAACGATGAATACCGTAGCAACGATAAAGATGATCACCGACCAGAGGGCTTTCCTTTTGTTGGCAACGTCTTTCAGTTCGTAATGATCGTTTCCGAGCAATCCTTCTTTTAACCTGCGCTGGTATTCCGGGTCTTCCGTTAATTCCTTACCTACTCTTAAAGAGTAAAGGGCTCCTAACAATACCCCGATCAGGGTGGCCGGAATCGTAATCATCAGGATGTCCGGCAAGGATATGTCGTAGCCGCTTAATAATCCCAATAATGCGACCGTGGCGGCAGAAATCGGACTTGCCGTGATTGCCTGCTGTGAGGCTATTACGGCTATTCCCAACGGTCGTTCCGGGCGGATTTTTGTTTCCCGGGCAACTTCGGCGATTACCGGAAGTACCGAGTAGGCTACATGGCCTGTCCCGGCGACAAAAGTGAAAAGGTAGGTGACTAAGGGGCTTAACAGGGTGATTTGCGACGGTCGTTTCCGTAGTAAATGTTCGGCGGCTTTCACCATTAAATCCAGGCCTCCGGCAGCCTGCATACAGGCTGCGGCAGTAATAACGGCAACTATCATCAGCATCACATCGATGGGGGGAGCGGTAGGTTGCAGGCCAAAGACAAAGGTTAGGATTCCCAGTCCTATACCTCCCATAACGCCCAGTCCTATACCCCCGATCCGGGCTCCTATGATAATTGCTGTCAAAACAAAGGCAAGTTGTAATAGCATAAGAATCACTTTTGGTTTGTTGAATTGTACCTTAAAAACTTAAAAATGTTTCATTTGTTGCCACATATAATTATTTTTCTTGTGTTTGTAGAAAAAAATTTAGATATTCGCATGTTCGAAAAAACAGGAGATAATTATTACAATTAAAAACAGCTAAGAATGAGAACTTTAAAAAATTTATTATTTGCGTCTGCTTTGTTGATGTTGGGAATGAGTTCATGTACAAAAATTCCCGACCCGGAATTTACTTTAACGATGCAATATCCTTACGTTAATCAGATTGCTGACGATAAATTCGCTCCTTATTTTTATGTTCAGCCTGTTTATTATGCCAATTATGTGATTAAAAGCGCGAAGGCTACCAATGGGGAGAAAACTTACACTCTAAGCAATATCGGGTATGGTGTGCAGACCACCGATGGACAAAGCGATTCGAAACTTCCGGAAGGAACTTACACGATTACAGCTACCAGCACGGGGGGCGATGTGAATACAATTTCCACAACCTTTAATTTAAATTCAGATCAGATTTTGGGAGAAGTGGTCGTGGATAGCCTGATCTATTCGGCAAAGGAAAATTCGATCAGAGCCGGATGGCGGCCTGTGGAGAATGCAACGGCTTATTGCCTTGTGATGACCCCGGTTGTGACCGATAAGGATAGTAATAATATTGTGGTGGAGCCTCAGACCCAGTTTATTTACTGGAATGAGAACGATAAAAAGGCAACCTCCGGTACGTTCCGTGGAGACGAGAGCATGAGAGGGAATAAATACAAAATTGCAGTGGCTGCGTTTAGCGGAACGAACAGACCTAATGTTGTGATCCGTAGGGATAACCATACCGCCCAAATTATTACTTGGGGAACAGAACCGGAAAATTAAGACAGGAAAAGAAAGGCTATACAGCTTGTTTCGTTATAAGGGCGGGAACTGACTTCCCGCCTTTTTCTTTCTCTTGTGCCGCCTGGGAGAAAGAATTATATATCAGGAGCGAACGATCCGGACTATGTCTGCGTATAGAAGACTAAACTGTAAACATAGGAATTATGAAATGGCAGAGTGATCTGATACGTTATTTTCAATGGTCGGCTCCGATTACGAATCGGGAAGCGAAAGAGGCGGTGGCCGGGGAAATTTGTCAAAAGGCGAAAGACGGCGATGTCATCGGAGCAGGATCGGGATCTACCGTTTATTTGGCTTTGCTGGCATTGGCGGAAAGGATGAAGAATGAAAACCTGCGCATCACGGTTATTCCGGCTTCACTGGAAAGTGCCACCGTATGTTCGCAGCTGGATATTCCGCAAGTCACGCTTTGGGACAGAAAACCCGATTGGACAATGGACGGGGCGGACGAGGTGGATCCGCAAGGCAATCTATTGAAAGGGCGGGGAGGAGCGATGTTCAAAGAAAAGTTATTGATACGTAGCAGTTCCCGTGTATATATTATGGCAGACGAAACGAAATTCGTCCGGCAATTAGGGGAGAAATTTCCCGTTCCGGTGGAAGTTTTTCCGGGAGCTCTGACCTATGTGGAAGAGGAATTGAAAAAATTGGGTGCGGTGCGTTTGGATATACGCCCGGCAAGAGGAAAGGACGGGCCTGTGATTTCCGAGAATGGAAACCTGATTTTAGATGTCCGGTTTCCGGTTATCGGTCACGATTTGGAACGTGAAATTAAAAAAATAACAGGAGTATTTGAAAGCGGGCTTTTCCTTGATTATCCCGTGCAAATCCTGACAACGGGGAAGAAATAAATGCCTATGGCGTTATTCTTTTTCCGAATGTTATCATAATGTTTACAGAATTTAATGTAAAATATTA
>UQJP01000038.1 GCA_900541415.1 uncultured Odoribacter sp. | reverse complement strand
GGATTTATTACCACCAACATTAAGATCAACGAGTTACAACAGGAACTTTTTTTACCGCAGGCGAATACAGGGAAGGGAAAAGGAGAGGGAAAAAGGGGAAAAGAAGGAAGAATGGGGAAAAAGGGAGGATGAGAGTCTTGAAAAGACCTTATATAAGCCACACCACTTTCAGGAAAAGGAAGGACAAGGCGAGCAAGGTGAGCGAAAAGAAAAGAAGAAAACGGGGAAGAAAAGGAGAAAACGGGGAGATACGGCAAAAGAAAAAGAGAAGCACAGAGCTAAAGAGGGTATATAATATAGGATAGTTACACGCCTATAAAAAGAGGTTTGGGGAAAGGTAAAGGAGATTGAACTGAGGTAAGGAAAGAAAACGAGGAAAAGAGAAGAGATTTTGCTTCACGGGTTCTATTTGAATATTTAATAGAACCTAAACGTATCATCGTTCAAAATACATATACATCAGTCTGACATCGAATATTCATTATTCTCAATAATCGCATATATATTAATAATCGTATAATATTATATGTATCGATGTCAATAATACGCCTGGTAGCTGAAACACTCGCTTCTAATCATCTTTTAATATACACCTTACACATACACAAAAAAAAACAAAAGGCAGGTATCCTTCTGGAATACCTGCCTTTTATATGATATGGTAAAAAAACTATTTTACCCCTTTAACTTCCTCAAAACCTTTCCCAAAAACTCCCATCACGGTGTTCATGGTCATAAATACATCCGGATCAACCCGCTTTGCAATCTTCAAAACATCTATCGCCTCATTTTTCCGTACAACGATCACCAGCATTTTCTTGGCCTGTCCGGTATACCAACCGTGGCAATCGACAACCGTCACGCCACGGTCTACCTCCTGGGTGATCTGTTCCGCCACCTGATCGTACTTTTCCGTAAAAATAAACAACTGTGCAGATTGCTTTTTACCCGTCAATACGAAATCAACCGTAAAAGAAACCACTCCCATCATCACATACCCATACATAAGTCCTTCTATGTTGAAGTTAATCAGTAAGCTGGATGCAATAATACCGCAATCCGCATACATGATCATTTTACCGGGACTTACGTTGTGGTATTTAGTTACAATCATTGCCACAATATCGGTACCTCCGGTGCTTCCCCCCTGCGATAAAGCCATAGCGATCCCTAACCCCGTCATCATACCAGCAATGATCGCACTCATAAATTTATCGCTGACCAATGCTTCCGGAAATAAAGGTTGCAAAACGCTCAGGAACATACTACCGATGATAATGGCAAAAACCGTTTTTATTCCAAATTTAGGTCCCAGCACCCTCACCCCGACTATTAATAGCACAATATTAATCAGAAAATAGCTGACACCCACCGGAACGGTTTCACCCGACAGATAATAAATGATCGTTCCCAGACCAGTAGCACCTCCACCGACAATTTTATGAGGAATCAGGAAACCTGTTGCCGCAATGGCATAGATCAGCATCCCCAAAGCTATAAGCAAATAGGCCCTTACCTCTCCTGGTATTTTTTTAGCCTGCATGGTTATGAGTTTTGCATTTTAGCCCAGGTATCCTTTAACGCAACAGTTCTATTGAATACCAAAGCGTCTGCTTTTGAATCACAATCTACACAAAAATATCCCAAACGCTGGAACTGAAAACGATCGCCCGGCTTAGCATCTTTCAAACTGGCTTCCAGTTTACAGCCACGCAGAACTTTTAATGAATCCTCATTAATAAATTCTTTGAAGTCCACATCTTTATGCCCAGCCGGATCCTCGTCCTTAAACAAGCGATCGTATAAGCGGACTTCAGCATCAATGGCATCGGCTGCCGACACCCAGTGTAAAGTTCCTTTCACTTTCCGGTTACTTGCCTCCGAACCGCTTCCGCTACGAGTGTCAGGATCATAGGTGCAGTGAATGACCTGAATATTTCCGTTTTCATCTTTATCCACGCCTGTACATTTTACGATATACGCACCTTTCAAGCGGACTTCCTGTCCCGGTGTCATCCGGAAAAACTTTTTAGGCGCATCTTCCATAAAGTCGTCGCGCTCTATATATATTTCTCTGGAAAATGCAACATTCCTTACTCCTGCATTTTCATCTTCCGGATTGTTCTCAATTTCCATATATTCAGTCTGACCTTCCGGATAGTTATCGAGCACCACTTTCACCGGATCGATCACGGCCATTACCCGGGGAGCGATCTTATTCAGATGTTCCCGCACGCAATATTCCAGCAATGCCATATCCACAACGATTTCACGCCGGGCAACTCCTACTTTTTCTGCGAACATCCGGATTGATTCCGGGGTATACCCTCTACGGCGTAACCCGCAAATGGTAGGCATCCGGGGGTCATCCCAGCCCGAAACATAGTTTTTCTGAACCAATTCGAGCAGCCTACGCTTGCTCATCACAGTATAGTTCAGGTTCCGACGGGCAAATTCAATTTGTCTGGGGCGATATTCCGTATGGGTTAATTGATCTAAAAACCAATTATATAAAGGACGATGTATTTCAAACTCCAACGTACAAATCGAGTGGGTTATCCCTTCCAGATAGTCACTTTGCCCATGGGTAAAATCGTACATCGGATAAATACACCACTGGTCTCCGGTGCGGTGATGGCTACAATAGATAATACGATACATGATGGGGTCGCGCATCAGCATGTTCGGAGCAGCCATATCGATTTTTGCCCGCAACACGCGTGATCCTTCTGCAAATTCCCCGTTTTTCATTCTACGAAACAGGTCAAGATTTTCTTCTATGCTGCGATTCCGGTAAGGGCTATTCACCCCCGGCTCTGTAATTGTTTTTCTTCCTGCACTGATTTCTTCGGCAGTCTGGTCGTCAACATAAGCTTCTCCTCTTTCAATCATCTGTTCAGCCCAGTCATACAATTGCTGAAAATAATCGGAAGCGTAGCGAACTTCTCCATCCCACTGAAACCCTAACCATTTTATATCATCCTGAATAGCATCCGTAAATTCCACATCTTCCTTCGATGGATTAGTGTCGTCAAAACGCAAGTTACACTTTCCATTATATTTTGCAGCCAAACCGAAATTCAAACAAATAGAAGTAGCATGCCCGATATGCAGATAACCGTTCGGTTCCGGCGGGAAACGCGTATGCACCCGTCCACCGTTCTTTCCGGCGGCTATTTCTTCTTCGATGATCTGTTCGATGAAATTCAATGATTTTCCTTCATCGTCGATTTCTACTGCTTGTTGATTTTTATCCATGGGAGTAATTTTTATTTCAATTCAAAGTACAAAAGTAAGTAATTTATGAGAGTTTTAAAAGTTTACGTATATTTGCAGCAATGAAAAAAATTATCTATATAATAATTGCTTGCCTTCTGCCTGCTATCGCATTCGGGCAGAGTGATTTCGATTATACGGAACCGCCTCAGGAAGGAGAAGTGCCCGAAACGTCCACGCAGGATTCCACGAAAAATTCGGACATCAAACACTACCGAATGACCTGGACCTGGGAACATGAAGGGGTTTACCAAAGAATCATTCCTTTAGATACGGTCTTCGACGGGATTTATAATTATAACTACATATTTAAAAAGAATATATCCAACACCTATTTAGGCAACTTTCCTTCACCTTACGAATCGAATATTTTTATTACCCGGGAAACCGTGGAAGATTTCTATCCGCTTACAGCGGTGAGGGCTTATCTTTTCAAACCCGCCGACGCTTTATTATTCAATACTACAACGCCTTTCACCCGTCTGCAATATTTTAACGGAGGAGGCCGGGGAAAATCCGAAAACTTCCTGGACATCTGGCACACACAAAATATCCGTCCTTTTTGGAATGCCGGAATCCGGTATAATCTTATTTCCAGTGACGGCCGTTATATGAATCAAAAAGCAAAGGCTTATAATTTTTCCTTTTTTAGTTCATACGAGCGGGAACGCCTCTCCATATCTTTATTTTTAAACCAAAATGTAGGCCATTTCAATGAAAACGGTGGTATAAAAGACAGGACTTTTGTTTTAGATTCTACGAATCAGCAAGCGGAAAACATTCCTATTAACCTGACCGGTAGTAATGCGTCGAACAATGTCCGGAATTTTAATTTTTATACCCAGCTACAATATAATATAGGTAAACAAAAAGCGACCCCCGTTGCCGATGCCGACACCTCTTATTCTTATCCGGCAAAAGCAGTGCTTGGCTTTACCGTGGAGGATAATGAACATTGGTATAAGGAAACGACTCCTAATCTGGAATTTTTCCGACACACTTATATGGATAGCACCAAAACTTACGATCTGATCGGGAATAAAATATACAATGTATCCGGGAAGTTAGTTGTGAACGAACATCCCAAATATAAATACCTGCCGGGAATTTATGCCGGGCTCGATTTCAAATATGAAAAATATAACCAGCGCACATCTTACGATTCCGTTACCCGCACAGAAAGCTTCGGCACGGATAAATACATGGGCACTTATATCACCGGAGGAATCTTCAATGTGGACAGCAATGCTTTGTTTACCTACGATCTGGCGGGTTCCTTATGCGTGGTGGGGCATTATGCCGGAAATTTTAAAATATCAGGCTACCTTGAACAAGCTCTGAAAAAAGACAAAAGTTCTTATCTGCGAGCCGACGCTTTAGTGGAACTACGCAGTGTGGATCCGTTTTTCTCCCGTTATGTAGGGAATCACGATTGGTGGGAAAATGACTTTAAAGCCGAGAAAACCATAAAAGTAGAAGGACGATATATCAACACCCGCCTTCGCACGGAAATCGGAGCGGGCATTGCCAATATGTTCAGCTATGTATATTTCGATACGACGGCGATGCCGGTGCAGACCGGAAAGACATTAACCGTTTTCACAGCCTGGGCGAAAGAGGTGTTTAAGGCGGGGAATTTCTATTTCGATCAGAGCGTATATATTCAGAAAAACACCCACGAGGATGTGCTTTCCCTGCCATTAGTATCCGTTTACTCACATAACTATTACAAGAATTATCTTTTTAAACGGGCTTTACAGTTGCAAGTGGGATTCGACCTGTTTTATCATACGAAATTCTATTCCGACAATTATCAGCCTTCTATTATGCAATTTTACAATCAGCGGTTGTCCAAAACAGGAAATTATCCTAAATTTGACGTATTTCTGAGCCTCCGCATAAAAAGAGCCGATATTTTTGCCAAATACGAGCATTTGAATTATGTCCTGAAAAAGAATGGGAATTATTTCAGTGCTTACAATTATCCGATCAATCCGGCTGTGTTCAAGTTCGGTTTGAAGTGGGACTTTTTCGATTAAACATTCCGTGAAGGGCTTTAAACTCTCGTTCGCAGGTTATGGGAACGGGGCGTGATTTGCTCTTTTTCAATTTTTTCCCTATCTTTATCGCATGTTGCTAAAAAAAGTGATACTGTATCTTACTGTTCTTCTGTTTATCGGTTGCCAGAAGATAGATAACGATTCTCCGCAATTCATCATCACGGAGCCTGCCTCGTTGGAGAAAATATTAGCAAAGGGGACGCTGGATATTTCCACTTTTTACAATACCACCGACTATTATATCTATCAGGGAATCACCCGTGGTTTTCATTATGACCTGGCTAAGGATTTCGCCGACTACTTAGGGGTAAAGCTCAGAATTGCCGAGGTCAATAACGATATTGACAGTGCTATAAACCGCCTGCAACACGATAAATATGATTTAATAGCGGTGAGCCTGACCCAAACAGCCGCACGGGAAGGGCAGTTAAATTTCACCCAACCTTTTTTTCAAACGGATGAAGTGCTGGTTCAAAATGTGAACAACGCTCCTATCAAAAACTTATCCGAATTGGATGGCAAAGAGATTTTCATTCAAAAGAATGCTCCCTATAAAGAGGTGCTGGAACAATTACAGGATTCTCTCAATATCCACATTTACGTCACAGAGGTTGGGAATTATTCCCATGAAGACTTGCTTCATTTAGTGGAAACCGGGGAGATCGGGTACACGATCATCGATAAAAATATTGCCCGGGCATCCAGTTCTTCCATGAAAAATATCGATTATTCAGTTAAACTGAAAGACAGCATTTCCGTGTCATGGGCCACGAATCCCAAAGCTACCCTGCTGACAGAGGAAATCAATAAATGGCTGGCAACGATACAGAAGAGCGGGAAATTAAACTATTTATATAAAAGATATTTCGAAAGGCCGCAAATCGTTCCGGGCCATAAGTCCAAATACGCCATGCTGAAAAAAGGGGACATATCCGTTTTCGACCGTTTGTTGAAAAAGGAAAGTAAACGCCTGAATTGGGATTGGAAATTGTTGGCGGCTATCGTTTACACGGAATCGAATTTTAACCCGGAAGCCGAATCGGAAGTGGGAGCTTACGGATTGATGCAGATCATTCCCGAAACGGCCAACAATTACAACGTATCGGATTATTTCTCCCCCGACAGCAACGTATATGTAGGAGTTCAGTATTTGAAATACCTCGATAATTTCTTCACAGAAAAGGCTGTCGACTCAACGGAGAAGGTGAAATTTATTTTAGCATCCTATAATGCGGGGGCGGGCCATGTGCTCGACGCAATGCGGTTAGCCCAGAAATATAATAAAGACCCGAACAAATGGGACGATAATGTCGATTTTTTCATTCTAAATAAAAATAAACCGGAATATTACCGCGATCCTCTTTCTAAAAACGGCTATTGCAATGGTGAGCAGACATATAGATATGTGCAACGGGTTTTAGATACCTATCACAACTACAAGCACATGGAGCAATAAAAGAAAAAAAGAAAAAAACGTTTTTACGAATATTGGCTAACTCTTTTTTTTTATATATCTTCGCAGTATCAATTCTAATCGTTTTTTAAGAGTTTAATCTCATGCCTTACAGAAGATTACCTAATACAGATGCAGCGAGGATCAGGGCATTGAAAGCAGCCCTGAGAAAAGGGCAACAACAGGAAATTGACACTATCGCTTATCCCTTCGCTTTAAAGCAAAGGATCGAGTTCTTTCTACCTAAATTGGAAGTGGCTATCACCAATTCGAAAATGGCAAGAGAAAAACAATTCGATAATAGCCAAAAGTTTGCCGAATATACCAAAAAAGCACGTTTATATATTTCCCATTTCATTCAAGTCCTTAATTTCTGTATTGCCAGGGGTGAATTAAAACCGTCTGCCCGTACATTTTACGGACTGGAGGAAGATAATTCCAAAGTTCCGCCTTTATTGACCGAGCAGGATCTTCTGGTATGGGGAGAGAAAGTGATTACCGGGGAACAAAATCGTTTGAGCAATGGCGGAGGTAACCCGATTTACTGTCCCTCTATCGCATTGGTAAAGGTCAATTACGAAAATTTCAAGGAAAACTACACTCGCCAAAAACAATTTCAAAATAATTCGGCCAGGGAAAGCAGCAATGTAGCTCAATACCGGGACGATGCCGATGCCCTGATTCTGGAAATCTGGAATGAGGTTGAACGTTATTTCGAGTCGGTAAAGGACGAAGAAGAAAAAAGGTATATGTGTGAGGAATACGGCCTGATATATGTATTCCGCCGGGGAGAAAAAGAGAAGATCAGAAGGAAAAAAGATGCAGAAAGCATTACCCTGAAGTTATTCTAATCTGTCGGGATTATTCCCCTCTCCTGATTCATCCACAACATCCGCTTCCAGCATTCCGATCCTGAACAGGCCTGGAACATTTTTCTTTTAAAGGACAGCCGGAACAGGATGTGCAATCAGACCCTTTTTTCATCCCACGCAATTTTTTGCGGAGATAATAAACAGCTCCGCATATTGCGAGTAAAATGATTATATACACGATTACGGTCTGCACCATAAGCATTCGTTATTTTAAAGCCTTAAAATTTCTCCTCCGTATTTCCTTTGCCCGACTTCCGGGAAAAAGGATTAGCGATCTCCATCCCTTTCACTTTTTCTCAGCAAAGCCTTGCCAGGTTAGAACATCTGTCCCACCTGATATACGCAAAATGAAACGATCCAGGCTAATATTGTCGTATAAAAAACAGTAAACATAGCCCATTTCCATCCAGCTTCTTTACGTATGGCAGCAATGGCCGCCATACAAGGGAAGTAGATCAATATAAAAAGCATGAAGCCATAGGCGACCAAAGGGGTAAATACTTTCTCACCTGCTGCATTTTCTTGCTGGCGAATGTTTTCGATCAAGCTTTGGGACGACTCGTCCACTTCCCCATCGACATGGTAGAGAATCCCCATCGAACTTACCACAATTTCTTTAGCAGCTAAACCAGTGATGATGCTAACCCCCATTTTCCAATCGAATCCTAAAGGTTCAATGACAGGTTCTATTCCTTTTCCCAATTTTCCGATATACGAATTTTCAAGATGAACAGCAGGCTCCGTAGCCTCATCCTTCAACGGGAAATAGCCTAACGCCCAAATCAACACAGAAGCGAACAGGATGATTGTTCCCATTTTCTTCAAATATTGTACAGCTTTCCCCCACATGTGAACAACGGTATTCCGTACGGTCGGCATCCGGTAAGGAGGCAGTTCCATCACAAAAGGTACGGACGATTTTGAAAACACCGTCTTTTTCAGTAAGACAGAAGTGAATATAGCCAACAATATCCCGACTAAATACACCGACAATAAAATCAATCCCTGATTGTTCTGGAAAAAGGCAGAAACCAGCAGTATATAAACAGGCAGTCGGGCACTGCAAGACATGAACGGAATAATCAACATGGTCATAATCCGGTCACGGCGGCTTTCCAACGTACGGGTGGCCATAATTGCAGGTACATTACACCCAAATCCGATTAATAAGGGAATAAAAGATTTTCCGTGCAAACCGATTTTATGCATCAGCCTGTCCATAATGAAAGCGGCACGCGCCATATATCCCGTATCTTCCATTAATGAAATGAAAAAGAACAGAATCAAAATGTTAGGCAGGAAAACGATAACCCCTCCAACACCGGCAATGATACCGTCAACCAATAAATCGTTCAACGGTCCGGCAGGCATGCTTTCGGCAATCCAGTTGCCCAATGCTCCCACCCCTGCATCGATCCAGTCCATAGGGTAACTACCTAAAGAAAAGGTAGCCTGAAACATCAGCCACATAAAAAATAACAGGAATGGAAATCCCAGCCATTGGTGGGTGAGCAGTGCATCTATCGCGCGGGTCAGTTGCCTTTTGTCCTTATCGCCCGTTTTCAGGGTTTCCTGTAAAGCACCCCGGATAAATCCATATTTAGCATTGGTGATAATTGTCCGGGTATCTTCTTTATACGATTTTTCCAGATGTTGTATTTCCTTCTGGGCGACCTCTAAAATCCGGTCGTAGTTAGGCACATTTTCCAACAATTCCTTGGTGATACGGTCATCCTCAAGCAATTTAATCGCAACATAACGGGGAGCCAATTCATCGGTGATGTTTTTATTGGGAGTCACTTCCGCTTTGATCCTCAAAATGGCTTCTTCTATTTCCACCCCATAGTTAATGTGCACGTGCCGGGCTTCTTTTGCCTGCCCTTCAAAAACCTCGATGATCTTATCGAGTACATCGGCAATCCCAACACCTTTGGAAGCCGTCGTCGGCACAATGGGTATTCCCAACAATTGTCCTAAATACCCATAATCCAGCTGAGCTCCTTCTCCGGTCAGTTCGTCATACATATTCAATGCCATAACCACCCGGACATTCATATCGATCAACTGGGTCGTCAAAAACAAATTCCTTTCCAGGCAGGAAGCATCCACCACGTTTAACACCAAATCGGGATGGTGTTCCGTGATGTATTTGCGAACATATATTTCCTCCGGAGTATATTCGGTGATGGAGTATGTTCCAGGTAAATCTATAAGATTGATCGTGTAACCATTGTGGTGGAAAACGCCCTGTTTGGCATCGACGGTCACTCCACCATAATTCCCAACCCGCTCCCGTAACCCCGTAGCACGGTTAAAAAAGGAGGTCTTGCCGCTATTGGGGTTTCCGACTAAAGCAATGTTGATTGTTTTGGAACGCTCGGTAATTACCCGGGCAATTTCCTCTTCTGTAAACGTTCCGTTATATCCCCCTCTTTCTTCCGAGGAAATATTCACCACTTCAATCAATCGCGCTTCGCTACGCCTCAGGGATATATGGCTATCCATGAGCTTATATTCTATGGGATCTCTCAAGGGTGCATTTTTAATGACAGTAACCTTTTCTCCTTTTACGAATCCCATCTCAACAATCCGATTACGAAAACTTCCGTGCCCGTGTACTTTCACTATCACACACTCTTCTCCGGTCGGGATGTCAGACAAGCGCTTATATTGATTTTCCATGCTGTTTTTTAGATTTGTCTGCAAAGATAATCATTATCCACCAAATTCGCCCTCCCCAATAATAAGGAATCAAAAACCGAAAAATCACTAAAAATAAGGAGAAAGTGGATTTCCTTCCCCAGAAATTGTACTTTTCAGAAAAGATCACATTTTTCTTTCCCGATCATTTATTTTTTTTGAACAATTGGCGGATGACCTTACCTAATCCGTCGATTCCGTCTAAATAGTTTACCATAGAAATGCTACGGAAAGTGCTCATATCATCTTCCATTCCCAATTGTAAAGGATAAATCAAAATGCAGTTTACGGTATTAAAATATTTATTCAGATACGTCGGAACATAAGCCATGTGTCTTGAATAGGAAGGATACCCGGAACGGCTCATCACAATAATCAGAGCATCGTTTTCTTTAATTTCCCTACCGATTTCCGCAAAATGTTCCCAATTGGTAAATTCCCGAAATTCCGCATTGATCGTATGTTTGGCATGTACATCCTTTAATATGCTAAGCACATTTTGATGCCCGTGAAAAACCATTTTCGTTCCTATGTTTTTCCCTATATTCCAGATGCTAATCAACCAGTAGGGAAATCCGACTTCTTTTTCTGCGCCTTCCGGGATAATCAGCATGTAACGTTTTATAGTAGACATCGGCTGCATAGGGCGATATGCCAAAGTGGTGGTGGCACATTTGGAAAGCACTTCTTCGGTCAGTTTGCCTAAAAACGTATCGGAAATATCTTTTTGAGTGCGTAAACCTATCACAATATCCGTGATTCTGTGCTCCTTCGCCACATTCCGAATGCCATTCACAATATTCAGATCGTAACGCAATACCGGTTCAAGCCGATGATCCGTGGCAGCCGCCACTTTCACCGCATTATCCAGTAACATCCGGCAGGCTTTTTCCGCGGCAGGATCGGTATTGTCCGATTTAACGATACTGACCCCCACCATTTGAGTTTTATTCTTTTTAGATTTGATAGCCGTTCCTAAATCGATCAATTCTTTCACGGTTTCCGACTTGCTTAAAGCAATCAGAATCCGCTCCTCATCATCGGTATTGTCCCCGATTGAATCTTCGGTCATTTCTGCCAAAGCAATGTTCTGTGCCCCCCTCTGTGTGGCAAAAGAAGCAATGGTACAGGTAAACAGAATCATAATGATGGTTCCGTTCAAAACATCTTCGTTCAACAGGCGGATGGGTTCCCCCGTCGGCGTGGTTCCAACAATCACTTCATACCCGATCAGCACGGCAGCCAAAGTAGCGGCAGCCTGCGCATTGCTCAACCCAAACAACAAGCGTCTTTCGTCCCGTGTAAGTTTAAAGCTTTTCTCCGTTAACCAGGCCGCCAAAAATTTCGCCACCGTTGCCACGACAGTCATAACAACCGCCACCAAAATAGCATGCCATCCTGCTGTAAAGGCCCGGAAATCGACCAGCATCCCCACCCCGATCAAAAAGAATGGAATAAAAACGGCATTCCCCACAAAATCGATCCGGTTCAATAAAGCGGAAGTATTAGGTATCAGACGGTTTAAGGCAAGCCCGGCGAGGAACGCCCCGATAATGGCTTCAAGTCCCGCAGCCTGGGCGAGGAAAGATGCTAAAAACACCAAAGCCAACACAAAAATATATTGTCCCACCGAATCCTGATAACGTTTAAAAAACCAACGGGCAAAGATGGGGAATATCATCGTCACGATAAATACGAACAATACACCCGAAACCCCAAGTTTTACCCAAAAGCCGGAATCCATTTCCCCATTAGACATCCCCACAATAACTGCCAGTACCAACAGCGCCAAAACACAGGTAATTACCGTTCCTCCGATAGCGATACTAACCACCCGGCTTTTCGTGATTCCGTATTTACTGACAATCGGGTAGGTAATCAAGGTATGGGACGCATACATACTGGCCAATAAGATTGAAGTGGGCCACGAAAAACCGAGGATATACACTCCGGTCACGATTCCCAATATCATCGGGATTAAAAAGGTATATAATCCGAATACAGTTGTCTTTCCCGAATTCTTTTTTAAATCGGCCATGTCTATTTCCAATCCCGCAATAAACATGATATATAGCAAGCCAACCGTACCGAACAGCTCAATGCTACTATCCCTTGCCATTATATATAACCCGTTAGGCCCTAACAGGGCTCCGGCAAGGATTAAGCCGATTAATTCCGGAATTTTAAAGCGATGCAGAATAATAGGCGCCAGAAGTATTACAAATAAGATCACTGAAAAGATCAAAACCGGATTTGTCAATGGCAAATTCAGAATATCCGATAGCATAGGCACGTAATTAATAAATTGATAAATCTCAGATTCCTGACAAATTTATAAAATTTAAGATTATCGTCAAACTCTGGGAAACACAATACTTTGATCGCATCTACAAAAAAAGAGCCTTGTGTAAAGGCTCTTTTTTTATATCAATCTTAACAACTCAATCTTCGTAGCGAATAATGGTCTGTTCCCGGTCGGGACCAACAGACACGATTTTCACCGGAACACCCAGTTCCTCTTCCAGGAAAGAGAGATAAGCGTTAAATTCTTCAGGAAATTCATCCTCGGAGACCATTTTCGTCATGTCCACCTGCCAGCCCGGCATTTCAACATATACCGGCTCCACTTCCTCACAAATGTCAAATGGAAATTCATTGGTTTCTTTACCATCGATCTTATAAGCTACGCAGGCTTTAATCGTTTCAAAGCTATCCAATACATCGCTTTTCATCATGATCAATTGAGTTACCCCATCGATCATAATGGCATATTTCAAAGCCACCAGGTCAATCCAGCCACAACGGCGTTTACGCCCCGTTACAGATCCGAATTCCCGTCCTAAAGTGCACATTTTATCGCCTGTTTCATCTTTCAGTTCCGTAGGGAACGGACCCGCTCCAACACGTGTGCAATAAGCCTTAAAGATTCCATACACTTCCCCGATTTTCGAAGGAGCAATCCCCAATCCGGTACACGCTCCTGCACAAACGGTGTTAGACGAAGTGACAAAAGGGTAAGAACCGAAATCAATATCCAGCATCGTTCCCTGTGCTCCCTCCGCCAATACGGATTTTTCGTCTTTCAACATATTATTGATAACGTGTTCGCTATCGATCAGACGGAATTTTTTTAGAAATTCAATCGCTTCGAACCATTCTTTTTCCAGGGCGGTAACATCATATTTATAATTCAATCCCCGGAGAATCGCCTCGTGTTTCGATTTAGCAATTTTATATTTTTCATCGAAATTCAACAACACATCCCCCACCCTCAAACCGTTACGGCTAATTTTGTCCGTATAGGTCGGACCTATTCCTTTTCCGGTCGTCCCGATCTTCGCATCGCCTTTCGCCGCTTCATAGGCAGCATCCAGCATCCGGTGAGTTGGTAAAATCAAATGTGCTTTCTTGGAAATACAAAGTTGCCTGGTCAAATCATGTCCGCCGGCAGCCAAACTCTCAGCCTCTTGTTTGAACAAAATCGGATCGAGCACCACTCCATTCCCGATGATATTGGTTTTTCCTCCCTGGAAAATTCCCGATGGAATAGAACGGAGCACATATTTCTGTCCTTCAAATTCCAATGTATGTCCTGCATTCGGACCTCCCTGAAAACGAGCCACTATATCGTAATTAGGAGTAAGTACGTCAACAACCTTACCTTTCCCCTCATCGCCCCATTGCAAGCCAAGTAACACATCTACTTTCATCTGTATCATTTTTAATTTTAACCTTTGTAACCTAAGCCGTTACAAACGTCCAATGTTCATTTTATTTCACAAAAATGTTTTCCCCAAAAGTTATTCCGGGAAAACGAAAACGTACAAAGTTAATATTTTTAAAGAGAATTCTTATCAACATTTTCCGTTTTTAATTTGCAGGATTTGCACAATCCATATACATACAGCATGTGATGATGCACGGAAAAGTTATACTCGTCTTCAATATGTCCGACAATTTCTTCCAGCCGGGAATCGAAAAATTCCTCCACCTCCCCACACGCCTGGCAAATCAGATGTTCGTGGTGGCGGTTGTTGTAAGCCTTCTCATAGTGGGCAATGTTGTTCCCGAACTGATGTTTAAGCACCAGTTTACAATCAAGCAGTAAATCTATGGTGTTGTATAGGGTTGCCCGGCTCACCCGGTAGTTTTTATTCTTCATAGACACAAAGAGGGATTCTATGTCGAAATGCCCGGAATGGGAATAAATTTCATCTAATATTGCATACCGTTCCGGCGTCTTACGGTGTCCCCTCTCCTGCAAATAATTGGTAAAAATATCTTTTACTGTTTCTTTCACTTTTTCCATAATACAAGCGATTTCCCCGCAATACAAGTTAAACAATCAATCTCCCTTTTTTCAACTTCTTTCTTCATTTTCCACCCTCGTCACCGTATCCACTCCCTTTATCTGGGTCAGCCTTGTCAACAGGCTATTCAAGTCGGAAGTGTTGTGCACATAAAGATGGATAATTCCTTCAAAAACTCCGTCTTTTGCCTCAAAATGCACCATCCGCATATTCACTTTCCTTTCTTTCGAGATCACAGCCGTAATATCACTGACAATTCCCGGAGCATCAAGCCCGGTCAATTTAATAATCGCCAGGAACGACATTAATTTATGGCTAACCCATTTCACGGGCACGATCTTATCGCCAAAACTGGACATCAGGCGTATCGCCTCCGGGCACGAGCGTTTGTGAACAGTAACTTTCGTCCCCGCAATATTCATCCCCACGACATCATCCCCCGGAATCGGGTTGCAACACGGCGCAATCATAAAATCGGAATCCGGATCGATCGGCAGATTTTCGTCGGACTGATTTTTTTTACCCGCTTCGTCTTTTCCCGGAAATAAAAATTGTAGTTTCCAATATTTTACAAATTTATTCTCGGACTTCTTTTTGATCACCTTTTCTATATCCTCAAAGGTAATTGTGTTTTTAGCGATTTCCGCATACAGGTCGTCTTTCGCCAGCCTATAATTACTCAACACCTTTTTTAAAGGTTCCGAGGTAGGAGGAAGCTCCAATCTTTTTATAAATTCATCGAACAACTGTATTCCATTACGGATTTGTTCTTTTTTATCTTTCTTAAATACGGCATTGATGTGGCTTTTTGCCTTTGCAGTAACCACAAATTCCAGCCATTCTTTCTGTGGCCTTTGCTTATCGCTGGTCAAAATCTCCACCTGATCGCCACTATACAGTTTTTGGCTCATAGGCACGAGCTTGTGGTTTACTTTCGCCCCGATACAGGTGTTGCCGATCTCCGTGTGAATATCATAGGCAAAATCAAGGGCTGTTGCCCCTTTAGGCAAAGTTCTCATAAAACCTTTCGGGGTAAACACCCGGATTTCTTTTGCAAAAAGGTTGAGCTTGAATTCATCCAGAAATTCCAATGCCGTGGCATCGGGCTGATCTAAAATTTCTTTGATTCCCGCGAGCCAGCGGTCTAATTCGGAACTTTCTCCTTCTCCTTTATACTTCCAATGGGCAGCAAATCCTTTTTCTGCGATTTCATCCATCCTTTCAGAGCGGATCTGCACTTCAAACCACTGCCCTCCCGGCCCCATCACCGTGAGGTGTAACGCTTCGTATCCGTTGGCTTTCGGCACGCTCACCCAGTCACGAATCCGTTCCGGTTTGGGACTATATAGATCGGTAATTAAAGAATAGATATTCCAGCATTGCCATTTTTCCGGTTGTCCTTCCTTCGGTTTGAAAACGATCCTGACAGCCAGCAAATCGTATATTTCATCAAAACTGATGTTCCGCCTCTGCATTTTCATCCACACCGAATACACACTCTTTGTCCTGGCCGTTATGGTATATTCATATCCGTTTTCGTCCAGGCTTTTCCGGATCGGCTTGATAAATTCCTCGAACAAAGAAGAAAATTGCCTTTCATAAGCCGTGATCTTTTGGTCGATCACCTCGTATTCCTCCGGATGTTCGTATTTCATGCTCAAATCTTCCAACTCGGTCTTTATCGCATGAAGCCCCATCCGGTGGGCTAAAGGAGCATATATGTATAAAGTTTCACTGGCAATTTTTACCTGCTTATGCTCCGGCATAGATGCCAGAGTACGCATATTGTGAAGGCGGTCGGCTATTTTAATCAAGATCACCCGGACATCATCCGCCAACGTCAGAATCATTTTACGAAAACTTTCCGCCTGCTGACTGGTATCCGATCCCATCACACCGCTGATCTTCGTCAAACCATCGACAATGGAAGCCACTTTCGACCCGAACAGGCTGGCGATGTCCTCCACCGTATAGTCAGTGTCTTCCACCACATCATGCAACAGAGCCGCCACCACCGAGGTGGTTCCCAAGCCGATTTCTTTGGTAGCAATTTTCGCCACAGCCAGCGGATGTAATATATAAGGCTCCCCTGACCGCCGTTTCACTCCCTTATGTGCCTTATCCGCAAATTCAAAGGCCTCTTTTATCTTTTGCCTGTTCTCTTTCGTCGTTTCTTTACGTAAGGACTTCAGCAAATCCTCGAAAGCTTCTTTTATCTGTTCCTGTTCTGTCATATAAATAGCCTCTTGGCAGCAATGTCTGTTCATCAAACCTGAAAATTCTTCATCCCAGCCTGTGCCTATTTATGTTTACTTAAAACAACACATTGCAATCGGCAGATTTATAATTTATATTCCCGGCTTCCCACTCTGCCTTTGTTGCCGGGCTTTTACTCTCTTTGTAAGGTTCTATGCCCTTACTCTGTTCAAAGATATAAAATAGTTTATAAAGTATCTAAATAATTGTCCAAAACGCACCAATTTTAATATTTCATTCCGGGTATTCCGGCCTCTGATCTCTACATGATGGTGCTTCCGATAACCTAAAGACTTATGTGGGCCGATTCGATCTTCTGTCCCAGGAAATTTCCTGCCATTTGATTGAATAAATCCGTGTTTTCCGTTGTATAATAACGCATTGTTGCATTCCGGGACAAACATACTTCCATTTCAGTGTGCCGTTTCAGATAATCGGCCAGACTTTCCGCAATAATCCCCCCCTGTTCAATAATCCTGATTCCTTCGGGCATATAATGGGCTATGATCGGGCGCAACAGGGGATAATGAGTGCACCCCAGTATCACGGTGTCTATTTCGGGGTCGGCTGCCAATAATTCATTTATATACTTCTGTACAAAATATTCCGTACCAGCCCCGCTCAATTCATTGTTTTCAACTAACGACACCCACATTGGGCAAGCCAATTGGGTTATCCGAAATTTTCCTTTACCGTATAATTTTTCTATTTCCAACGGATATGAATCGGATGCGACCGTTCCTTTGGTAGCCATAATTCCAATATGCCTGTTCCGGGAATAAGCCGCCAAAGCCTCGACGCTGGGACGGATCACCCCAAGCACTCTTTTTCCCGGTTCAAGCCGGGGTAAATCGATCTGCTGGATGCTTCGCAAGGCTTTAGCCGATGCCGTATTACAAGCCAAAATCACCAGACGGCATCCCATATCGAACAGCTTTCTCACGGCCTCATTCGTATATTGATACACCACGTCGAACGAACGGGTTCCGTAAGGAGCCCTTGCATTATCGCCCAAATAAATATAGTCATATTGCGGTAAATCTTTCACGATCTCCCGCAAGATGGTCAATCCGCCATAACCGGAATCAAAAACTCCAATAGTTTCTCTTTGGATCATATCTTCTGTTTTTTAACCGAAAAGTAACAATTTATTCTGAATTGTGATGGCTCCTTTTCGGTTTATCCACCTCTTTTCATAAAAAAAGCCGCCCATTAACGGCGGCTTTTTTTATAAAGTATTGGCTTATTGAAGACCTAACTTTTTCTTTACCAACGGAAGAATATCCTGTGAATTTTCTGAAGTGTAAAGAATCGGGCCTGCATTTAAATCAAAAATATAAGTAAAACCGTTTTCTTTAGCCACTTCCCTGATTGCATTCATCGCTTTTTCAGTGATCGGTTGCATCAAGTCCTGTTGAGCTTTGTCAAGTTCATTCATAGCGGTTTCCTGGAAACGCTGAATACGTGTACGCAATTCCTGCAATTCCTGTTCTTTAGAAGTACGGATTACATCGGAATAATTCTTTGAGTTTTGCGCATAGTCGTTCATTTTTGTCTGAAACTGTTCCTGTAAACTTGTCAATTCTTTTTCAACTTCATCTTGCTGAGCCTGGAATTTCTTTTGAGCTGCTGTCCATTCCGGCATAGCCTGAATCAATTTTTGGCTTTCAATATGTCCGAGCTTTACTGCAGTTTGTGCAGATACACCCATTGCAGCTATTGTAAACGCTACAAGTACAAACAATTTAATTGCATTCTTCATTTCGATCCTGTTTATTTATTAATTTTCGATTTATTATCACTATCGAGACCTTTTATTCTCTCTTCAAATAAAAAATCTCATTTGTCCTTCTGTTATTCTTCGGTTTTCTTTACTGAATATCCCAGTTTCCTCAAAACAACATCACTCTTATCCAGTTTCGGGTCATAATAGACCACAGAGTTATCTGCCGATAGATCTATGATCATTTCATAATTTCCATCCTTTGCCACATCCCTGATTACCTCCAATACTTCATCCTGCAAAGGTTTCACTAACTCTTCCCGCTTTAAAAATAAAGCTCCCTTCGTTCCAAAATATTCTTGTTGCAACAATCGTGCCTTATTTTCTTTCTCCGCAATCGTTTTTTCGCGCTGTTCGCGCATGGTCGCCGTTAAGAACACTTTATCGGCATTATATTTATTCTGCATTTCTGCAATTTCCTGATAAAGGGCGTCAATTTCCGCCTGCAGTTTTAAAGAATAGGCATCCAACTCTTGTTGTGCTTTCGCATATTCGGGAATACTTCTCATGATGTAATCCAGATTCACAAAAGCATAGCGCGTTCCTGTTTGTGCATGAGCGAAACCGACTGTAATACACAAAAATAATAAAATAATTACTCTTTTCAATCGATAAAAGACCATCGTAGCCTGAAAATTATATTTATTATTCATCATTTATCGATCAGCATTTATCCTTAACAGAATTTTAAACTATTTGTTTGGTTAAAATTCTTGTCCCAGCACAAAGTGAAGTTGCGAGCCACTTGCCCCGGAACGTCCCGGCACACTGTCGAAACCATATCCCCAGTCAAGTCCCAACAACCCGAACATGGGCAGGAATACTCTTAAACCGACTCCGGCAGAACGGTATAAATTGAAGGGTTCGAAGTCTTTGATTTCATACCAGGAGTTTCCCGCTTCAACGAAAGCCAAAGCATAGATCGTGGCAGACTGTGCTAAAGAGATCGGATAACGAAGTTCCATCGTAAGTTTCGTATATAAGCTTGCATCGGATGAACTCGGAGCTAAGAAGCTCGATCCGGCATTGGTCAACGATCCATTTTCATATCCTCTCAATCCGATGTACTCACGTCCGTATAAGCTATACCCCGACATTCCGTCACCTCCCATTTCAAAACCTTCGAACGGGGAACGCCTGTCTTTATCGTAATAGCCTAAATATCCGTATTGTACTCCTGTGTATAATACAAATTTTTCATTTTTATCCAATGGCATGAATACGCGTCCTTTGAATTTCCATTTATGGAATTCAATCCAACGATATTTTTCCCGGTCTTTGATATTCGCACTACCATAATTCTCGTCAGAGAACAAAGAGTAAGGAGGCGTAAACGACACCGACAATGAGAAGTCGGAACCTCTACGGGTATATAAGGGATTATCGATGGAGCTTCTCTGCAAAGTCACTGCAAAAGAAAGGTTATTGGAGTTTCCGTTGCTCATAATGTAGTAAGGCCAGTTTTTCAACGTATAACGCTGGTACGACACTTCGGTGTACATCGAAAAGAAGTCATCCGGCCAGGTAATCCTGCGTCCCAATCCGGCTGTGATACCGAATGTCGTCATTAACTGGCTATCATCATACTGATCCTTAGCACTATTTACATAGTAAGAGTTGTAATAGCTGCGGGAATACCCGGTTTGACGGGAATACCAGGCAGAAACACTTAATGAGTTAGGTTTCTTTCCACCTAACCAAGGTTCCCGGAAAGAAATACTGAAAGAAGTGTAATATTTTCCATTGGTCTGGGCTTTCAATGATAAAGTCTGTCCATCTCCCTGCGGCAGGGGACGGTAAGAATCCCAGTTGAAAATATTACGCATGGAGAAATTGGAGAAGGTCAATCCCAAAGAACCGATAATCATTCCGGCTCCCCATCCTCCTGATATTTCAATTTTATCATTGGCTCTTTCCGCCACTTTAAAGCCAATATCTACCGTTCCCGTTTCAGGGTTAGGGGCAATGTCCGGTTGCTGCAATTGCTCCGGATCGAAGTGTCCTAACTGCGATAATTCCCGGATACTACGGATAATGTCTTCCCGGCTGAACAATTCGCCCGGGTAAGTGTAGAGTTCCCGGCGGATCACATGTTCATGAGTACGGTCGTTACCACTGATATTCACCCGGTTGATCGTTGCCTGTGGCCCTTCTACAATCCGGATTTCCATATTGATCGAATCTCCGCCTACCACAGTTTCCACCGGAACAGAGTGATAGAACAGGTAACCGTTGTTCAAATAAACCAGGTTAGCAACCGCATCGTCGTCTTGAGTAAGGCGTTCTTCGAAATATTTCTTATTATAAACGTCACCTTTCTTAATGTTCAATATCTTGGAAAGATTTTCAGTGCTTTCCACCGTATTTCCTACCCATGTAATATTATTGAAATAGTATTTATTTCCTTCCTCTACATTTAAATATATTTTCACCCGGTTAGGAGAAACTTGTTCTACACTGTCGGACAGGATAGCAGCATCCCGGTAACCTAATTCGTTATATTTGTCGAGCAGGTTATATTTATCCTCTTCATAACTTTCTTCGATATATTTTGCCGACTTAAAGAGATTGACCAAAGATTTCTCTTTCGTTTTTTTCATGGCCCGTTTCAACTTCCCATCTCTGACTTCTTTATTCCCGGCAATAATAATATCTTCAATCTTAATTTTATTATTTCTTTGCACAGAAACATCCAAAATCACAAAATTCTCATTGTCTGGATCGTCTCTTCTCAATACTTTAATGTCGGTATTATAATATCCCTTTTCCTTAAAGTATCTTTCAACAATACGTTTCAGGTTAGAAATCTGGTTATCGGTAACCTGGGTTCCGGGCAACCAATTCACTTTCTCTTTCAGTTTTGTTTCTTCCGATTTTTTGAGCCCGATGTAATTGATGCGGGATAATTTATGACGTTCAGCCAAACGAATGTTCAGGTAAACCTTATTTCCCTCGATCCGGTCGATAAAAATAGCTACATCCGAAAACAACCCGTAACCATAAAGTTTTTTTATCGCTTTGGTGATGGCATCACCCGGAATCTTTATTTCTTCTCCCTCCCGCAATCCGGAATATTGCACCAAAGTTTCGGAATCATAATGCTCGCCAATCCCACTTACAGCGATTCCGGCGATTTCATAAGTCTTAGGTGAGGAATAATAGACTTCAGGCACATGTATTGAATCGGTAGATTGAGCCTTTAACTGAAAAATCCCAAAAACAGTTAGTATCGAAAAAAGAATTATCCTTCTTATCATCTGCAATTAAACAAGTTAAATTAATCTGTGCTGCATTTCCGTCTTTAACAATTCAATTATCAATAGATTACGAAAATGGAAAAAGTCAATGGACTTATTTTTGTATTTGTTCTCCGGTCATTCCGAAACGTCTTTCTCTTTTCTGAAAATTACGGATTGCCAAATATAAGTCATCTTTTTCAAAATCAGGCCAAAATTTTTCAATAAAATAAAACTCTGTGTAAGCGCACTGCCATAATAAGAAATTACTTAAACGGCACTCCCCGCTGGTACGGATCAATAAATCCGGGTCTGGGATTCCATTCGTAGTAAGATATGAGGCAAATTTGTCATCGTCTACCGACTCCAAATCCTGCAAAATTCCGTTTTTATAGTCTTCTGCAATTTTGCGGGCTGCTTCACAAATTTCCCAGCGGGCACCGTAACTCAAAGCCAAAACCAAAGTAACCCCGGAATTACCCGCAGTTTGGGCTATCAGCCCGTTTAACTTGACTCTTACAACCTCCGGCAGATCATTCAGGTTTCCAATCGCCACTACCCTCACATTCTGACGCATAAGGTCGTTTGTTTCCCGGATTATAGCATCGACCATCAAGCCCATCAGTGCTTCGATCTCCGCCTTCGGCCGATTCCAGTTTTCAATGGAAAAAGTATACAATGTCAGGTATTTCAAGCCTATCTCCCCACTTGCCTCCACAATCTTCTTTACCGTATCCACTCCCTTTTTATGTCCGTACACCCGCTCTAAACCCTGCTGTTTCGCCCACCTTCCGTTGCCATCCATAATGATAGCAACATGTGCAGGTAAATGACCAGTTTTTAGAATGTCTTCTTTTATCATAATCGAATCTTTAAATAGCTTCGTTGTTTTTATTTTCCCGCTTATCCTCTAAAAATGGCATTCCGGGTTTGTCGGGAAACGATAGGAGATCGTGACCCCTGTCACAAAAAACCAATCTTTATTATAAATAAAATTCGTTTCCCCCGTCCCCCAGGGGTCGCTTAATCCGTCCAGTTTATCCGTGAACATTTTCCGCGCACTCCACTCTATTCCACAAGATATTTGTTTATATACATTAAATTTCACTCCCACCCCCAAAGGGATATTCACTCCTCCTCTGTCGTCTGTCCCTAAAAAACCGACACCCGTAAAGATATAAGGCGACCATCCCGAAGAATGTTCAACCTTACTAACCATAAAACTCCTGAAATTGAATTCTACCACCCCACTAATATCTTTTACAGAAGTATGAAATTCCGTCGGGAACGATTTTCCTGAATTGTCGAGCAGGTGTATATTCTTCAAGTCGATTTTGGAAAAACCGGCATTAAAACGCAAGGCAAAGCGGTCGTTAAAATTATAACGGTAAAAACCTCCCCAATATGTCTGAGTACTATTAAAATGCTTCGTCGGGTTATAATCCCCCAGATAATAACTACCTCCCCCTATAATTCCAAACTCACCTCCCGGTTGGCTAAAGCCCGGTAAAGATAGGGACAAAAGAATGAAAAGTGAAAAACCAAATCTGTAAAATCGGGTAAGAAATGCTAAGAAACAATAACGGGGCGGAGAACATAATTTTATTTTACCATTCTCATTCTCAATCGTTTCTATATATTCAACCACTTCAGGCATACCTCTACTGACTGTCTGTTTTGTTAAAAAAGAAAGGCTTTTCGCCTTATCTGCCATTATTCACGGCTATTTCCATTACGCTTATCTTCACCCCACATTAATTTATTCCGCAAAGTTTCATAATAATTATGAGGAGCTAATTTCACCACATTAATCACTGAGTTTCCTGCACACACCCGCAATTCCCGATTATCCTCCATTCTCTTCACTCTGGAGTCCATGCTCAACACAAATTCCCCGGCACGTCCTTCCACCACCAAACGGATCACGGCACTTCCCGGCACCACCAACGGCCTCATACTTAAGTTGTGGGGACATACCGGAGTGAGAATAATATTATTACAGTCCGGACTTACGATCGGTCCCCCTCCACTCAACGAATAAGCCGTAGACCCTGTAGGAGTTGCCACAATCAATCCATCAGCCCAATAGGTCGTGAGGTAAACTTCCCCAATATAAGCATGAATTTTCAGTAAGGAAGACGTTTCTGTTTTCAACACACTCACTTCATTCAATGCGAAATCAAAACCCGGCAATATTTTGCCATCGACTTCCAAACAAAGAATTTCCCGTTTTTCCACACTGTAATTTCCGGAGCATATCGCCTCCACCGCCTGACTGATTTCCGAAACAGACACATTAGCCAAAAAACCCAATCTCCCGGTGTTTACTCCTAAAATCGGTATTCCACTATCTTTCACATAGACAGCAGAATCAAGAAATGTCCCGTCCCCGCCTATACTCAATAATAATTCAGGCCTGTTCACCAATAAATTATTCCGGTTAAATCCTGCATCAAATGCTCCGGAATAATTATATTTTTCTTCCAGAAAACGCATAAACCCTTCTTCCCCGATCACCACACCCCCTCTTGCCTTCAATTCATTTACAAGACCTTTCAAATAAGGTAGAAAATCTTCATTAATGCTTCTTCCGAATATCGCAACAACCATAACGGGTAAAATAGATCTGATTATGTGACAAATATAGATAAAATATTGAAATAGCGAAAACGCCGTTCTTTTAGGGGATTTTCTTTATCATAGGGAATAAAAGATCACACGGAAAGATATTTCATCAATAACCCATACCGTTCCTTCATCGAATCCCGTTCCTCTTCCCCGGCAACAAAACTGTCTTTTATCGTATATCCATAACGAATGAAGGCATCCAGCAGGGGATTAATATCGGCTACATTTACTTTTATGGTAAGCTGCATTAAACGGGAGTCTTTACTGTTGTTTACACAACAACTTAAAATCCGGGCTTCGTTGTATTCTACGATCCTTGCCACTTCTGCAAGAGAATAATCCAGCCGATTCATTTCCAGCACAATAATTCCTCCCGGCTCGTCAACTCCCAGCAATTGATCCAATTTGTGAAGAATATCCGTCAACACGATAGACCCGACAAAATTCCCTTCCCGGCTCAATACAGGCACCACGGACAAAAGTTGTGAAGAAGCTAAACGAAGGACATCATAGATATGGTAGTCCTCATATACAAAGGTATCTTCCGCCGGAACATTCAGCACTTCAATCGGATCGTTCAGGTCGCCATGAGCATAAATCAATTCGTCGGCTACCAGTCCTAAATAAACGTCTTCATTTACCAATGGCAAATGAGAAACACGGAATATCTCCATCCAGCTTAACGCCTGAAGGCAGGTATCCGATTTTTTAAGTACCGGAACAACATTCGATATTATTTCATTTGCAACCATATCCGATTATTAGAACGCTTCGGCAATTCACAAAGTTACAAATGTTTTGATACGATAAGAAAAGAAAACCGGAAAGTTATTTCCCCAAAAGATTAATAATTCAAAATTTTCTTCAAACTATTAGCATCGTGACCGCTTGCCGTCCTTGCCGGGACTTTCTGCACGGTTCTCGATTTATTATAATATTCGTAAGTATCGGCATTGATGATCCGGGCCTCCTGAAATCCCTGCCGCTGCACCTTAGACAGGCGAGCCGTGGCTTCTTCCGGAGAGGCGTACAAACCACAACAATACATATATTTCCCGCTATTGACAGCGTATACGTCCACTTCCCCTATCCCCTCAAAACGCCCTAAATCCAGCATCCGGTCGGAAACCATCAACACAATGGTATATGCCTCCGATACGATTCCCATTTCGTTATCCTGCGGTTTATCTATATAACGCTTTGTATTGACCGGAGATAATTCCCGCCTTTTTTTCATGCTCTCGAAACTCTTCAATCGCCGCAAAAGCAGTTCATTGTCACTAATGTCATCCCCTTTCACTCCATTCTGAATCTTTTTTTCCACAATGTATTTATCGACCCCAATAACAAATGCGTCGCCTATCATTTTTCTCACCTGCGATAATTCCATTTTCGCAATGTTCTCTTCCGGGTATTCTCCTACGGTATACCGATAGATATTATCATAACCCAAATACACCTTTACATTCTGGAAGTGGTCAAAGTATACTCTGGGAACAGGGTAACGAAAAGCACCGATCTGTATAGCATAACGGTAATCGACATCTAATGCCGGAGCTCCCTGGGATCTTTCGTGCGTCACTTTTTCCAATTCTTTTTTAGCGGCTTTCCTGTTCGGCAATTGTTTCAGCGAAAACAGGAAGTCATTATATCCCGTACCGCCCCGGTTAGAGGAAACAAATCCTTCCGTACACTTCGTATCTTTAAATACCAAAGCAAAATCATCCATAGACGAATTAATCGGACGTCCCATATTTTCCGGCTCTGTCCAGCTACCGTCAGCCCCCTGTTGGGTGACAAAGACATCCAATCCTCCCAAACCGACATGACCGTTGGAAGCAAAGTAGAGGTGTCCCTCTTCATCCACAAAAGGAAACAATTCGTCGAACATGGTGTTGACTGTTTCTCCCAGATTATGTACCTCTCCACACATCGCCCCGTCGACTGTCGTGACATAAATATCCTTTCCGCCAATGCCTCCCGGCATATCCGACACAAAATACAATAAAGAATCTTTATACAGGCAGGGATGGGCACAGGAATAATCATCGGAATTTACACCCAGTTCTTCAATATTTCCCCACTTTCCGTCTGTTTCCTCTGCTGTCATTAATTTCAGGATACTGGTCCCATCGTTCTTTAAGATCGTTCTTGTATAATAGATACGCTTAAAATCTTTGGTAAAAGTAACGGCTCCGATATGGTATTTATCGGCCAGATCGTCGGCAAAGGGTATCATCCTCCCTCCCGAAGGTGTGAAAAGCACATTATACAAACGGGTGACTTTATATCCCCGGCTGTCCTTTTGGGCTTTTTCTCCCGTACCGGGTGCAGCCAGAATCACTCCGTTATTTTTATAATAGGTAACTCCGGAAGAAACTCCGGAAAAGTCAATATTCAATTTATTCGCCGTGTAAAGCGATTTTTCTTTCACTACTTCCTTTGCAAATTCACAAGAAGCCCTCATGCGCTCGACAATTGCCATGTCGCCGCCCAACGATTCGACCACATCGATCAATCCCGCCGCTTTATCGTATTCTCCGGAACGCAATAAGGTGCTTGCATAAAAAGTCAAATCTTCCGCACCCAATAAGTTTTGATCGATCGTTTTATAAACTTGCCCGGCCTTTACCACATTGTTCAAACGAAACAGACAGTTCGCAACCCTCGCTTTCAAAAGATCGCTTTTCTCTCCTTTGTTGTCACCGATCCCATCCAATTCTTTCTGATACAATTGTAATGCCGCCAAATAATCACCCCGATCGAACAAACGATCGGCTCTTGTTTGGGCAAAAGCAGTATTAAAAGTAAATGCCAGAAATAATATCACCAAAAGCCATCTCATAAAACTCACATTACCGTATCATAATATCCCTACATTCTGCATTAAAAATATCGTATGGAATTGATATTTTCATCGTATTTTTCTGTATCACCCGACGATGACCGACTACCTTTTTTCCCAAAACGGAAAGAAATGGTAATCTCCTGCCGGCTATTGAAATTCGGAGCCGCTTCCGAATTGTTCTCAAACGCGTACCCCAACCACAATTCCTCAAATAATTTCACCCTTGCCATAACGCCAAAGGCTTCTTTTGTACGGTATTGCATGCCGACAACAAACGACTCCTTATACCACAGACGCGCTCCCAAATCCATTTTCATGTTCTCCTGCTCGGCATAGGTGAGGTAAGTATAAGGTTCCAACTGGGTACTTTTCCCTAAATCGAACTTATACCCTCCATACATATAAAGTTTCAATTTTTCCGAAACCAAACCGCTTTCTTTCTTTCCTTCATTATCCACATAATTGTACAGAAATTCCGGAATAGCAAAACCGACGAAATATTTGTCAGCCTTAAAATGCAACCCGAATCCGAAGTTCGGCTGGCTCAAATCGATCTTTTCCATCAATAAGGTTTCGCTCGGATCATGCATAACATATTTGGAAGGATCGTTCGACACGTAGTTTATCCCTGCCTGCAATCCAAAGAAAAGGTATTTTCCTTCATTTACCTTTAATTTATAAGATCCCGCCAGGTAAGCCGCCATTTTCTGATAAGGTCCGTACTTATCGTAAATAATGGAAATACCACCTCCTAAATTCTTGTCTTTTACCGAAGAATTTATATTAAAAGCACCTAAGGCAGGACGATAATCCGTTTTTTCAAAACAGCTTTGATACATCATCAGGCCGTTCCATCCTTCTTCCAATCCCATCGTAGCTGGATTTATCAAAGGTTGAGCAATAGTATAGTCGATAAATTTCAGATATTCACTTTGAGCGAACACTGTGCAACTCATCCACACTAATAGCGATGTTAATATAAATTTCATAAATACTTTTTTAAATACGTCTCTATATCTATCTGCACACTATGAGGGAAAGATAACAAATTTCAGCAAAAATAAAAGTAAAAAGTAAAAAGAAAAAGAAAAAAGTATAAAAGTTCGGATGATCTGCATAAAGCAAATTATCCGAACTCTATAATTAATGTTTTTTTCTTATTTTATTTTCCATTCATTGCTTTTACCTGTAACTACCTCTGTTCAAATCAGCCCGGATTTCAAGCCATGACATCAATTTCCGTTCTCCTTCAATTTTTATCACATAGGTGTATACCCCGCTCGGCAATACTCCCATTGGCATCCGATAGTTCGGATTCAGACTCTGTCCGTTCCAATCATTTGCATAATTATTCTTACAATAAAATACGATATTTCCAACACGGTTGTAAATGGTTATCTCATAGTTGGAATATTTTTCCGTGATTGTCTCCAAATGCCATTCGTCATTCAAACCGTCTCCATTCGGAGTAATGATATTGGGCAAGTTATCCAGACCATTTTCCAATACATTAATGTAGATGAATCCTTCTTCCACCTGGTTCGGATTAAACTTATCTCTTACTAAATAGCGGATAACATCCACTCCGACAAAGTCTTTATCAGGAACATAAGAGAACAGACCTCCCAATAATGTGAGTGTTGCTTTTCCATCATGCGGATGGTCGGCAATTACGAATAGTTTGTTGTCATCTCCCGATTTAAACATACTCAGGTTTAATATCCGGTCGTTCCGGTAGATCGTAATCATTGTATCTCTCGACAGTTTACCGAATTCTACGCGGATTTCATTTGATTTCACACGGTTCTGACATACCCGTTCCCCACTTACCATACAATATACCACATCTCCCTGCCGGAAATGATCTCCGATCAATTCCGGATCTCCGGTCGGCGACAGAAGCTCATTAATCATCCATTCATATTTATAGTCGCCTAAGATGTTTTTCACTTCCGACGTAAATACCAGTTCATCACCCGGCTCTTTACTTTCCATATCACAAGCGATAGTCACTTCGGCATCTTCTTTCAATACCCGGATTTTTATTGCATCTACAATCGGATGTGTTTTATCGTAACATACATCTTCAGAAGGTTTCATGGTACATTTAACCCATACGTCGTCTTCGTCAAGTTTCACGTTAGCAAAAGATTCCGTTCCCAAATTCCAATCCGGGAATGGGTCTCCAATGCTTCTCTGCCACTGGAAGGTGGGATTCGTTCCGCCGTTTTCAAAAACCGCTTTCATAAAGATCTCATCCCCCCGACAGGCAAGCGTGTCTGCACAATCGATGTGTAAAGAAGGTGTAACCACTTTTTTCACTTCTAAGAATGCCGTGTCTACATATTGAGGCTCACGGGTACAGATTTCCGGAGACGGAGTCAATATCACCCTCATCCACGTGTTCTGTTGTCCCATAGACAGAATTGCTTTATCGTTTTGCAGGCTAATCACTTTATTATAAGGAGAAGCTTCTGTCTGCAAATCAAAAATATCGTTATACCATCTATAAGTCGGATTTAATCCGGCAGTTTTGTTTTCATCTTCAATCCAGAAAGAAACCGTATCACCGGGACAGAATTTACGCTTCGGATCAACAGAAGTACGCAATTTCCAGGCCAGATCGGTGTATTTAGTCGCTTTCAATCGCAGATAGCGCTTGCACACCGTGTCACAAGCCCCATCCACATAGGCACAAAGGGCAATCGTGATGTTATCTTGCCATTCTACCGGGGGAATCCAACTCAACACACTGGAATCGGACAAGAATTTCATTTCTCCCCAACGTCCGTCATCGGTGCTTAATCCGTCAACCGTCCATTTATAAACAGCATCGGTCACTTCAACCTCCGGATCATCGAAGATCAGGCGGGCACAAACCGAAATACGCGTTCCCGGACAATACCAACCATCGATAGCTACCGTGGGATCGGTTTCCGGACGGATTCCCTGACACATTTCCCATTCAACATCTGCAATGTCGAAACATTCTTTCACATTCAGCAAGAATGCCGTATCCACCACACCGCAATTATTAGATACGATACACTTCAACTGTGTTCCGTTCCAACTTCTCGGCACATCTCCCAATATTAACGAATCGGTATGCGATCCTTTGATCGTAGGCTGGTCAGACGGAGCATCATATAATGTCATCCAGGACGATCCTGTCCAACGTTGCCATTCATAGGATAAACTTTTTCCACTGGCTTTTACGGCAAAGGTCACTCCCTTACCGATAGCAATGCTACGAACCGTTTTTGAAGTGGTCAGGATTTTCGGCGGCTCGTTCACAACAACGGTTGTTGTTGCCGTATCGGCGCATCCGTTCACCAATTCTTTACCAGTCACCACATATCTGATCGTTCCACCTACATTAGGCTGATCGCTGATCGTCGGTCCTGTCTGACCGTTATTCCAAACAAATTCTGTCGCCGTTCCCCCCGCAGTAAGCTGAACTGTTTCTCCCAAACAAATATTTTGCGGATTAGCATTAATCGTTACCGTCGGTTTCTGTATAATTGTCACAGTTACATCCTGAGTTGCTCTACATCCCTGGTCTGTTGTTGCTGTCACGGTATAAGTACCGGAATTTTTCGGCTGGAAAGCTTCGCCATTTTTCACATTATTATTCCATTCGTATTTGGTATTGCTCAACTGGCTACTGGCTGTCAAGGTCAATGCGTCGCCCTGACATACGGTCTGAACGTTTCCATTGGTCACCGTTATAGCAGGAGTTGTGTAGAACAATGCTTCAATAGAACTCGGATTTACCTGAGTAGGCGTTACTTCCAAACCATTTTTAAAAGCTTTGAAGTTCTGGACAAAATAGGTATCCTGATCGTTCAGTGTAATTGAATATTGCCACGGCCCTGCTCCTGTGAATTGCTGATCCAATCCTTTGTTGTTTTTCAAACTAAAAGAATAGGTTGAGCCTCCGGAAGCTTTCATTTTCAATATCATGCTTTCTCCCGAATCAGCACATTTCCGTTCCAATTCCAATTCCAGAACAGCGCCACTCACCGGCCTGTCAACAATCACCGTTATATCCCGGCGTGCCGTACAGGTATTACCCGTCGTTGTATTTACCGTTGCCGTTGCCGTATAAGTTGTGGTAGTTGTCATCGGCCGGGTATATACTTCTTTACCATTGGGCGAAACAAGCGAAGTGCCGGTTTCTGTCCAGGAACAATTAGCAGTAATCGGACTAACAGAAGCTGTCAGTTTCAATTCGTCGCCATAAGAAACCGTAGTTCCCGACACTCCCGCTGTAATATTAAATACCTCCAGAGAATTAATCGTAGGATTAGCAACCACCGTCACCGTCACGTTTTTAGTGATCGAAGGCACAGGATCCACTGCCGCATTATCGGATAACACGACCTGTAAAAGGGGTGTACCCACAGAAAACAACATATA
>UQJP01000037.1 GCA_900541415.1 uncultured Odoribacter sp. | reverse complement strand
TATGAATGCCGTATTTCAACTTCACATCCAATGTGCGATTCACGGTATCGGCTTGCAGCGTCCCGCCAACTCCGAATTTCACCCCGTTCACATCGAACACGGCCTTATCGAGCGTATAAAGCAAAGAATCACGGTTCACCTTCATTCCGGTTTCAACCCCTAACGCCAAGTGGTTCACCAGTAATTTTCCCTCTTGCCAAAAAAGAATATTTTCAGTAGAAAAGTTCACTTTCAACTTCGACCTTCTGACTCCCAAATAACCGTCCACATCCAGATTCAATCCGGAGAGCCGGGTATAAAGCTGGGTACTCCGGTCGTCGAATACCAAATAACCATTCTGTATCCGTACATTTTTGATCCGCAGCCCGGAAGCCAATTCAGAAGTATCACTCGCCACGGTATCGGTGGCGGCAAGGGTATCGGAAGGCATTACAATATCCCAGTTTGCCCGTCCGGTCGAATCGATATAAGCATAAATACGGGGCTTGTCGATGACGAAATCTTTAACCACAATTCTGTTTTTCAACAAATAAGCCATCGGATTCACCGTCACCAGGCAACTCTCGATGCTCATCAGCGAATCGCGTGTTTCCGCAATCTTCGTACTATCCCGAAATACATTCGAAACCACCGTTCCATCGGTCATTTGTAAACCGAAATCGGGAAAAGTTGAAAAAAAAGTCAACTCGATTTTTCCAAAATGCACATCTGCATTCAAATATCCGGCTGCTGTTTTCTCTACCAAAGGAGTTAATTTCGAAGGCGTGAAAATAAAATAAATCATTACTCCCACAACTATCGACACCAGGACAAACAACGAAAGCAATGTGAGCAGGCTCCATTTCACCACACGCTTCCAAAGAGTTTTTTTGTTTTTCATGATTAATATATCAAATATTTTTTTCTGATCTGCTTAAAAGCTTCCAGTTCTTTCTGCCACGAAGCCCTGATCTGTTCTTCATTTTTACCCGCAACAATATCTTTTCTCAACTGTTCCGTCCCCGCCAGCTTTTCGAAAAACGGAGTAAAGAAAGGTTCTTTCCCGGCATAATTCCGGTAAGCAAGCAACAGCCAGTCTAAACGCAACCTTTCTCCTTTTTTCACCTCATCATAACAACCGGATAAATTCATGCCGTGGCACTCCTTCCCCAAACACTTAGGCGATTTACTCATGCCTTCAATGCTCCGGGGGGTAAAAGAGTAGGGCATATTTTTCAAATCGGGATGCCCGAACACCTGAAAAGGGGTTAGCGTTCCCCGTCCCTCGCTAACCACAGTCCCCTCGAACAGGCAGGTGGAAGGGTAAAGCATCACCGAAACTTTATCCGGCAAATTAGGCGAGGGCTTGCGGGGTAATTCCACAGCCATATCCCGTTCCCAGTTCCGGCAAGCCACCACAGTCAGCCTACACTTCTCGCCGCCCTGCAACCAACCTTCTCCGTTTACCATACGGGCATACTCGCCGATAGTCATCCCATACACCACAGGCACGGGATGCATCCCCACAAAAGAACGGTATTTCAGGTCGAGTACCGGGCCGTCCACATAAAAAGCATTCGGATTGGGGCGATCGGCCACAATCAGCGGAATATCATTCTCCGCACAAGCCTCCATCACATAGTGCAAAGTAGAAATATAGGTATAAAACCTCACTCCTACATCCTGCATATCGAAAAACAACACATCGATGTCTTTCAAATCATCGGGAAGCGGTTTTTTCTTCTTACCGTAAAGGGAAATAACAGGCAATCCGGTGGCTTTATCCCGGTAATCTCCCACTTGTTCCCCGGCATCCGCGTCCCCCCGGAATCCATGTTCAGGACAAAATATCTTAACAACATTCACCCCTCTTTCCCGCAGAAAATCGACGGAGTGCATCATGCCGGATTCCGGCACCACGGCTGTCTGATTAGCTATAATTCCAACCCGTTTCCCTTCAAGTTTCGCACGATATATACCGAAATCCCCAATTCCGGGCGACACCTGCCCTTGGGCGGCACACTCTCCCACATTCCAGCAAACAAAGAGGGATAACAAAATCCATTCCAAACCTTTCATGATCATATCTTTTCATTCAGTCCTGCAAATTTAGTAAATAAAGCGGTTTTTAACCAGCCTGTCATAAAAACAAAACACCGGAAATAATGTCTCATTCCCGGTGTTTCAAATTATCCTTCTATGTTTTTCACTTCCCAGAAGCAGAAGCCGTTTCATTCTTACTTTCTTCTTTATCGTAACTGAAGTCCACCGTATAAAGAATATTTTCTACCTGCCGCAGCATATTCCGTTTCTTTCCGTCCGGCGCATAAACATAAGCCATCATGTAAATAATCCGGTTATGCTCTTCGTCGAGTACGGTGTTGATAACGAAAGGACCACCCATAAAATCATTCTGCACCATCCATAATCCCCGGATCATTACGGCATAATAAGCCCCCTGATAATTATAGGTAGCGGCCGTCACCGGAGTTTTCATGTCCAATGTCATCCAGGTATTGGGAAGCGGGCCCGGAATATACTGTTTCAGCATTTCATTCATTCTATCCATGATAATCTGATAGTTCAACTGAACCTGATTTTCATAAGTTTCCTGAAAAAAGATAATCCCTTTACTATCCACTCTGGTTTCAGCCGAAATCCAAACAAAATTATTGGTATCCTTATTGATAACATAACCACCGGGACAATACATCAGCATTTTATATTTGTTTTTAAACAAATTAAAAATCTTATTGTCGGACGTTTTTTTATACACTTCGATCAAACGGTCGCGCTCGGCTTTGGCAAAAACAGCCATAATTTTCTCTTTATTTTCATCGAACAGGCGATAGAAAGCAGAATCGGAAGTAGCGGTAAGCCTGAACAGCTTTTGCGTTCTCGCCCAAGGGCTTTCTTTAAACAACAAAGCAGTCGTATCGACTTTAGGCGAAACTTCGACAAACAACACATTCCGATGCGACTTCACATTCTTTTCAAAATTTGCCAGCGGCAGGTTAATCACATCAAACATCGGTTCCGACTGGGGCAATCCCAATTGCGGCTGCTCGAAAAAACCTTTGACAGTATCTCCCATCGGGCCATCCCACAAGGCTTTATTCATGACCACTAAAATTTCGTTCGTAGCACCGGAAACGGCAGGCAACAGATTCCGGCCACCTTTTTTTCCCTCTTTACAGGAAACGGCTGACATGACCGATGCCAGCAAAATCAAATAAAATAAGAAACGTGCTTTCATATATCATATAATTAATCGTAACCATTTTTCATTTTTTCTCCCATTTACTGGCCTTTCTATCGATGATCCCCTTTACAGACCCGACCAATATTTTGGTTTCCACCATAATCGGAATCCTGTATTCATCTTTACTGACCCAGATTTTCATGGTTTCACCCCCTTTAAATACATCCCCCTCCACCAATAAAGGCGAGAACATATAACACTCCTGACGTTCCCCGTCAGCCTTTATCTTACTGGTACCCAAATACCGAATGTAAAGATCATAAATTTTACTATCAATTAAAATTTTTATAGGGATAATATCGTTCTTCTGAAACTTATCGAAATCCAGTTCCCTGGCCATCCACGCCACAGAGAGCATGTCATAAGTCCAGGCCTGCAGCTTAACGGTGTCTGCTTTCCTGTATTTGCCGATCCGGTGAATATCACCGTAAATCACAGAATCCCGATAATCGAACCGATAATCGAATGTCTTATGATAATTCCCCTCGTGCGCTTTCCTCGAAAACTCATACGGTAAAAAAGTTTTGGAATTGTGTATCGAAGTCAGGGTATCCCGTATATTAAACACCCAATCCCAGGAAGGCAGCGAATAGCCCACCACATTTAAAATCTGTGCATCGGGATATTTGTCCGATTGCTTCAGCGAAAACTCAACCCTCCCCGCTTTCACCCAGATAAATCCCCAATTATAATACCCGTCATACACCAGCTCCTCCACAAAAGGATAGTTTTTTTGGGCAAAGAGGGACATCCCCTGGCATACAATAAAAATTATCAACAGCGTTTTCCTCATACCTCATTTCCGCTATGGAAACCTGAAACACACGCCGTGCGGCGCCACTTCTCAAATCTCCTGATTTTTATTCTTTTCCCCCGTTAATAGGGTTTCCGTAAATCAAATTCCTGCTCAAAATCAAAATTTTGTTTCACATTAATCTCCACCGGCAAATAGATGATTTCTTCCGGTTGCCGATTTTGTAAATACAATCCGGTATCCCATTTCCCGTTTCCATTCTTATCCAATATAGCCCGAAGCTTATATTTTCCTTCCTGTAAAAAATCAAACGTAACAAGCTCGTCTTTGTTTATCTTTTTTTCAGCGACTACGGCATATTTTCGCTTCCCGTTATCCGATTTTCCCCCGTCCGATTTATAAAGCTGCACAATGACATCGCCCTGGACACCCTTCATATTCAGCATAATTTTCCCGTAATATTCCTCCGGCCTGATCTTAAATGCCCGTTCCAGCTTATTATTATGCCTGCCATATATATCATATATCATCCCGGAATCCACTTTCAGCATATATTCTTTTTCAAATTCCAGTTCCGTATCCACATAAAACTGACGGATTTTCAAGGGGTCTTCTATAAGTTTAAACTCCTTCGGTTCCCACAATGTATCCACCTTTTGCAACAACTGAATATGTTCGATGTCCTCCCGGTGAATCGGTCGGTCGAACGAAACGGTAACACGCCTGTTCTTATCGAACTCACCGGAAGCGTTCGAATTGATCGTTAAAAATTTCACTTGAGGCGTTTTCGGCTCATCTTTTTTCTTGCCCCGTTTATTTTCAGGCTTATCACGGAAAACATATCGGTTCGTATCCGCATAAAGGGAGCGTCCCAAGCTGTCGGTTCGCAGATAATTCACGATAAAATGAAGAGTATCCCGCTTATACACCGTGGAATCTTTAATCCAGATACTGATCGTGTCGTTTCCGGCAGAATGTTCCTTAATATACCAATCTTCAGGCAAAGGCTCTGTGGCCAAAGTGTCCCAAAGTGTAATCTGAAAATCGTTTTGTGCCGGGATACTGAAAATAAATTCCAGCCGTTCCCGTTCCTTACGGTCGTCGTTCACCATATACAATTGAGTAAGGTCTTCCGTAAAGAGGCGCAAATATAGATTATTGGGGCCGTAAGCCAGAAAACGTACCGTAAATATACTGTCGGATGTGATAGTATCCTTTCCGACAATCGAATCGATCCGGGTGATGGTATCATGCCTCTCCATAGGTATCACCACCGGACGTACAAACGTGTCCAGGAAAGCGAACATTTCCCCTTCCGGCGTATATTTATAATCCCGGTTATTGTCACCCAAAGCCACAATCCGGTATGTCGTATCCCTCAGATTCGTCAAACGGAAAAAACCGGAACTGTCCGTACGGGCCACATAGCTCGGCAGCTCTTTCAACGGAAGGGAATCGGCATGGTTTTCATATAACAACACAAACATATTCAACACCGGCTCTCCACTTTCCGCATTCACCACATTACCGCTCAATTCCAAAGAATCGATCGTATTTCCGGTAGAGAAAACATAACGGTAGAAACCCAATGGATTGCCTTCATTGTTATCGACGATAGCATCCGCAAAATCAAGGCTATAAGTAGTATTCGGACGTAATGAATCTACAAAATCCACCTGCACGTATTTTCCCATCAATCTCACTTTGGGACTTTTTTTCTGCGGCGGCGATATAATGAATTTCCCGTTAATATCTTTCAGTTGGATATATTCGTCAAAATAAATATTTACCCGCTTCTTGTTGAAATTCGTAGTATAGGAGGGAGGTGTTTCCCCCACCACCTTCGGAGGAGTGGTGTCCTTTGGCCCACCTTCCGGATACCCCCGGTTTGCACAGGCATGAAACAATACGATCAGCAATAATGTTCCCACGAGGAACTGAAAAAAAGCTATCCAGTCGCGTCTGTTCATCGTTCTAAAACTCATCAAAAATTAACAATTCATCTCCTCTCTCTGTCGGCAACCCCCGGTGTTAAAAATTTCCGGAAGCTTATCTGCCATTTGACAAATATACGTGATAAAAATGATAAAAAGTTACTGAAAAGCAAGTATACTGAAATTAAAACAGAAGGAATGCCATTTCGGGCGCATTCTCCCAAAGGTATAGTCAAAGAGGAAAAACAAACTTAAACTTCAAAGCGCAGCCGCCTGCGCCACACACCCCAGGCTGAACGCAACATTTCCCGCACCCCTCAAAGCCAGCATACAAGCCCCCAACGTGGCTCCGGTTGTAATGACATCATCTACCAACAGGACATGTTTACCCGCAATCATCGCCGGATGGTGCAATCTAAATATATTTTCCACGTTTTCCTTTCTTTCCCCGGTCATTTTCCCGGTTTGCGACGCATTATTTTTTTCACGGACAAGCACTTCGGAATAAATTTCCAGTCCGGTCACTTCCTGTATGCCTAATGCAATTTGAAAAGCCTGGTTAAATCCACGTTCCTTCTCCCGCCGGGGATGCAACGGAACAGGGACAATACCGTCGATTCCGGCATCAACGGGAATACACGCCCCCAACATCCGTCCTAAATAAATTCCCAATTTTTTCCGGGAATGATATTTTACGGCAAAAATCAAACGGCGGTAATCGCTGTATTTATTATAGTAGAAAAGAGAATAAAGGCGACGGGGACGAAAAGGCACGGGAAAAGTATCCAAAACATGTTCCCCGGCATCCCGGACATTTTCAACCATAGGGAAATCGGAAAGGCAAGCCGAACAAATATATTGCTCACTTTCCACGAGGCAAGTCCCGCACACCACACACAACCGGGGGAACAGCAGTTCCGACAAGGGATGAAATAGACGGGCCACCGGATGAAAAAAAGTTACCCCATGACGATTGATTTACCTGCCAGCCGGCATTAATTTTTAAGCTTATAGACTTTCACCCAATCAATCTCCATCTTTCCCGGCAAACTATGGTTGTTCGGTGCAGCGTGAGCTCCCAGGCTAAAGCCGATATACATTGGAACATCAGGAATGTTTTCACGCACTTCTTTCACCACCAAGTCATTAACCATCCACACCAACTTATCTTTTGTCCATTCGAGCGTGAAAATATAATAATCATTACCTAATTCCAGCGTTTTCACCAATTCTTCATTGGAAGCGACAGCAGCCTTACTGGAACAAATGCTTCCCACGGCAAGTCCGCTGGCATCGCATTTCATGACATTGATATGAGGCAGGTATGTATCGCCCATCAACCAGAAACATTGGGTGAGCCCATTCCGGTTGAGCTTTATTTTTGCCTCGAAACGCCCGTATTTTTGCCGGAGGAAAGTTGCAGAACTCAACAATCCGGAAGTATATTCATATTCCCGCTCCCGGATTCCCAACGTGGCATCCCAATACTTCCCGATAATCGATTCTTTCCTGAAATTCAAACAAACAGCGGAATCATTAAAAGAAATATTATCCTGCGTATACAGTTGCACGTCCTTCCCAACACCATACGTATCGTTCAAAAAACGATCTCCGGCATAATAACGGGAAATCCAGCTATTTTCGTCGAGCTTGCCCGTATTGAAATCGTCCTGAAACACCTCTTCCCACTTCAACATACTATTGAAATAGGGATCTTCGCTCAAAGCGTGGTATTTGGCAATATCCGGACGTTTCTTCAATTCCTCGTATTCACACAACAACTTATAATCATCGGTTGTCAGATAGCGTTTCTTATTGATCAGATAAGCCCGGTTCTTTTTAAAATCATCCGACTGGATAAAAGTGGTAAGCCGATCGAACTCCGCGGGCAGGGAAGTGTCTTTCAGTTCCGTATAACATTTGAATTTCGGACTGTTTTCCAGACGAATCAGAGCCGCAATTTTAGGAGATTTGACAATCTCCCGGTAAGCAGCGAACTCTGCTGCATGCAGTTTTTTATCGAAACCCGGCGACATGACCACCACCCGCAACTTCGCATATTCTTTATAAGCTTCGGATTCTTTCACCCGCAGATACCCTTTCAGTTCTTCGGAATCACGAATCAGATAATAAGCCCTCAGTTTCTTCGACTTCAATAACTGCTTATATTGTTTCTCTGCATTATAATATTCGCTGCCGACATAAGAAAGTGAATCGATTTCTTTACGTCTTTGCTTGAACAACGGGCTATTGATATATTCCCCCAATTCCTGGAAACGCTTCAAATCTTCACTTTTCCCTACTTTTACATAAAGCTCATAATTTTCCCGGAATACTTCGCGAAACATTTCAGCCTCATGAGTACTACGAATGATTTTATTTTTCTGAAATAAAAATGAAAGTAAACTCATAATAAATATCCAATACGATTCACCACCTATAATGTAGCAAAGATAGCGTAATTATTTAAAATCTGAAATTATAATTTTAAAATCTAAAAATCGCCTTTTGTTACTGTTTCACAAAATGATAAGTAATCGTCCCGTATTGCAAAGCCGGAGCATCGGATTTCACATTGAAAAGCGATTTCAAAGCGGCATCCGCAGCCACCCGCCACAGGCAATCGTCCGCCTGCGATTGCGCCGCGTCGACCTCCGCCTTCTGAACGGCTCCTTTGGGATTTACAGCAATATTCACAACAACCGTACCTCCGAATTCACATTTAAACACGGGAATCGGCAACACCCTGGCATAACGGTCCTTCAAATTATAAGAAACGCTGCTTTTACCGGAATAAAACGTCGATTTCAGAGAATCAAGCGCCTGTTCTTTCCGGTCGCGCACATTTTGCAGGCTGTCTTTCAGGAAATTTTTATCCCGTTTCGGCTTATAACGTCCGTCATCCCCCACATTCTCCCCATTCTCCAACTCCGCCATAACCTCGTCGATATAAGCCTGCACATTCGATTCCGGCTTATTTTTCCGGCTCTTGTCCGCATTTTCGTTCACAGCTATGGAACGTAGCATTTGCTCCACTTCTTCGGTTGCCGTTTTCCGTTCTATCTCCTCTTTTTTCTCTTTTTCTTCAAGTGCCTTTTTAATTTCTTCCGGCTCCGGCAAATCCATAACAATCTCGATCACAGCCGGAATTTCCATTCTTGAAATCTGTACTGAAAGCAAAACAATCAACGCCAGAAGATGAACGATCACGGTGCCCATGATCCCCTTCCGGTGAGGATATAAATTTTGTTGTATATATTCTTTTATATTCATTCCAAACAGATTCTGCAAGCCCGGCAAAACGGGTTTATCCATCTTTATTCAAACCGGATCGCTTTGATCGGCTTAATCTTAGAGATCAGCATTGTCGGGACTACCAGCATCAAAACCGAAATCAGCAACACGCCCACATTCAACAGCAACCAATAAAACCAGTCGAAATGCACCGGAACGGTATCCATATAATAGGAACTGGCATCCAGCGAAATCAACTTGAATTTATACTGCAAACCACCCAGCACCAAGGCTAAAACATTTCCCAGCAACATCCCTCTCCCGGTCAAAGCAAGCGATAGGTAAAGGAACAACTTCCGTAACCCCACATCCCGATAGCCCAAAGCTTTCAATATCCCGATCAATGAAGTTTTATCCAAAATCAGGATCAGCAAGCCCGACACCATGTTGAAAACCGCTACAATCACAATCAGCACCAGGATAACCCACACATTCATATTCAGCAAATCGAGCCAATCGAACACCTGCGGGGCAGACTCCCGCAATGTTTCCAGCTTATAGAAATTATTATCATCGTCCCACGGCAGTAAAGCATCCACTTTTTCTTTCACTTCCGCCGTCCGGTTTATATCTTTCAATTCAATGGCTATCCCCGATACTTCGTTTTTTTCCCAGCCATTCAATTTTTGCAAATGCCGTAAATCACACAGCACCATCATATCGTCGTATTCCTTAAAGCCGGTATCATAAACACCCGCCACCGTAAGCATCCTCACCCGGGGAGGATCTTGCACAAAATGGGCGGCCACCTTATCGCCCGTCTTCAATCCCAGCAGAGAAGCCACGGAAGCCGACAGCACAACATCGTTCGAAGCTCCGCTTCCGCGATAGTCCGGAAATTGCCCGTCCACCAAATGATCTTTAAAAAAAGAAGCCGAATAGGAACTGTCCACGCCCCTCAACACCACTCCGTGAATCTCTTCCTTACTTTTCAAAATAGCAGGACGGGTGATGTAAACATACGCTTCCCCGACCTCCGGCAAACTCCGGATTCCCGTCACTAAGGAATCGTCCGCTACAATCTGGTTCCCGGCAAATGAACTGTTGTTATCATAGGCCACCACATTCAGATGAGCGCCAAAACCGGACAACTTATCCGTGATCTCTTTCTTAAAGCCTGTAATGATGAAAATCGACAGCAACATGACACATACCCCCAAAGCGATGCCGACCAATGCAATTCTAACGATCGGCACAGACACGGCCCGTGTCCCGTCACCTTTCAATAATCTTCGGGCTATAAAAAATTCAAAATTCAAATCTCGTCGCTTTTATTCATCACACAAAAGTATTATTTTCCATTCAATTCGACAAAATCCTTTGATTTTGTTTCACAAATCTTTATGCCTTCACGCTTCCCGGAATATCCACTTATTTCCCCAGTCCCAGCCCTGTCGTTTCCTGCCCGCCCGAATAAAACCCTCCGGCGTTGCATTCTAAAGACAGACAATCCGGGAATGGTCACTTCTCCAAATCAACACAAAAAAACCGGATAAAACACACCGGATAAAGTAACATTTTTAATACCCAATTCCGTTATATCCCCAAACAGTTTCGCACCTCCCTAACCGGGTCTAAAAACCAATGGAAGAGGAGACGAAAAACACAATAAAAGTTAAAATATTCAAAAACCAAAAAGAAAACAAATATGCACAGATAAAACAATTATGTGCAAATATAAGTAACTGGAATTTCACACTTTACCCTACGATTGTGAAAGAATGTGCAAAAATTTTGCTCACATTTTCAAAGGATGTGAAAAGTTCGGGGAAAAATGAAAAATACCAAGCCGTTTTTTTGAGAGTTTCATTTTAAAGCATAATTTTATAGCGGGTACAAGTTACAAAGCGTAATAAAAACGTACCATTTTTCGATAAATTATAATATTTTAAAGTATGGCGAAATTTAGAGGAGCGATTGTTGTAGACACCGAACATTGCAAAGGTTGCGGTCTTTGTGTCGCAGCATGCCCTACCCATGTGATAGAGCTTCATCCCGATGTAAACGGTAAAGGTTACCATTACGCCTGGATGGAAAAACCGGAGGTCTGCATAGGTTGCGCCAGTTGTGGACTGGTATGCCCGGACTCAGTGATCACTGTTTACAAAAAAATGATTGAATAATATAAAGAAATGGGAGAAGTAAAATTAATGAAAGGGAATGAAGTGATTGCAGAAGCGGCTATCCGTTGCGGATGTGATGCCTATTTCGGCTATCCGATCACACCCCAGTCTGAGATCATGGAAACCCTTATGCTCCGGAAACCCTGGGAAGAAACAGGGATGGTGGTATTGCAGGCAGAAAGCGAAATCGCCGCAATCAATATGGTATATGGCGGAGCTTCCTGCGGTAAAAAAGTAATGACTTCATCTTCCAGCCCCGGAATCAGTCTTAAACAGGAAGGCCTGACCTACCTGGCAGGGGCCGAACTGCCTTGCCTGGTGGTGGACGTAATGCGCGGAGGCCCCGGTTTAGGAACGATACAGCCTGCACAAAGCGATTATTTTCAGGCCACCAAAGGCGGCGGACACGGTGATTATCGCCTGATCGTATTAGCCCCCGCCTCGGTGCAGGAAATGAACGATTTCGTAGCCTTAGGTTTCGAACTCGCTTTCAAATACCGGAACCCGGCAATGATTCTTGCCGACGGAGTGATCGGGCAAATGATGGAAAAAGTAAAACTTTCCCCGGTAAAAGCCCGGTGGACGGAAGAAGAGATTGAAAAAATATCGGGCGACTGGGCGCTGACCGGAAAAAGAGGCCGTACCCGGCACGTAAGCACCTCACTGGAACTGGACGCACACCGGCAGGAAGATTTTAACCTGAAACTCCAAAAGAAATACCGGGAGATGGAAGAAAAAGAAGTGCGCTTTGAAAAAATCGCCTGCGACGACGCTGACTACATTTTCATCGCCTACGGTTCGAGTGCCCGGATTTGTCAGAAATCGATCGAACTGGCACGTCAGGAGGGAATCAAGGTGGGACTGTTACGCCCGATCACCCTATTCCCGTTCCCGTCCAAAGCCATCGCTGAAATGTGCGGACAAGTGAAAGGAATATTGACCGTGGAAATGAGTGCGGGGCAAATGGTGGAAGATGTTCGTCTTGCCGTTAACGGCAGAGTAAAAGTGGAACACTACGGACGTATGGGAGGAGTGATCCCCATCCCGGAAGAAATCGTCGTTGCCCTGAAAAATTCAGTTATGGCAGGTCATTAAAATAAAATCAAAATATGATTACAACAGAAGATATTATAAAAGATGAAAATCTTGTTCTGAAAAAAAGCAGCCTGCTCACCGATACGGTGATGCACTATTGCCCGGGTTGTACCCATGGAGTGGTGCATAAACTCATTGCAGAAGTAATCGAAGAACTCGGCATTCAGGATAAGACAATAGGTATATCTCCGGTAGGTTGCAGTGTTTTCGCCTACAACTACATCGACATCGACTGGGCGGAAGCAGCACATGGACGTGCACCTGCCGTTGCCACAGGAATCAGCAGGCTACACCCGGAAAAATATGTATTCACTTATCAGGGAGACGGCGACCTCGCCTCTATCGGGTGCGCAGAGATCATGCACGCCTGCAACCGGGGCGAAAACATTGTTGTGGTTTTTATCAACAATGCGATTTACGGAATGACGGGAGGACAAATGGCTCCGACCACCCTGCTGGGGCAAGTCACTTCCACCACCCCCTACGGAAGGGATGCACAGTTAAACGGCTATCCGCTGAAAATAACCGAACTGATCGCTCAATTAGACGGCACTTGTTATGTCACCCGCCAGAGCGCAGAAACCCCTGCGGCTGTCCGCAAAACTAAAAATGCAATTAAAAAAGCATTCCAAAATACCCGGCTTCATAAAGGGACCTCTTTTGTTGAAGTGGTGAGCACTTGTAACTCAGGCTGGAAAATGTCTCCGGTCGAAGCAAACCAATGGATGAAAGAACACATGTTCCCCAAATATCCTCTCGGAGATTTGAAGGACAGATAATAGTAAAAAGTTGAAAACAGCCGAACACACCGGAAATTCAACCTTCTAAACGCATAAAACAATAAGGGAATGACAGAAGAAATCATTATAGCAGGATTCGGAGGACAGGGAGTGCTTTCTATGGGAAAAATATTAGCCTATTCCGGAATCATGCAAGACAAAGAAGTATCGTGGATGCCTTCCTACGGTCCGGAAATGCGGGGGGGAACAGCCAACGTCACCGTTATCATCAGCGACGAGCGTATCAGTTCACCCGTCCTGAACAGCTTCGACTCGGCCATCATCCTCAACCAGCAATCCGTAGATAAATTCGAACCGCTGGTGAAACCGGGCGGAACACTTCTCTACGATCCGAACGGAATCACCCATCCTCCCACCCGGAAAGACATCAACATCTACCGGATTGAAGGAGCCCGGCTCGCGGCAGAAAGCGGTAATCCCAAAACATTCAATATGATTATCCTCGGCGGTTTTCTGAAAATAAAACCGATTGTCAAACTGGATAATCTGGAAAAAGGATTGAAAAAATCACTTCCGTCCCGGCATCATCAACTGATCCCCATGAACATACAAGCCGTACAGATCGGGATGGATAAAGTTGAAACCTTACAGGAAGCCTGATCGCTTTCCTGCATCTCCATAAAAAAACCGCCCCGAAAGGAGCGGTTTTCTATTTCAAAAAACAGGAAAGGTTTTAATCCCCTCTCTCCGCAATCTTCAGGCTTATAGCCCTTAATTGCTGCCACCCTGCCTTATCGGTCACCCTGACCATAAAATGATAATCGCCCGTATCCACATCCGCAGGGATCTCTATTTCCTGATCTGCTTCAAACATCGTTTTACCGGGAGGGACAGGAAAATCCTGATTGTATATAAAAGCATTCACAGGGCTTTTTTTAGGCTCTAAATCACATTCCACATTATCCGTACTGTGCGAATGATGATCGAAATTATTGTGGATTTCGATATTGTAATTCCCCAGTTCCTGATTATCGGAAAACACAGCCCGGAATGAAAAACTTTCTCCCCGGTAGAGCACCACACAATTCCGGGGGGAAGCCTCGCTACCGCTCATGTCGATCACAGGCTTCTCCATATCCTTACTATCATCGTCAGAATTGCTACATCCCAGCAAAAACAAGCCTATCAGGCTGCAAAACAAAATTTTCTTATTCATCATATTATTTTCATTTACATGGAGGAATAATTTTCCACGCTACCAAAAACTATTCCCGATTCATACCACATTATCATCGCCACCGATTGTTCCCACCAGAGCAAAACGGTTTCCAGGGCTTCGCCCCACCGGATTCAACCTTCCGGGCAGCCCCTTCACGGATTTCGGAGGATTGTCAGTTCAGAGGTAACCGCCTTCATTTGTCCCGACTGATCCGTAACGGAAAAATGCAAGTGATAATCACCCGCAGGAGCTTCTGCCGGAATATCGATATGCTCATGAAAATCCGCATTTTTCACCCCGATGTATTTCCCTTCGGTGTAAGACTTTTCAAGCCTGAAACCGTCCCCGTTTTCCGGATGTATCTCTATGTCTATCCGCCGGACGATTCCGTCGGCAACGATAGTACCTTCAAGATGCAAATCCTTTCCGGCAATCCCGGTTTTATTATTCCCATGCCCTATCTCCGTTAAGTTTATAATCGGTCCGGCAGGAGCATGATCGTCATCGTCGCTGCAAGCAGAAAACATCAACAGGCACAGACTGAAGAGGAATACAGTTCCCCATGTTAATTTTTTATTCATAGTTCAATAGTTTTAAGAGAATATTCCCTGTTATTCATTAAGTTTACAATATTAAAATTCAAATCCGATCATCATCGAGAAATTACGCCCCGGTTCAGGAACATCGATCAGGCGGTAATAGCTCGTATGATCGTAATACTTCTTATTCAATAGGTTTTGCCCCTGTAACCCGATTTTCAGGTGACAGCCTTTCCAGGCAAAAAACCTCCCCACCGACATATCGAAAGTCTGGTGTCCTTGGGTTTTATTTTCGGGCGGCACAATTTCGTTCTGGTCTCCGGTAATCTTATAAGCGAACGAGATAAAGCCGTCCGTACCCGACCAACGGGTGCGAGGCATATATTTCAAGCCGATCCGGGCAGACCACGGCGGCGAAAAAGGCAATGTATATCCTTTTTTGTCTCCGGACAGTTGTTCCGCATACAGATATTCTCCCTGAAGAACAGATTCAAAGTGCTGCGAAAACCTACAATTCACCCCGGCTTCAAACCCGTACCTGACCACCTTGCTTTGTGTATAGTAATACACCTGTAAACCTTCTTCATAATAGGCCGTGGGATTCAGGTATATATAGTTGGGAAAATAATTCAGATAAGGATCAACCTGAACACTCAGGAAATCATTGTCCCAGCCGATTCCGGCATCCACCTGATAGGACTCTTCCGGAGACAAACCCGGCTCACCTTTCTCATACCGGAATATATGGTAATTAACACCGTCCGATCCCAACTCTTTAGGGATAGGGGCACGGAACCCCTTACCGACGTTCATTTTCAGATTCCATAAGCCGGAGTGGTAGTTCATCCCGGCAGACCAGGTGAAACTGTTAAACGTGCGTCTTAAATCGGCAGACCGCTCTTTATACACCGAATCGGCACTTCCGGCAGGAGTTTTATACCAATCCCGATAACGGTGCAGATGCGTTTTGATTCGGTCGAAACGTATTCCGGCATTTAAAACGAAACGTTCCGAAATATAGTAACGGTCGAAAACATACCCACCGAATGATCCCGTTTCAAAATCAGGAATAATAAACCCCCATCCGGCACGTCGGTTATGTTGCAATTCAGCATTGATTCCGGCATTGATACGGTGTTTTTCAACTCCCGAATACTTTAACCCGACACTCCCCGTATAAGTGCTCTTATTGAATTTCCGTTCCAATGTATGGGGAGGCACAGGCATATACCCATGAGACACGGGCTCGGACAGCTCCTTTCGAAGATTATTCTGATAAGAAAAATTTCCTTCCCAACGCACAGGCCCGGACTGCCAGTTCGAGTTGTTCACAATCTTAAAATGATTCACCGAATGATAAGGCAAATCTATATCCCGGGAAGATTTATCGTAATCTATATCCGAAAGACGTACTTCAAGGCCATGCGCATCTGCAAAAAAACCACTTTTGGCATACACATTCGACAACTGAAAACCGGTCTGAAACCTGTCCGACCGATAACCGAGGGTAATACCGGCATCCTGTTCTTTACCCGCGGTGTTACGCAGGCGGCGGTCTTTCAGTTTAATATAGTATGAATAATATTGAATACTGTCCGTCGGCACTTTATAATCCGCGTAATCGACCAAAGTAAAATTCACCCTATAATAAAACTTATCCCTTTTCCCACCCAGCCGGGCAGAAAACCCGACAGACTCATTATTGCTACGGGCGAATAAATTGAGCCGCCCTTCCACAGGCCGTGCCGGAATATAATTATTACGCAAACTGACAACACCCCCGATCGCATCCGAGCCATATAACAAAGAGCCCGGACCTTTCACAATTTCAACATCGTCCACCGCAAACTGGTCTATTTCCAGGCCATGCTCTTCCCCCCATTGCTGTCCCTCGTGTTTAATCCCGTTCTCCGCTACCACCATCCGGTTAAAACCCAGTCCCCTGATAGCAGGTTTAGACTGTCCCGATCCGATACTCATAGCTTTAACTCCCGGTATCCCTTCCAGACTCTGCATCAAACTGCCTGAAAAGTTACCTTCAATGTAAGCCCTGTCCACATTCACGATGTTTTGGGAAGATTTTGTCTTTGACAATTTTTCGCCATCACCCTGCACGACCACTTCTTCCAATGTGATTTCAGGCTGTGACAGAACAAAAATTTGCTCCATGTTCCGGCGGACTTTTAAACTCCGGCTTTGAGTTTGATAGCCTACTGCACTGATCTGTATCTCAAGCTCCTCTTCCGGCAAAGCGGTAAATGAAAAAATTCCATTTTCATCACTTTGAAAAACTTTATGCCTATGGATGATATAAACAGTAGCGAATGCTATCGGTTCTTTGCTTTCATTCAAAATTTTTCCCGTAACCGTACACCGATCCTGGGCATAAGAATGAAAGACAAACAGATAAAATACAAATAATATAACGATTCCTTTCATTGTTTTCAGATTATTCCACATGGATTTCTACAAAAGCCACTGTTTACCAAACCCTTAGAATAAAACTCACAGCTACGGACAGTCCACACCACATCCGCACGGAATACGCCGGACGGCCTGTCCACACGAACAGGTATCACACGAACATGAACATAGCCGGAATCATTCTGGCCTACATAAACATTGGTAATTAAGAAAATGATGAGTGCTAAAAGGCGATAGCGCCCATAGCGAATGCACCGTTACACCAAAGGGGGCGCACGTAGAAAACTGAAAGGAATAGTGGAACAATATCCCTTTTCCTGATCATAAATAAATAACGGACAATACACTCCCGTCCATGCGGTACCGACACGGCAAAAGTCCGTTTCAACAAAAGAATAAAATGTAAACTGGCAAATAGGGCAAGAATTGCAGTCGTGGCCAGAATGATGCTCGTCCGTATGGGAACACGCCTCCTCACAGCAACCGTTTTGAAAGGCATGAACCGTCCGCGTTACTATCGGAAGCAGTAAAACCGCCGACAACAACCACGCAATAACGATCCTGTTTCTTTTATTCCCTTTCACCCCTTTATACCTAAAGATGAAACAAAGATATTATTTTTTTGGAAATGCACAGTACAGTAAACCGACAGCCATAATAAAAACCGAGGTGCTGTCCCCTTTTCAGGACAACACCTCAGTTACTTCGTATCGAACTCTACAATCCTTATCCAACCATCACCACCAAATAGCGGGTTTGTTTCCAGAAAGAGTTTTCATCTTTAATCTTCAACGTCAGAATCCCACCTTCTCCTTCTTCCAGAGTATAAGAATCGGCTGGATGAGCAGACAATATTTTTGCTTTCTTAGAATTCAACGGAATGGATTTTTGTTCACGAATATCGATATTCACAAAGTTAGCTTTTTGAGCCTGTGAAGACACGATAGGCGGACAGAATAACCCCTGACGGGAAATCACATCGGCTTCTTTCAATTCTTTCCGGGTTCCCACCAGATAGTTTGCCAAATGGATAGCCTGATCCTGCTTTGAGATCGTCTCCTTTTGTCCGGCCGTTTCCTTATTCAAAGCATCCACATTCTGATTCAAAGAAGTGATTTCTTCATTCTTAGCCACCAGCAACTGGTTTTTATCGGCCAATTCTTTCGTAATCTCGGCGATCTTTTGGTTTCTCGCATCCAATTCAGCGTTCAGGTTAGCGATCAACTTTTTAAACTCGGCAGACTGCGTTTTGTTTTTTCCTTCCAATTTAGCAATCTGTTCCTTATACGTTGCAATAGCATCGGAAATGGCAGCAACGTCACGTTTCAACTGCTCCAATTGTTTTTTGGATTTAGTGCCCGCTTTCTTTTCCTGATTAGCCTCCACGCTTAACAAATTTTCAGCCTCTCTCAACGATTGCATTCCGGCAGAAATATCATTCAATCCGGCGAAAACCTCGTCCATTTCAGTGGTCTGGGCTGTACAAACCACATTCAAAGAATCTACGCGTGCCTGTAAAGCCTTATATTTCTGTGATTTTTCCACACATCCTGTCAGGAAAAATACACATGCACCCACGATTAAAATAATACTCTTATTCATAACTTTATTGTTTTAATAAATTGTAATTTCATTTTCACGTTTTTTAAAGGCAATCCGTATACCAAAACCGCACACACCACATAAATATCTGATTACAAAATAATTACCATGAAAATAAAATTTTATTTAAATCGTGGAAAGTTGTGGAATATAATAGGAAAGCTGGGGAATAATTCCCCAGCTTTCCTATCATAAAGAATCATATAATCAATCCGTAAACCGGGGCAAGTTCCAAAATGTCTTTTCCCTTCCACCCTTTCACCGGGTTTGCTCCGGATTCTCTTTCAATTTATAGAGCACATAGTTATACACCTGCTCCATCTGCGGCGACAATCCTTTTTCACAGGCACGATCGTTTTCCATTAATCTACCGACCAACGCCACAGCCTGTTCCTTTAATTCTGCCGGAGCTTCGGCAAAAAAAGGCAACGTAAAAACAACATTCTGTTTCTGGATTTCCGTTAGGTTTTGTCCTTGTTCATTATAAACCTTCAGGTAATTTCCATACTGTTGATTACTCTTGAAATAGGCCAGTTGTAAAAGGGTTTCCAATCCCGCTTTCTGTCCCTTCGCTAATTTCATCTTTTTAATATCTTCCCCATAACCCTTGAACTGTGCCGGAGTCATTTTTTGAGCCCTTACCAGCGAATCCGACAACGCCTGTTCGTATACCACATACATTTTCCTTTCCGCTTCCTCTTTCCCCAATAAAGATTTAAAAGCCGAGGCCTGTGCCACCATCCGTTTCATTTGGGGCATATCCGCAGCGTCCACATAAGCGTCGAATAATTTCCAGTTGCCCGGAGAACAAATCGTTTTCACCTCCATATCTTTAAAATAATCTTCCGCCACCGCCCTCGCTTGCTCTGTTAAACGGGCTTTACGCAAAGCGCCTAAATATTCCGAAACACATTCACTATTTTTATCCCCTTCCTTATAGCGTTTTTCCAAAGCCGCCAGTGAATTTTCCGGACTGATTCCGGCTTTCAGCTTTTCAAGGAAAGAAGCAGCATCCGTCACTCCGGTCACACGACACACCTCATTCCTGTCCTTATCGATCACCAAAACGGTGGGATAAGCCGTAATCCCGTATTTCTCCGACAATTCCCGGCCTTCTCCCTTCTCCATATCCAGCTCGATATTGATAAAAGAAGCATTGCAAAAATCAGCCACCCCGCCCTGCTTAAAAATCTGCTCGGCCATAACCCGGCATCCCTCGCTCCAGGTGGTATAAGCATTCAAAAACACCATCTTATTCTCCATCCTCGCCTTGACAACAGCCTTCCTGAATTCAAGCGGTTCGAACCGGACAACCCGGCTCTGGGCTTCGGACACAATCGCCACGCATAGCCAGCATACGATAAAAAAATATCTCATACGGTTATCTTATTAATTTACACACCCAGCATTTATTCTGTTTTCAAACGCTCGTTGATCAAATCCCGGTATTCCCAATAAGCCTCTTCCAGCAACACCATCTTTTCCGCAAAAAAGGCATATATCTTGTCCCAGTCCTCCTCCCGGTACATATCAACCCCCGGAAGTTCGAAATAAATAGCACTCACGGGACGCTCTCCCACTCCGTAGTAATCCTCCTCCCACCGTAACTCTTCCCCGCAAGAGCTTGCCATCAATTTACGGTAAGACAGGAAAGTTTCATACACTTTATAACGTGTCAAAGCATTTTTATGGTCGATCTGGAACATCACCAGGGCTTTCCCGGAATCTGCATAAAACTTCAACTGCACCGACTTGATTTTTACCCCCGTCAATACCCATCTCCGGTCGATACGATGTTTGTAGCAATACCGCTTAAAACCACTCCAAAACTTTACCCGCAATTCTTTTGCCTCTTCCTTTGACCACATAATCCGCAAAATTTGAAAATCAAAATTAAAAATGATTATTTTTGCAAAGGTAGTAAATAATATTTTCGTTCCAGAGGATTTTTTTCACTGGGGGCTGCCTAATTTTAAATACAAAGCATTCCATGTTAGAGTTAAAATATGATGCCACACGGATCGAAGCCGGATGTGACGAAGCCGGCAGAGGATGCCTCGCCGGACCCGTTTTTGCAGCAGCAGTGATCTTGCCGGACGATTTCCGGAACGACCTGCTGAACGACTCCAAACAATTGTCCGAAAAGCAAAGAGACCGTTTACGGCCTGTCATAGAAAGCGAAGCGCTCGCCTGGGCCGTTGCCAGCGTGGACAATCACGAAATAGACGACATCAACATCCTGAACGCTTCCATTCTGGCCATGCACCGGGCACTCGACCAATTGGCGATACGTCCCCAGCACATCATCATCGACGGAAACCGCTTTAAAAAATACGGAGAAATCCCTCATCTATGCATTGTCAAAGGCGACGGCAAATATATGTCGATTGCAGCGGCTTCCGTTTTAGCCAAAACCCACCGGGACGAATACATGCACAGGTTGCATGAACAGTTCCCCGTATACAATTGGCAACAAAATAAAGGTTATCCCACTCAGGAACATCGAAACAAAATTAAAGAGTTTGGAATTACCGATTTTCATAGAAAAAGTTTTAATTTAGCAGATGCCCAGCTAAAATTGGATTTCGGGGTATAGAAAACAGGCGGCATGGCCTCTGTGCAGATTATTAATTTTTAAATAGAATTATGGCTTTTATCAACTCTCTCCTGACGATTTTCACACAAAAACGGCTCACTCAAATTGATTATTTTAAAGCCAATCCCATCAAAGTACAACGTGACACACTTCAGGCTCTGCTATCCAAAGCCGCGGCCACGGAATACGGTCAGAAATACAACTTCAACACCATCCTCACAGCCGAACAATACCGCGAAAGGCTTCCGATAGTGCATTACGAAGAGGTCAAAGAAATGATACTCCGGACAATGGCGGGAGAAAACAACATTCTCTGGCCGGAAGAAATCAAATGGTTTGCCAAATCTTCGGGCACAACCGATGCCAAAAGTAAATTCATCCCGGTAAGCCCTACCGTTTTGGAAGATTGCCATTTCCGGGGAGGCAAAGACGTGATTGCCGTATTCAACAAATTGAATCCCGAAGCACAGGTTTTCAGCGGGAAAACGCTGGCTCTGGGGGGAAGCAGCGAAGTCAGCAAAACCAACGACAATTGCCAGTGTGGTGACTTGTCGGCAATCCTGATCTCGAACACCCCTTTTTGGGCCAATATGATGAAAACGCCCGATTCTTCCATTATGCTCATGAGCAATTGGGAGGAAAAAATCGAAAAGATATGTGAAACCACCATTAAAGAAGATGTACGCTGCCTGGCAGGAGTGCCCTCCTGGTTCCTGACCGTCATCAATAAAATACTGGAACGTACGGGGAAAGAAAATCTCCACGAAGTGTGGCCGAACCTGGAACTGTTCATTCACGGAGGCATCAGCTTTACCCCTTACCGGGAGCAATACAAAAAACTATTGCCCGACCCCAAAATGAAATATCTGGAAACCTACAATGCTTCGGAAGGTTTCTTTGGTTTGCAGGACGACCCGGAAGACGAAGCCATGCTATTAATGCTCGACTACGGTATTTATTACGAATTTATACCGATGAGCGAAATCGGAAAATCAAAACCCAAAACCTTGTTATTGGAAGAAGTGAGCACAGACACGAATTATGCGATGGTCATCACCACTTCCGGCGGATTATGGCGTTATATGATAGGCGATACGATCAGCTTCACCTCGACCAAACCGTATAAATTCAAGATCACCGGAAGGACAAAGCTATTTATCAATGCTTTCGGGGAAGAACTGATCATCGACAATGCCACCCAGGCATTGAAATTCGCCTGTGAAAAAACAGGAGCGGACATATTTGAATTTACCGCAGCCCCGGTATTCATGGACGATAAGCACAAAGGAGCCCATGAATGGCTGATCGAATTTAAAAATGCGCCGGAAGACCTGGAAGTTTTTGCCGACCTTTTAGACCGGGAATTACAAAAACTCAATTCCGATTACGAAGCCAAACGGCTACTTTCCCTGGAACGCCTCCACATTCATGCGGCACGTCCCAATCTGTTCAACGACTGGCTGAAAGAAAAAGGGAAACTGGGAGGACAGCACAAAGTGCCCCGGCTGTGGAACGACCGTACCCATATCGAAGAGTTGTTAAAAATGAATTGATATACCGGGATTCAACACCTCGTTAAAAACAAAAAATCCGGGAAATTCCCGGATTTTTCAGATTTTATATTTCGATCAGGTCCCATATTCTTATTTGAAGAACAACAGTTCCCGATATTTCGGCAAAGGCCAAATCTCATCGTCCACAAGCAATTCCAGCTTATCGATATGATAACGGATTTGATCCAGGTAAGGCAGAACGGTCTGTGAATAAACTTCCGCACGCTTTACCTCATTCCCGATCGTATTATTAGCCACCTTGCGGGCTTCGGTCATCGCATCCACCAACGTGCGTATTTCCTTAATATGGGAAGAAATTTCCTTGATCGCTTTCAACTGCACTTCCCCCACTTCGGCATACACATCCGGCAAAATATCCTTCAATCCCTGTACATTGTTAATCAACGTGTTTTGATAAGTGATCGCCGTCGGAATAATGTGGTTTAACGCCAAATCACCCAATACCCGCGATTCTATCTGCAACTTTTTCAGGTAAATTTCATTCTTGATCTCAAAACGGGCTTCCAGTTCCCGTTCCGTGAATACCCCGTTATCCACAAACAACTTTTTAGCTTTCGGCGATAAATAAGCTTTTAACGCACCAATGCAATCATTATTCACCGACAAACCACGGCGTTCAGCTTCTTCACGCCATTCCTTGCTATAACCGTTCCCTTCAAAGCGGATTTTCTTACAGGCAATGATATATTTACGCAATACCTGAAAAATAGCCTCGTCTTTCTTAACCCCCTTATCGATCAAAGCATCCACTTCTTTCTTAAAGGCGATCAGCTGTTCGGCAACGGCCGTATTCAATACGATCATAGCTCCCCCGCAATTGGCAGACGAACCAACGGCACGGAATTCAAAGCGGTTACCTGTGAAAGCAAAAGGCGAAGTACGGTTGCGGTCGGTATTATCCCGCATGATTTCAGGTATTTTCCCGACATTCAATTTCAATTCGGTCTTTTCATCCGGACTCATTTTCTTACTGCTCACCTTCTCTTCGATCTCATCCAGAATCCCGTCCAGCTGCTGCCCCAGGAACACCGACATAATCACAGGCGGAGCCTCATCCCCGCCCAAACGGTGTTCATTGCCGAGCGACACGATGCACGCTTTGAACAAAGCCTCCTGTTCCAGCACGGCTTTCGTCGTAGCCACCAGGAACACCAGGAATTGCATATTGGATTTCGGATTTTTCCCCGGCGACAATAAATTCACCCCGGTATCGGTGAGTAACGACCAGTTATTATGCTTCCCGGAGCCGTTGATACCCTTATAAGGCTTCTCATGCAACAACACCCGGAATTTATGATGACGGGCCACCCGTTTCATCGTAGACATCAACAATTGGTTGTGATCCACGGCAAGGTTGGCTTCTTCGAAAATCGGGGCTAACTCAAACTGATTGGGAGCACATTCGTTATGGCGCGTTTTTGCAGGAATCCCCAAACGGTGGCATTCATACTCCAGTTCGTCCATAAAAGCGTTCACCCGTTCCGGGATAGCGCCGAAATAATGGTCTTCCAACTGCTGGTCCTTGGCTGCCGAATGCCCCATCAAAGTACGTCCGCACAATTTCAAATCGGGACGCGCATTGAACAACGCCTCATCCACCAAAAAGTATTCCTGTTCCCAACCTAAAGTAGCGGTCACTTTCCGCACATCTTTATCAAAATATTGGCATACCTCCACAGCTGCACGATCGACTAACGCCAACGCTTTCAGCATCGGGGTCTTATAGTCGAGGGCTTCTCCGGTATAGGCTACAAAAACCGTCGGGATACAAAGTGTATTATTGTTAATAAAAGCAGGCGATCCCGGATCCCAGGCCGTATATCCTCTGGCTTCAAATGTATTACGGATTCCGCCGTTAGGAAAACTGGAAGCGTCAGGCTCTTGCTGCACCAGCATCCGTCCGTCGAAAGACTCGATAATGCTCCCGTTTTTCTGCAAATCGATGAAACCGTCATGTTTCTCGGCAGTAGCACCGTTCAAAGGATGAAACCAGTGGGTGTAATGGGTTGCACCTTTTTCCACCGCCCAGGCTTTCATTGCCGCAGCCACCTGATCCGCCAGCCCCCGGTCGATCGCTCCACCTTCAGACATCACCTTTTCAAGTTTCTTAAAGGCTTCAATCGACAGGTATTGCCGCATTTTTTCGATAGTCAGTACATCGCACCCAAAAATCTCCGACACCCGGTAATGTTCCGATTTTTCCATCGGCTTACGGGTGGACAATTCCTCCAGTGCAGAAAATCTGATTTTTGCCATACTTTTATAATTGAAAATTAAAATTTCGAAACGCTCATCACAAAATCTAAGGGGCAAAATTAAAAAATAATATCCATTTTTTAATCCTACCCCTTATATTTTACAGCATATTTTCAAAAAACATGCATTCTTTCTAAACTATTGCCCGTTTTTTTCTTCCGGCTTTCCTGGCATCCTCAACATTTCAATTTTCCTTTCCTTCAAAAAACATTCCACACCACCCGCCCCACCGGATTTATCCTGTTCCCTTATAAACCGACTTCCCATTGGCAACAGTCCGGACTCCCACAAATACACCCACACAAAATACTCCACTTAATCTTTCAGGGAATAAACAGTTGTATTATAAGTCTCTTTTCTGGGATTTAATGCATACAAACGATGTGAACTTTCCTCGAAACAAATAACCGAAGCATAAGGAATCCGGAATTCCCTGACAGGATTTCCTTCCCAATCGAATACCAAAACGATCGATTCGTCCGGATTAATACCTTCTTCTACCTCGCTTTCCCGATTATATAGCACATACACGTATTGGGCACTACTGCAAACATCGGAAAAGAACTGTTCATCTTCCTGTGACGCCGTAACCTGCACAGGCTTTATCATTTCCTTATAAAACACGGTTTTATAAATCTTTCCGTCCCCGTCAATAAAATCGATCTGTGGGAAATTATAAAAAGCGGAAACCATTAACGGTTTAGAGGGATGCTTGGCGGAAATGCTCTGGGCTATGTTATGTGTATCAAAATTATCCGGAAATTTTAAAACAGGCTCAACGTTCCTGATCTCCCGCTTTTTCCAGTCAATCCACACATGTAAACATTCCTTATCGTCAGAAGTACCCATCAATAAACTGTCTCCGCAATAAAACAAATCGCGGAAAGAATTTCTGGTCAGCGCAACCAGCGGAAATTTTTCATCTATAACAATCGTATCTTTCAAGATGGTTTCATCCACATCTATTTTCATAAACTCCGATAAAGCCCTCTCCAATATCCACACTTTCAAATTTTCATTTTCCACGGTATATTGGGAAAAATACGAAGGAGCGATAAACTCGCCCGGTCCCCGGCCATTCATACATAATTCCCCTACTTTTTTAAATCCGTCCTTTGCAAACACAGCAAAATGATAATCTGTCCGGTGGGAACGGCAAAGCCAATATTTCCCGGCATCTTTTATATCCAAAATTCCCAATTCCGAATCAAAATAATCAACGGTATCACCCGTTAATCTTTCCGAAACCGGAAAATCGGTAACGATCACGGCATTTTGCGGCATCCTGTCGCATGCCGCCAAAAAATAAAATAGAAATAAAAGAATAAAATATTTCATCGTATTTTATCGATAAAACATGCTAAAACTTTTTCATTCATCCCTGCTAAACGGTTACAAATACCGAAATCCCTACACATTCCATAAAAATTTTAACACAAATCTCAAATTAATATCAGACAATTTAATAGAAACACTTACTTTGGTTTCCCTTGGGTTTCTCATCATATACTTTCTGGCAAGTACCGCAGTCATAATAAGTGTATCCCGCAGAAACTTTAGACTTAGAATAACATATACGATAATTACCACTACTTTGATCATTCCCAGCAAGAGCCTCTACATTTTCCAACAAGCACCTAAACTCACGACTTGTTTTATAATTCACCTGCAAAACAGAACAAACCAAAGCCAAAACCACTATGGCACAAAAGATTTTAGTTTTTTCATACTTATAAATTTAAATTAACAAACATCTTGCAAACATAATAAAATATTTTGAAATTATTTATTTGTAAAACATTTATATCATTTGCCTGTAAAGCCTAAGTCATTTCAACAAAATCATAAACAAAAGATGACCAGTTCCATGATAAAAAATTATAATTTGATTTTAAAGATACCATTCAACCAAACAGACTTTAAAACACAATCAGTTTAGCCCGGCAACAGTCCCGATCACCCCGAAAACAACCTTATATTACCAGTCTTATCGATTTTGGAACTATAAAACAATGTTTTGTCAGTCGGTATCTTTATCTTTGTATAGGATAAACTGCGCTCCGGCAAAACTCAAACAGTTTGTTTACAACCGGATCGAATGCTTATGAAAACTAAAGCCCCGATCACCGGAACAGTAATCCCCCTAAACAAAACACCGATGAAAAAAATAGCCGCCATACACGATTTATCGGGCTACGGAAGGGCATCCCTCACCGTCGCCATCCCCATCCTTTCTTATATGGGCTATCAGGTTTGCCCCCTTCCGACGGCAATTCTCTCGGCCCATAGCGAATACCGGAATTTCCGGAGTTTCGACCTTACCGACCAAATGCAAGGAATCATCGACCACTGGAAAGAATTGGATTTGCATTTCGATGCCCTGTATTCCGGCTATCTGGCTTCCATCCGGCAAATGGACATCGTTTCCCGTTTTTTTGAAGATTTCGGAAACCGGAAAAATTTTATCCTTGTCGATCCCGTATTGGGCGATCATAACCAATTATATCCGGGCATGAATCCCGAAATGATCCGAGGGATGCGGAAATTGTGCACAAAAGCCAAAGTAATCACCCCTAACCTGACCGAAGCAGCGTTCTTATTGGGAGAAACAGTCACCGCAGGCATAACCCGCAAAAAAACGGTGGAATGGTGTAAGCAACTGGCCGAAAACGGACCGGAATATGTAATTATCACCTCGGCACCGTCCGACAATAGCAGAAATGTAACGACCATTGCTTACAACCGGAACGACGGACGGACGTGGATCGTGGGGAGCGACTATGTGCCCGCTTCTTATCCGGGCACGGGCGATGCGTTCGCCAGTGTAATCACAGGCTGCCTGCTCGACGGCGACAGCCTGCCCGAAGCAGTAGACAGGGCGGTACATTTCATCAATATGGGAATCAAAGCCACCTTCGGCTATGAACATAACCCGCTCGACGGGATGAATCAGGAAAAAGTCTTATGCTACCTGAAAGAGCCCCTTCCATACTTTACGTACGAATTGTATGAATAACCCCTTAACGACCCAAGCCATTATTTCCGATCTGGACGGGACGATCCTGCCCCACGGGGGACAAATCAGCCCTCACACGGTGGAGATGCTCGAAAAAGCCGGACAGAAAGGGATATTACGGATCATCGCCACCGGACGCAATCTTTTTGCCGCCCGGAAAGTGATACCGGATACTTTGCCGATAGACTATTTGGTTTTTTCTTCCGGTGCCGGAATCATGCGCTGGAACGACAAAAAAATTATTTCCACCCACCAGCTTTCCCGGCAGGAAACCCGGGAACTGGCGGATTATCTTTGGAATTACAATATCAATTTCACAATCCAGCAAGAAATACCCAACAACCATCATTTTTATTACACCGACCTCTATCCCTTGCACGACGATTTCAGGCACCGGATAGAAACCTACCGGGAATTCGGGACTTGCATAGAAACCACCGGGGAGATCAAGACCGGAGCCACACAACTGATCATGATCCTCGACCCGGTGCAACTTCACTTACTGGAGCAGGTGCGCAGCGATTTAAAAAATTATTCCGTTATCCGGAGCACTTCCCCGGTAGACAACCGGGCGATATGGCTTGAAATATTTCCTTTAGGCGTTCACAAGGGATCGGCATGCACCTCTTTACTCCGGCAATTAAACATTTCTCCCGCAACCTGTGCCGGAATCGGGAACGACTATAATGATGTGGATTTTCTGGATATTTGCGGACAAGCCTATTTAGTGGCCAATGCCCCGCAACGCCTCAAACCCCATTACAAATCGGTCGCCTCCGACAAAGAAGAAGGCTTTACCGAATTTATGAGCCAATTATGTTGAGAGGGCACCCGGCAGCCATGATAAACCGTACGTTTTCTATACAGACATATATTTTATACTTGTATGCCATTCCCCGGCCAGCTCGCAAAGCCACCCGGAGAACAAAACGATAAAAGGTTGTAAATGAAAAACGTTATCGTTTTTTCTGTCCGGTAAAACACAAAACAATGAAAACAAAAATTCAGGGTAAAAAATATGAATCTGTCCTATTGGCGATTATTTCACTGATCGCAGGATTTTACATCGATGTTTACTATTCGTCTTTTATGCCGGACTTCGACATTGGTTTTAACGCAGCTTTCACCACATTGAGATGCTGGCTATTGATTCTGGTTTTGTGGGGCATTGAATTGGGGATATTCCGATTATTGAAAAAACAAATAACGAATCCCCGGAATCTCCGGTGGGCATCCGTTGCCGTGATGATCGCATACTGGCTGATCGTATGGGGATTTTGCCGCTATCAGTATATCGTAAAAGCGACACAGGACTGGAACGATATGATGAATAGAATATAGGTAAAAAGATCATTAAATAACCCAAAGGTGCGCCGCTGGAGTACCCTTGGGTTGTAATATTTTCGGTAAACGAACGAATTAAAGCACCTTCTTCTCTTTCAGCAGGCGTTCCATATCCTGTTGAAGTTTATGAGCCTCTTCTCCGGCACGGACGGCAAAATTTTCCGTTGTATCGGCAAAAATAATCCCTCTGGAAGAATTTACGATCAGGCCGCAATGAGAATTCATTCCGTATTCAGCCACCTCTTCAAGACTACCGCCCTGAGCGCCGACCCCCGGCACCAGCAAGAAGTGATCCGGCACGATTTTACGGATTCCCCCCAACATTTCGGCTTTCGTCGCGCCAACAACATACATCATATTGTCTTTATTCCCCCATTGCTGGGACACTTTCAACACCCGTTCATATAATTTCTCTCCCTTCTCTTCCATAAATTGGAAATCGAAAGCACCTTTATTGGAAGTCAAAGCCAGCAAAATCACCCATTTCCCTTCATATTTGATAAAAGGAGTCACGGAATCCTCACCCATATAAGGAGCCACGGTGATAGAATCGAAATTCAAAGTCTCCAGAAACGCCTTCGCATACATCTGTGAAGTATTTCCAATATCGCCCCGTTTGGCATCGGCAATCGTGAAAACCTCCGGATAATTCGTCCGGATATATTCCACTGTTTTCTCCAAACTTTTCCAGCCTTCCACTCCCCGGCTCTCATAAAATGCAATATTCGGTTTGTAAGCAATGGTATAAGCAGCCGTCGCATCGATAATGGCTTTATTAAACTCGTAAACCGGGTCTTCGGCCTTCAACAAATGCTGGGGAATTTTAGCTATATCCGAATCCAAACCCACACACAGGAAAGATTTCTTTTTCTTGATCTGTTCAAAAAGTGCTGTATAATTCATCTGCTCTATTTTTAATGAATAAATTCTTTTACATATACCGGGAATCACAAACCGCTTTCTTTCAATCGCTCGGTATTCTCTTCAATTTGCAGTTTTTCGATAATCTCGTCGATCTCCCCGTCCATCACGGCTGCCAGATTATACAAAGTGAAATTAATCCGGTGGTCGGTCACCCGTCCCTGCGGGAAATTATAGGTACGGATTTTTGCAGAACGGTCACCGGTAGAAACCATCGTCTTCCGTTTTGAAGCAATATCATCCATGTATTTTTGGTATTCAATCGCATAAATACGCGATCTCAGCTCTTTCATGGCCTTAGCCAAATTCTTGATCTGCGATTTCTCGTCCTGACAGGTCACAACGATTCCCGTGGGAATATGCGTCAAACGGATGGCCGAATAAGTGGTATTCACCGACTGTCCTCCCGGACCTGACGAGCAATAAGTATCCTTACGGATGTCGGCAGGATTCAATTGCACATCCACTTCCTCCGCCTCAGGCAGCACCGCTACGGTTGCCGCAGAGGTATGGATTCGTCCCTGCGTCTCGGTACTCGGCACACGCTGCACCCGGTGAACTCCCGATTCATATTTTAAAATCCCATACACCCCGTTTCCGGAAACATTCACTACAATTTCCTTATATCCTCCCGCAGTTCCTTCATTCGCGTTGGTCACTTCCATTTTCCATCCCCTGCGCTCACAAAATTTCGTATACATACGGAATAAATCCCCCGCAAACAGACAAGCCTCATCCCCGCCTGTCCCTCCCCGGATTTCCAGAATCACATTCTTGCTATCCTCCGGATCGGCAGGAACCAGCAGCATTTTTATATCCTGTTCCATCTGTGGCAACTTCTCCGTCAGTTCCTCGATTTCCATCCCGGCCATTTCTTTCAGCTCCTTATCTTCTTCTGTTTCCAAAATCTCGCGGGACTCTTCGAGGGTTTCCAAAGCCTGCTTATATTTATCGCCTGCCGCAGTAATCGCCTCCAAATCTTTATACTCTTTTGTCAGCCGCACATAACGTTCCATATCCTGAATCACTTCCGGATCTGTAATCAACTGCCCGATTTCCTTAAAACGGATATAAAATGTTTCCAGCTTCTCTAATAACGGATTATCCATCTGTTTCCTTTAATAATTTCATGGCACAACGTAAGCCGAATACCGGATCAAAACAGGTTTCAGCGATATACGTGGCGCAATTTTGTGCAAAAGTAATAAAAAGTAAGAGAGTGACAAAAGCCCCAAACCCTCCCGGCAACAACTTTCCGGCCTGCAACAAATCCCGGCGCACGGAACTATATGCCCACACCGACGGCATTACCGGAAATTCTTTCTATTCATCCCAATGTTCCCGGATATACCGCACCGTTTCAGGCAAAGGATAAAACCGGAAATCCGGATAAAGCGACAATATTTTATGACTGGAATAAAATGACCTGCCATGTGCTGTCCGGGCAGTTTCTTTCGTAAAAGCAGGCTTACGGCCTGTCAGCCGTCCGCCCCATGCCCACCACCCCCCAATATACGCTAC
>UQJP01000036.1 GCA_900541415.1 uncultured Odoribacter sp. | reverse complement strand
CCTTTAGCGCCGATGGTACTGCCGACAGGTGGGAGAGTAGGTCGACGCCGAATTTCAAATCGCTGAATTAACTAAAATCAATTCAGCGATTTTTAATGGCGAGGTAGCTCAGCTGGTTAGAGCGCATGATTCATAATCATGAGGTCGGCGGTTCAAGCCCGCCTCTCGCTACACTTAATAGCACTGATAATTAAAGCCTTCGAGAAATCGAGGGCTTTTTTATTTCCATAAAATTACATACATTTAAGCCGTTTTAAGCACTAAAGTTACACAAGAGTTACACACGATTTATAAATGGTATGGCTACTTATTCAGTATATTATGACAAAAAGCGGCTTTCTGAGGGAAAGGAAGTAAAAGCGTTAATAAGAATTACGCAATATCAAAAATATGCTTACGTTGAAACAGGATTATATTTAACTTCTTCACAGGTCGATACTGACTTATGTAGATGTTTTCTTTTTTTATACTTAGTTTTCTATTTTCTTTTTTCGTAGCTAATAAAATTGTATTTTTGTTGTTTGAAATAAAACAAATGAGTGTTGGTTTGTTTATTTTGTAACAATGATTAACAGGTAAATTTATAAGCTATGTCGGGATTGGAGTTTAATTTTAAGGAGAGCCTCGGTGCTTTTATGGTTTTGTTTGCCGTGATCGATATATTGGGGGCAATTCCAATTATTATAGGGCTTCGGGAGAAGGGACAGAAGGTGGAGGCGGGGAAGACGGCTGTTATTTCTTTTATTATTCTGGTTGCTTTTTTGTTTGTGGGGAAGGCGTTGCTTTCGCTTTTTAATGTGGATATATCGTCGTTTGCGGTGGCCGGATCGCTGGTGTTGCTGGCGTTGGCGGTGGAGATGATTTTTGGGATAGAGATTTTTAAGAATGACGGGCCTTGCAAATCGGCAACGATCGTGCCTTTGGTGTTTCCTTTGATTGCGGGGGCGGCTTCGTTCACTACTTTGTTGTCTTTGCGGGCAGAGTATAATATATTGAATATTATTATTGCCGTGGGGTTGAATATGGTGGTGGTGTACGTCGTGTTGCGTTACCTGAATGTGGTGGAGAGGATTTTCGGTAAGACGGGGGTTTATGTGATGCGTAAATTTTTCGGGATTATCCTGCTGGCTATTGCGGTACGCTTGTTTATGACAAATATTGCTTCTATTTTATAAAAGGGTTAGAGTTTTTTTATAGGAAGGGCTGTCCGGAATCGGGCAGCTTTTTTTGTTACCGAATTTTGGGAGGGATTTTGGGGAAGGTGGCGGGAGCAGAGAGATGATTTGAAAGAAAGGGGAAGTGTGAGAAGAAGAAGAGAGTGTGAAAGAGGTGAGGGTGAAAGCAGGAAAATTGGGAGCAGGGAGGTTGAATACTAAAAGTGTGAAGGGAGCGAAAATGGTTTCGGGAGGAGTTTGTTTATAAAGGATCATTTACAATAGATAGGGAGGATCCGATGGTCAGGAAAACAGGGCTGTGAATTTGTCGGCGTATTGGATATAGAGCAGAGTCCAGACAAGGAAGCGAAGGAAGCGTCCGATAAGCATGTAGAGGGCGGAAAGTTTCGGGGAGATTTTGTAGAAACCCAGGGCAATGGCGAAAATGTCGCCGACGAGAGGCAACCAGGTGAATAAGGCCAATAGCGTGCCGTAGCGGTCGATTTTCGATTTCTGATGGACGAGTTGTTCTTCTTTGACTTTGAACCATCGTTCAAGCCATTCCCATTTACCGAGCCAGCCGATCCAGTAGGAAGTGAGTCCTCCCAGCCAGTTGCCGATGGTTGCAATGGTCAGACACCACCAGATGTTGCCGCCTAAGGCGAGTATCCCGATAAGCAGAATATCGGCACTCATCGGTATGACGGTGGAGGCCAGGAAAGAGCCGATGAAAAGTCCCCAATACCCTAAATCGATCAGTGATTCCATGTGTGTTTGTTCGTTAGTTGTGTAAAAGTAGGTATGTTCGGCGTAGGAACAAAATTTGCAGATAGATTTATCGTCGGTGATGAAGCAATTGTGGAATAGAGGGGAAAGAGGGCACCGGGAAAACGATGTATTTTCAGATAGCCAACAGAGGAGTGGGATGTAAGAAATAGGAGAAGATCGGGACTAAGAAAAGTTGGAGAGGGATCATCTTGTTTGTGTTGCTATTTGCACCGGAGTGTCACAAAATTTTTCGTAAAGCGGGTTGGTTAGGATGTTTATGAGGGTGGGAAGCAGGTGTTATTTATGCTTATGATAAATGAAACGTGGAAAATTTGATGTTTATGGGATGAAAAATATTTATAATTTAGGGATGGATTTTAAATGGTGGTTGTTTATCATGTTCTGATATAGTTAGTTAATGGGGTTTGGTTCTTGTTTTTTTTATGTCTGAATGTTATTTACAGGCGAAGAGAGTGTTTTCGTTTCGAGTATTCGTTTATTTATTATTTTTGGCGCTCGCTGTGTTGGTTGTATTTTCGATCATTACGGGAAAATAGATAGGAAAGAAGGTGAGCAGGAGAGAATGTGGGAAATATATGTAACAGTGAAATGGGTTTGAACGTTAGAATGGAAAATAAAAGGACATGATGAAGAGGTTACGTTTTGCGCTGGGATTAGTCCTGATCGTAGAATTATTAATGGGACAGACGATGAAGAAGAATTTGACCGAGGAGGAGAAACGAGTGATCCTGAATAAGGGAACGGAAACGCCATTTACCGGGAAGTATTATAATTTCAAAGGTAAGGGGACTTACGTATGTAAGCAGTGCGGAGCATCGCTTTTCCGGTCGGAAAATAAGTTCGATTCGGGTTGCGGCTGGCCGAGTTTCGATGAAGAGATTCCGAAGGCGGTGAAGCGTTTGCCGGATGCGGATGGCAGGAGGACGGAGATCGTTTGTGCGAATTGTGGCGGACATTTAGGGCATGTGTTTGTGGGTGAGGGGCTGACGGCAAAGAATACCCGCCATTGTGTGAATTCGATTTCGATGGATTTTATTCCTGACCGGACGGAAAAGAGTCAGGCGACAACAGCGGAAAAAGAGGTGAAGACGGAGACGGCTATTTTTGCCGGGGGATGTTTTTGGGGCGTAGAGTATCTGATGGAGAAGCAGCCGGGTGTTTTGTCGGTGGTTTCGGGTTATATCGGGGGAACGGTGCCTCATCCCACTTATGAGCAGGTTTGCAATAAGACGACCGGACATGCAGAGGCGGTACGGATTGAGTTCGATCCGTCGAAGGTGAGTTATGAGACGCTGGCGAAGTTGTTTTTTGAGATTCACGATCCAACGCAGTTGAACCGACAGGGGCCGGATGTCGGGAATCAATATCGTTCGGAGGTATTTTATACGACACCGGCGCAGAAGGTGGTGGCAGAGAAGTTGATCGGGCAGTTGAAAGCTAAGGGATATGATGTGGTAACTAAAGTTACTCCCGCCACTACTTTTTGGCCTGCGGAGACTTATCATCAGAATTATTATGGCCGGAAAGGGACGACTCCTTATTGCCATAGTTATACGAAACGTTTTTAAGGAGGAGGGGAAGGTTTTTTGTGTAGATTGTTATTTTTATGGAATATTTAAAGTGGCAGGCTTTCTCTTTTTTGGGGGAGCCTGTTTTGTTTGTGCCCGGAATTTGATTTGATTTTGACGGATTTGTATAATTTTGTGCGTGTTAAATGTATACCGATGAGTAAGATTCTGATTATAGATGACGAGAAACAATTGCGGGGGTTGTTGTCCCGGATTATCGGGCTGGAAGGGTATGAAGTGTTTCAGGCAGATTGCTGTAAGGCGGGTTTAAAGTTGCTGGATCAGGTGAATCCCGATGTGGTGTTGTGTGATGTGCGTTTGCCGGACGGGAGCGGAGTGGAGCTGGTGAAGGAGGTGAAGCGGCTGAAACCTTTGACGGAGGTGATTTTGCTGACGGCTTACGGGAATATTCCCGACGGGGTGCAGGCGATTAAGAATGGCGCGTTCGATTATATTACGAAGGGGGACGATAATAATAAGATCATTCCTTTGTTGAGCCGTGCGGTGGAGAAGGTGGAGCTGGCAAGGCGCTTGGTGCGTCTGGAGGAACAGGTGGAGCGAAAATATTCGTTCGATTCGATTTGGGGGAAGTCGCGCCCCATCCGGGAAGCGGTGGAATTGGCACGTAAGGTGGCGGGGACGGAGGTTCCGGTGTTGCTGACCGGGGAGACCGGGACGGGAAAGGAGGTTTTTGCACAGGCAATTCATCAGAACGGGGTACGCGGGCAACGGGCTTTTGTGGCGGTGAATTGTTCGGCTTTCAGTAAGGAATTGCTGGAGAGTGAGATGTTCGGACACCGGGCGGGAGCTTTTACCGGGGCTGTCAAGGAGAAGAAAGGGTTGTTCGAGGAGGCGGATAAGGGGACGATTTTTCTGGACGAGATCGGGGAAATGGCTTTCGATTTGCAGGCGAAGCTGTTGCGTATTTTGGAAACGGGCGAGTTTATTAAGATCGGGGATACCAAGCCTACGAAAGTGAATGTGCGGGTGATTGCCGCGACGAACCGCGATTTGCAGAAGGAGATTGCGGAGGGGCGTTTCCGGGAGGATTTGTTTTATCGGTTGTCGGTGTTTCAAATTCATTTGCCGCCTTTGCGGGAACGTACGGGGGATGTCGAGTTGTATGCCCGTTCGTTTGTCAGGCAGTTCGAGCCTGTGGTGGGGAAGAGTATTGCGGAATTGGAGCCGGGATATGTCGAGGCGTTGAAGCGGCATGTGTGGAAAGGAAATGTGCGGGAGTTGCGGAATGTGGTGGAACGGAGCATGATTATTTCAGAGGGAGGCCGTCTGACGGTGGCGGATTTGCCTTTCGATATGCAGCAGGCTGCCGGAACGGAGGTGAACGCTGGCGGTTGTTCGGATTTCGATTTGGATCATGTGGAGCGTTTGCATATTCAGAAGGTGTTGCAGTATACGAAGGGGAATAAGACGGAGGCCGCCCGTTTGTTACATATCGGGCTCACTACGCTTTACCGGAAAATCGAGGAGTATCGGTTGTGATTTGAGGTTTGTTATTCCATGCGAAGGTTTATGCCGTTATGGGTATGAATCCCTGAATCGGGGGGATACCGTTTTTCCGGCGTTTTTCTTTTATTGACCGATTCATTCGTTTAAATATGATATAAAATTTCAGATTTTTTGTTTCGGCCCTCTGGAAATGAGTCGTGCCGATGTGGTTTTACCCGGAATGTTATTTTCATTTTAATAGTGTACCCTACCATTTTGGTAGGGTATTTTTTTGCGTTGATTTTTGCTGTTGTTGTTTAATGTGTTGATTCATAGTGATGTGTGTTGCTGGCTCGTTGGCATGGCATAGGTTTGGCATAGGGGAACATGAAATTTTAACGTAAAAAAATGAAGGTTATGGAAGTTTTATCTTTTTTGTTTTTGTGCGCGGTAGGCGTGCTGGTGTATTGGTTCTTTTTTAAGTGTATCGATTGGTTTGAACGCATTTAAGAGGGAGGTCTGTTATGTTTACGGTTTTATTTGTATTGAGTGTGGTGATGTTCGGCTATCTGATGTATGTGCTGATTAAGCCGGAGGAATTTTAAATTATTCGTGTTTCGGATGATGTGTGCCTGTGGGATGCAGGCAGGTTTAAAAAAAAATAGATAAGATGAATACAGAGATTTTAGGAAGTGTTTTGCAGGTAGTGGCTATGGTGGTGCTGGCTTATCCGCTGGGACGCTATATTGCGAAGGTTTATAAGGGCGAGCGTACCTGGTCGGATTTTATGGCTCCCGTCGAAAAATGGATGTATAAGTTGTGCCGTATCGACCCGACAGAGGAAATGAACTGGAAGAAGTTTTTGGTGGCTTTGTTGACTATCAATGTGTTTTGGTTTTTCTGGGGAATGATTCTTTTGGTGTGCCAGGGCTGGTTGCCGCTGAATCCCGACGGGAATCCGGGACAGTCGCCCGATTTGGCTTTTAATACTTGTATCAGTTTTATGGTGAACTGTAATTTGCAGCATTATAGCGGGGAGAGCGGTTTGACTTATTTCACGCAGCTGTTTGTCATTATGCTGTTTCAGTTTATTACGGCTGCCACGGGTATGGCTGCTTTGGCCGCCCTGTTTAAGGCGATGTCGGAGAAAACGACGAAGACGATCGGTAATTTCTGGGTTTTACTGATTAAGAGTTGTACCCGTATTTTGTTACCTCTTTCGTTGGTGGTCGGTTTTGTGCTGATCCTCGAAGGGGTGCCTATGGGATTTGACGGGAAGATGGAGGTGACTACGCTGGAGGGCGTGCAGCAGTCTGTGTCGCAGGGACCTACGGCGGCTATTGTTCCGATTAAGCAGCTGGGAACGAATGGTGGTGGTTATTTCGGGGTAAATTCTTCTCACCCGCTGGAAAATCCCACTTTCCTGACGAATATGGTGGAGTGTTGGTCGATTTTGATTCTCCCGATGGCTATGGTGTTTGCGTTTGGTTTTTATGTCCGGCGGAAGAAGCTGGCTTTCACGATTTTCGGTGTGATGCTGGTGGCTTATCTGGTGGGTGTGGGATGTGCGCATTATTATGAAATGAGTGGTAATCCGCGGATCGACGAGATTGGAGTTGCCCAGCATATCGGAGCGATGGAGGGGAAGGAAATCCGTATCGGATCGGCAGGAACGGCTTTGTGGAGCCAGACCACTACGGTGACTTCGAACGGGTCGGTGAACGGTATGCACGATAGTGTGATGCCATTGACGGGGATGTTCACGATGTTGAATATGATGATTAATTGCTGGTTCGGCGGTGTGGGCGTAGGGTTTATGAATTATTACACGTTTATGATTATCGCCGTGTTTATCAGCGGATTGATGGTGGGGCGTACGCCTGAATTTTTGGGAAAGAAGGTGGAAGCCCGCGAGATGAAGATTGCGACGATCGTGGCCTTGCTGCATCCGTTTATCATTTTGGTAGGTACGGCGGTGGCTTCGTGGGTATTGGTCAACAATCCGGAAGTCGGCTGGCTGAATAATCCGTCGTTCCACGGTTTTAGCGAGATGCTTTATGAATATACTTCTTCGGCTGCCAATAACGGTTCCGGTTTCGAGGGGCTGGGTGATAATACTTATTTCTGGAATTTCACTTGCGGGCTGGTGTTGATTTTGGGGCGTTATTTGCCGATTGTGGGACAGGTGGCTATTGCAGGGTTGCTGGCTTCGAAACGGTTTGTGCCGGAGAGCGCCGGAACATTGAAAACAGATACGGTGACTTTTGCTATGATGACTTTTGCAGTGATCTTTATTGTGGCTGCTTTGTCGTTCTTCCCGGCTTTGACGCTGGGGCCGATTGCGGAGTTTTTTAGTTTGTGATGCGGGATTTGCAGGGATATAATGTTTGATTATGGAATAATTTAATAGGTAGAAAAGATGAAATCAAATAGGTCTGCTTCTTTGTTTCCAAAGGAGTTGGTTATGGAAAGCCTGAAACAGTCGTTTATTAAGCTGAATCCGCGGTTGATGTTCAGAAACCCGGTGATGTTCACCGTGGAGGTGGCTACGCTGGTGATGTTGCTGGTGACGGTGTATATCGCGGTGTCGGGTGCTGAGGCGCAGGGGGCTGTGGGGTATAATGTGGCGGTGTTCTTTATTTTGTTTGTCACTTTGTTGTTTGCCAATTTTGCCGAGGCTATCGCTGAGGCGAGGGGTAAGGCTCAGGCCGACAGTTTACGCAAGACGAGGGAGGAGACTCCTGCTAAGTTGGTGGTGGCCGGTAAGGTGCGCACGGTGAGCAGCAGTGAGCTGAAAAAAGGGGATGTGTTCGAATGTTGTGCCGGGGATGTGATTCCTTCGGACGGGGAGATTGTCGAGGGGTTGGCTTCTATCGACGAGAGCGCCATTACGGGGGAGAGCGCTCCGGTGATCCGGGAGGCCGGAGGAGACAGGAGTTCGGTGACCGGGGGAACGAAGGTGCTTTCGGATCGTATTTTGGTGAAGGTGACTACTCAGCGGGGTGAATCGTTTTTGGATAAGATGATTGCTTTGGTGGAGGGTGCTTCCCGGCAGAAAACCCCGAATGAGATTGCTTTGACGATTTTGCTGGCCGGTTTTACGCTGGTGTTTGTGATTGTTTGTGTGACATTGAAGCCTTTTGCCGATTATTCCGGTACGGTTATCCCGGTGGCGGCTTTGGTAGCTTTGTTCGTGTGCCTGATTCCGACGACGATCGGCGGTTTGCTGTCGGCTATCGGTATTGCCGGGATGGACAGGGCGTTGCGGGCGAATGTGATTACAAAGTCCGGAAAAGCGGTGGAAACTGCCGGGGATGTGGATACTCTGTTGCTGGATAAAACGGGTACGATTACGATCGGAAACCGGAAGGCAACGAATTTTTATCCTATGGAAGGAATCGGGGAGAAGAAGTTTGTGGAGTATTGCCTGTTGGCTTCGCTGTCCGACGAGACTCCGGAAGGGAAGTCTATTATCGAGTTGGGACATGAGCGGGGTGGCCGGATTCGTGATTTGGATACTGTGGGTGCCAGGATGATCCGTTTTACCGCAGAAACAAAGTGTTCCGGGGTTGATCTTGCCAATGGGGTGCGTATCCGTAAGGGGGCTTTCGAGGCGATCCGCCGGATTTGCGAGGAAACCGGGCATGTGTTTCCCCAGGTGTGTGAAAAAGTGATTATGGCTATTTCCAGCGACGGAGGTACTCCGTTGGTGGTGGCTGTGGACGGCGAGGTTGCCGGAGTGATCGAGTTGCAGGATGTGATTAAACCGGGTATCCGGGAACGTTTCGAGCGTTTGCGGAAGATGGGGGTGAAAACGGTGATGGTCACCGGAGATAATCCCCTCACCGCCCGGTATATTGCCGAGAAAGCCGGAGTGGATGATTTTATTGCCGAGGCGAAACCGGAGGATAAGATGGAGTATATCCGTAAAGAACAGCGGAACGGTAAGCTGGTGGCGATGATGGGCGACGGTACGAACGATGCTCCGGCTTTGGCCCAGGCAGATGTGGGCGTGGCTATGAATAGCGGTACTCAGGCTGCCAAAGAGGCCGGGAATATGGTGGATTTGGACAATGACCCGACGAAGCTGATCGAGATTGTGGAGATCGGAAAGCAGTTGCTGATGACGAGGGGTACGCTGACTACGTTCAGTATTGCCAATGACGTGGCTAAGTATTTTGCTATCGTTCCGGCTTTGTTTATGGCTTCTATTCCGGCACTCGGTGCGCTGAATGTTATGGGGTTGCATAGTCCGGAAAGCGCGATTCTTTCGGCGGTGATTTTTAATGCGATCATTATCCCGGTGTTGATTCCGCTGGCTTTGAGGGGTGTGGCTTATAAACCGATCGGCGCGTCGGCTTTGTTGAGGCGTAATTTGCTGATCTATGGTGTGGGAGGATTGGTGGTGCCGTTTATCGGGATTAAGTTGATTGATTTGTTTATTGGTTTGTTTTTATAAGTAGATAAGGTTATGAAGTCGAATTTATTAAAGTCGTTGAAACTCACGCTTGTATTTTGCGTTTTTTTCAGTGTGTGTTATATTTTTGTACTCTGGATTTTTGCCCAGGTTGCGGCTCCTAATCATGGGAATGCCGATGTGGTGACCGTGGACGGGAAGGTAGTGGGGGCGGCTAATGTGGGTCAGCTTTTTACGAAGGATATTTATTTCTGGGGACGTCCTTCCCATGCCGGCGACGGTTATGATGCGGGCAGTTCCGCCGGGAGCAATAAGGGGGCTACCAATCCCGAATATTTAGAGGAGTTGAAGGTGCGTGTGGATAGTTTTTTGGTGAAGCATCCTTACCTGAAGCGGGAGGATGTTCCGGCAGAGATGGTGACGGCGAGCAGCAGCGGTTTGGATCCGGATATTTCCCTGGCCGGGGCTTATGTTCAGGTGAAACGTGTGGCGGAAGCGAGGGGAATGGATGAAGGGACGGTGAAGGCCGTGGTGGACCGGGTGAACCGGGGGGCGGTTTTAGGGATGTTCGGCCCGGCTTCCCGGGTGAATGTGCTGAAATTGAATGTGGAGCTGGATGCTGTTCAGAAACAGTTGGGAAATGAATAGAGTTTTTTGATTTTTATGTTTTGAGGGGTGATGTGTGGGTGTAAAAGGTATTTAAAATATAATTTGTTTGAAATGAAAAATTTATTGAAAAAGGTTGCTGTGCTGGCCGTTGCAGGATGTATGGTGTTCCCGGTGAAGGCACAGGAGGAAAAGGGTGTTTGTTTCGAGGTTGGCGGCGATTTTGTGAGTTCGTATGTGTGGCGTGGTTTTTACCAGGGGGCTCAGGCTTGTTTGCAGCCTACTTTGAGTGTCGGTTATAAGGGGTTGTCTTTGACCGCCTGGGGATCGACCAGCCTGGCCGATGTGGCCGAAGGGCATAAAGAGATCGACCTGACGCTGGCTTATGAGTTCGGCGGATTTACGGTGCAGGTGGCAGATTTGTGGTGGGACGGACAGGGCAATAATCGTTATTTTCATTATGATAATCATGTCACCGGGCATCATTTTGAAGCAGGGATCAGTTATGAACTGCCTTTTGAGAAGTTCCCGCTAAGCTTGTCGTGGTATACGATGTTTGCCGGGGACGATAAGAAAGATTTTTCACCGGAACATGAATATGGCAAGCAGGCTTATTCTTCGTATGCGGAGTTGAATTATCCGTTTGCAGTGAAAGGGGTGGATTTGCAGGCTACATTCGGTTTTGTACCTTACCGTTCGGAAACGGGGGTGGGGTATGATGTTTCCGGTTTTGCGGTGACGAATGTGGCGTTGAAGGCTACGAAGGATATCCGGTTTTCGAAGCGTTTTTCTATGCCTTTGTTTGTGAATCTGATTGCTAATCCGGCACACGAGGATGTGCATTTGGTTTTCGGATTTTCCATTTGAGCGTTTGTTTGTTATAAGGATGTTTGACAGATCGCCTCTTATCGGAGGCGATCGGTTTTTACGGGCTATATAAAAAGTGGGGTGTATGGAGTCGGAGAGTATGTTTTCCGGGACTATTTTTTATACGAAAGAGTTTGCGGATTATGAAAGGGTCTATCTGGAACGTTCCTTTCAGGCTTGTTATGATGTGGGTTGTTGTGCTGCGCAGGAGGCGGGGTTTACACGTATTCTTTCGCAGTTGCAAAATTCTTTGCAGTTGAATAGCGGGGAGTATTTGAACTGGGTGGCCGATTTTTTAGGCGGTATCCGGAGGAACGGCGAGGGTATATCGGCGAGGTTGTTGTTGTTCGTTGTGGATTTAAGCCGTTTGAATGCCTGGGTCGAAAAGTTGTATCAGCGGTACGGATTCGATCGGTGTATTGTTCAGGATATTGGTTATCTGGATTATTGCCCGAATGGGTTTAATGAGTTTTTGTTGAGGTATTATTATTATTGTTTTTTATTGGATAAGTATTCGGTTTTGGGAAAGAGGGATGAGCGGGTTTTGGTGAGGGACCGGGAGTTGCTTTTGAAGAATCGGTTGTGTGACCGGATTACGCTTTTGCGGGTGGCGGCTGAGTTGGGTTTGAAGGTGTGAATCGGGAGAGGGATGTTTTATTGTTGCCGAAGTTTGTGTTATTTTGTCCTGTTTTATTACTTTTAGGTCAAAATAAGATATGATATGAAGGTTTTTCGGTTGATTTTGTTGGCTATGGCTACGGCTTTGGCGGTTATTAATTTTTGGACGATCGATTATAATGATTTGTGGGGGAAGGTGAGCCAGTGGGCTTATATGCGGATTGCTTTCGCTGTGGCGCTGGTGGTGGTGCTGGTGGTTATGATCCGGAGAACTCCGGATAAAAAGGCCAGAACGGGGAAGTGAGCGGTGTGTGGGGGGGATGAGGTGTCCGTTTGCCTGTGTTTTTCTTTTCATTTCGACAGGATTTTTCCATTTTGGAAAGGATTTGTCGTGGGGTTTTGTGGGGTGTGGCGTTGTAAGAGGCTGGTTTTTAGAAAGGTGTAGGTCTTTGCTGTTTTGTGGCATGGATTTGGCTGTTTTGTTGTGGGAAGGAGGGGTTCAATCGGTTTTTTAGTATGGATAAGGAACAAAGCGTACAGCATTTTTTAGATTTGATTAAGCGTTCCCGCCGGGGGAAGTTTAAGGTGTATATCGGTATGATTGCCGGGGTAGGGAAGACTTACCGGATGTTGCAGGAGGCGAGGCAGTTGCTGGAGAGCGGCGTGGATGTGAAGGTGGGGTATGTGGAAACGCACGGGCGGCAGAATACCGAGGCGCAGCTGGAGGGATTGCCCGTGATTCCCCGGCGGAAGGTGTTTTATAAGGGGAAGGAGTTGGAGGAGATGGATTTGCAGGGTATTTTGCAGGTGCATCCGGAGGTGGTGATTGTGGATGAGCTGGCGCATACGAATATCGAGGGAAGTGTGAACGAGAAGCGGTGGCAGGATGTTTTTGATTTGCTGGATGCGGGGATTAGTGTGATTACGGCTGTGAATATTCAGCATATCGAGAGTTTGAATGAGGAGGTGCAGGATATAACAGGGGTGGAAGTGAGGGAGCGGGTACCGGACGGGGTTTTGGAGCAGGCGGACGAGGTGGTGAATATCGACTTGACGGCGGAGGATTTGGTGGCCCGGTTGAAGGCGGGGAATATTTATAGGCCGGAAAAGATTCAGACGGCTTTGGATCATTTTTTTAAGAGTGAACATATTTTGCAGTTGCGGGAGCTGGCGTTGAAGGAGGTGGCTTTGCGAGTGGAGAAGAAGGTGGAGAATGAGGTGGTGGAGAGCATTGGGTTGCGGCATGAGAAGTTTTTGGCCTGTATCAGCAGTGCGGAGAAATCGCCCCGTCGGGTGATCCGTAAGACTGCGCGGTTGGCTACGCGTTATAATTGCCGTTTTGTGGTGTTGTATGTGCAGACACCCCGGGAAAGTCCCGACCGGATTCCGTTGGCGCATCAGCGGTATTTGCTGAATCATTTTAAATTGGCTACGGAGTTGGGCGGGGAGGTGGTGCAGATGCAGGGGCAGCGGGTGACGGAGTGTATTGTGGAGGTGTGCCGGGAGCGGCAGATCAGCACCGTGTGCCTGGGTAAGCCTTCTTTCCGGGGCTGGTGGCCGGGTGGAGGCCGTTACCGGAAGCTGGTGGATGAGCTGGGAAGGCTGAATGTGGATATTGTTATTTTGGCAGATAGACAAGGGTATGAGGATCAAGACTAAATTAACTTATGGAATAGGGGTGTTGTTCGCCATTATAGTGTTGCTGGTGGCTTTGTCGGTGAAGTATATCGACGATATGTCGGCGGCGACGCGGAATATTTTGGCGGATAATTATCAGTCGCTGGATTATGCCAGGGGGATGTTGCGGGCTTTGGAAGATGTGGAGACGGGGAAGGAGGCTTTGCCTGTTTTCGCCGATTATCTGGATAAGCAGCAACGGAATGTTACGGAGGTGGACGAGGCGGAGGCGACAGCCCGGCTTCGGCTGCATTTCGAGAAGTTGAAGCAGGAGGTGACGGATGAGGCGGTGCGGCAGGTACGGCAGGATCTGGACGGGATTATGTCGCTGAATATGGCTTCGATTTTGCATAAGAGTGAGCTGGCGGGGCAGACGTCGCGGCGGGTGTTGTGGTGGATTGGCATTGTGGGTGGTTTGTGTGTGGCTGCGGGTCTGGGGTTGCTGGTGGTGTTTCCTTCGTCGATTGCACGGCCTATCCGCGAGTTGACGGACGGTATTGTGGAGATTTCCAACCGGAATTACGATAAGCGTTTGTGTTTTCAGGGGACGCAGGAGTTTGCCGAGGTTTCGTCTTCGTTTAATAATATGGCGGAGAAGCTGGCGGAGTTTCGCCGGAGTACGCTGGCAGATTTGTTGAGTTCTAAGAAGTTTGTGGAGGCGGTGGTGAATAGTATCCACGAGCCGATTTTAGGGCTGGACGGGAATAGGCGGATTTTGTTTGTGAACGAGGAGGCTTTGACGGTGTTGAACCTGAAGCGCGAGGAGGTGGTGGGGAATTTCGCTCCGGAGCTGGCTTTGCGGAATGATTTGCTGCGCCGGTTGGTGAGGGAGCTGATTAGCCCGAATGAGCATAAAGAGCCTTTGAAGATTTACACGGATGATAAGGAGAGTTATTTTCAGGCGGAGTATATTCCGATCCGGGTGACGGAAACGGGTGAGGAGAAGGCGAAGTATATCGGGGATGTGATTTTGTTGAAGAATATTACAGAGTTTAAGGAGCTGGACGCAGCGAAAACGACGTTTATTTCGACGATTTCCCACGAATTGAAGACGCCTATTTCGGCTATTTTAATGAGTTTGAAGCTGCTGGAGGATGAACGCGTAGGGCAACTGAACGACGAGCAGCGTTCGCTGGCCGAGGGGGTGAAGGAGAATAGCGAGCGTTTGCTGGGGATTACCGGGGAGTTATTGAAAATGACGCAGGTGGAGACCGGAAAGTTGCAGTTGAGCCCGAAGGTGACGAAGCCTATCGAGTTGATCGATTATGCGGTGAATGCTACGCGGGTTTTGGCGGAGCGGTTCGGTTGCAATGTGGAGGTGGAATACCCTGCGGAGAAGATGCCGAAGTTGTTTGTGGATAGCGAGAAAGTTGCCTGGGTGATTACCAATTTGCTGTCGAATGCCATTCATTATTCGAAAGAAAATTCGAGGGTGATTGTGGGGGCTGTGCATGGGGAAGGTGTTGTGGAGATTTATGTGCAGGATTTTGGAAAGGGCATCGATCCCCGGTACCACCAGAGCATTTTCGACCGTTATTTTCGTGTTCCGGGTACGAAGGTGCAGGGAAGCGGTTTAGGGTTGGCTATTTCTAAAGATTTTGTGGAGGCTCATAACGGGGCGATCCGGGTGGAGAGCGAAGTGGGGAAAGGTAGCCGTTTCACGGTGACTTTTCCGGTGCGCTGACGGTGCGCTGATGGCGTGTGGATGGAGTTGCCGTTGAAAAGAGAGAGAATAGAAGGGAGGGAAAGTGCGGCAGAAAGGGAGATTCCCCCGAACAGGGATGGTTAGATATAAAAAGTCGTTGCAATTGATTGGTTGCAACGACTTTTTTTATAGGTATGCGGCAGGCGCGTTATTTTCTGTGTTGTTGTTTATGGCCTGTCGCCGTATTGTCTTTACGGGTTATCCGGACGTTGCCGGATTTATACCTGCTCGATGTTGAGTTTCCCTTTTGCGCCGGGGGTGAACACCAGGCATTTTTGAAGCAGGGTGTGGTTTTCGAAATCGATGATGAGGTTGGGATCGAAGTATTTGCCATTTACGCGCACCTCAAAATGGAGGTGGTCGGTGCTGGCGCGTCCGGTCTGTCCTGAAATGGCTATCGGCTGTCCGGCTGTGACGCGGTCGCCTGATTTTACCATTCGTTTCGAGGCGTGTCCGTAGACGGTTTCCAGTCCGCTATAATGCCGGATAACGATGACGTTTCCATATCCCCGCGCTGTTCCTGACACACGTACCACTCCGTCGAACGCGGCGAGAATGGTGTCGTGTTTATTGACTTTGATGTCGATGCCTCCGTGGTTTCTGCCCCTTTCCGTTCCGAAGGGAGAGATCACTCTTGCTCCCGGCAGAGGAAAGCAAAAGGCTTCGTCGGTGAGCTGGCTGAAATCGATGATGAGTTCCTGTTTCCGGTCGATGAACGATTGATCGGTCAGTCCCACCATGTAGCGTTCCGCCCCGGTGAAGTTTTCGTTGATTTGGAGGGTGGGTCTATATATTTCCACCGGTTGAGGCCGATAGAAAGATAGGTTGATTTCAGAGGAAGGATAAAGGGTTTCGAGATCGGGGAGAAGGGGAACAGGCTGGTAGGATATTTGTGTGGGAACATTTGCGTGCCTTGCGCAGGATAGTGTGCCTATGGCCATGCAGGTAACGATTAGTGTTTTCCAGTTTAATTTCATGCCTTTCTTTTTGGTTAATACTGTGCTGTGTTTGTTATCCCTTTGATTTACAGCTTATGTTGCAAATGTAGGTGAAATATTTCCGTTTTGAGGGAAAATGTTAATATTGCAACGTAATTTAACTCGTAAACGTTTGTATTTAACAGTTGAAAGTGCTGTCGGGAGGTTATATTTTAACTTTTTGCTTTGTTCTTTATGGTTTATTTGTGCTACATTTGCCGCGTTTTAAGCAGGTATTGATCTTGTTGTTTGTATCATGGAATGGTTGAATAGTATTTTTATCGAGCATAGTGTTATTCAGGCGGTTGTGGTGCTGTCGCTTATTTCTTCGATAGGCCTTGCGCTGGGACGAATCACTGTTATGGGGGTTTCGCTGGGAGTGACTTTCGTGTTTTTTGCGGGTATCCTTGCGGGGCATTTCGGTTTGTCGATCGATCCATATATGCTGAATTATGCAGAGAGTTTCGGTTTGATTATTTTCGTCTATGCATTGGGGTTGCAGGTGGGGCCCGGTTTTTTCGGTTCTTTCCGCAAGGGAGGGATTACGCTGAATTTGTTGGCTGTGGCTGTGATTTTGCTCGGTACGATCCTGACTTTGGTGTTTCATGCGGTGACAGGGGTTTCTTTACCGGATATGGTGGGTATTTTGTGTGGCGCGGTGACGAATACGCCTGCGCTGGGTGCGGCCCAGCAGACTTTGAAGCAGATGGATATAGCGTCCGCTGATCCGGCATTGGGGTGTGCGGTGGCTTATCCTTTAGGGGTTGTGGGGGTGATTTTGGCTTTGATTTTTATTCGGAAAGTGTTTCCGGTGCGCTCCGGGCAGAAGCTGACGAGCGACGGGAAGTCCCGTCAGACTTATATTGCCGGGTTTCAGGTTTGCAATCCGGGTATTTTCGGGAAGACGATTAAGGATGTAGCTCATTTGGCGGCACATAAGTTTGTGATTTCGCGGGTGTGGCGTGACGGTAAGGTGACGATTCCAAATTCGGAGACGCGTTTGCAGCCGAACGACCGTTTGCTGGTGATTACGACGGAGGCGGATGTGGAGTCGCTGACGATGTTTTTCGGGGAGCAGGAGAATGTGGATTGGAATAAGGAGGATATTGACTGGAATGCGATCGATAGTCAGTTGATTTCCCAGCGTATTGTGATCACCCGTTCGGAGATCAATGGAAAGAAGCTGGGATCGTTGAAGTTACGGAATCATTATGGAATCAATATCACCCGTATTTACCGGGCGGGAGTGGAGTTGCTGGCCACTTCGGAGCTGGTGTTGCAGTTGGGCGATAAGCTGACGGTGGTGGGTGAGGCTGCCGCTATTTCCAATGTCGAGAAGGTGTTGGGCAACCGGGTGGTGAGCCTGAAGGAGCCGAATTTGATTGCCGTGTTTATCGGTATCGCGCTGGGACTTGCGCTGGGGGCTATTCCTTTTGCCATTCCGGGGATTAGCTATCCGGTGAAGCTGGGGCTTGCCGGAGGGCCTATTATTATGGGTATTTTAATGGGGGCTTTCGGGCCTCGCCTGCATATGATTACGTATACGACGCGTAGCGCGAACCTGATGTTGCGCGGGTTGGGGCTTTCTACTTATCTGGCTTGTTTGGGGCTGGATGCCGGGGCGCATTTTTTTGAGACGGTTTTCCGTCCCGAAGGCCTTTTGTGGATTGGCCTGGGTTTTGCGATTACGGTTGTGCCCGTGCTGTTGGTGTGCGTGTGTGCGTTGAAGTTGATGAAGATCGATTTCGGCTCTCTGGCGGGGATGCTTTGCGGAGGGATGGCGAATCCGATGGCGTTGAATTATGTGAATGCTACGGTCGAGGGGGATAATCCCGCCGTGTCTTATGCGACTGTTTATCCGTTGTCGATGTTTGTGCGCGTGATTTTGGCGCAGTTGGTGCTGATGCTGTTTTTATAGGTCAGTTGTTTTTTCCTGTCAATATGTCGAGCACCATTTCGCGGCGTTGGCGTGATATGCTGACGCTGGAGCCGTCTTTCATGCGTATGTATCCTCCGTCGGTTTTGATAAAGCTTTTGACCTGCCTGAGGTTGATGAGGTGGGATTGGTGTACCCTTAGGAAGTGGCAGGGGGTGAGCAGTTCGTCGAATTCTTTGAGGGTTTTCGATACGACGAGTTTTTGCCCGTCGGTGAGGTGGAAGGTGGTGTAGTTGTTTTCCGCTTCGCAACGCACGATGGTGCTGATTTCTATGAATTCTATTTTGTCGGAGAGGGAGAGGGCGATGGTCTTGTTTTCGTCCGGCAGTTTGCTGTTCCGCAGCAGGTGTCGCATTCTTTGGTTTTCCTCCCGGAGTGCGATTTTTTCTTCCGCTTTTTTTACAGCCTGTTTCAATTCTTCGGTATCGATGGGTTTCAGGAGATAGTCGAGCGCACTGAATTTGACGGCCTGTATTCCGTAGTGTCCGTAGGCGGTGACGAAAATCACTTCAAAATCGGGTGCGGAGAGGCTTTCGAGCAGGGAGAAGCCGTTCCCTCCCGGCATTTCTATGTCGAGGAATACTAGGTCGGGCTCGAGGCGCAGGATTTCGTTCCGGGCTTCGGCGGCAGAGGCGCAGCAGGCGGCTACGGTTATCTGCGGGCAATGGGAGTGGAGGTGGTGCCGGAGGTTTTCGCGGTTGTTGAGTTCATCGTCGACGATTATTGCTTTCATGTTTTTTGTGTTTTTGAGGTTTTATACCGGGATCGAAAGGATCACCCGGCAGCCGCTTTGTGGTTCGGTGTCTTGCCTGTTTTTCAGCAGAATGCCGATGTGCGCGCTATATTGTTTGTTTAGCAGGCGAAGCCTTTCTTCGGTGATTCGCAGGCCGAACCGCCCGGAGTGTTCCGGGCGGGTTTCGAGTCCTTTGCCATTGTCGGTTATTTCACAGTAGAGTGTGTTGCCTGTTTTGTAGATACGGAGTTCAATTTCGCCTCCTCCCTGCGGGATGATGCCGTGGATAACGGCGTTTTCCACGATGGGCTGGAGCAGCATTCCGGGAATTTCTTCCAGGTCGGGATCGACCGACGTTTCCACGGTGATCCGGGTTTCGAAAGGGGTACGCAGTTGCTCCAGCTGGAGATACAGGCGGATCCGGGCGAGTTCGTCCGAGAGCGGGATAAGCTGTTTTTCAGAGGTGTCGAGCACGTTGCGCAGCAACTTGGAAAAATCGGTGAGGTAGCGGTTTGCGGTGTCGTTGTTGCCCCGGACGATCAGGGATTGAATGGAGCCGAGGGCGTTGAACAGGAAATGAGGGTTCATTTGTGAGCGCAGGGCTTTCAGTTTGAGTTCGGCCAGCTGGCGGGTGCGTTTTATGCGTCCGAACCGGAGGTATAGGATTGCTGCCGCAATACCGAGGCAAAGGAGCAGTCCCAGCAGGAAGGAGTAGACGGTTGACCTGTTGAAGGTTTTCGGTTTGTCTTTGGTTTGGAGCGTTTGCCGGAATACGGTTTCCAGTTGGTCTATGCCATAGGTGGTTTTGGTTATTTCCCGGGAGATGATGGTTCCGTCGTTTTTCATAAGAATCATGGTCCAGGGCGACAGGTTGAGCTTTTCTTTGTCGGCATCGATCAGGCTGTCGGCAATGAAGTGGTAGAGGTGTTTTTCCCGGAGGCTGTCGGGCAGGAATTGTTTCCGGCTTTCCGGGCGAAAATAGCAGAGGGTTGTTTTGTTTGCCACGCCCAGTTTGTCGAGTATGTGCCCGATGGTGGCGTTTGTGATGAAATCCTGCGGATCGCCGAACACGTAGGAGTCACTGAGCAGGATGTAGCCGTCCGCTTTTTTCTTCAAAGGCAGGCTGTCGGTGATGCTAAGGCCGAGGGCCCGGATGTTTGCTCCGGGTTCGAGTTTTTCATATTGTTGCCAGCTCCGGTTTAGGTCTCTCAGTATCCGGGGGTCTTTACACAGGGTGTTGAAGTCTTCGTACTCGCGCCGGGAGTAAGAGAGCTGGTGCGCCTCCATGGTGGAACTGAGGTTTTCCGCCAGGCGGAACAGGCGCGGATAGCCTGAAAAGAGTTGCTTTTGCAGGTAATAGGTGTCGGTGTCGTATTCCCACCAGGCTTTGTTGGTGAGGTTGTCTTGGTTGAGTTGCTGGGTTTTATATTGGAAATAAGCATTCAGGAAGTTGTGGTAGTATTCCGGCTGGTAAATGTAGTCGGTAAATGGGTTGACTTGGGTGAAGGGGGCTTTTTCCCAATCTATGGCATAGTCGGTCGCGGAGATTTCTTTGCGCTGGGCGAGCAGAAGGTTCCTGATGCGCAGGGTGATTTCCCAGTAGGCTGCGTTGAGTTCCGCCGATTTTTTCCAATAGGGATGAAGTGTGCTGTCGTGTTTCGCGAGCAGTTCTGCGTATATGTTTTTGCCTGTTTCGATCTGTTCGCTCAATTCCTGAGGTGTTTTGAGCAGGAACAGGCTTTGGTAGTTGTTGAGTGTGAAGAAATCGTCGTGTTTTTCGAGTTCCTGCCAGAAACGGTAGCTGCCTGCATTTTTCCCTTCGAAAGTGTAGGTGCCTTTGCCTGTTTCGCGGATGGTGAGGGTGTCGCCGGGCAGCAAATGGAGGGGTAGGCTTGCCAGCCAGGTTTGTGCCGGGGCGGAAAGGTAGGTGGCGAGGGTGTAGCTGCTGTCGGGTTGGGCACGCAGGAACCGTTTGTCGTTGTCGATGGTGACGGTTTTGTCGGCTTCCGGCAGGGGATTCAGGGGGAAATACCGGATGAGAAGGTTCGGGACAATGGGGAACGAGCCGTCGAGTACCCGGACGGTGTAGGTGGAATCGGTATATAATGTTCCCGGGGTGGAGTGGGTTATCCCTGAGAGGGAGGGGAGCATGGTGTTGTGCAGCCAGCGGGTTAGTTGGAGTTCTACGCTGCCTGTCATTTGGGTGAGCCCGGTGGTGTTTTTGAGCCCTGAGGGGATTGTCAGGGTGGTGTAGCGCAGAAGTGTATCTTTTACGGTGAGCTCAACGGCTTCTCCGTCCGGTAGGTGTTCTTGTTCGAATTCCATCAGGTAGTTCGCGGAAAGCGGGGTTTCGGAACAGTAGGAATCGAAATATTCCCGGTAGTTGTTCAGGGGCAGGGTGCGGTTGTGGTACACGTGGCGAAGGTATATTTTCCAACGTGTTTTCCAATGTTTTGTGCCTTGGGTGGATTTGTCCACCACGATCCTGACGGTGATTTTCCTGACGTTTTCCGCCTGCCAGGGATTTGGGTTTCCGGTGTTGTTTGCTTGTGGGAGGAAGGTGGTGTATTCCAAATCAATCCAGTTGCCCGGGGCCAGAACCGGGAAGTCTTTGCCTTGTGCATACAGGAGGATGAGCAGCAGAGAACATAGGAGTGTGATTGTTTTCATAGCGGTAAAGTTAGAATTTAAAATTTGCAGGTGAAAGGTTGTCGGTTTGTTTGTTGTGGTCTTATTGCCCGGGTTTGTTTACCAGCCGATAGAGTTTTTCTTTGTCCGGTTTTTCCCTGACATCGATTTTATCGAATTTTCCTCCGGGATAGACGAGGTAGGCGGTGGGAAAGGAACGGATTTACAGAGTCGGGGATGGTGAACATCCATTTCCTTTTTTCGATTTCTTCACCCGGTACGAATATGTGGGCGATTGCTTGTCCGGGCATAGAAAAACGGGTTTCCACTTTTTCGATCTGGCTTTTGTCATCGAATTGAAAACAAAGCCGGGCTTCTTTTTGTGCCTGGGACAGGAAGGCTCCCAGCAAAAGAATCAGTGTCATGATTTGTTTTTTCATAGGTTTTATTTTTCATGTTTGGTTTGATTCGATAGCGAATTTATGCCGGATGCCGGGAAAGAAACGGGCTATTTAGTATCCGGAGGTTTTCATTTAGTATCCGATGGGGATAAAGGAGGGGATTTGTGTTTGCCCGGAAGTTTGGAGAGAGGGAAGGTGTGGGAAAGGATGGGAATGAGGCCGGATGGGTAGAGGTGGGGATGGGGTAGGGGGATTTAAGAAACGGGAACTACCGGATTGTGGCAGTCCCCGTTTCCGGTCGCTATGAGAAATAGGTTATTGGGCTGTTTTTGCGGAGTTTCGGTTGTCCGGTTGGGCGGGCTCTACGCAAACGGGAGGGGTTGCAGGCCGTTGACCTCCGGTGGTGGCTCGAATCCTAGTCACATCTTTGGATGATCTCCGGGTTGTGTCGAGTTGTATGTTCGTGGTGTGTATTTTGTATCCAATGATGTCTTCCACGGATATGTTTTGTTTGGGCGATAGCTGAAGGTCGAATCTGGATTCGCTGATTTCAACTTCTTTCGGGGTATATCCGGGCAGTAAGAAAAAGACCGGATTACCGGGGGATATTGTCAGGGCATAGTGTCCCAGGCTGTCGGTGAGGGTGAATGGTCGGGCGCTTTTAATTTTGACACAAACTCCTTTTATGGGGGTACCCGTGAGGCTGTCGGTGATCGTTCCGCTGATCCGGAGGGAATCGGGGGAGGCCAGAGCGGTGAAGGAATGGAGGATTCCCGCTATGAGAAACAGGAGCAGGAATTTTGGGGTTGTCCGGTTGTTTTTCATTTTTATGAGTTTTGGTTTAACGTTTTTCTATTGTATAGATGTTTCCGGTGACGAAATTCCATAAATTTTGATTTTTTATTTCACGAAAACCGGATTACCTGAAAGAAAAAGCCGGAACGGAGGTGCTATTTGCTTATAAATTTATCCTGAATGTATTGGAAGAATTTTTCCCGGTACAGGTCGCTGATGGGGATGTAGGTGTCTTTGTCCATGATGATGCGCAGGCGGGATATTTCCTGTATTTTTTTCAGATTGACAATGTAGGAACGGTGCACCCGCATGAAAAGGTCTTTGGGCAGGCGTTCTTCCAATTTTTTCAGACTGAGCAGGATGATGAGCGGTTTGGCTTCGTTTTCCAGGTAAATGCGGAGGTATTCGCTCATGCTTTCGATGTAGCGTATGGAGGGGATGTGTATTTTTACAATCCTGTAATCGGATTTAAGGAATAGGGTGTCGTCTGTTTCTCCCGCAGGTTCTTTGCCTGCGGGAGAGATGAGTTCCAATTGTTTTTTTATTTTATTGGCCGCCCTTTGAAATTCGTCCAGCCCGAAGGGTTTTAGCAGATAGTCGATGGCATCTATTTTGTAGCCTTCCACCGCATATTCCGAGTAGGCGGTGGTGAAGACTACCAGCGGGGGATCGGTGAGCGAGCGGATGAAATCCAATCCGTTCAGGTCGGGCATGTTGATGTCGAGAAATAGGGCATCGACCGTTTTTTCCGAAAGCACTTTGGTGGCTTCGAAGGTGTCCTGGCAGGCTGCTTCGAGTTGCAGGAACGGTATTTTACCGATGTAGGTTTTCAGTTGTTCCAGCGCCAGAGGCTCATCGTCTATTGCTATGCAGCGTATCATATTTTCACAGGTATTTCCAATAACACTTTATATATTTTCGGGTCGGCCTCTATGCTGAGGTGGAAGTTATCGCCGTAGAGCAATTTCAGCCGTTTTTTCATGTTTTCCAGTCCGATGCCGCTGTGCGGGTCCTGGTTGCTGGGCTGGTTGCTGTTGATGCAATGGAAGACGATTTGTTTTTCTTCCAGTTTCAGCGAGAGGCAGATGAACGATTCCGACTGGTAGCTGATTCCGTGTTTGAAGGCGTTTTCCACGAAGGTGATGAACAGCAGGGGCGGAATTTGTATTTCGGGCACTTCTTCGGGTATGTCTGTCTGAATTTTCACTTTATCCGTGTAGCGCAGGCTCATCAGGGTGATGTAGTGTTTCAGGAACTCTATTTCCCGGCTGAGCATGACGGTGCGTTTCGCTCCTTCGTAGAGGAGGTAGCGCATGAGTTTCGAAAGCTCCAGTATGGTATATTTTGCTTTCTCGGCATCGATGTCCACCAGCGCGTGGATGTTGTTCAGCGTGTTCATGAAGAAATGGGGGTTGATCTGGTATTTCAGGTATTCCAGTTCCCGTTGCAGGTTGTGGCGTTCCAGCTCGTTGAGGATTTTTTCGTCCTGCTGGGATTTGAACAGCAGCTTTATGCCGATGTTGAATCCGATCATCAGCAGGGCTATGATGAAGCGGAGCATGTCGGGGTCGAGGAAGAGCGGCTGGGGCTGCTGCATTTGGCGTGCAGGAATTCCCGGAGGCTCTTTGGGCCCGTTGCGGTTCGGTTTGGCCTGTTTCGGGTTGCGGCCGGGTTTCCCCTGGTCTTGTGGCGAATTGAATTTTTCTTCTTCCGGCGCGGGGAAGTTGCCCATCTCCGGCGGAGTGGTTTCCTGTTTGGCTTGCGGGGGCATTTCCTGTCCTGCGCGGAACGGTTGTTCCTGCCTGCCCCGGGGCGGCTCGTGGCGCTCTATGCGTGCGGGCATGCCGAATCCTTTGTTCCGGGCGCGGTCTGACCAATTTTGCGTTAGCTGGAATATCGCCAGCAGCCCGACGAGGGAGAGTACATAGCATAAGGTTTTTTTCTTTAGCAGTAGCCGGGGAGCTAACCAGAAGTTATGAATCAGAAACAGGATAAAGAAAGGCAGGGTGTCGTACCACAGTTTGTAGACATCCGTCCACCGGAAGGTCATGACCTCGTTTCCGGCGGTTTTCAGGTAGACCCCGGCAGGCAGGGCTGTGAAAATCACCAGCCAGAGGGCTGTGTAGATCAGCAGTTCGTGGAGTTGTGGTTTCGTTATGTGTTTCATCAAGACGTATTTTCTTGTTATCAGCAAAAGTAGGCAGAGGGTTATCGCCAGGCAAATAAAATCGACGGGCGTGTTGATTTTATCGGCGGAAACTGTCCTTCACAGGCCGTCCCGGGGGCCTCCGCCCATTCCCCCGCTGAATCCGTAGGTGGTGACCATTGTGTTCAGGGTGAAGGATGCCAGTTGCGATCCGTCGGTGTAGGCTCCTCCCCGTATCAGCCCGTGAAAGTTTTCGCCTCCTGAGGTTTGCCCGCCTGCCGAGAGGGTGTAGACGGCGTTTTGTTTCAGGGAAGGAGAGCTGATGAGTACGGTCATTTGGGAGTAGGAACGCGGTATTTTATAGATCAGGATGTTCGCACCCCCGCTATCTGCCAGGGAGAGGTAGGTGTTTGCCGATCCGCTGCCTCCGTAGATGATAGAGGGTTGCCGGCATTGTCCGGCGGTGGGGACGCTGGTCGATCCGCCGATGCCGATAACCGTTCCTCCGTCGATGATGAAGGTGTTTTGGTCGCAGTCGATTCCGTCTTCCGGCATCCGTGTGCCGGAGGCTACGGTTGTTCCTCCGCTGATGGTGAGGGTGCCGTTGGAGTCGATTCCGTCGTTGCCGGAACTGTACGCATACAGGTTGCCGCCCGTGATGGCGATGTGGTCGGAGGCGTTCAGGGCATCGTCGTAGGCCGATACTTCGATGTTCCCTCCGTTGATGGTTAAGGTGGCTTTGCTTTCTATGCCTTCGCTGTTTTCGCCCCCGCTGGCACGCACTTTGATTTCTCCCCCGTTGATAGTGAGGTTGGCATCGCTTTTGATTCCTTTGGGCGAGGTGTCTAAGTTCCCGTAGATGTATTGTTGCCCGGTGGTGATTACTTTTACCGTTCCTCCGTTGATGGTGAGGTCTTTGTCGGTGCTAAGGCCTTTGCCGCCCGTTCCGGTGCTTTTCAGTGCCAGTGTCCCGGCATCCATAGTGAAGGTACCGTCGCATTTGATGCCTGCACAGCCGGATACGTCGTTATCCTCGTATACGCCGCCGCCGGAGGTAATCACCGTGGTGCGTCCCCCCGTGATCCGGATGTCCCCGTCGCAGGACAGGCCTTTGGAAGCGTCGGCAATGGTTTGGATGTTCAGCACTCCGCCTCCGATGATGATGTTGTCGTTGGCTTTTATGCCGTGTTTGGCGTTTGCCGTGATGTTGATGCGCGTTCCCGTGCGGAAGCGGAGGTAATCGTCGCTGCATAGGGCGTTTTTACAGTTTCCGGTGATTCCGAGTGTTCCCGTCCCGCTGAATATGATTTGTCCTTCGCTGAACAGGCAGGCTTTCAGGTCTTCGCCTTCCGGGGTGTTGTAGGAGGTGCCGTCCGTCAGGGTGTTGGAAGTGCCGTCGGCGCTGATGAGGAAGGCCCGTTTTTTCGACTGGATGTTGATGGCCGCCCCTGTCGGGTTGGTGAGGTTTACTCCGTTCAGCGTGAGTTTGAATTTGTTGTCGCTGTATATTTTGAATGAGCCGTCGGTGGAAGTGCCCGTGAGTATGTATTCTATTTTTTTGACGGTGGAGTTTATGGTGACGTGTGCCCCGTTTCGGGTGACGGTTACTCCTTCTGCCGGGTTGGTGACGGTGGCTGTGTTGCCGGCATATTGAACGGTGACGGTGGTGGTGAAGGTGGAGTTTTCAACAAAATCGTCATAGTTTTCGTCGGTTTCGTCGGTAGGGACGGTTTCCGGGGTTTCGGCGTAGTCGGAGGTGTCGGGGACGATGTCGAAGTCTTCCAGATCGTCGCCGGAAGTGCCGCCGTTGTTTTCCGGCGTGTTTCCGGGGAAATGCCCGTCATCGCCGAAGGTGTCGTTCGAGGAGCAGGCTGCTGTCAGGAATAAAAGTGCCAGCAGGGGGATGAGTTTCATTTTTTTCATGGTGTTATTTTTATTGTTTTTATTCTTCGCGGGGTATTTTGGTGAGCGTGTCTATGGTTTTGATTTCATTGCTTTCCGGCTCATAGTATATTTTCAATATGGCTGTGTCGCGCAGGAAGTCGATGGAACCGATTTCCACTTTGGAAATGGAAAGCCCGGTGCGTTCGTGGAGGTCTTGCAGCAATTCCGGCTTCCGGTCGGGTTTTATCAGTTCGATCCGGTCGTATTGTATCAGTTTGCAGGAGATGTGTTTTAGCCAGCGGTTGCTTTCGCAAATCCAGATGCTGAGCAGGAATATCAGGTTGGTGGCCAGTAGTTCCACGTAGCTGATGGTCACCGCCAGGGCGTTGATCACCGAGAGGGCGATGATTACGAAGAGGTAGGTCATTTCCCTGACGGGCATGGATTCCGTGCGATAGCGGATGATGCCGAAGATGGCGAATAAGCCGAGGGCAAAGCCGATTTTCAGTTTGACGCTTCCCAGCAGGAAGATGAGGAAGAAGATGCTGAGGCTGATGAGCATGAATGTGAAGTAGTAGTCCCTGCGCCGGCTTTTGGGATAGTAAAGCAGGTGGATGATGCATCCGGTGATAATCATGTTGAAAGCAAAGCGCAGCAGTAGTTGCCAGAAGTCCGCAGTGTCCAGGAGCGGAGTGTCCATAAATTCTAATTCGTCTAATCCTTCCATAAGGGTGGTTGTTTTGTGTTAGCAGGATAATAAATGTTCCAGGGCGTGAAGCCGGGGTTTGAGCCGGTTGTGTTTCAGGGTGCTGTCGGTGAGGATCGTCCCCATGCAATATTTGCTGAATCCGGCAGGGTGTATGCGGAGGGTGCGCAATATTTCCCGGATCGGGGAGGGGGTGTTTCCGTCCCGTTTTTGTTCGATGATGACCAATTGTTCCAATGTCCGGCGGTTGTCGTTTCGCAGGTTATGGAAGCAGAGTTCGGTGTCGATGGTGAGGCGTTCCGTCATTTGCCTGTTTACGAGCGTGATTCTGTTGAATCGGTTTTCCAGTTGCCCGGACAATGATTCGGCAGGATAGCGAGTGACGCCGGAGAGGAAGTCCCGGCAGGCTTCCGGGCGTATTTCCACCGAGGGGATGCGGATGCGCCGTTTGTCGGTGCGGCCTTTGTTGTTTTTGTTTTTTATTTCCAGAAATGTGTGTCCGGAGTTGACGTATGAGCGGGTGCGTATTTTTTGGCGACCGAGTTTCCCGTTTTGGTGTGCCCGGAACATATCGAGTGCCGGAGTGTCGTAGTATAAGGTGTAGTAGGGCATATTCCTGTCGTTGCCGATTTCCTGTATGCGGTATTGTTTTTGGGCTAAGAACAGGAGTTCTTCCAATGCCGGAAGGGTGGTGAGGTATTTGGTGTCGGTGCGGTTCATGAGCCGTATGTGCTGCATTTCTTCCAGCGTGATGGGAGTGAACCGGGACAGGGTTTGGATGATGCTGTTTTTCATATATCGGTCGATTTGGATGGTATAAAATTACAGCTTAGCCTGTTACGATCCGATTAAGTTCAACCAATCCCCGGAATTTTTCAGCGATCGGGAGGGATTGACGGGTGAGTCCGGAATTTTGTTTTTTGTGGTTTCCCGGTTTCGGCGTTTTTGTGTGGGGGAGGGAATGGGGGTATGCCGGAGGGCTGTTTTTAGGTGTCGGGGGGGAAGGAGTGCGGAAGGATGCCGGGAATGGATGGGGGAGTAGGTTTTTTGAAGATGGTTTGTTATCCGGGCGGCCTCCGGGAAGGAGGTCGATGCCGGGGTATGTGGAAATTTCCGGAGAACGGCTGCCGGAGCAACCGTTTTCCGGAATACGGGGGCGGAACGGGATGTTCCCGGTTAAGGATGAGGGGAAAAGCTGTAAAATATTCCTGCCAGAACGCTTCCGAAAATCAGGAACAGGACGATGCCTACGGCGATGAATATGAGGTTTGCTTTTGCCCAGTTGGCTTTGCTGGGGTTGCTGCCTTTGCTGAATGCCCAGACAAATAGCATGATGATGTTGACGAGCGGGATGCACATGATGATCATGGTGAGAATCCAGTTGCCGAGGGTGACGGACGGGTGGATTGTGGTGGTGGTTACCTGGCTTTCCATAGTGTTTGTGTTTTTATTTGAAAGTTTGTTTATCTTTGTTTAGTTTATATTGTTTTTTATTCATGAAGGTTAGTAAAGATTGTAGCGACGAGGAACTTTTACAACGGTATCGCGGAAGTTGCAAACCGGAGTATCTGGTGGAGTTATACGGGCGTTATGTGCCTTTGGTTTATGGGGTTGCCCTGAAGTATCTGAAAAATGTGGAGGATGCGCGGGACATGGTGATGCAGGTGTATGAGGAGCTGGGTGGCAGGTTGCTGCAACATGAGGTGAAAGTTTTTAAGGGGTGGCTGTATGTTTGTGTCCGGAATGATTGTTTGGCGGAGTTGCGGAGGCGGAAGGGAAGTTTTTTGGTGGAATTGGACGAGAAGTTTATGGATTTTTGCGATGATTTTCATCTTGATGATAAGAGGGAGACGGAGGAACGGGAGGAGAGGTTGCGGGAGTGCCTGAAGGCTTTGCCGGAACGGCAGCGGATGTGTGTGGAGCGTTTTTTTATGGAGGAGTTTTCCTATCAGGATATTGTGGAGCGGCTGGGGTTTTCGCTGAAGATGGTGAAGAGTTTTATCCAGAACGGGAAAAGGAATCTGAAGTTGTGCCTGGAGCGTAAGGGCGTTCATTAATAGTTGGAGTATGAAAGGTTTTGAGTATATATGGCGTTATTTGAAGGGAAACCGAAAGGGAAAGCCGGCGAACCGATTGGAACGGGAGGCTTTGTCGGATCCGTTTTTGTTCGAGGCGTTGGAAGGCTTGGAGGAGGTGCAGGCGGATCATGAGCGGGTGGTGGCGGAGCTGGAGTTGGAATTGCGCCCTAAGGTGGTGGGAAGGAAGCGTTGGAAAGCTTTCCGCTGGGTGGCTGCGGCTTCTATTTTGCTGGTGGGGAGTGCGGCGGCATGGCTGCTTGCGGGGGAGGATGACCGGAATCTCGAGCATGTGGCTGCGGTGATGCAGGAGGTGCAGGCAGATAGCGCGGTGCCTGCCGTTGCCGTGGTGGCTGCTGCGGTTGTGCCGGAATCCGCAACGGTGGCGGAAAAGGAGGGAGAGAAAGCCAAAGGCCGGGAAAATACGGCGGTCAGGCCGAAGGAGCGAAAGGTGGCGGCGTATGCCGTGGAGAGGGGGGAAATTGCCGGGGGGGATGCCGTTGCGGTGGCCGAAGCGGATTTTGCCGGGGATACGGCTGTGGTGGCAGAGGATTCCCTGGAAATGAGGAATAGTGTTGCAGGGATGCTGGGAAAACGGCTGGAGCATGTGAATGCCCGGGAAGGAGTTTCCGATGATAAATCCGGTGTCCGGATCAGGGGTATTTCGCCTGCGGGCCAGCAACCGCCCCGGAAGAAGCCCGGAGAACGGCGGGAAGAGGAGGTGATTTCTTACGATACGAATAAAAAAAGGAATCAGAAACCGAAGTCGGCGATTTCGCGGGCTACGGACTGGAATAATAGGAAAGCGGAGGGACATCCTACCTGGTTGCAGCGTTTTGAACGGTATGTGGCGGATTCTCTCCGGTATCCCGAGGCGGCACGGGTGAACGGTACGGAAGGGGAAGTGGTTCTTTCCGTGCGGCTGAATAAGAGGGGCAACCCCACCAGAATCAAAGTGTTGAAAGAGCTGAGCCCGGAGTGTGACCGGGAGGCTATCCGCCTGGTAGAGTTTTACCCGGGTATATTGGGAAACGGTTACACGGGAAGAATCGAGCTGAGCGTTCCGTTCCGGTTGAAGAATAACAGGCGTTAGTCGAGCATCAGGCTCAGGTAAGGATGGCGGAGAGGGAATGTGGGGTTTTCGGGCAGTCCGCCCAGCAATGCCTGTGTGAGCGTGGCGATGTCCATGTGGTAAGAGGCTTTTTTTTCCGTGTTTATATGTTTACAGCAATTGCCCCGGACGACGGTGTAGTAGCCATTGTTGGCGGGAAGCAGGGTGTCGGTGAGTTGCAGGGTGAAATCGGCCTGCGGATGGCAGGCGGCAAACCGGGCGAGCATTTTTTCGGCCTGAATGATGCGCGCCATTCCCCGTTTCTCGCTTTTTCCCTGTTGTGCCGGAAGTTTGCAGGTGACGGGCTTGCCGTTTCCCAGGCGGCTTGCGGCGTGGAGCAGTTGTGCGCGTATTTCGGGCGTATTGCCGAGCAGTTCGGAAATCCGGACGTGGTTTTCTTCGGGGAGGGCGAAGGCCAGCCCGGTCAGTCCGGAGGAATCTTCTTTGGATTTGGCCACTAAAAGCCGCCCTCCGCTTGCGTACAGGTCTCGAAGGACGGTGGAAAAATCGTCAAAAGGGTGTTGTATGCTATCGGGGCGTTTTTGCATTTCCCTGTCGAAATAGGGGTAGCAACTGTTGGCCAGCGTGTCGCTGTAAGCTGCGGGAATGTCGAGTGTGGCTGTTGTTGGCGGCGGAACTGCGGGCGTGAAGGTTTCCGGGGTATATTCGAACACGGGGGCGTAGCCTGTTTTTCCGTAGTAGCCGTATAGCCAGGGTTCGGCAGGTATCAGAAAGGTCAGGTCGATGCTGCGCCGGGCCATCGTGAGGAAGGCTTCGGCGAGCAGGCGTGTCATGATGCCCCGGTTTCTGGCTTCCGGGAGGGTACATGCCCCGGAAATGTAGGAGGCGCGGAGGGTTGTCCCTGCCCAGTTCATGGGATAGGGCAACATTTGCAGGGCGGCTATGGCTTGTCCGTTTTCTTCGTGCAGGAGGGTGTTTTCATCCCTGTATTTCCGGTCGAAGTAGAACTGGATATATTCATCGGTATCGTCGAAGCAGGCTTTCCAGAGTGCTGCTGTTTTTTGCCTTTTAGTTTCCATGCGTGAGGTTTTATATCGGGTGTTCCCGTTTCCCCGCCCGCCGTTTTCGCGGGGGTGATCCGGCTTATTTTATTTTTACCGCTCTGCATTTTTCAAGCAGCTTTGCGGGGTGGTACGAGGTTTTGGCCTGCCGTAGCCCGGGAATGCCCATGTCTTCTTCGCGGTTGAGCCAAAGGTATTGTTCCGGGAGGCTTGCGGCAAATTGCTGGTTGATGATGCTGTATGACCCGTCGAGGCTGATGTCGGCTTTTTCGAAGTGGATGCCGAAGGTGTCGTGGCTGATCGGAGCCCCGAAAGTGAAGGCGGCTATTTTGCCTTCGACGTGGATCACCGCTCCGGAGAGCGGTAGTTCGTTGTAGTGGTCGAGGGCGAAGGTCAGCGCCTGCCGTTCGTTCCTGATGTTTTCGTTTTCCTCGCAGCCGTGTTTCATGCACCATTCTGCTTCGAACAGGAGGCATTCCGGAATCAATTCCGGGGTGAGGGGTTGGAAATCGAAGCGGTATTCCTTTTTGAATTTATTGACGTGGTTGCGTTTAGGCTGGTAGTTTTTGCCTTTTAGCTCGGCCAGGTCCTGCCTCCGGTAAATATAATCGAAGTAGTCGCGGTTGGCGGTGTATTCGAAAAGGGTGGGGTAGTATTGTTCCAGTATTTCGCGTGTGCCGGGAAGTATGCCCCGGAGGATCAGCGGTTCTTTTTCCGCATCGGCTTGTTCGCTCAGTTTATCCACTATGGGAATCAGGTTTCCGTCGCCTATCGGCATGAAATATTCGTGTTGCCCGTCTTCATTGGTGAAGCGCAGAATGAGCCGGTTGTCTATGACCGCGAAGGCCGATTCGCTCATAAAGTGCCAGCTACACAGGTTTGCAAACGACAGGTCGCAATCCTGCTGCCCGGACGGTAAAATGTAAGATGTAATCAGCTCTTTATCGTTAGGGGTGATCGGTTGAAATGAAATCATAAATGGTTTTGTTTAGGATACGAAAATAGATTATTTTTCCATTAGACGTGCTTTGTATTTTCGTTTTTTATACGCAAACGTTTTTAAGGCGGATGTGTTTTTGGCCGGAAAAATAGGGGTGGGAGGGATTTTTCGGAAATAAATATGGATATTATTTTGTATTTTTATGTTCGCCGGGGTTTTGTTTGCCGGAGCAGGAGTGACGGGACAGGAACGGGAGGTATGAACGATTTTATGGAAATAAAGTTATGACAGATGATTTTATGGGTTTCAGGCCAGCCGGAGAGGAAGACCTGAAGCGGATTTGGGAGATTATTTTGCAGGCCAAGGAACAGATGAGGCTGGCGGGTAAGCAGCAGTGGCAGGACGGTTATCCCGCCCCGGAGGATATTGCGCGGGATGTGGCTTCGGGGTACGGGTATGTGTTGTGCCGGGAAGGGAGAGCGGTGGCTTACGGTGCGGTGATTTTCGACGGCGAGCCTGCCTATGAGGTGATCCGGGGAAAGTGGGCGACGGAGCCTCCTTATGTGGTGGTGCATCGGCTGGCGGTGGCCGACGAGGTGAAGCAACAGGGTATGGCGACTTTGTTTATGCGGCAGGTGGAGGGTTTGTGCAGGCGAAAGGGGGTGGGGAGTTTCCGGGTGGATACGAATTTCGATAATGTATATATGTTGCGGATGTTGGAGAAGTTAGGGTTCAGGTATTGCGGGAAGATTGTTTACGCCCGGAATGAACGGCTGGCTTTCGAGAAGCGGCTGGAAGGATGAGCCCGGAGGGGAAAGCCCCCTGCGGGATGGCTGTTTGCGGGGCGGGATTAGTTGCCGTTGGCCGTTTCGCGGTATTCTTTGGGGGAGACGCCGTAGGTGGCCTTGAAATAGTCGCTGAAGTGGGCGTAGCTGCCGAATCCGGTTTGGAAAGCGATTTCTGCGGCGGACAGGGCGGTGGTTTTGAGCAGTCCGGCGGCACATTCGAGGCGGATGTTGCGTATCATTTCCGCCGGGGACAGGGTGGTGAGGTTTTTGGTTTTGCGGTAGAAGGCTGCCCGGCTTATTCCCAGTTGGGCGCAGAGGTTTTCTATATTAAATTCGGGGTTGGAGATGTTTTCCCGGACGATGGCCGTGTATTTTTCCAGGAATGCGCGGTCGGCGGGCTCTATTTCGATTCCTGCGCTTTCGAGGGATAGTTTCTTTCCATATATTTTTTTCAGGCGTTCGCGTTCTGCGAGTATGTTTTTAATCCGGGCTTTGAGTGCCGTTATTTTGAAAGGTTTGGTGAGGTAGTCGTCCGCTCCGGCGTTGAAGCCCTCTTCCATGTGGGTGGTCATGGTTTTTGCCGTGAGCAGGATCACGGGGATGTGGCAGAGTTCCGGGGTGGCTTTGACGGTGCGGCAGAGTTGATTGCCGTCGATGCCGGGCATCATCACGTCGCTGATGATGAGGTGGACGGTGTGCCGCCCGGCGATTTGGAGGGCTTCCGCTGCGTTTTCCGCCGTGTATATGAGGTATTCCTGTTCGAGGCGGTTTTTCAGGTAGGCGAGTATGTCGCGGTTGTCGTCGATGAGCAACAAGGTGTGCGTACGCGGAGCTGTGGGGGCGAAAGGGGTGACGGGAGTGGTTTCCGGAGTTTCCGTTTCGCTGTTTTCCGGGCTTATGGTTTCGGAGATGGGGGTGGTTACGCGGGTGTAGGGCAGGCTTATACTTGCCAGCGTTCCCTGCGGGTGTACGTTCCGGAGGGTGAGCGTCCCTTGGTGGCGGAGGACGATGGAACGGGCTACGCTTAGCCCGATGCCGCTGCCGAGCAGTTCCCCGTGCAGGTCTTTTCCGGAGGCGGCGAAAGGCTGGAACAGTTTTTCCCGGTCTTCTTCGCGAATGCCGATGCCGTTGTCCTCCACTTCTATGTATAGGTTATGTGTGGTGGGATGTTCCGTCTCCACCTGGTTTGCCTGCGCTGCTTCTATGGGACAGAGGGTGGCGGAAAGAATGATTTTCCCGTTTTCCGGGGTGAATTTGAAAGCATTGGAAAGAAGGTTGAAAATGACTTTTTCGAGTTCTTCCCGGTCGTATTCCACCGAAAAGGAGGTGTCCGGCAGTTGCAGGCGGAAATCGATACCCCGGTTTTGGGCAACGGGCTGGAAATTATAGTATAGTTCCTGCATAAATTCGGAAAGGCCGAATACGGAGAGATGTAGTTCCGTTTTTCCGCTTTCCTGCTTTTGCAGGTCGAGCAGGTTGTTTACCAGAGAGAGCAGGCGGTTGGTGTTTTGCCGGATCAGCGCCAGCATGTTGCCGATTCCGGAGATATGTACGGTTTTGGCCGACAGTTCGTCCAGCGGATTGAGAATCAGCGTGAGCGGCGTTCGAAATTCGTGGGCTACCTGTGTGAAAAAGTTCAGGCGTTCGCGGTGCAGCTCTTCGGCTTTTTCCTGTTCCAGTTGTTTATAGCGCAGTTGATGTTCGAGTGCCTGTTTCCTTTGACGGTAGATAAAGTATTGGCGCAGGATGAGAAAGGCCGCGAGTGCATAGAGCAGGAATGCCCACCAGCGCAGCCATAGCGGTGCCAGCACACGGATGCGGAGGGTGGCTTCGCTATCGCTCCAAAGGCCGTCGTTGTTGGAGGCTTTTACCCGAAAGGTGTAGTTGCCGGGAGGCAGGTTGCTGTATATGGCTTCGCGGCGTCCTTCCGCCTGTACCCAGCCGGGGTCGATGCCTTCCAGCCGATAGGCGTACCGATTGCCGGAAGGGTGTATGTAGTTCAGGGCGGTATAGCCGATGGACAGGTTTGTTTCGTTGTGCCGGAGGGTGAGTTTCCGGGTGTTTGCCAATGGTTGCCGCAGTAACGGATTCCGGGGGGAGGGAAGAATTTCCCGGTTGTCGATGCGGAGCGTGGTGAGCAGCACCGGAGGCCGGAAGCCGTTGAGGGGAAAGTGGCGGGGGGGGGGGGGGGGGTGTGCGCCTTTGTTCAACAACGGAT
>UQJP01000035.1 GCA_900541415.1 uncultured Odoribacter sp. | reverse complement strand
GTTCGTTTTTATTGGATTTATCTGTAATGAACGTAATGTGAATTATCAATATTGTGGTTAAAACGTGTAATAATCTAAGTTAAATTTTATGAGAGTAGCGTGTAGTAAAATTTTATTAATGTTTTTCTTTTTTGGGCCTTTGCTGGGGTGCGAGGATGAAATGGAGAAACATTATGAACGCCCTGATTGGCTTCAGGGGAGTGCTTACGAGATTTTGCAGGGAAAAGGGCAGTATAGCCAATTTCTTCATGCAATCGATCTCGCTGGTTTTAAAATCATCGTCGACGGGCAAGGTCTTTGCACAGTTTTTGCTCCGGACGATGCACAATTTATGACGTATCTTCATGCGCACGGGTGGAGCAGTGTGGACAATGTGCCGTTGGATTCCCTGAAAGTGCTGGTAGGTAATCATATTGTGCAGTATTCTTACAAACCGGACGATCTGATGAATTTTCAACCGAATGGAGTGTTGAATCCAGCGACCAATCCGGGAATTTATTACAAGCATAAGACTTTTGGAAAAGATCCGATTCAGGTTGTGACTAATCCGAAAACAGGGCGGAAGATAGAGGTGTATAAACGGGAGAAATATTTACCTGTATTATCCACCGATTTATTCCATTTTAAGAAGTTGGCTGACCTGGAGTATAATTACAAGTATTTTTTCCCAAACAGCCAGTGGAAAGGGGATAATCAGTTTTATGTGGCCAATGCAAGCGTGATAGAGGGGGGGAATGGAATTCCTACCGATAACGGTTACCTGTATCTGATCGATAATACGCTGAAACCGCTTCGTAATATTTATGACATTGTTGAAGATCCTTCTAAGAATTATTCCGTTTTTAAAAGTTTGTATGACCGTTTTGCTGCGATCACTTACGATGCGCAGCTTTCGGAAAAATATGGGGCTACTTCCAATGATAGTATTTATGTGTATTATCACAATTCTTTGCCTAAGATTGCCAGCGAATGGACTTTTAATTATGAAGGTGGCTTTACTGAAAATATTCAGGTTGCATCGGGAACGGCTTTTAATGCCTTTGTGCCGAATGATGCCGCATTGGAAAGTTTTATTCATGAGTTTTTCCCTGCTTATCAGAGCCGGGAGGATATTCCGTTGCTGGCGTTGGAATATTTGTTGAGCAATCATATCAAGAGTAGCAATATTGTGTTGCCTGAAGAAATCAAGGCCGGGAAGGTGACCACAACTTACGGAGATGCCTGCGATTTTGATGTAGACCGTACGGATGTGAAGGAGATGTGTACCAATGGGGTGTTTTATGGAATTAATAAGGTTTTGGTGCCTGCCCCTTTTAAGACGGTGACTAAGCCTTTGTTCCAGCATTCGGAATACAATATGTTTATGAATTTGCTTTATAAGACCGGAGAGATTATCCAGCTGACCAATCCGGATAACGATTATACTTTGTTTGTTCCGAGAGATGAAGCGTTCGAGGCGATGGGAATCCGGTTGAATATCGGGAATGCGGATATTTTGGGTGATGAGAAATTCGAGAAATTGAATGTGGAGGATGGCAAGTATGTGGAAATGACGGCTCTCGAATTGTCGGATTTAGTGGCGATGCATGTTGTGCCGCAAAAAATCACGGATTTCAATAAACAACAGGTGTTTCCTACCAAAAAGAGCCTGACTTATATTAAAGTGTTTGGCGGCGGGGTTGCCGGAGAACAGGAAACGGATGAAGCCGTGCAGGTTGTTCCTTTGGGAGAATATTCGAACGGAGTGACCTATGAGTCGGAGCAATTGATCGGTAAAACCGATGAAGTTTTGACGGATGTGCTGACTAATACCGAATATTCGAAATTTTGGGCGTTAATGAAGAAAGCAGGGTTGTGGGAGGAAATTAACGGGGTGATAACCATTCCGATGTTGGCAGGGGAAACGGCGATGGTTTTCGCTCCAACGAATGCAGCGATCGATGCGGCGGATAATATCCCTCAGGATTCGGCTTCTCTGGTTACTTTTCTGAAATATTTCTTTGTGACTTTAGAGAGTAATAAGGTTGCCAATTATGTCATGCCGGGAATCGGGGACGACGGAATGTATTCCACGTTATCGGTGGATGTTGCCAATTCCAATATTTATGAAAGAAAATATTTTGAATTGGGGTTGTATCAGGATGTGGATAATTTCCGCCTCCGTCTGACTAACGATAAAGGGACGAAGCAATGCTATACTCTATCCGGTAAGTATCCGAGATTTACGACTGACGGTATTATTTATCAAATAGAAACCACGGATATACAGCCGGAATAATCTAAAAAATAGTTGATATGAGAATAACAAATAATATAAAGAAGGTTTTATTCCTCTTTTTGCTGCTTATCCCTTTTTCCGGATTTTCGCAGCAGATTTTGACCGGATTGGTGCGTGATAATGTTGGACCGATGATCGGTACCACGGTTTATGCCCAGAATGAGAATAACCGTATTTTGGTGGGGGTTGTTACCAATCCGAATGGAGAGTATTATATGACGATTCCGGCAGGAGTGAAGGATATTAGCATTGTATTTTCTTTTGTGGGTTATAAAACACAGACAGTGAAATACAAAGGTCAGAAAGTGATTAACGTGGTGCTGGAAGAAGAAGCCCAGACGCTGGGTGAGGTGAGTGTGACGCATAAAATGATAGAGAAAAGCGATATGGGTGTGCCGGTGAAGGACTTGGGTGTGGCGCGGCAGAAAATCGATATGGAGGAGATGGCTGAGTTGCAGGCGACTTCGATCGAGGATGCTTTGCAGGGGCGTTTGGGAAATGTGGATATTATTGCCTCCTCCGGTGATCCCGGTTCTAAAATGGCTATCCGTATCCGGGGTACGAGTTCTTTGAATGCCAGCAATGAGCCGTTGATCGTGATCGACGGAATTCCGTATGATACGGAGATCGACAGCGATTTCGATTTCGCTACCGCCAATGAGGACGATTTCGGAGCTTTGGTTAATATTTCCCCGAGCGACATTGAATCGATCGAGGTGTTAAAGGATGCTGCTGCCACTGCTATTTGGGGGTCGAAGGGAGCTAACGGTGTGCTGATTATCACTACTAAAAGGGGCTCGAAGGGAAAAACGCGTTTTTCTATTTCCCAGAAGATCGATTTTAAGGTGGAACCGAAGCCCATTTCCATGTTGAATGGCCGGCAATATGTGACCATGATCCACGATGCTATGTGGAACCGTATGTTGGATGTCGGTTTTCACTGGTCGGAAATGGAACGCCTGACCAAATATCCGGAGATTAATTTTGACCCGGATTATAAATATTTCAATGAGTATAACCAGAATACGGACTGGGTGGACGAAATTAAGAAAAATGCCCTGACCAGTGAAACTAACTTTTCAATGTCCGGCGGTGGCGATAAAGCCCTTTACCGTTTCTCTGTGGGATATTTGCATGAAGGAGGAACGACGATAGGGACGGGTTTCAACCGTTTGTCTACCCGTTTGAATGTGGATTATAATTTTTCAACCAAATTACGGGTGTCTGCCGGATTCGCTTTCACCCAGGGGCAGCGGGAGGATAGTTGGAAAGATTCCGCCGGTAAAGTGAAGGTGAGGGGCGAGGCGATGACGAAGATGCCGAATATGTCGCCGTACCTGCTGGATGAAAACGGGGAACGTACTTCCGAATATTTTGTTCCGGTGGAAACTTCGAATTACACTCCTTTTCAGGGGACCTGGTCGAATTGGACGTTCAACCCGATAGCTATGGCTAAAGAGTCTATGAATAATACCACCAGCCGTGATATTCGCGTGACTTTTAATTTACAATACCGTATTATTGCCGACCTGATCTTTAACTCGGATATAGGTTTCGATATTGGAGCTAAGAATACGAAGAAGTTTTTGCCGCAGATAGCTACCGGGGTTAATTCTTCCAGCAATTACTTCAATATGAGCGACGACCTGAAGTCGGATAACCTGTCGATGAATATCAATAATAAATTGGTTTACAATAAAATGTTCAATGAGTCGCACCGGATGATCCTGACCGTGATGTCGCAGATCAAAGAATCGTCCACGGCCAGTTATAGCAGTGAGGTGAGCGGTGTAGGCTCGGAAAGCCTGAGCGATCCCACCACCGGAGGTAAGATTGTTTCTATGGGGTCGGGAAGTTCAAGAAACCGGACAGTGGGGTTTGTGTTCAATGCACACTATAATTATAAAGACCGTTATATGCTTACCGCAGGGTATCGCTACGAAGGAAATTCACGTATGGGTAAAGACCGTCGATGGGGAGGATTTCCGAGTGCTTCTGTGGCCTGGCGTGTTTCCGAGGAAAATTTCCTGAAACCGTATTCTGCCTGGTTGAGCGATGCTAAATTCCGGTATAGCTGGGGTAAAACCGGAAACTCGCCTTCAGGGTCGTATCCATATATCGGCAAGTTCACTTCCAACGGTGATTATATCGGCTCTGCGGCCGTGTCGCCTTCAACGATTCAGCTGAACAACCTGAAATGGGAAATCGTTACCCAAAATAATTTCGGTGTGGATTTGGCGTTTTTGAACCATAATCTGGAAGTGACTTTTGATTTGTATGATAAAGTGTCCGATGATTTGCTGCAAAAGGATGCTAAAATTTCTTCCACAACCGGTTTCGGAACTGTGTCTTATTTCAATTCGGGAAAAATCAGGAACTATGGTTGGGAGTTCCGTATCGATTACCGGAATATTATCAAGACCGAAGATTTCAATTTGGGCGTTAATTTCAATGTTTCCCGTAACCGGAACGAGGTGAAAGAGTTGCCGTCGAACATGACTTATGAAAAGTACACTTTCGGTAATAGCAACTATGCACAGAATGTTGTGGAAGGCGACCCGCTGGGTTCGTTCTACGGTTATAAGTGCCTGGGAGTGTACCAAAATGAAGCCCAGACGATTGCCCGGGATGCCAATAATAATCCGATTATGGATATGGCGGGAAATCCGGTGTATATGACCGTGAATAATGTGCGGATGAGGCCGGGCGATGCTATTTATGAAGATGTGAACCACGACGGGGTGATCGATAAGTATGATATTGTTTATCTGGGTAATTCGATGCCGATCCTGACCGGAGGTTTCGGAATCAATATCGGGTATAAGAATTTTAAAGTACGTACGTTCTTTCAGGGACGTGTGGGGCAAAGTGCGATTAACAAAACCCGTATCAATACGGAGAATATGTATGGTGCCGATAATCAAAGCACGGCTGTGTTAAGACGGTGGAGGCACGAGGGGGATAATACCGAAATTCCCCGCGCTCTTTGGGGACGTGGTTATAATTATTTAGGCTCCGATCGTTTTGTGGATAATGCAACGTTTTTGAGAATGAAGCAGTTGACTTTGTCGTATTCTTTGAAAAAACCGATTTTACAGAAATTGGGACTTCAAAGAGCGGAGGTTTATTTGACTGGTTATGATTTGTGGACGATAACGAAGTATAAGGGACAGAATCCCGAAGTCGGACTGGAAGGAAATAGTATCTATCAGTTGGCTGTGGACAATGCCGACACTCCGCGTCCGATCAGAATGGCATTAGGTATAACCGTTGATTTTTAAAGGATTGGATATGAAAAAGTGTTTTAAGAAAATAAAGATATGCTTGGCGGTATTGCTCTTGTCGCTGACCGGAGCGGGATGTAATTCTTGGCTGGACTTGCTGCCTGAGAACGACCAGACCAGTGATATGTATTGGAATACGAAGGAGGATGTGGAGGCTGTGGTGATGTCGGTTTATACTCAGTCAAGAAGTTGCCTGGAAAAGTTTATTCAGTGGGGAGAACTCAGGGGGGATGCTTTGGCTTTGGGAGCTAAGGCTACTACCGAGGAACAAAATATATATGAACTGCAAATTCTCACCACGAACAGTATTTGCAAATGGAAAGATTTCTATTCCGTGATCGGGAATGCGAATGCCGTGATTAAATACGGGCCTACTGTGTTGGAAAAAGATCCTACGTTTGCCCCCGAGGTGATGAATTCGTATGTAGGCGAGGCTAAATTTATGCGTGCTTTGGCTTATTTCTATCTGGTACGTACTTTCGGTGAGGTACCTTTGGTGCTGGAACCCTATGTAGACGATGAAAAGGAGTTTACACAGGCTAAGGTGAGCGAGGAAGCCGTGCTGAATCAGATTATCGCTGACCTGAAAGAGGCTGTGACCAAATGTAAGCCGGGATACGGGGATGTGGCTAAAAATAAGGGACGTGCTACCTGCTGGGCTGCGTATACGTTGCTGGCCGATGTTTACTTGTGGGCTGAAAATTATGCGGGAGCTTTGGAGGCTTGTAATAAAGTGATTACTTCGGGACAGTATGATTTGGTCAGCAAGTCTGATTGGTATACATTGTTTAATCCCGGTAATAGTAACGAGGGTATTTTCGAATTGCAATGGAAATCTCCGATCAGCAACAACACCAATAATTTATATAATTGGTTTTTCGGTTCTGCCCGTTATGCTTTGTCTTACCGTTCTTCGGAGCTGTTTTCGGAAATGGCAGAGAACGATTACCGGGGTGTGGGTGCCACTTATTTGGAAGATAAGAGGATTTGGAAGTATGCCGGCAAGGAAATTTCGTTGGATGGTGCGGCTACCCGTGCTTCCGAAGACCGGAATGCCAATTGGATTTTCTATCGTTATGCTGATGTGTTGTTGATGAAGGCGGAGGCTTTGGTGATGGGAGAGAAAGATTACAGCGGAGCGTGGGAATTGGTGAAAAGAATCCGGGAGCGTGCCGGATACAGCCAGCATCCGGGAGTGCCACAGGGGGAACGGGACGCGCTCGAAATGGTGATGGATGAGCGTCAGCGGGAGTTTATCGCCGAAGGAAAACGCTGGTTTGATATTTTGAGGATGGCAAAACGCAATGATTACCAGTATAAAGATTATTTGCTGGATGTGATCCTGGAGAATGTGTCGGCCCAGCTTCGTCCGCTGTATGAAGCGAAATTGGCGGATGTGCGTGGTTATTACCTGCCGATCCATAAGGATGAAATAGATGCGAACGGTGGTTTGCTGGTGCAGAATCCTTATTATGAGGATCTTGAATAGTAATGATGTAAAAGATAGAAATATGAGAAAGATAACATATTTGATCGTATTGGCGTTTTCTATGCTGCTGTTTAATTGTGAAGACCCGAACAAAGGCAAGGATTTTGCCATTTTCGACGGAGTTTCTGCAGGAGCGTGGTTGGAAAGCCGCCCGGAGTTTTCTATGTGGACTGCTTTGCTGAGGAAAACGAACATGTTTAATGCTTTAACGGTGAAGAACACTTTTACCTGTTTTGCTGCCCGGAATGCAGCCGTGGAAGAGTATCTGAGGAAGAAACTCGGTATAGCCAATCCTTCTGTCGACGACTTGGATATGGAGACCGCCCGCTATTTGGTGCGTTATCACAATATTGTGGGGTTACAGATCGAGACTTCTGCCATGACCAATGGAAAACTGGCCGACACGACGGCTTCAGGCGATTATCTCGTAACAAAGTTTACGGAAGGAGGGGTGATTTATGTGAACGACAGTTCCCGGATCGTGGGGAAGGATATTCCCCTGATCAATGGTGTGCTGCACGTGCTGGATAAGGTGATGGACCCGGTGGTCGATCCGGTTTGGGATATGTTGAACGAAACTCCGGAATATTCTTTGTTTGCGGAAGTGGTGGAAAAAACCGGATGGGACAAAAAGTTGTCGGAAATCCGCCTGGCAACGGGGGCTAAAAGTTATACCACTGTGTTTGTCGTTCCCGATGAGGTATTCCACGCTAATCAGATACAGACTTTTGAAGATTTGGCAGACCGTTTTGCTTTCGGACGCACTGATTATACGGATTCAACGAATTTGTTGAATATGTATGTCGCTTACCACATGATTCAGGGGATGAATTCGTTTAATGACCTGGCTAAGTTCGACACGGAGAAAAAATTGAAGAATGTGGCTACTTACGCTGGCAATGAGTTGATTATGGTGGAGGACATTAAGGGTGTGTTGCATTTTAATAAGGATGAGGATAGCGATGGAGACGGAGAGCCTGACGGTGGTTATCAATTGAGGGATAAATATAATATCCAGGCTCGTAACGGATTGATTCATGAGATCGACGGCCTGATGCCGGTGTATTCGCCTGAGCCTACCACGTTTAAACTGGAATTTACCGATGCCGGTTATTTTCCTGAGTTTGCCTCATTGTCGTGGTATCATAAGTCCAGCTCTTCCGGACAAGGGAAGACGGATTATATCAATGTGACGGATGAAAACCAGTTTCCTTATATCCGCTGGAAAACCGTTCCGGAAGGCGGTGGAGCTGTGTGGTATGAAACCCGTAGCACCTGGGGAGGTTTCTTTGACAATGCCGATGTGCTGGCAGCCAATATGGGCGCAGTGGGTTGGTGGGAAATGGATTTGCCCGCTATCGTGAAAGGGAAGTATAAAGTGACCTTCAAGCACCACCTGGCCCATGCACGCGGTACCTATCAGGTGTCGTTCGACGGAAAGAATGTGGGGGCTCCGGTGGTATTCGGAAAGAATAACACTTACACGAATAAGATTACCGACCTGGGAGTGGTGAATTTTGTGGAAACCAGCACTCATACGATTCGTTTCACCGTGGTTAGTCCGGGTGTTATGGAGGTCGATTACATCATTTTTGAACCTGTTAAGGAATAAGTCTATGAAAATGAGAAATATATTTTTATCAGCAATGTTAGGATTGTCCGTGTGCCTTGCAGCCTGTAAGGACGAGTGGGACAACCACTATTCACAGGAACAGGGTGAGGCGACCTCTGTTTCGGAACTGACCCTGTATGATTACCTGAAGTCGCAGCCGGATTATTCCCGGTTTATGGAATTGATGGATGAAACCGGAGTGGGCAAGGAATTAGGAAAAAACCAGGTGCTTACGGCATGGGTGGTGAGCAATGAACATATGCCTGCGGATTATAGTGCTTATTCGGCGGAGGAGAAGGTGCGTCTGGCTAAACAGCACATCAATTATATGGCTTTATATTCTCCGAAATTGCAGGCCGGGAAAACCATCAAATCCACTGCCGGAAAGAATCTTTCTTTCACACAGCAGGGGGATGGGCTAGCCTTGGACGGCAAGAGCATCGTGAAGCCGAATCAGTTGTGTGCGAACGGGGTGGCACATGAAATCGAAGCCCTGATGATTCCCCGGGATAATATTTACGAAAAGATTGTAAAGGCCGGGGACGAATATTCCATTTTCAGGGATACGATCCTTTCGCACAGTGACACTGTTTTCGATGAAAAGAGCAGTTTTCCGTTAGGGGTGGATGAATATGGAAATACTATTTATGATTCCGTGTTTGTGATTGAGAATCCTTATTTCGATAAGGGGGATTTCCGGAATGAAAACGGCGAGTATACTTTGTTTATTCCCGGCAACGCGCAGATCAAAGCCGCTATGGATGATATTGTGGGGCTGTATGAAGGTGATGTGACGGAAGAAGAGAGGGTTTTGTTTTTCGACTGGATTATGAAGTCGGCTCTTTATAAAGGTGTGATCGAAACATATACTCCGGGACAAACCTATCAATCGTTATGGGATAAGGTGTGGAAAACCGATAAGCAGTTGGTGGCTCCGGAGGCGTATGTTGCCAGTAACGGACGTGTATATACGGTGACGCATCTTCATATTCCCCGTAATTTACTGTTGCAGGATATTGATTTTAAGTTTATCGATTGTTGGGATAAATTGTCGGAAGAAGAGAGAAGCCAATATTTTGTGATGGAGAATGCAACCGGATATAAGGATTGGTTATGGAATAAGATTCATTTCTTTCACTGTTATCACACTCCCTGGGACGATGATAAGGTTTTGACTTTGGAAGTTACCGTTTTGGTGAAAGACCGTTTCGGAAAACCGAAACCGGCCCGCTTGTTTTCAGGTGCTTACCGGATGGAACACAGTTACCGTTCTTATTTGTTGCAACCGCTGGATATTTATGCTAACGGGGAGTTGGTGGCCGAGCAGATCGAACCGGATGAGATCAGTGATGTGAATAACCATTCATACGGATATGTAGCAGATGTTGTGGTGCCTGAGAGCCAGCCTGTGACAACCATGAAAATTAAATTCGTTTGTAAGACAGGACATAAGGATTTGAAAGAGAAACGTCTTGCTATTCAGGGAATTAAGTTGATCCCCGATAAATCGATTTACTAATACATAAAGGAAATCAGATATGAATTTTAAGATATATTATATAGGGATTCTGTTGCTGTTGATCGGAACCAATGTATTCGCCCAGGTGGTGGAAATAAAAGGTAGGGTTCTTAGTTCGGTGGACAGAAAGCCCGTTGCTCAGGCACAGGTTTCAGCCGGAGCGGCAGAAAAGTCGGTGATCTCCGATGAAAACGGTGAATTTACTTTGGAGCTGACCAGTCGGAATACGGAGATGAAGGTGGAACGTGCCGGCTTTGTCACGAAGACGGTGTTTTTAGGAAAGCGGGATAGGATAGATATTTATCTTTTGCCTTCCAATATGGTGAGGCATTCTACGAATGTCGATCTGCCTGCCGGACGGATTGCATCGGAAGCAAAGACCGGAAGTACCGTTACGGTCAATAAGAAGGACCTGAACCTGGCTAATGATGTGCCGGACGAAAGTTTACACGGAATGATTGCGGGTTTGCAGGTGAAAAGCAAAGGAGGTATGCCGGGAGAGGGGGCATTTGTGAATATGCGGGGAGTACGTTCTTTGTATACTTCCAGCACCCCGCTGATTGTGGTGGACGGTATGCCTTATTTGCCGGATGTAACCGAATCGCAGGTGATTAATGGTTATTCCCGCAATATGTTTATGCCGGTGCATTTGAAAGACGTGGAGAATATTTCGCTGGTCAAGGGGAACGATGCCGCCATGTATGGTTCGTTGGGGGCCAACGGTGTGATCTTAATCAATACGGAAAAAGCCACCGACCTGGAAACGAAAGTGGAATTCCACACTGTGGAAGGTGCGGGCTGGATGAATAAGCGCATTCCGATGATGGATGCCATCGGGTTTAAGAATTATATCGGTGACATCGGCGAAACGGCGACTTCCGATTTGGAAAGCCTGGTGAGTAAGTTCCCATTCCTGAAAGACGATCCCGATTATCACTATAATTATGTGTATGACAACAACACCAAATGGCAGGATGAAATTTACACTCCGGCTATTATTTCAGAGAATATATTGAAGGTGAAAGGCGGGGATGCCATTGCCAATTATGCTCTTTCTGTCGGGTATTTTTACAATAGGGGAGTCATTGAAAATACAAAGTTGTCGAAGTATTTCACACGCTTGAATGCCAATATGAAAATTACCCCTAAACTGAAAATGTTTGCTTCGGTCGGTTTCACTTATAGCGATAATAAATTGATGGAGCAGGGAATGGCATATTCCACGAATCCTTTATTGGCAGCGTTGTATAAGTCGCCTTTGTTCGATGTATACGAAAAGGATCAGTATGGAAATCAGTTGGGGCGTTTCTCTAAAATCGAATACGGGGAAAATAATCCGGTGGCCGATGCGATCGGGATCAGTAATCCGGTGGCTATTGTAAACGACCTGGAAGCCACCAGCAGTGCTTATGATGTGCTGGTGAACGCCGGACTGAACTATCAGATGAATTCCAAAATAGCTTTTAACGCTTTGGTGGGGGTGTATTATAATTATAACCGGGAAAATATTTTTATTCCGGGAAAAACGTCTCAGGCTATCGCTCCCTTGCTCGACGGGATTGCTAAAAACACGGTGCGTAGCGGTGTGGCGGAAGGGTATAATCTTTATTTCAATGCCAACGGCACTTATAGCGATTTGTTCCATGAAGTGCACGGATTGGATGTGACTTTGGGGTACCAGCTGATCACCACAAACCGCGAGTATGATTATGGCACGGGAATCAATACGAGTTCCGATTTTTATAAGACGTTGGGAAGCGCTACCGGGATGTATGGGAAAAATTTCGATGGTTATATCGATGTGTATAACTGGATGAATATTTATGCTAAAGCGGCTTATAATTTTAAGAAGCAATTATTTTTATCGGCAGGGGTGACTGCGGACGCAGCTTCTTCAACCGGGACGAACAGTAATTTGTTTGTTTTCCTGCCGTCGGCAAACATGGCCTGGAATATGAAAAATTCTTCTTTCCTGCGGGATGTATCTTTTGTGGATCAGTTGACCGTGCGGGCCGAGTATGCACAATTGGCGAACAGCCGTTTTTCTTCTTCTTTTTCGCGTTACCAGTATAATAGCAAACTGTATCGGGATCAGACGGGGATTGTGCGTTCCAATATTCCGAATAGCCAGTTGAAACCGGAAATTAATCATAATTATAATGTGGGGGTGGATTTTGCAACTTTGGGGCGGAAACTGAATGTGAGTGTGGATTTATTTCAGGAACGCACGAAGAATATGTTGAATCAAAAGGATCTGGCTTCTGCCTATGGTTTCGGTTATGTGTATGATAATGCAGGCGAGATCAAGAGCCAGGGAATAGAAGTGGCTGTTCAGGCACAGTTGGTGAACCGCGGAGGATTTGAATGGGTGGTCGGCGGAAATATCGCTGCTTTCAAATCGGAAGTGGTCAGTCTGGGCGGAGTGAATGAAAAAGTGATTGAGTTTGCCGACGGGACGACTTTGGTAAACCGGGTAGGGGAAACTCCTTATGCTTTTTATGGCGTGAAGGCGGAGAAGGTGTTTGCTTCGCAGGCGGAAGCCGACCAGGCTGCAATTTTGTCACATAACGGAGTGCGTTTCAATGCCGGGGATGTGAAATTTCAGGATGTGAACGACGACCATATGATCGACGATAAAGACCGTCAGATTTTAGGCAGTGCCACTCCCGATTTTTTCGGTGGCTTTTACACTTCTTTCCGTTATAAGGGCATCGGTTTGCTGGCTAATTTCACTTATAGTTATGGAAATAAGATCTACAATGCCGTGCGCCGCACTACAGAGTCGTTGGCAGACTACCGGAACCAGTCGGAAGTGGCTGTTCGCAGGTGGACTTTCGACGGACAGCAGACCGATGTGCCCCGGGCTACTTATGGCGACCCTATGGGAAATGCCCGTTTCTCTGACCGTTGGATCGAGGATGGTTCTTATCTCCGTTTAAAATACATTACCCTGAGTTATGATTTTCCCGGAAGTGTGGGATTTTTCAAACAGGCCCAGATTTATGTGACGGGTGAGAATTTGTTCACCGCAACGAAATATCTCGGATTGGATCCGGAGTTCAGTTATACTTATGAGCCTGCTTTGCAGGGCATCGATATGGGAAAAGCCCCGCTTGCCCGTTCTGTCAGATTGGGGGTTAAGCTGAATTTCTAAGTTCCCGGATGGTTTTATGAAATTTAAAATGTATGGAAATGAAAGTAAAGAATATATTTAAGATCGTCCCGGTGGTGGTTACCCTTATGCTGGGCTCCTGTGACAATTTCTTTAATCCGGAATCGGGAGATATGTTGCTGGAAAAGGATCACTTTAAGAAAGCGCCTGAACTGAAGGCCGCTTTCATCGGGGTGGCTGCTTCTTTTCAGGATGTGGCCGAACATGCTATTATTGTTTCGGAATTGAGGGGACAGCTTATGGAGCCTACGGTGAATGCCCCGATCGAGTTTTGGGAAGTTTACCGCTATCAGGCGACGAACGGGAATAGCGTGGTTGCTCCGGATGTATATTATAAAACTATTATTAATTGTAATGATTTTATCCGTCATGCTGTGGCGTTCGACCGGGAAAAACCGGGTATTGTTGCCGAAGGATTGATGGCCGGGATGATTGCCGATGCGCTGCGCTATCGTGCCTGGTGTTACCTGACGTTAGGAAAATTATATGGTAAGGCTGTTTATTACGATTATGCTATTGCCGATTATAACGATATTAGTAAAGCCAAAGTGCTGGGGTTTTCCGAACTGGTGGATGAGCTGATTATGAATTTGAAGACCGGGGTCGGCGGGTTTAACGGTTTGGCAACTTTCGACTGGAACGACCTGAACAATACTTCCGATGAGTCCTGGAACCGTATGGGGATAAATGTGAATGCCGTTATGGGCGAGTTGTATATGTGGAAGGGTGATTACCAGCAGGCCGTGACTTATTTGCTGAATATTTTAAATAATAGCGGAAATACGAAGACTTTTACTTTGGCTGCATATACCGACAAGCATTATGAATATTGGCGGGATGCCTTTAAGAATGCGGTTACATCGACCACGAACGAGATGATAACCGTTGTTCCCTATGACGTAGACCGCCGCCAGCAGAATAAGTTGCAGTATTATTTTTCGGATAAGACCCCGAATGTGTATTATCTGAAACCGAGCGATACCCTTGTGGCTCAGTATAAGAGACAGGTGCGCAATGATGGTACGGGTGATAAATGGAGAGGGGAGACCGGAACTTATGTCACTCAGAACGGCCAGAATTATATTAATAAGTATTCACAGGGTAAGGAGGCCTACGAGCAGGATGCTGCGGTGCCTGTATACCGTGCCGGGGATATTCATCTGATGGTGGCCGAGTGCCTGAATAAATTGGGGCTTTTTACAGATGCTCTTGCTTTTTTGAACGGAGGGCCTTCCGGCTTTTGGGATGCCAGTGGCGGCTATTTTAAGTTTCCGTTCAGTAATCCGATTTATACCAATAATCTGAAAGAAGGAGCCGGAGTGCGCGGGCGTATTAATTTGAAGGCGGTGGAACCCGGCGTTGCCGATAGTGATCCGGAAAGGATGAAATATGCTATCGATAGCCTGATTGCCCGTGAGGTTGCTTTGGAATGTGCTTACGAAGGAAAGCATTTTTTTACCCTGATGCGTATGGCAGGCTATTGGAACCGACCGGAGATGCTGGCCGATGTCGTGGCTTCTAAATACCCGGAAGGGGAACGCAATGCTTACCGGGAATTGTTGTTGAAACCGGAAAATTGGTACATACCCTACGATCAGTTGAATAAGTAAGAGAGAATCTTGTTTCACTATTAAATTTATGCAGATGAAAAAATATTATTATATATGGGTATGGGCGTTTGTTGCGGCTTTTGCCGTGGCGTGTGAAGAGGATCGCCTCACCGAAGACGATGTTTTCGAACCGGGAATCCCAGACGGGGGATCGACCGTTCAGGAAGGAGTGGAAAAAGTGGATAATCCCTATTGGGAATGGGTAAAAAAATATCCCGGAATGGTATCCGACAGTGTGGTGCGGCTGGTGGATGGAGTGGATGTGCTGATCGATGCCAATTACAAGACGATGCATCCCAATAGCCGGTTGTCACAATATACCAGCAAGACCCGTGCGTGGTTTTCAACGGGTTTGTACGCCCCTCCTGCCGAGGTGATTACCGTTATTAAGCCACGGGGTTTACAAACTGAGGTGAAAGTTAGAATAGGGGCCACGACGTGTAACTTGAAAGGGGAGGATAAATTGTTGCGTTATCCTACGATTCATTCGGTGTTTACTTTGGATAGCGATACGGTGAAGATTTATAATTTGTTCGGTGGTAATATTTACCTGATTCCTTCGGAGCCGATAGCTTCCCCCGTTACGTTTACAATTAAGGGAGCTGTAAAATCTCCCGATTTTGTGCTGGGAAAGACAGATGTGAATGCGTGGCTCGAAGAATTGAAGACAACGCAGGTTCCTTTTGCCGAGTTTGCCACCAGGAAGGTGATTTGGAGCATGCCGACCCGTATTCTGAAAACCATTACCGACGGACAGGAGTTTCTGAAATTATTGGCTTTTTACGACGATGTGGTGGAACACGATTATGATGAATACACGGGTTTGAGGCAGGATGAGCCGGGCGAATTACATGGAGCGATGGATTTTGCCGGACGTCATGTGACCGATATTCAGGTGTGTGCCGGAGCCGCCCATGCCGGTTATCCGGCTATGTACGGTGAAACGTATGGCGAAAAGGGAGTGCAATATTCAGTCATGACAACCGGAAGTGCCTGGGGATTTTTCCATGAATTCGGACATGGCTACCAGGTGCCCGTGTGGATGTGGAGTGAGAGCGATAGCAAAGTGGGAGGCGGAATCAACGAAGTGAGCAATAATTTCCATATCTTTCATTCATTCACCCGTTTGAATCAGGCCTGGCCGGAGGATATTGTATCGTCCTGGCAAAATGCTATCGACCGTTATGTGAAAGTGAACGATGATTCAAAGGATTTCGACGCTCCGGTGGGAACCGTGTTGGGTAATGTTATCAATGAAGATAAGGTAAAGATTATTCCATTTATGCAATTGGCACAAAAGTTCGGCTGGAGGCTGTATGCTTATTTAGGAAGGACTTCCCGGGAATTGGATCAGGAGGTTGTGGATAAGATCAATCAGAACGCAAAACAGCGTCGCCGCGAGTTTTTCTGCTTGCGGACTGCCGAATGGGCACAAAAGGATTTGCGTCCGTTCTTCGATGCCTGGGGATTTAAGTACGGACCTTTTGTTGCGGAGGAAATGGCCAAATTGCCGGCTCTTGCTTTAGAGGATAAATTTTGGGAGGTGTTCGATGCTTCGGTTATTCCGAGTTTCGAGGATAAAAACACCGACGGTTATATTAAGTTGGATAATAGTGCTTTGTGGAAGAGTGGCGATTTCGATCGTTCCAATTGGGTGGTGACCAGTACGGCTGCCGTGTATGACCGCGATCCCACAGTGAAAGGTGCGCCTGAATATGTGATCGACGAAAGCAATACGACTTGTATTGCCATTGTGAAGCCGGGTAAGACTTATGACGGGGTGAAAGGTACCGATCCTATGGATTTCGTAGTGAATATGGGGGTTAAGAATACATTTAATTATGTGAAAATCGCCAACCGTAGCGGTTTCCCGCAATTGAGCGTACAAAAGATTTCCCTTTATGGAAGCAATACCGGAAAAGCTGACGATTTCACTTTGATTAAAGGTGGTATCGAAACAAATAAAAGTGCATCCGGACAACAGAAATTTGGGTTGGGGGCTAATTTCGCTTATCAGTATATTCGGGTGAAATACGATGCCTGGGATACGGCTTCCGGCTCTACCGTACAATTGGCCGATTTCCGGGTTGGCATAGAGTGATTTTATACATTGGGGTAAGGGAGGCTTTCCCTTACATCCGGATAGCAGCCCTGAACCATTATGGTTCAGGGCTGTTTCTTTATCGGGCTTTTCCCTCTGTGCTTATGGCATTCCCGCTTATCTTTTTCGGATTTTGTTGGTTACCCTGGGAAAATATGAATAAAAAACGGGATTCAAAGACTGAATCCCGTTGTGGTATAGAAAAGTTCCTGAAATTTTGTGTACTGAAAATCGCTTCACGGATTTCAGGAATAAAATCCGGATAAACGGATTACTTGACTGATTTTTTGTAACGCACCAGAGCTTCCAGAAAATAGTAATCGGCATAGGTGAGGGGGGCGTCGATTTCTGATTTGTGGGGCAGGCTGCCTGTGCAGTGCATAATCAGGAAATTTGCATTTTCGCCTAACGGTGCCCGGTAATTTTCCGAAGCCAGGCTTTTCAGCATGGCCACAGCTTTGTGGGTATATTTTTTCTTTCCGGTAAACTCTCCCAGCTCGAATAAAGCGGAACACACTACAGCCGCTGCCGATGCGTCACGGGGTTTGCCTGTATACACGCAGGCATAGGATTTGCCTTGTGGGGTGTAGCCCGGTTCTCCCGCATTGAAATCCCAATAAGGGATCAGGTCTTTGGGCAAATGTTTCAGGTAGTAAGCGGCAAGATTTTCGGCTGCTTTCAGGTATTTGGGGTCTTTGGTTTCCCGGTACACCATCGTATATCCATATATCGCCCATGCCTGCCCGCGTGCCCAGGTGGAATTGTCGCTGTATCCCTGACAGGTCTGACGGTGCAGGGCTTCACCTGTTTTCTGGTCGTAATCCACTACGTGATAACTACTGTAATCTTTCCGGAAATGGTTTGCCAGTGTGGTATTGGCATGCTCTATGGCAATGTTGCGGTAGGTGGGATCTCCCGTTACTTTTGAAGCATAGAATAATAGCTCCAAATTCATCATATTGTCGATGATCACCGGGTAGAACCATTTCGAGCCGTCCCAGCCTTCGCGGTAATTCCATGATTTTATAGCTTTTATCGTGGGATTATAACGCGTGCAAAGCGATTTGGCACTCTGCACCAGTATATCTTTGTACTCCGGTTGGGAAGCCAGCCGCTCGGCATGCCCGTAGCTGCAATACATCATAAACCCGATGTCGTGGTTTGATGTGAATGTCTGTATCGGTTTCAGCGGATAGGTCCACTTTTCAGCCTGTTCTTTCCAGCTTTCTTCATTCGTCAGTTCGTATAGATACCACAATACGCCGGGAAAGAATCCCGGAGTCCAGTCGTAAATGGAAGTGGTGGCCAACTGTCCCTTTGAATTGGTTGTTCTCGGATAGTTTTTCCCGGTGGGGGCACCTACCGCATGGAGCATATTTTGAGTTTGGGTAGCTGCATAAACGATGTTGTCTTTCAGGAAATTATCTTTTGCATCTTTTTTGGGGGCGGCGGTGGTCCCGTGTGTACCCCAAAGTAAAAGGATAAAAAATAAATACAATGATCTCTGTTTCATATTTGTGTGGGTGCTTAATGGATTTATATATTTGAATGATTGAATAAGCCAATCGGCTTAAAACGGTTTGCAATATGATAAATTTAGTGCTTAAATCTGCCGTTTCCGGTTATTTTTTTACAAAAAACTGCCCGAACAAAGTCCGGGCAGTTCTCGTGAATAAACTTATTGAATATCCCTGTTTCTCACAGGCATGGGGTTATTCCAACATTCCGACTCCAAATTCAGCGATAGATACGGCAATGGATTGACGGTCTGCATCGCTATAAGGATCTCCTGTCAACGGATGCGGAGAAACCAGCCTCAGTTTCAGCTTGCTTGTTTCGTAGGTTTTATCCAGATAGATATATTGCATATCGGTGGTTTTCCCTAAGGTAAACATCTTGTTGTCGTCCACGGCTTCGAATGTTCCGTCGGCTTTTTCGATCAATAATTGGAAACGACGGCATTTGTTGTTGTGGGTCTGTGTATTCCGGTGCTGGTAATACAGGTAGTTGAATGAAGTCGGTGTTTTCATATCGATGTCGATGATATGAGGATATTCCGCTCCTTCTCCCGACCATTTGGAGTGCCAGATGGAGGTGGCATCTCCGTCGATCATAAGTGCTGCTTTTCCAATCTTAGCCGATTCTTCATGCACGTTGTCTTCTTCAACACCAGCCACGATACGTTTTGCCTGTACGTTCCAGTTTGAACGGTCGATCACCGTGTAAGTCGGGCGTACGCCTTTAACCATGGTGACAGCAGTACGGGTATCGAAATCTCCGAATTTCCGCTCGGCTGAATTCCAGAACGGTGTTGCAATTGCCGGGAATTGTTCCATGTAGCTCGTTGCGTAAGACGATAAGGTGAAGCCCCACGCATCGAAGAACGGGGTTAAATCCTGATTGGCATATTCGGTAGCGTACATAGCCAGAGCATCACTCTTGTCCTGGTCGTGAGCGGGGGCTTCATTTTCCCTAACCTGTTTTGCGATATAGGGGAATATATTCCAGCCATATTGTTGTGCGAGCTGAACAAACATTCCCACTTGCTGTGCAGAAGTCAGGTCATAGTATCTCTTGGCGGGATCGCTGCTGTTTACAAAGCTGTTGATTGCCCCTTCAAATTCGGTATTGGCAACCGGCCATACCTGGTTCCTGTGATATAAACGATGGTAAGGCAGGTTTAAATAAGCATCTTTAAAATACTGTCCTCCTAAGTCCTCCTGCTGATAGGTTGATGCGAAACTCCGGGCTACTTTCAGAATGTTAGGGTCTTGTAAAGCCGTAATACGTACGATAGCCGAATCCACACCTTGCAGAATCACAGAAGGGTATCCGCCTGTGGCATCGCTGCCCGTGGAAGTTTGCACATCGGTGCGCAGACGCCAGGGTTGGGTGGAAGTAACGCTGTAAAATCCGTCGAAATCCATTGAAATCATATCGTTGTAGAAATTCAAAAGAGCTTCGGGATCGCTGACTTCTTTAAGAATGCTAACCGGTAAAGTCAGCACCACTTTAGAAGAACGAAGTTCGGCCCACGGCATGATCGTCGATGCAATTTCTTGTTTCCAGGCTGCAGCGTCGGTTTCTCCCTGAATATAGTCAGGAGATTTCACCACACCTGCAACTTGCAGGGTGGTGGCGTTTCCGCTTGTTTCGTAGAAGAAGTAAAGGTGTCCTCCGAAATAACTCATCACGGTGTTTTCTCCGGCTACTAAATCACCTTCCTTGTTCATGTCGGCGTAACGTTTGAGCGTTGCACTTTCATCCAGAATGTCGGTAAAACCGCCGATTCTGTATTTCAGGCCGCTTACTCCGGCAGGAACGGTAATGGTAACCGTTTCTCCCGGTGCTGCATAATATCCGGAACTTTGCCAGCTTTTAGGTTCGAAAGCTGTTTCCGGAGCTGTCATTTGACTCTGTGCTGCAAGGGTAACCTCTGCATTAACCCGGGCTAAGTCTGCCGGGATAAAGCCTGGGAACTCAGATACCCATCCCCAATAAGGATTACTGGCCACACTACCGTCCTGAGCCGGTTTATCCGACGAGTCAATGAACGGATCTTCAATAGCATTATCGGTGGAGCAGGCTACTGCCGTCAGTAGGAGAGCCATTCCGATATTTTTGTATATACGATTCATAATCTTGTTTTTACTGTGAATGAAACAATTATTCAATTACATGCAACTGGTCGTATTTGATAAACCAGTTTTCCGGATTCATCAGGAAAGCACGGTAGGTTTCCCTTTCACCTTCCGGGAATTTTTTCACAATCTCGTTGGCGAGCATTGCAGGACGGTTGTTATTACGTGCCATACGCATCAACGTAAACCATCTTTTTCCTTCAAAGGCTTGTTCCAAAGCCGATTCTTCGGCAATCAGGCTGTCCAGTACGGCTTGTTTCCGTTCCAGCGGAGCGTCTTCGGCAACGAAATCCCTCAGGTAGTTGGGGGCTACTCCTGCACGTCCGCGAACTCCCAGGCAGTTTCTTAAACAGTTCGTGTTAGCGGTAAAGGTCGGTGTGTTGAAAGGAGGTAATAATTTAGACCCATCCCAGGAAGACACCAATCCCACGTTCAACAAAGAGTCGGCTGCAGCTATATCTCCTAAGGCATTCATCGCTTCCGTCAACATTAGGAACAGTTCCGAAGTCCGATAAATATAGATGGTTGCATCATGGCTATAACTGCTTTTACCCAAGCTGTAACGGTTAATCACCATTTGTTTGCCCGATTCCACATAGGATACGTTTTTACCCCGGTAAACATCACCTTTTCCTCCATCGATACGAATCGTATTTTCATATTTGGAAATTAACGAATCAGTCGGTCGGAAATAGTAAACATTTTCTCCTTCGTTAGAAAACCAGTATTGCAGGTTGTTCGTTTGATTTTTTGAGAAATCATAAGGTACGGCACTGAAAGCTTCATCCGTGATCGAGGAAAACGCTCCGCTGAAAATGGTTGACCATTTACTTTTTGCATAAGTTTCATTTAAGCTGAATTTATTGCTGGGACCTGCGTTCTTTTTGATGATTCCTAATCCGTTCAGAGTTAATGCCAGATGTTTAGCTGCTTCTACGTAATTCCCGTCCCATAAATAAAGTTCGGAAACCACTGCATCGGAACTGATCGACATACGGTTCCACGAATAGTCCGTGTTATTTAAGATTTTTGTCCAATCCACTTCGTTGAAGCCGTTCACTCCGTCAACCCCTGTGTTCAGGAAATAGATCAACTCGTCTATTAACTCGTCGAATTTCAGCATTTTCTCTTTGCTCAGGTCAATGTCCGAAGATAAAGCAACATCATAATAGAGTGCTTCTCCGAAAAATTTCCCGATGGTCATATAAGCCCATGCCCGGTTGGCCATAGCAGAAGAAATCATTCCTTTGTATACAGTTTCTTCGATTACCGCCGGATAGTCTTTGTTGAATTTCACTACGTGGCGAAGGAAATCGTTACTTTGTACCACAATGTTATAGAATACAGTAGGATCAATCGCATCGTTACCGTTGGTAGCCTGGTATCTCCAGGCTTCCCAATATTCGGTAGGTGCATTTTCAGTAGGCTCCATGTTGTCGCCCAACAATTCTGCCATAATCACATATTTTTCGGCAGCTTGCTGAAGCGTGGTGTTAAGCCCCAGAAAGTTTGAATATACTTCGTTCAGGTTCGAATAGCTGTCTTTTTCCAGCAACATATCTCCCGGCTTCACTTCAAAGAAGTTTTCGCAACCTCCAACCAACAATGCCAGAGAGAATGAACCAATTTTTATGATATTTTTAATTTTCATAGATTCAAGTTTTAAATTGTTTGCCTGATTCGTTTAGAAATTCAGTACCAATCCGACTTTTACGGTTCTCGCCAAAGGCACTTTGCCTAAATCTATTCCTGCCATGTCAGTGCTGTAAGAATAAGCAAATTCAGGATCAAGGCCCGTGTATTTTGTCCAGGTCAATAGGTTTTCACCTGAGATATAAGCTTTCAATCCTGTGAACAAGAATACTTTGCGTTTTGTTTCATAGCTGAATGTAACTTCTTTCATTTTCAGGTATGAACCGTCTTCAATCCAGCGGTCAGAGAAGCGGGCATTACCGATCGGGTCACCGAAATTCGCTTTCGGAATATCAGTCACCTGACCATCGGATGTCCATCTGCGTTCTGCTGTACGGGTTTGGTTTTCCCAGCCCGACATTGATTCAGAACCGCGGCGTACGGCATTGTAAATGTCGTTACCATAGCTATAAGTGAAGTTTGCATATAAATTGAATCCTTTGTAGGATACGTTTGTATAGAAACCTCCATAGAAATCGGGAGTCGGATTACCGATAACGGTCATGTCCTTGTCGTCGATTACATGGTTATTGTCCCGGTCGGTGAATTTAATATCTCCGGCAGCGAAAGCTTTTCCTCCCTGTGATACCAATCCGGCTGCTTCTGCTTCTGCACGGGATGCGAACACTTTTTCAGTGGTGTGGCCATAGAATAGGTTCGGGGCTTTTCCCACTTCGGAACGTAATTGTGCTCCGTCAGAAAATTTCACCGTACGGGTTTTGGCTTCTCCTAAACTAACTATTTCTGAACGGTAGGTAGCGATGTTTCCACCGATAGTCCAGCGAACTGCTTTTTTAGGGAAAAGGTTTACTGCAAAATCAACTTCTATACCCTGGGTTTTGATCTCTCCCGCATTGTCATACATGGTGGTGTAGCCGTAAACAACCGGCATTCTCTTGTCGAGCAGCATGTCTTTGGTACGTTCTTCATAGAAGTTTACACCCAGGTCAACCAAATTGCCAACGAGTGACAGGTCGGCTCCTACGGTTGCGGTGATGTTCTTTTCCGGTTTCAGTTGTAAGTTCGGAAGTCCTGCCCGAACCATTCCGGCAACGTCACGCAGTGCAGCACTGGTGTAGTAATAGCGGCTGTATCTGGATGAATAACGGCTGTTTCCGTTCATTCCGTATTCTCCGCGGATCACCAGGTTACTGATCAGCTCACTGTTCCGCAGGAACGGAGCGTTTTTCACTTTCCAGGCAGCATTCACCGTAGGCATTACGAAAGCACGTCCGCTGTTCGATCCATAGGATGAAGAAGCGTCTATGGTTGCTGAAGCTCCGATGTAATATTGGTTGTTGAAACCGTAATTAGCGATCAGGTAAGCGTTCATCCAGTTCCATTTGTCGATGTAACCCGTGATGTCCCGTTTATAGGCTGTGGTTACATTTCCCAGGCTCTGATAGAAGTCGGAAGCTGTGTTGATACCGCTACCGCAGTCAAGCTCTCTTTTGGAAGATAACAGCTGATAGCCGATGCTTGCCGATACGTCGTGTTTGCCTTTGAACATCCGGCTGTATCGGGCACTACCTTTGATATAATAGTTCATACCTTCACCCGTACCACTTCTTACTGTGTTTTCTGCCAGTCCGTTTAACAATGGTGCAATGGCTTTAGAACTTTTACCGGGGATGAACATATCTTCTTTGGTGTAGTTGTAATACAATCCACCCTGTGCCTGAAAATCCAGGTAGGGGTTGAACTGATAGTTCAATCCGAGGCTTACGATCACGTCGTAGGCTTTGCTTTTGGCATTAATATCCGAAACCACCGCTTTGGGGTTACTGATTCCGAATTGCTGAACCGGATTGAAATTCGGCAGGTTTTCTTTAAAACGGTTTTGTTCGTAAACGCTGAGTAACGGCGATTTGTACAGTGCTGTCAGGAGGGGATTGGTTTCTTTTACCATTCCCTGTTCCATCAGGTCGTGGTTACTGTAATTGAATCCCACGGTGGCGAACATTTTCAAACGTCTGGTGATATTGATGTCAGAGTTCAGACGGGTGTAATATTTCGATTGTTTGGTATTTTCAATCACACCTTTGTTCATCAGATAACCTACGGATAGGGCGTAGTTGGCAACAGCATCACCACCTTTGATTTTCAGGATGTTTTCTGTGCTTACCGATGGGGTATAAATTTCATCCTGCCAGTCGGTGTTGTTGTCGTATTTGTATTTGTAGTTATCATCTGGATCATCTTTCAGGAACGGAAATTCTTCCATCAGCTGATTCAGGTCGGTGTATTTGGTTTCTCCCACGTCTGCAATGTAGTTTTTGAAAGCTTCCGCTTCCATCAACGGGATTCTTTTGTTCATAAATCCAACTCCTTCTACGGTTTGGAACTGAACTTTCGTTTCCAGGTCGGTTGCTTTCTCCGTTTCGATCAGGAGCACACCGTTACTTCCCAGTGAGCCGAATGCAGCAGCCTCGGTTCCTTTCAGCAAAGTGATGCTCTCTATGTCCTTCAGGTTGGTCGGAGCGAAGATGTTTTTAGAAAAACCGTTGATCACAGCCGAATTTTCCTGATCGGGCAAATAGGGCAGACCGTCCACAACGATCAATGGGGTGTTCTCTGCAACCAAAGAACGGATTCCCCGCAGATTAACCACAGAGCCTTCTCCCGGCATTCCACTCTTGTTCTGCACGCGCAGACCACCGATTTTACCGACTAATGCATCGTCGGTAGCGGAATATCCCTGGTTCAGGTCTTTTTTATTTATAGAAACCGCAGTTCCGACGTTGTTGATCATTTTGCGGGCTCCTTCGTTTGTTTGGTAGGAACCTGAGTACATCACCGTATTGGTCGGAAGCAGGTAGATGTTCACCTGGGTACGATCCAGCAGGGCGATTTCGTTTTCGAAATATTGGTCTGCTTTCACGGTCAGGGTAGCCTTGCCATTGTATACCTGGATGGAGAATGTTCCGTCATCTTCGGTATAGGCCGTAGCCTTGGCATCGAAAGACGATACCTGGGCATTGGCGATGGGCTGTTTTTTGTCTGCACTGAGAACCTTTCCCTTGACGGTAATCAGCTCCTGTGCCGATAGTGCCGACGACAGCAATAACAGCAGGATGCCGGCGCATATATGTTTCATAATATTTATCATATTCTTAATCTTTTCTGATTAATAATTATCCTTTGTCGGTATAAATTCAATATATTCCAGCATCAAACGTCCGGCTTTGCCTATATCTTCATGTTTTACACTGATCATATTGAATCCCCACTCTTCTTTCACTTCATAACTACTTAGGATTTCTCCCGATTTATAGTTAAATTTTCCACTGTTGTTGACATTGTAAGTTGCAACCTCTTCTCCGTTGAAAGATAAACGTACGTTACCACATAAATAGGTTCGATAAGAGGCATTTACGGTATAAAGTCCCGGGCTGATTTTTGCATCGATCAAATTACCTTCCAAATCTTTGGTTATAGTTTTGAATTCATACCAGGCCACAGGCTCGCTCTTATTTCCCAATACTTGTACGATGGTATGTCCGTCGTATTGTTGGTTTAATTTATAACTGGTCACGTTACCCATTGTCAGATAATCGTCCAATTTATCTTCCGGTAATTCTGAAAGATAACTTGCATAGCACTTTACAGAAGTCAGGTACATGAATTTCGGAATATGGATTTTCGATACTTCATATACATAACCGTTACTGAAACTCTTATATCCTCCCACAACCAATTGTTTTTCCGAACGCCATTCGTATCCGTAAGGAGAAGTGTACGTGCCGGCATAGTTTTCGATTTTGCCCTGGTGAATGATAGATTTTAGTATCCAGCCGAAAAATTTGACAGAGTCCCTGTTTGTCATATATGAACCGGAGCTATGGAAATAGTCTTCCATTTCTTCATACATGTTGTGGATGCACTGGTCTGTCGGCAGGAACATGGTAAAATCTTCATCTTCCGAACGAATATCGCTTTTGTATTCCAGCAATTCATTTTCAATCACGAATACCGAGTCGTAGATGGTGTTACCCAATTCGTCCACACCCAACGGGAAACTCAATCCCGGTTTGAACACCGTGTCGCACCGTGCCAATAAGGAGTCGCGGATAATTGAGTATTCAGGTCCTGCTTCCAGAATGTATTCAAAAATATTCTTACGCGGGATTAACCAGCCAGCCACTTCATGAATCACTCCATTCGTGCATTTCTGGTTTAGTTTGGTTACTTCCTGACCGTCGAATACGAACTGATCCGTTCCGTTTTCTTTTACAGTCAGGTTTTTCCCGGACAAAGTTTTAATCACTTTTCCATCGGTCAGTTTGGTGTTATATAAAGCCACATAATTGATGTGATTTTTACACAACGTTACTTTGTCTTTATCGCTCATCGTGGCCACATCCGCAGGCATGGTTGCATTGGTCGGTGCCCATACGGTGAGTACCTGGTTACGGGTGAGCTCTTCTGAAACTTTTGTTTCTTCCAGCAATTTCACAAATTCCGAATATTCCGGAACACTTTTCAGGTATTCCAAAAGATTCTCTGTTGCAGATGCATCCGTTTCGCCACCCTCCGAGTTCTTATAGAAATCACTCCAATCATCCTGACATCCGGTGAACAGGAGCAATAGAACGAATAATCTTGATATTATTTTTTTCATAACTTACTTAGTTTACAGGTTCAAAAGTTAATTGATCCACTTCCGTGTCGCCGGATTTGAGAGAAACCAGTTTTACCCAATGCCGTGCATTCTCCGGGAAGGTTTTTGTTCCTAATACGGTATATTCCGGTGTTGCACTTTGGTTCGTAAAATTAAGTACAGGACCGATTTTTTCATCATCGATATATACCTGTGCTTTCCCACGATTCCCCCAATTGAATTTCCGAATTGTAATTTTATAAGTCCCTTTTACAATAACGGGAGTTTTCACTTTAACCCAGCCTACATTGCCCAGGCTTACCCATAACAGGTCACCGTTTGTCCAGCCGCTTCTGATGTTATATTTTACAGCTCCGTCGTTATCGGGAACAGTAAACCATTCGATTTCCGTTGCATTTTCACGATCGATCATATATTGTGTTTGATCGGGAAGGGAGGTTTTTCTGTACTCTTCCATAATCCGGCAATCTTCAATATCGGTAAATTCCCAGATAAATTTAGCAGGCCGCGGTGTTGCAATCGGCATGGTTTTATTCACTTCGTGCAGGTAGCCGTTGTTGGCTTGCTGGTCATATTTGTCGGTAACCAGTAAAACGCTATCGGCATAGCGGTTGATTACCAGTTGTTTGTTCAGGTCTTCAACCGAAAGAACCTGGTTGGTGGCCATCGTCACATAGTTTTTGGTTTTTTCCGTTGCGTCTTTATCAAATTCCGATAATTGGCCGAAATCCGAATATGAATTAATCACATGGTATAACATGAACTGCCGGAGTACGGAATCCTGACTGGTACCTTGCTGGCTCGGGAAACGGTTTTTCAGGTCTTCCAGAGAATTGATTCCATCAGCCTGGAACGTTTCGTTCGATACAATAAAGACTGTCTTATAATCCCGTACGGACTTTTCATTCACCGTTTTATTCCGCGCTTTCATCCATTCGTCCAGTTGGCAATATTCAAGTGCTTCCTTGAAAATGGAGTAACTGCTCTGTTCGCTGATCAGATCCCAGACCGATTTCGTGATCGGATCCAGAAGTTGGTCGATTTTATGCAGGTATCCGTTGATCGTTTGTATGTCTTTACGGATGATCAAAGAATAGTCGTTTACATACATGGCATTGATACCGCCTTCCCGGTATTTCACCGTCAGGTAGTCGCCGGACGCCGTCGTATCGAGAATCTGTCCTGAAAACGTAGAGTGTGTGTAGGCATTTCCCGGAATGATGTGATAACGCATCAGGTAGATCGCATCCGCCATAGGAATGTCTTCGATTGTAGCATACCCTTTTGCCTGTAAGTATTTTTGTACTGCATCGTTATCTGCAACAAAGCAGGTAAATTTGGTCTTGCTAATGTTCAGCGCATTGAAAAGGTTGGTCCTCTTCAATAATTTTACCCATTCGGAATACTCCGGCTGTCCCTCCAGGAAAATCCCCACAGGTTTTTCCGATGCCGTAGCAAAAGTAGTATCTTCCAATGAGTCTTTACAGCGCACCATCCAAAGGGATAGGAGCAGTAGGCCTGATAATAGAAGTATCTTTTTCATATATTGAATTTTAATATTTACTTTAATCAAGGTCTTTATAATATGGATTTTGTTCCAATACACCCTTGCCATTGTCTATTTCTGTTTTGTAGATCGGCAGGTAGTAACTGTTCACATCCGACAATTTAGATGCCCACACTGCGTAATCTTTTGCCGATACACTTTCCAGCAATACATCCAATAAATATTGTTTGTATTTGAAATCATCGCGTTTGGCCACCCGGAGAATATCGAACCAGCGTTTCCCTTCTCCGATGAATTCCCGTTGCCGTTCTTTCATCACCATGAGCAAGGCGTCGTATTCATTGGCAGGTAAATCGATCTGGGTATTATATCCGGCTCTTGCCCGGATTTCATCCTGAACGATGTCTTTGGCTCCCTGAATGTCACCTTTCATTACTAACGCTTCAGCCTTCATCAGGCGGATGTCGGCATAGCGGTAGAAAATCCAGTTATTATCTTCATAGGTACGAATACTACCTCCTATATTTTGATAATCGGTACCACCGAATTTCCATATTTTTCCGGTTACATCCATATAAGAACCATTGTCGCCACGAATGTCTTTTTCCAGAGTTTCGGTAAACAATTCTTTGCTTTTATCGGAAATGATATAGGTAGAAAGCGGGGAAGGATCTTTCCCGTTCATATACCAGGAATAGAATTTGCTGGTGCTGTTGTCTACCGTTTTGCTCCACTGAAGTTCGAAGATATTTTCATCGGTGTTACCCGGATAGAAATTCTTGAACCAGTCTTCTTTTTCCATCAATCTGAACTTTTGGGAAGTTTCCAGCTCATCGCAATGGTGGATACATTTGTCGTAGTTTCCCTGCCACAAATAGATGTCGGCTAACAAAGCGTGGTAAGCCCAGCGGGTTGCCCTTCCTTTGTTTTGCCAGGGGTTGGATTGATCCGATTCGTATCCTGTTTTACATTTACTCAGGTTGTTCTCAAGATCGGAAACAAGGCGTGCAAGCACGTCCGCTTCGGAAGAAGCAGCTACGGCATAGTCCTGTGAATCGTCCACATAAGGCTCGGTAACCAAAGGCACATTATTGAAGGTGCGCACCAGGTAGAAATAGCAAAGTGAACGAATGAATACGGCTTCCGCTGCATAAGAGTTCATCAGTTCCTGTGAGAACGTCGGGTCTTTTTCCAATACGGTAGGTCCGTATTTCAGAACAGAGTTCGCATAACCGATTGCCGTATAAAAAGCACTCCATTGACAAACGCTATTGTCTGTCAGAATATCGAGACTCTTAATTTTGGCTGCGTTGCTGGTGGCACTGGTCAGGGCAATTCCGTCGCCTCTCAGTTCCCCCCAAAGCACATATCTTTCCTGGCAAGCGTCGGCGCGGAGCTGTTTGTAGGCTGAGGCCAGAACAGCTTCCACTTCTTCTTTCGATTCCCAGTAACGGTCGGTTGTCTGGTCGTTGGTCGGCAACAGGTCCAGCCAGGAGTTACAGCCTGTCGGAACATACAGCATGAGCAATGTTGCCGAATATAATATAATATTTCTGATTGTTTTTTTCATAACCTGTTGAATTTAAAAATCGATGGTCAAACCTAATGCTAATCTGAAAGGACGCGGCGTATAACTGTCGTCGGTCGCTAACTGATAGATACCTTTAGAGCCTCCGATACCCACTTCCGGATCCTGGCCTTTGTAGTTGGTCCAGGTGAAAATATCATAAGCCGTGATGTAGCAGGTGAAATTTTGAAGGCCTAATTTCTTAATAGCCTTTTTCGGCAGGGTATATCCCAGATACAAGTCTTTCAAACGCAGGAAAGAAGCTTTTTCTACGAAACGGTCGGAACCGAGGTAGTTATATCCGGTGTTATACAAAGCTCTTGGGATGTCGGTATCGTCACCTTCATATCTCCATCTTTTCAATACGGAGGTACTCTGGTTGTTGGCATTATACATCGCTTCCGAGTTCATACGCGCTTTATTGATAACGCTTTGCCCGATACGGGTTTGGAATGAACCTCTCAAACGAAGGTTTCTCCATTTGAAATTCAGCGTGGCACCTCCGGTCAGGATCGGCATGGAGTTACCCAGGTAAACGATGTCATATTTGTCGATGATACCGTCGTTGTTGATGTCGGCATAATTGGCATCACCCGGTTTTACTTCCCGGTTGTTGATGGTTGTAACAACTTGCTCGCCGTAAATGTTCTGAATGACATTGCCTTGCGGGTCACGGGCTAAGGTTTGATTGTAGTTCTGGTATACACCATTGTACTTGTAACCGTAGAATGAGCCGATCGGGTTGCCGATCACAACGTTCTGCGCATAGTTACCGTTTCCGAAAGTATAGCTTTCAAACTTCATGTTGGACGGGAGTTCCAATACCCGGTTCCGGTTCCGCGACAAGTTCAAATTGGAAATTCCGAAAGTGAAATCACCGATTTTAACAATGTCTTTCAGGTCGATCATAATTTCCCATCCCCGGTTTTCCACTTTTCCGGAGTTGAAATAACCGATAGAAGAGAAACCTGAAGTACTCTGGATAGGCACACTGGTTTGCAGCAGGTCGTCGGTTGTCTTTTTGTAGTATTCCAATACCACGCCTAATTTTCCCTGGAATAGGTTGATGTCCAAACCTGCGTTCCACTGGGTAACGGTTTCCCATTTCAGGTTGTTCAACTGGATGGATTCCGGCTTGATTGCACTCATGTCCATGTAGTTGCCGTTACTGCTGAATTTTCCGATATAGGTATAGTTACCGGATGGTGAAGTACCACTCTTACCCCAGCTGGCACGTAATTTCAGTTCGTCGATCCATTCTTTTTCAAGCAGGAAACGTTCGTTGCTGATACGCCAGGCCAAACTTACGCTTGGGAAAGATCCCCAACGGGAGTTTTTACCCATTTTGGAGTTTCCGTCGTAACGGACGCCGGCAGTAATCATGTAACGGTCGGCATAGTTGTAGTGGCCGTTAGCCAGAAAACCTACGCTACGGTTTTGTGAAGTTCCGGAATTCAGGCTGGTGATCTTTCCGCCTGCTGTCGGGTCGGCAACTTCCGAAGAACCGAAACCGCTCATGGCGCTGGAATAGCTGGCATAGTTATAATCTCTCGTTTGTGCCATTCCGGTGAATACCACTTTGTGCACTTCATTGAAAGTTTTGGTAAAGATCAATTTGGTATTGGTATTTACCGTGATGTTGTCTGACATGTTGTCAGAACCGTTGTTATAGTCGGAATCGGTCCATTTCACACCGATAGCCGAGTTCGGTAAGAATTTTTTGTTTTTGGTCGATCCTAAGTCGAAAGCAATATCTTCCGTTAAAAGCAAGCTGTTCAGAATCTGGTATCTCAAGTTGAACGACACACGCATGCTACGGCTGATGGTGTTGTTGATAGACTCTTTCGCCATAGCCACGGGGTTGTATTGCTTTCCGCTTGACCAGGTACCCTGGATACAGGGATCCGTAATCGGGTTGGTGAAATATTCGTCCGTCGGATCTCCGTTTTCATCCAATACATACGGGCTCATGTTCGGCATTTTATTCCGGGCGTGCGATCTGACGTTAGCCATTCCGCTTGCGGTGTAATTGGCATCCTGATTACTTTCTGCATAAGAGAAGGCAGCCGATACTCTCAATTTTTTCGAGAAGTTATAATCCACATTCAAACGGGTGGTGATACGTTTCAGGCTTGTACCGATAGTGGTACCTCCTTCTGACAGATAACCTGCAGAAAAACGATAGGTTGCACGGTCACCACCTCCCGACATAGAGAAGTTGGTTTCGCTGGTAAATGCGTTTTTCGTCACTAAATCCAACCAGTCTGTGTTTTGGTTAAATTCGTTGTACCATTGGTAGGTCGGGTCGAAACGAATGTCCGGATATTTATCCAGATACTGCGGATAGTTTCCGGAGTGGCTGAAGTTGTTATCACGAACCATATTCCAGATTCCGTCCTGCATTAAAGTCACATATTGCTCTGCATTCAGCATCGGAACACCTTTCGGTTCTTTCTTGATGTTGAATTTTTGAGTAATGGAGAACCGGGGTTTTCCTTTGGTTCCTTTTTTTGTGGTGATCAACAATACACCGCCTGCAGCTTTCGAACCCCAAATAGCGGTTGCTGCGGCATCCTTCAATACTGTAATGGAAGCAATATCACTGGGGGCGATGTTTACCAAAGCTCCTAAATCTTCGTCGGTAGCCGAACTCCAGGCAAAATCCTCGTTAATCTCGGTTTCGTACGGAATATCGTCGATTACGATCAAAGGTTCGTTGCTGGCGTTCAAAGAACTGGTACCACGAATACGGATAGAACTCCGGGCTCCGGGGTCTCCCGATGAGGAAACGATGTCCACGTTCGCCAGTTTACCCTGCAACATATCTTCAACGGAAGTTACCGGCATATCCTGATATTCTTCCAGATCGATTTTTTGCTGGGCGATACCGAGGTCTTTGGTAGCGATACCCATATTGTTTCGTTCGATCGCTTTGGCTGAAACCACAACTTCGTCCAGTGCGGTTGCGGTTTCCTGAAGGGTTATATTCAAAACTTTTTGTTGTTTGTAGGTAATCCGTTGTGAATTATAACCCACAAATGAATATTCAATTTTGATGTCTTTCACATCGGGTACAGGGAGGCTATACTCTCCGTTCTCATTCGTCACGACACCGCTAAGCACACGCCCGTCGTTATTTACAATACATACGGTTGCTCCGATCAGTGAGCCTGTATTGTCCTTTACTACTCCTCGCAAAACATTTTGCGCACTGGCTCCCAAAGGTAGCAGTGTCAGGCAAAGAAGTAATATTTTAAAATACATTATCTTCATATTCAGATATTTATATTGTTATTTGGGTTGAATTACATCCGTAACGCAATAGATCAGTCCGTCTGTTGCAAAGAAAGGCACTTCCCCGTTGGTCAGAATATTTTGAGTACCTGCTTCGTTAATCAGACTTAAGCTGTTGCCAGAGAACCGAACGTCTAATTCCGAGTATACCTTTTGGTAGGGAGTCGTTAATTCTTTATTGGTTCTCAGGGTTTTCACTTTCATTTCGCTACCATAGTTCGGAAGGATATAGTCGCTCATCACATTCGCGTTTAACGGCACGATAAAATAGTTCAGGTATTGGGCCAGGTCTTCTTTCGAAAGGGCAGCCAACGCTGTTTTATCCAAAGTTCCATTGGCAGGTGCGAAAATAATTGCTCTTTCACCTTCGGAAATTTCGTTGAATGCATCCTTCTTGTCTTTTGTAACAATGATGCCGGCTGTTTTCAGCAGATCGTAGAAATCCTTATAATTATTTTTCAGGATGTCGATCATGCCCAAAGTGCTTTTCTCAAACATGCCACTGATCTGATAGGTGGGGCCGTTGGCGGTTTCCCAGGAATTCAGGATCTCCAGTGCTGCACCGTTTTCTCCGTGGATTTCTCCACCCTCTGTATATACATAGGTGAAAGGGTTCTTCATAGCGTAGAATGCCCGTGTATTGAAATTCCGGATCGCAGCTCCATTCACAATGTGTGACTCTACCATGGTTTGCATGTCCGTGGCATTAAGCACTGTATTGTCGAGTTTCACTTTCTCATTGCTGTCATTGAAATAGTCGTTACCGTAATCCAGGTTCATGTTATACTGGTTCACCAAGGTGGTATCCGCCTGAATGAACAGGGTGAAACGGTCCGGGGTGGGATCTACCAGGGTTACGAACTCTCCCGATTTAAAGAACATGTTTGCTGTAATTGCAAAATCCGGAGTAGAGAACAAAGGTTTGGTGATGATCTCGAACATTGTAGGTGTAAACACCTTGTCGATACCATATAATAAACCGTTGGTACAGAATTCGTGGTTTACGACATTCGCACGGGTAAGATCCCATTTTTCTCCATATTCGCCCTTTATTCCGTTTGTTTCAAAATTTTCCGGCATGATGATGGTCTGCTGTTCTCTGGCATGTGCTTTTAATAAATAGTACAAGGTCAGTTGAGGAACATCGTCAAGGCTGTTGAATCCGGTGAAGTACTTCTGGTAGAAATCCTGAAGAGCTCCGTTGGTGGGAGCGAAGCAGTTGTAGGTATAACGCATATATAATTCGTAATACGGACGTGCTCCGTCCAATTCTCCGTGGTAAGACCATTCACTTGCCAGGCACGGAAGTTGATCGCCGATCTGCACACCGCTTTTGCTGGCCATACGATAGTGATTGTAGTGGTAAAGCGTATCGCCGTCTGTTGTAGATTTTACACTCGTTTCTGCAAAACGGTCATACAACTTTAAGAAGTCGGAAAAATCGTTTTTCGCCGGCTGTTCGATGGCCTGGTAAATGGTTCGCAACGGTTCGGCCACTTTATCCAAAATGTAAATCTTACCACGGTAGGAATGGCCGCTTCAATAACGGCAGCATCGCCTACATACAGTTTGTCATCCTCTCCCTGCCAGTTTACATTCGGGAAGAAGTATTTGTAATTATCGGCATAGTTCGTACATTTCAACGCCTTGAACATCCGGGTTGAAACTACCGATAAATACCTCTGGCGGCTTCCCATATTGATCCGTTTGTCTGTAAGCGGGTCGGTCATAACCCGGGGAGCAGGGATGCAATAGCTTTTGAATTTGTACGCCAGTCCGTCGCCTTTATTTCCATTTTCGGAATTCATGTGGAAACTCAACATGTAGTCTTCCTCATAGGCATTTTGTACGATTAAGGAAGTAACGAGGGTGGTCAGATCAGCTAAAGGCACATCGCTTAACGAGCTGTAGTTGTGTTTTTGCAACCAAAGCTGAAAAGCTTCGTCATTCGGGGCCATCACCGTACATAATCCTCTCCCGTTAAGGATATTGTCATATCCCACCAATTCTGCCGCCTGAAGAAAATACTTGAAGTTCCCTCTGCCTACCATAAATTCGTAAGCATTCCCTTTTAGGAAATCAGGACGTTCGTAATACTTATCAATCTCTTTCTCGCATGCCGTGCATGTAAGAAGAGTCAAAAGCATAATCCAAATCTTTTTTGTTAGAATTCTCATAGACACCGTTTTTTGTGGTTTTGTGTAATTATTGTTTTTTGATTTTGCATAAAGGATAGAATGAAGGTATATCACCGCCCATTCCGATTAGTTTTCCCGTAAAATTATGTTCATAGAAAAGTTTGTTTGATCCATTAAAAACGTTCGTTTT
>UQJP01000034.1 GCA_900541415.1 uncultured Odoribacter sp. | reverse complement strand
AAGGACGGCTTGCGTAACCGGGGAGCTTCTGCTGCCATACATGGAAATTTTATGTATTTGATTTCTCAGAAATCCTTATTCATATTGGAAACGAAAACCGGGAAAATCATTGTCCGGAAGGAATTACCGTTTGAGGTGGATGCCACTTCCACTCCTTTGCTGACGGATAAAATGATTGTTTTCGGAACTTCCGCTTCGGGGCTTGTGGCTTTAGACCGGGAAACGTTGGAGTTGAAATGGCGAGTGAATACGGGAGAGGCGTTGGTTTATACCGTTCCTTATTCCCGTCAGCCTGCGGCAACCGTGGAAACGAGCCCGATACTTTCCGGGGATGTGATTTACGTGGGGGCTTCGGATGGGAAGGTGTATGGAGTGAATAAAGATTCCGGCGAGGTGGTGTGGCTGTTTAACGCCGGAGCTCCGGTGTTCAGCTCTGTGGCTATTTCCGGAAATACACTGATCGTTGCCGATTTTTCCGGAAATATATATGCTTTCGTTGGGCGTTAATACATGCTGTAAAAATAGACGGGCAAGTGCCTGAAATCAGTTCCTGATAAAGCTATTTGAGGCAGAATTAAATTTCTTTTTATAAAAATAAGCCCGGTTTATACCGGGCTTATTTTGTTTGTTCATGCTGTTTTGCCGGAGCTTTGGAGGTTATTGATCGTTCTTCCAAAGTAACCGATTATCTTTTGCTTTTTCGCTTTGATTTGTTTTTTCGCTTTAATCTTTTCCGTGACTTTTCATCAAAGAACTAAAGGATCAATATTTTAGCCATTTATACAGCTCTTTCCAGGTCACTTTTTTTCCATACATCAGAATACCCACACGGTATATTTTACCGGAAAGCCAGGTGAAGAAGATAAAAGAGCCCACCAATACTGCCATCGATACGGCAACCTGCCAGGCCGGAACTCCAAAAGGAATCCGAACTAACATCACGATGGGCGAGGTGAACGGAATGATGGAACTCCATAAAACCAGAGGGGATTCCGGGCTTTTCATGGCGGTGAAGCCGATATATAACCCTATCACTAAGATAATGGATAAGGGGGTCATGAACTGCTGTGAGTCGGTTTCATTATCGACTGCCGCCCCGATTGCAGCAAAAAGAGAAGCATAAAGCAAATAACCTCCGATGAAATAAAACAGGAAAGCTCCCAGGAATTTCAGAACAAATGTGGGGTCGATTGTCAATGCCACTTTACGGATTATTTCCATTTGGGCTGTACTGAGCTCCGTGGTCTGTATAGGGGAGAAACCACCGCTCAGGTCGCTGGCGTTGCGGAGGGCTTCCAGGTCGAGTCCCGGTAAGAAAAAGGCTTGCATAATACCGATCAGTATAAAACCGAAGACCACCCAAATGAGGAACTGTACCAATCCTACCGCAGCAACTCCGATAATTTTACCCAATAAGAATTGAAAGGGTTTTACCGAGGAAACAAGCACTTCTATGATTCGGTTCGTCTTTTCTTCGATTACGCCTTTCATCACTTGTGAGGCGTACATAAATACAAAGAAATAGATGACCATTCCGGCTACCAAACCGATTACGGATGCGATTTCGGAAGAACTTTCTTTGGCCTCGCCCGTGTCGGATATTTTTAACGTCCTGACAAGCACGGGGGTGTGGGTGGCTGCCAGTTTGGACTCCAGATCGGGCATTTGCGATTCGGCGATGACCTTATTCCGCTTGATGTCTTCAATCCTTTTTTGTAGCTGGGATGCGATTTCATTTTTTAGTTCCATCGGAACTTGTGAAAAAGAGTACATCGGAATATCGGCATTGCTCATCACGTTTTCAGGAATCCAGATCACCGCATAATAGTCCTTATGCTGTTTCAAAAAATCCGGTGCACCTTTTGCCGTTATCACGGAATCTGCATATTCGAAGGTGTTATTATTCACCTGCTGGAATGGAGTTTCAATCGGTGATAGGTTTACTACGGCAATTTTCCGTTGTTGGGTATCGTCTTTCAAAAGCATCCACATCAGAAATGCGTAAAAAACCGCAAAAAGGATCGGGACGAAGATCGTCAGGATCAGGAAACTTTTTTTACGTACTCTGGTGGAAAATTCCCTACCTATGATAATGAGTGTCTTGTTCATTTGTTTCTATATTTAATTCCCAGCCCCGACAGGGGTGTTCTGGAAATAGAATTGTCTTTTTTCAGTGTGGGGATTTGAAGGGAGGTAAATTAAAACTCTGCTACCATCTTTCCTTCTTTCACCAGTTTAATGAAAATATCGTTCATGCCGGGAATGACTTTTTCATAGGAAATAATGTCTGTTTGGTCGAGCAACCGACGTAGTAAAGTGTTGGTCGGGCAAGGTTCGAGACGCTGCAAGATGATGTCCATTTGTCCGTCTTCCACCTTTTGAGATAGAATTTCATATTCTTTGCCGATATGTGCCTCCGGTTTAAATTCGCTATCGTATCGGCACGAGAGACGATAGGTGTTGTTGGCATACTTATTCCGGATTTGATTGATCGGGCCTTCGATAATTTTTTTGGAGCGGTTGATCAGGGCGATGTGACTGCATATTTCTTCTACCGATGCCATATTGTGGGTTGAGAAAATAATGGTCGTGCCCTTTTTCCGTAATTCTAATATTTCTTTTTTCAGGAGTTCGACGTTAATCGGGTCGAAACCGCTGAAAGGTTCGTCGAAAATAAGCATTTTGGGCTCGTGCAGGACTGTTGTGATGAATTGCACCTTCTGTGCCATTCCTTTGGATAGTTCTTCCACTTTTTTATCCCACCATCCCTCTATGCCGAATTTTTCAAACCAGGCTTTTAATTGCTGCACGGCATCGTTCCGGCTCATCCCTTTCAGTCTGGCCAGATAAACGGCCTGCTCGCCGACTTTCATCTTTTTATATAATCCTCTTTCTTCCGGCAGATAACCGATGCGGTTCATATCTTCCGGCACGAGTTTCCTGTTCCTAAAATAAAGTTCGCCGGAGTCGGGACCTGTGATCTGGTTGATAATCCGGATCAGAGACGTTTTTCCCGCACCATTGGGGCCGAGCAGCCCATAGATAGCTCCTTCCGGAATTTCAATCGACACATTGTCGAGTGCCCGGTGATTTGCATAGTTTTTTATGATGTTTTTAGCTACAAAAAAACTCATAGGATTTATTTTAAGATAAAGGTAAAGAACAAAAGACAAAGGCCGGAGGTTAATCCTATGCTTTTGTCTTTTGTATTGTAGAGAAATTATTCTTCCATTTCAATCATCAATTCACCTTTGGGAATCTTAGCCCCTTCTGTGACATTGATTTTTTTGATTTTTCCGGAAAAAGGGGCTGTTATTTTATTGTCCATTTTCATAGCCTGAAGTATCAACAGGAGTTGTCCTTCTTTCACTTCTTGTCCCTCTTTCACTTCGATGCGGAGAATTGTTCCTGGAATATGGGATTCGAGCAAATAAGGATTCGGTTCTTCCCATTTCTTTCTATTTAACCATTTTTTGGTCAGCAGGGTTTTATATTCAACTCCGTTGAGCAGGAATTTTTCGTATTTTACTGTCATTTTTACCTCCTTTAATTAGTGGATTAAAAGTTGAAGGCACGAACAATACTACTTGGTAGTAAAGTTCATGCCTTATATAATTAAAACGGAGGAATTCCGTGTTTTTTAGCCGGAGTCATTACCGTCTTATTGCTGGATACTTCAATAGAGTGTTTCAACAACAAACGGGTTTCTTCCGGTTCGATAACGGAGTCGATATAACCTTTGGAAGCTGCCACGTAAGGATTGGCGAATTTTTCGCGGTATTCGGCCACCTTTTGTTTCCGGGTTTCTTCCGGATTGGCAGATTCTTTGATTTCTTTACGGAAAATGATATTGGCTGCCCCTTCCGGTCCCATTACAGCGATTTCTGCTGTCGGCCAGGCAAACATAAAGTCGGCTTTCAGGTGACGGGAGTTCATGGCGATGTAACCACCACCGTAGGCTTTACGCAGGATAACGGTCACTTTAGGAACAGTGGCTTCGCTATATGCATACAATACCTTGGCTCCGTGACGGATCACACCCATATACTCCTGTTCCACACCCGGCAGATAACCCGGCATGTCTTCGAAAGTTACGATAGGAATGTTGAAAGCGTCGCAGAAACGGATGAAGCGGCCTGCTTTGTCGGCAGAGTCGCAATCGAGCACTCCGGCGAGCACTAACGGCTGGTTGGCAACGAAACCGATGGTTTCACCGTCGATACGTCCGAATCCTACTACGATGTTTTGAGCAAAATCCTGTTGAACTTCCAGGAAGTCGGAATCATCGGCAACGGCTTTGATGATGTCGCGGACATCGTAAGGCTGCGTCGGATCGGACGGCAGGATTTTGTCGATCTTATATTCGGCTTTAGGAGCTTTGGACGGGAATGCCTTTGCTTTACGCTGGTTATTCCAGGGAATAAAGGTCAATAATTTTTTGATCTGTTCGAAACATTCTTGCTCGGTCATGGCAAAGAAATGAGCGTTACCGCTGATTTCGGCATGTACGCGTGCACCTCCCAGGTCTTCCATGCTGACTTCTTCTCCCAGAACGGTTTTCACCACTTCCGGCCCGGTGATGAACATTTTAGAAATGTTTTCAACCACAAAAACGAAGTCGGTCAAAGCGGGGGAATAAACAGCGCCTCCGGCACAGGGACCGAGAATCACCGATAATTGGGGAATCACTCCCGATGCCTGTGTGTTACGGAAGAAAATTTCACCATAACCGGCCAGGGAGTCCACACCTTCCTGAATACGTGCCCCCCCCGAATCGTTGATTCCGATGATCGGCATACGCATTTTAATGGCATGATCCATGATTTTTGTGATTTTACGGGCGTGCATCAGTCCAAGCGAACCTCCTGCAACCGTAAAGTCTTGTGCATAAATAGCAACAGGTTCTCCATAAACCGTTCCGGTACCGATAACGACACCATCTCCGTGAAGAACCTTTTTATCCATATCAAAGTCTTTTGACTGATGCTCTACGAACATGTCGTACTCGTGGAAGGATCCTTTGTCCACGATTCCTTCAATTCGCTCCCGGGCTGTCAGTTTTCCCATGGCAGCCTGCTTTTTAATAGCATCTTCCCCACCACCCTGAAGTACAATCTCTTTCCTTTTTCTTAAGTCAAGAATATTCCTTTTAAGTGACATAGTAATTTATTTTGTTAATAATTTGTGTGTATTCGAGTTAAGAATTTTGCACACCATTCAGACTGCAAGATTACGTAAAAAAAATGACTAAAAAAATACGTTCCGGAGAGCGTGAAATATAATTGTTTGTGATACAGTAGGTAATGAGATTTTTTTTAATATATTATTATATTTTTTCAATTTGTGAAAAATGGGGAATATCACAACTTGCTTACCTGGAAATCCGTTTAACAGAAACAGACGTAAGAGAGTAATTTACTAAAATAAAATGAATTATGAATCAGAAGAAATGTAAAGAAAGCGGAAGATTGAACCATTTGATCGTATACTGTAACCCGAATCCCAAATCATTGAGTGCAGCTTATAAGGATTCGATTGTGGAGTGGACGGAACTGACCGGAAACCGTATCAATGTCCGCGATTTATACAAGGTGGGTTTTCACCCTGTGATGGAAATGACCGATTTCGATGCACAGAAAAGAGATCAGATTCCGGAAGAAGTGAAGGTAGAGCAGGACTATGTGAAATGGGCTGACCTGATTACGTTTATTTATCCGATTTGGTGGGCGGGTATGCCTGCTTTGTTAAAAGGATATTTCGACCGGGTGTTTACGAAAGATTTTGCATACCGGATGAAAGAGGAAGCGGGGCAATTCGAAGGATTGCTATCCGGAAAGAAAGTGGTGATCCTGAATAATATGGGATTTCCCTATGATTATTATGAAAAAACGGGTATGCTGGATGCTTTCAGGAGAACGATGGATCAGGGAGTGTTTGCTTTTTGCGGCATGAGTGTGGTGGAACATCGGTTTTTCGGGCATCTGGATGCAGCTTCCAAAGGTGAACGCGAGGGACATATCAATACCCTGAAATTTATTTATGATAAAATTATCACAGAATTTGCCGATAAGAAGAATGAGGCTAAATCGAAAGAGTGACGGATTTTGTCAGTGTACCTGTTGAACAACGCGCCCGATGTAAGAAATCGGGCTTTTTTTATTACTGTTGATGTATAAATAACAGGTACCGTCGTTTTGAATAATCATGCTGATCTTGTAGGAATCGAGACTCCCGACGATGGAAAAACCGTAGGTGATGCTTTGACGGTTTCCCCTGCCTTTGATTTTGCTGGTCGGTTGGATCATTTTCCCGCTGAATACGATGCCTCTCGGCCCGGTCTGCGGAATGGAGTAACCGCTGCCGTAGTAAGGAAGGTAACCTGCGGCCAGACTATCGCGGACGATGACAAAGGCACTGTCCTGGGCGATACGGATATTTTGGTCGCTGTACGGAGTGCCGGGTTCCAAAAAATAGGTGTAATGGGTTGTTGCTATGGTGTACATCGTTTCAAACCGATTGCTGTCGACCATTGCTTTTATTTGCTGGAAGTCGGTGATAGGCTGTTGGGCCTTTCCCGGATTGGCAGTACACAGGGTGATTAAAACAGATAATAAAGTGGCGAGAAAATAACAAGACCTATTCATGGCATTTAATTTTCTTGCTTGTACGTTAGAAGCCGCGGATAAGTTTAAAAACGGACCTAAGTTCCGCCCGGATAGTGGATATGGAATCTGTTTTTAGAATTTATGCGGAAGATAAATCCCCCGGACACGTTTCATGGTTATGTCCGGGGGATTTTGTATCAAACGGGATTTCGGTTTTATCCCGGATAGTTAAAAGAACGGGTTATATTTTATTTTTCCCTGCTGTTGGCTGCTGTCGCTGGCTGCTGCGCGTATGCATCGGTCAGGGAGGTGATTTTTAGTTGTTTTTCGAATTCTGCCAGGGGAAGCCGGGTTTGTACTTTCACCCGGTATGCTTTGCCCGGTAGCAGATCGAAATAGTTATTTTCGAAAAAATTATCGATTCCCTCGATAGAAAGGAAAACGCCTCTGGCAAATTTGTCACTGCTTAGGGTGATTTCGAAACCATTTTCACAGGGGGTGATCGTTTTGTTTATCTTAGGTTGCTGGTAATTCATGTCTTTTTGCTGCACCAAAAAATAGTGGTTTTCATACTGGTTCCCGGCTTTATCCCAAAATCGGGCCGATATAACGACCTCTTGGGGATTATATCCTTTCAGCAATTCAGCAACGGGGGCGGAGTATGCCATATAGGAACTTTGAGCGGGTATCCGAATGTTTTTTCGGAGTTGCGACACCGTGTCGCCAGTCATGGTGATTGCCGTGATTTCCAAACTTCCCGGAGCGGTACTTCTGCGGTCGGAAACCGTGTAGATGTAAAGCGTATCGTTTTTGGCAATAGGCGAAACCAGCAGGTCGCGATAGGCTTCGCGGGCAAAATAGTGCTGGGCTTTCCAGCGTCCGTAATAATCCCGGCTCGACCAGGATGCTACCGGCCAGCAATCGTTGTGCTGCCAGAATAGCGTACCCATGCAATAAGGCATATCCCGGCGATGGGCTTCGATGGCTGTTTTGATCGCGTCGCCCTGTAATAAGTGGTTCATATACAGGAACGATTCAAAATCTTTGGGTTTTCTGTATTCGTTCAGTAAGTAGGTTTCAATGAGGTTGTTGGCATGAGCTCCTCCGCGTTGATGAGACATCATGACTTCGGAAGTGATGTTCCAATCTTCCGGATTCGGGGCATATTGTTTCACCGACTGAAATTCGGGGAAGGACTGAAAGCCATATTCACTGAAAAAGCGGCTGCGTTCCAGGTTGTAGTTCGTGATAGGCACTTTGCCGTGCCATACTTCCCAATAGTGGCGGTCGCCGTCGTGATCGTTGCTTTTATTGCCAAAGGTGGAGAAGGGGGAAGAAGGACGGTAGTCTGTGCCCGGCGCATATTCTTTCACCACTTCCGGCAGGACTACATGGTATTGATCGGTGAATTGTTTCCATATTTTTTGTGCATACTCCGGATTTTGCCGTTCGTATTTTCTTTTCCATCCCCAACCGAACCAGGCATCGTTACATTCATTGTTTCCACACCATAGGGCGATACTGGGGTGATTCCGTAGGCGGCGCACATTGTCGATCGCTTCCTGGCGGATATTTTCCAACAGTTCGCCTTCTGCCGGGTATAAGCTGCAAGCAAACATAAAGTCCTGCCAGATCATGATTCCGTATTTATCGCAAAGCTCATAAAAATAATCGTCTTCATACGTTCCTCCTCCCCACACCCGGAGCATATTCATATTGGCATCGACAGCATCTTTGATGGTTTTTTCATAGGTGGCACGGCTTACCCGCGGTAAGAAATTATCACAGGGAATGTAATTGGCGCCTTTGGCAAATACCGGAACTCCGTTTAATTCAAAATAGAAAGTTCTGCCGTCTTTGTCCGGTTGGGTAATCAGCCTTAGGGAACGGATTCCGGTGCTGACCGTATGGCTGTCGGCGGGTTTGCCGTTAAGTTCCGCTACTGTTTGGAACTGATAGAGATGGGGAGTTCCTAACCCGTGGCTCCACCATAGTTTGGGATTCCGGATGGTGAAGGCGGAAGTCACTTTGTTCAAGCCTTTCTGCAGCGATGTGCTGACGGTTCCGAATGTTTTCCCGGATTCCGGGTCGCGCACGGTGAGCCGGATATTTTCCAGATTTTCATCCGCCCGTATTTCTGCCACCACTCTGATCTTGGCACTTTTTTCACTGACCTGATCCTGAATGATCTGGATGTTTTCTATCCGGAGATTATCCCAGGCTTCAAGGTATACCGGACGCCAGATTCCTGATGTTACCAAACGAGGGCCCCAGTCCCAGCCGTAATGATAACCCGCTTTCCGGGCAAAAACGCTCACTTTTTTATCGAATACGCCTCCGTTTTCCGATTGGTCGTTTCCGGCTTCATATTGAAAAGGCAGGCTGTCCCATTTCGGGATGTCGATTTTAAGGGGAGAATGAAAATAGATTCTTAATGTGTTTTCTCCCGGCCGGAGATATTTTTTTATATCGGCCTGCCATTCCCGAAACATATTGTTGGCGGAAAGTATTTTTTGGTCATTCAGGTAAACATCGGCGTAAGTGTCGAGCCCTTTGAAGTCCAACCGGACATTTTGTTTCTCCCTCATTTCAGGCGAGAGGGTGAAATGGGTTTCATAGATCCAGTCTTCTTTGTCGATCCATTGCAAACCTCTTTCGTTCAGGCGGAAAAACGGGTCTTCAATGATACCGTTTGCCAGTAAATCGGTGTGTACCACTCCGGGCACGCTGGCCGGATACCAGTTCGTAAGCCGTGCTTGCCGGAATTTCCAGCCTTCATTCAATTCCTGGCGCAAAGGGGATGCTGTCAGCAGGCTGCCGTAAAAAACGGCAAAAAGCAGGCATACATTTTTTAAACAGTTCAATTTCATACGGAGAAAATTGGAGTAATTAAAATTTCTTTTGTACAAAGTTAAAAGATAATTTACATTTGTAGAGGTTTAACAATAGTATAAATTTTCAGGAATACACGATGAAGACTAAAAGTGCAGATTTTATTATCGGATCGGAAACACCGTGGGAAAATGCAGGCGAGGGTGTTTGCCGTCAAATTATGGCGTATGACGGACAGGTTATGTTGGTGCAGGTGAAGTTTGAAAAGGGAGCTATCGGAACTCCGCACGAACATTTTCATTCGCAGGCCAGTTTTGTGGTTAGCGGACGGTTTGAGGTGGAGATCGGGGAAAAGAAAAAGATATTATCTGCCGGGGACAGTTTTTATGTCGAGCCGGATATGCGTCATGGGGTGGTCTGTCTGGAGGCCGGTGTATTGATCGATACTTTCACTCCTATGCGCCTTGATTTTCTGAAATGATTTGCTTATTGGGTATGGGTATCCAATAATTTTTTTAAGTTTCAGAGGATTGAATGTTTGAAAACTGTCTCGGATAGAGACATGAATAAAAACATAGAAAGAGGAGCTGTTTAACAAGTCGAAGACAGTTCCGCTTTTTTATTATTACTTTTCTGCTTTTTCAAATAGTAAGGTGATTACTATCTTTCCTTTTGTTTTGTAGATTATATTTGAATCATAATTTTAATTATTTCATTATAAATTATGTTTTGATTGTTTTTTGTTTATATTTGTTTTCATAAATAAATATGAGTGTGTGTATTATGTGTATTGTTTTTCTGTCTTGATAGTAAAATGGGAGGTTAATCCAGAAAAATATACTTACTGTATATGCAGTTTATAGGTTATTTCAAATTATGTCTGATCTTTTAAAAACATGAATTTATGAGAAAAATTATTTTAGGAGTGCTTACAATGGCTGTTATTGTTACGGTGACGATTATAGGCGTTAATCGGAATAAAGTGAATGCTACAATGGATTTGATTTGGGCTAATGTTGAGGCAATGGCTGAAGATGCTGAAAGTCAGGGAGTGAAGACAATCGTGTCCAGTACGGAAGTGGAGGAAACATCGTATATTTCCGGGACTTACCTTGTTACTTGCTATACGAAAATAACTAAAATAGTCGATTGTAAAGATCAAGGCAATTTGATTTGTGAAAAGGGTAAAACCTATAAAGAGTCACTCGGTTGTGATTACTCTGATATGTCTGGTGGTGGTGACATTACAAGATAAATTAAGCATGAGTTTTCCGGGTTACCTTATCTAGTTAAAGTAATCCGGAAATTTATATTATAGATTGATCGATTGGAATTATGGAAAGAAAAATAGTAGTATTTGTAATAGTATTTTTGATTGCGGCTTGTGGTTTTAAGAAAGAAAATTCTTTAGTGCCGATTTTGCCTGTACAGAATATCGATAAGAAAAACAGTGTATGCCGGATGCAGGAGTATTTTACAATGTCTAAAATTATTTTTTTGGAAACAAAAGAAAAGTCTATAATCGGTTCGGCAATACGTAAAATTATATTGGAAGAAGATAAAATATACCTTCAGGATCAATATAATAACAGTATCTTAATGTTCGATACTACCGGAAAATTTATTGCCGGCATATATTCACAGGGGAGAGGTGCCGGAGAGTATATAACCCTGGATGATTTTACAATCGACAGGGATACAAAAGAGCTGATACTTTATGCGAGCCGTCCTAATAAATTATTATATTATGATTATGATTGCTATTTGAAGAAAGAAGTGCCGATCGAGAAATCATTTTTCGAGATCGCGGTCGATTCCGGCGAATTGATCGGAATGACTTCCTGGGATGATTCGAAATATTGTTTACGCCGTTATAAATTATTGCAAAATAAAACTTTGCAAGAATCTGAAATCACATCGCTTTCCCATATTAATAGGACCGGATTTCTGGCTCATGGAGTTCAGATGTTGAAAAGTGAGAGTATTAATTTTTCTCGTCGTAACGACCCGTCTATTTACAGTTTAGAGGGGAATGTGATTAAAAAACGTTATGAGATTGATTTTGGGAAATATAATTTGCCTAAGGAATTAAGTGAGCCCAATGTGCCTGCCGATGTATTTAATCGTGAAATACTGACAAACTCATACGTTTTCTCTATTGTCAATATAAAGGAGACTCCTGAAAGAATATTTTTCACGCTTCCTTTACCGGGAATGTGTATTCTTACAAAGAATGATAGTCAATTGAAATATTATAAGACTTTTATCGATTCTACCACTTCTATTCCGCTTGCTTTGACAGAGGTGGTTGAAGATCCCGGGAATAATGTGATTTGTTTTAAAGAGTCTGTCATGAATTTGAAAACTAAAGTAAAATTTTTAGGTGATAAAGTTCCTCAATGGTTGTCTGAAAAAGTTGCTATGGCGAAGGATGACAGTAACCCCATTTTATTTTTCTATCAGAGCAAAGAATAAATTAGAGGGGATTATATTTTTTCTGTTATCGATTATTTTTAAATTAATATCCCGATCGTGTTTTGAAAAGGGTGAGGCTGTTTAAGACCGGACGGACTCTTCGTTTTATTTTGGGTAATCGTGATTTGATTCCAGGTATTTTTAATTAAGGAGATTCAATCGGTCTGTGTGGCCTGACGGAAACGGAATTTGCGGTCGATGAACACGATTTCGATTAATCCGAAGCGGACGAATTTGGCGAGGGTGTTTTCGGCTTTGTTGCGCGGAATACGGGCGAGCCGGGAATATTGCCCTATGGATATGTCGGGGTGGGAGGCGAGATAGTCGAGCAGCAGTTGTTCTTCCCCGGAATAATGGATGAATGCCCCCTGTGGAGTGACGGCTTGTCGCCAGATTTTCAGGTGTACCGGGTTTGCCAGTATATTTTCGTCTTTAACCCGTACGTAAGCCCATAGGCGGTTGTCGCTGTCTTTCGCGTAGTAAGGTTTGTGTATCCCCGGTGGGACAATCACTTCCAATACTGTACGCCCTTCCACCTGGTGAATTTTCATTTCACATTCCACCTGCGGTTTGCTGTATAATTTGGCGGCAGCTTCAATCATGTATATTTCTTCTTCTGAACGCACTCCCGCTATTTTTCCATTGTCTTTCACTCCCACCAGCAAACGTCCTCCGTCTGTATTGGAAAACGCCGAAAGGGTTTTGGCTATTTTCCGGGCATCCGAAATCTCGAATTTGAAGTCCTGTTGTTGATGTTCTCCTTCTTCTATGAGTTTATAGACGATCGATTGTCGGGCTGTGTTCATTTTCTTCTCTGGAATTTTGCTTGTGGTAAAAATTTCGCCGGGACAAATTTAGTTTGCCCCGGCGAGATATAAAAGGTCGTTTTGTTTATTTAATGCTTATTTTTCCTCCCGGTAACAGGGCTTGTATGCTGTTATCGTACATGGCCGAGCAATTGATAGCCGGCAGTTGGTATTCACCCCGGAATGCTGCGTTGCAACGGAAACGGAAGGTTTTCGTCTGGTTTTGTTCCAAATTGAAATAAATGTAGAACCGATCGTCCCGGATGTCGGCATATTCCGCTCCCGGATAAGCGTTGGCATTGCCGGAAAGGCGTTCGTTGATGATTTCAAAGCCGGAGGGGACCAGATAACTCAGCACTAATTCATCGTATGTTCCGGTCAATCCGGTGTTTTTAATCGTGATTTCAGTCGTCACGTCCTCGCCTTGTTGCAGGTCGGAGATGTTGAGAAGAGTACCTTTGTCATTGTAATATTTAACACTCATATTCAGTCCCGACATGATTTTTTCGGTCACCACTTCCAGCGGAGCTGAAGAATTGATCAGCCGGGCGTAAAGGTTGCCTTTACCGTTGTTGGTGATTTCTGCGGAAACTGTGCCGTCTTTGATTTTCAGTTTTTGTTGGTAAATCGTCTTTTCGGTTTTTACATTCTCTTTGCCGGAAGGAGTGGTAACCAGGATGGTTATTCCTTGCTGGCTGCCCAAATATTTCCTGACATAAAGCGCGGCGGCATGCAGGGAATAGGCTGTTTCCTGCGTGCTGTACCAGCGGTTTGAGCCCATCGCCTTCGAGATTTTTTCCAGCATGCGGTAAGCGTCTTGTTGTTTGTCCAGAGTGACCAATGATTGCAGGATGATCGCCATATCCCTGGTGTCCGATCCGAAACTACCTCCGGTTTGGCGGTAGGGAGAAACATCCTGAGAAATGTTGTTCACCATTTTTTCAGCCACTTCATGATGGCCTGTCAATTCATAGGCAGAAGCCAACAACCATTGGGAGGTGGCCCGTTTTAATTCACTTTCTTTCAGGCGATTCATAGCAGCCTGATCGGGTTTGTTGACCAATGCCAGCACATACAGGCGGTAGGCTTGTTCCTGCTGAGCCCATGAATCGTTCATATTCCAGCTATTGGCCACACGTCTCAGGTAATTGACTGCGTTTTGCAACATTTCCACCGGAACGAAATAGCCCTGGCTTTGGGCCGCCGCTAAGAATTGCACGACATAGATACTTACCCACGAAGAAATGTAATCGCCTCCCGGCCAGTAGGCAAAACCTCCTTCCGGGGTCTGGTACGACCGTAAGCGGTTAATCACTTCCTTGATATTGGTTTCCGTTTGCTGTTTTTGTTCCGGGGTTAAGGTCAGCAGATCGTTCAGGGCCAGTTGCGGGAAGGCTTGTGAGGTGATCTGTTCGGCACAACCGTGCGGATATTGAAGCAATTCGTTGATTCTTTGTTCCAGGTTTAACGGCGGAATGGAAGACACTTCCAAAACAGATTCCGGCTCGGCTCCGGAGAGTGCCGCGCTGAACGATGCCTTTTCCCCGGCTTTCACCTCTTTTTCCTCTACGTGGGTGATGCGGGGATTGGGAATACGTATGGTGACATCTTCCGTGACCAGGGCTTTTTCTTCTCCGGACCGGGCTTCCGTACGGAGGGTGGATACGCCTGTTTCCCCGTTGATCCGGGCTTTAAAGTAGACCACTTTTTCTCCTTTGCTGTCGAAGTGTACATGCTGTGTGTCACCGTCCAGTAAAGTCAGCTTACTGTCGGTGGTCATTTTAACGGTGACGTCTTTGATGTTTTCTTTCATCGCGAAAACCGTTACCGGAATATCGATCTGGTCGCCGGGGGTGAATAAACGTGGCAGGGCTACCGATAGCATCAGCGGATTGTTTACGGTGCTGCTGGTGGCCGTGGAACCGTATTGCCCGTTGGTGGCTGCAACGACCATCGTGCGTACTTCACCGATGTATTCCGGCATACGGTAGGTATGGGTTTGCTTTTCTCCTGCTTTCAGGGTAAATGGCCCGTCGAAGATTACCACGGGTTTGAAGCGGTTTGTTTTTTCATCCTGTATGGATTTTAGGGCTTCGTCACCGCCGACGGCAAAGGCTTTGTCCAGCCGGGCTCCATAAGCTCCGTAAATATAATCGTATAAATCCCAGGTTTTGACGCCTAAGGCTTCCCGGGCATAGAAGGCATTGAACGGGTTAGGCGTGCGGAAGGTGGTGAGGGAAAGCAGTCCTTCATCGACAATGGCGATGGTGTAGTTCATCGGTTTGCCGTCTTTTTCTTTGACTTCCACCGTAAAGTCTTTGGAGGGGCGCAATTCTTTGGCGACATTGGCTTCCGGATTCAGGCGCAGGCTTGCGTCTTCCACGTTTACGTTAACCACCCCGTAAAGTCTGACCGGATGGTCGTTGTCCCGTGTGGCGTAAGGCTGGATCAGGGAAACGCTGATATAAGTGTTGGGACACATGTCGCTTTCGGCTTTTATTTCTACGGTTGTCGCTCCTTCTTTGGCAGGCACCCGGTAGATTTTAGAAATCGATTTGCCGTTTTCAAGGCTGACAATAGCCACACCGCCAACGGACGACGGTATTTGCACTTTGATTTTTTCACCTGTTTTATACGATTTTTTGTCGGTGCTCAGGTGAAGCATCGTGGCTACATCGCTACCGCCTGCATCTCCCCAGCTTCCGAAATAGGCGATGATGCCGGAGGAATGGCCGGATGGATCGGTGGCCCGGATAAAATAGCGTCCGTAATTATCGATACCCAAATCTGTGGAAAAAGTGCCGTTTGTGGCTTTTATATTTTTTTCCAACACCCGTTTGCTGTAATTCCGGTTGATATAGGAACTGATGTTTTCGTCTTCGGAATCCCACCACCAATGCCAGTTTAATTTAAATACCTCGATTTTAATGGTGGCATTGCCCGATTTTTCTCCTGTCGGCGACAAGGTCACCCCGTTCAGCCGGACCGGGTTTTGGGTTGAATACCAGTTGTCGTCGGATTCCGGCAGTCGGATTCCGACATATTCCGTATAGGGGGAATAGCGGATGGTTTGGGTGTTGATGCTGAAGTCTCCGCCGTTTTCAAATACCCGGGTGGTGAAGCTGACGTTCAAAATTCCGGGGGCATCTTCGGCTTTCAGCTTTTTCAGGCTGAAAGAATAGTTCCCGGAAGCATCGGTCGTTCCGTCGAACAAGGTTTCCGAACTCGGCTCGAAATATTTAGATTGGTCGGAAAATGTATAATCCGGGTATTCCTGAAATCCTCCGTTTGCATTGTAAAGCCTTGCTTCTGTAATTGCCTTCAGGTTGGAGGTCGGAGCTCCGTTCAGCCATTTGGTAGCTACCTTTACGGGAGCGGAGGACACTCCGTTACCGATCACTTTTTCGTTCGGAAAGGTGAGGTTGATAGCCAGTCGGTTGGCTTTAACCGTTTCTACTCTTAACGTCTGCGTAAAGGTCAATCCTCCCACCCGGAATATCGCATTCCAGTATCCGGTGGGAGCGTCTTCGGCTGTCTTGAAGGTAAAACAGTTGATGTTGTTTTTTCCGATACTTCCTTTCAGGGTTTGGACCGTATTCCCGTTGGGATCGATTAATTGGGCTACAATGGGATGTCCCATCGGCAATACGTTCAGTTTATCTTCCAGAATCAGCGACAGGTAAATGTCGTCGCCCGGACGCCAAACTCCCCGTTCGCCGTAGATGAATCCTTTTACGCCCATTTGCACATGCTGGCCGCTCACATCGAAGTTGCTGAGCGAAAGAGCTGTTCCATCGGCCACTTTCAGCCATGCCCGGTCTGTGCCTTTTTGAGCCCGTACGATAAAGGCTGTTCCATTCGGTTGCAATTTCACAAAACCTTCTTTATCTGTCCAGGCGGAATCGATTTTTTGATTTTGGAAATTGTAAAGAGTCACCTGGCAATCGGAAACCGGGGAGGCCGAGGACAAGTTCGTGACACAGACGATATAGCTGTTGTCCGCACCTTTTTTGGCGAGCAAGCCGAGGGAGGTGTTGATGATGTTGCGGGATACGAATCTCGATCCGTTGTAATAGGATATGTCACAGGGATTATCGGCCTGATCCCAGCTATAACCTTCGGGATATTCATATTCACTGTAATAGTAATCGGGATTGTCCCATTTCTTCATGTCCGGCGCTTCTGAATCGACTCCTTCATCCGCGCAATTCAGTGTGGAATACGATTTTTTGAATCTCAGTTGAATCCGGTAGATAATTCCTTTTTCCAATTTAACTAATTTGGAAAGGTCGATCGTAAAGTCGTTCCAACGGTTCAGGTCGATACCCGGATGATCCTGTGTCAGGTCGATTTTGGTCATAAAGACGGGACGTCCGGTGCGGTTTAATTCCCGCCGGGAATCGTAGGTGTTTTCCTGTAAAAAGAAATTCATATTTTGATCCGGCACCCGGATAATCATGAGGTCTACCGCTTTCAATGCGATCGACGAGAAAGGAATGAGGACGCTTTGTTCGTCCGGAACGATGACCCCTTTGCCGATCAATTCCACGGCAGGTTTTGCCGTAGCCACTTTTACCGTGCGGAAGTAATCTTCCGACAGCAGGTTGCCGTTTGCGCTTTTTATGCCTCGTTGAATCCTGACGTCCAATGATTCGGCCGATTCGTTGGAGGGCATGTATACGTAAATGACGTTGTTTTGTATTTTGTAGTTAATCCGGGAGTTTTCATTCACGGAGATCAAGCCGTTCAAATCCTGTGACGGATCGAGTTTTTCCGACATGAAAATACTGATCACTGCGGGACGGGCGTCGCTGGCTTTGACATTTAGCACCTGGAGTTCTTCCAGCTTCGGAATATCGACGTCCGTTTGCTCGGTTTTGTTGTTTTGCTTGATCGTCAGGGTTAGGGTTTGGGCATTTGTTTTCTTCCTGATATGGGGGATAACGAGGTTATGTTTATTGTCGGCGTGAGTCCATTCCAAAGCCAGTCCGTTACCGTCCAGCGATGCCGTTACCTGCTTCTCAAGGATTTCGGGGTCGATATAATCCGAACTGTATAAAACTGCCTGATAAGTAAGAAGGCTGTCGGTTTGCCCTGCAAGCAGATCGCCTGCATCCAAACGGGTGAGCAGGGGGATGATCTTAAATTCAAACCGGAATGTCTTATAATCCGACGGTACATTGCTCAAAGCCCCCAGGTTAAGGTTGGCGGTGTATGAAACGCCGTTCTGGAAACGTTCTGCCGGGACAAATTCAACACAATTATTTTCTTTCAGCACCAATTCTCCTTTTATGGCGGGAGTGATTTTCAGGATTTCGGGCGGGAGGGTACTGCCCGGCAGAAAGCCCTTATCCGGTTTATTGTTTAAGCATACTTGAACGGATGAACTCGACTTGATGATTCCGCTGGTGTATCCGGTGATGTAGTTACTGAAATCGGCTTGTTTTTTTTCGGAACAGCCGGACAGGAGTAAAAACAGGCCGATGAATACGGAACAAGAAAATAGCTTGTGATTCATAGCAGTTTTTGGGTTATATTACTTTCACAAATTTATGAAAATAATCTATTACCCAAAGAGAATATATTTGCTTTTTACCTTTGTGTGGAAAGGATTTTCTAACCCTTAGAATGTGAGCCTATTTGGCTGTATGTTATGTTTATAATTTCCTGGCAGGAGGAAAATTGATCTTTTTTAACGAGATTATTTTTATAATTTAAATTTCATGACCGATTTATCCGATTTATGATGTAAATTTGTACTTCTGTTGGATCTACCATTAAAAAAATATTTATGAGAATAGCTGTTGTCGGTACGGGATATGTTGGATTGGTTTCCGGGGCTTGCCTTGCGGAAACCGGAGTCACGGTCACTTGTGTGGATGTGGATGCTTCTAAAATCCAAAAGTTGAATGAGGGAGGGATTCCGATCTATGAGCCGGGCTTGTCTGATATTGTTGCGAGGAACCGTGCCGACGAGCGTTTATTTTTCACCACGTCTTTAAAAGAGGCTTTGGTGAAAGCCGATGCCGTTTTTATTGCTGTGGGTACTCCTCCGGATGAGGATGGAAGTGCCGACCTGAAATATGTGCTGGGCGTTGCCCGCGAGATTGGTGAACTGTTGGAGAATTACATGGTGGTAGTTACCAAATCGACCGTTCCGGTGGGGACAAACCAAAAGGTGAAAAAGGCGATTGCCGCAGAATTGGAGCGTCGTGGGATGAATATTAAATTTGATGTGGCTTCTAATCCTGAATTTCTGAAAGAGGGGGATGCCGTGAACGATTTTATGATGCCGGACCGTATTGTGGTGGGCGTGGAAACGGAACGTGCCCGCAAGGTGATGGAACGGCTTTTCCATGCTTTCTCTTTAAATAACATCCCGATCTATTTTATGGATATTCCTTCGGCGGAAATGACGAAATATGCTGCAAATTCCATGCTGGCCACCCGCATATCGTTTATGAACGATATTGCCAACCTTTGCGAGATTGTCGGGGCGGATGTGGAAGCCGTGAAAAAGGGAATCGGCAGCGACACGCGTATCGGTAAAAAATTCCTCAATGCCGGATGTGGTTACGGGGGATCTTGTTTTCCTAAAGATGTGAAAGCATTGATTAAGACCGGGGACGAGCGTGGGTATGGTATGGAAGTGTTGAAAGCCGTTGAGTTGGTGAACGACCGTCAGAAAGGGGTGTTGTTCGGAAAGATCCGGAAACATTATAACAATGATTTGAAAGGAAAACGTTTCGGAGTGTGGGGGCTGGCTTTTAAGCCCGCTACCGATGATATGCGCGAAGCACCTTCTTTGGTGCTGATCGATCAGTTGTTGGAAGCGGGAGCGGTGGTTCGTGCTTATGATCCCGAAGCGATGGACGAATGCCGCCGTAAGATAGGCGACCGGATTGAATATGCCCGGAATATGTATGACGCCCTGACCGGAGCCGATGCCATGATTGTTGTCACCGAATGGCAGGAGTTTAAAGTGCCGAAATTTACTTTTATCGAGAAAGCGCTCCGTGAAAAAGTGATCTTTGACGGACGGAATATATATAGTCCTGAACAGATGCAGGAGTTCGGATACGTTTATTATGGAATCGGACGCTAAGCATGGGGCGGAAATTGCATATACTATTTATTGTTAATCCTATATCGGGTTTAGGCTTAGGAAAAGAGCTGCCGGATAAGATTAAAAAATTGCCGGAATACGATGATGTGGCATACGAAGTGATGTTTACGAAGTATGCCGGACATGCAACGAAATTGGTGGAAGAGGCGCGTTCTGCCCAGAAATACACCCATATCGTAGCGGTGGGAGGAGACGGGACGGTGAACGAAGTGGCTTCCGCCTTATATGGGAGCGATATTGCTTTTGCTGTCGTGTCTTTGGGAAGCGGAAACGGTTTTGCCCGTCATTTAGGATATTCCATGTTTATGAGCAAAGCTTTGAGGCAGGTGTTATGCGACAACTATGCTCAGATCGATATGTTGCAGGTCAACGATAAATTCTCGCTGAATGTCAGCGGGGTGGGGTTCGATGCGGAAGTCGCACACGAATTCAATAAATTGAAGCTAAGGGGTGTCTTTTCATACATCTATGCTGCCATCAAACTGTGGTTTCGTTATCCGGAAAAAAAATACCGGATTATCAGTAACGGGAAGGTGATGAAGGTGAGTTGTTTTGTCCTCAGTTTCGCTAACAGCTCCCAATATGGGAATAATGCTTTCATAGCTCCTCATGCCTCGGTGCGCGACGGGTTAATGGATATTTGCATTTTGAAACGCCCGGCATTCTTCGAAATTTTGTGGTTTCTGATCTTTTTTATGAATTCGAAAATTTATAAACTTTCATACTACCGGGAACTTCAGTGTGAGGAAGCGGTTGTGGAAGGAAATATTAATCATGTGCATATCGATGGGGATGCTTACCTGATGGAATCCCCGATCCACTTAAAAATGCACAAAGGGGTGCTAAAGGTTGTCGTTCCTAAGTCTATCCGGTGAACTCCGTTTTCCGATCGCAGGGGGAATATCCCTGAAATCGTCGATATATTCACAGTATGAGCAATTACAGGCAAATTCTCCCCCATATCCGGCTGATGCCGTATATCCGTTATTATTGGATATTGGAGGCCGTTTATGAGAAAAGTACGCCTGAACGGGTGATTCCGTTCGGGGCTATGCAATTGTGCTTTTACCGGGGGCATGTGACCTGTGGGACAGACCGTCTGGATGCCGGAAGTTTGCTGTGCGGGCAGGCTACGGCTTATTCCGAAGTGCTGACGGAAGGTAAAATCCGTATTGTGGCTGTTATGTTCCAGCCTTTCGGGGCAAAAGCTTTTTTTTATGTACCGATGCAGCTACTTGCAGAGCAAAAGGTGAAAGCGGACGATCTGGACGATCCGGCATTGAAAGAGCTGGAACAGAAAATTGTGGAAACGGACGGTCCGGTTGCCTGTGTGGAGTTGTTGAATCGTTTTTTCCTGAGTCGCCTGACACCGTTGCAGGACTATAATCACCATCGGCTGGATGCCGTGATGAGGGTGATCCGGGAATGTGGCGGAAACATTCCTGTCCGGTCGTTGGCGGAGGCAGCCTGTTTAAGCGGGAAACAGTTTCAGCGGGTGTTTTCCGGGCATGTCGGCCTGAATCCTAAAGAGTATATCCGTACGGTGCGGTTTCAATATGCGCTGTCCTTGTTGCAGAGTTGTCCTGGAAGGCAACTGACCCAACTGGCGTATGATTGCGGGTATTACGATCTGTCGCATTTGATCGACGAGTTTAAGACTTTTTCCGGTTATACTCCTAAAGAGTTCCTGTCTGTTTGCCTACCTTATTCCGATTATTTCGAATAGGTATTCCAAATGTCCTTTTTTTCCAATTTTGAGAGAATGGTACGCCTTATTTTTGCAGGGTCGAACCATAAAAACATTTCAACATGGAAAAATTACTTGCATTTTTTGAGATCCCTGCGGCAGATTTTGGCAGGGCTGTAAAATTTTACGAATCTGTTTTTCAGTTTAAACTTGCTGTGAGTGAGTGTGAAGAAGAAAAGATGGCGTTCTTCCCCGCCGGAGAAGAGGAGGTGGCGGGAGCTATTTCCTGGGCAGAAGGGTTCGAGCCTTCGGGCAAAGGGGTTTTAATTCATTTTCAGGTGGAGGATATATCGGATGTTTTGACCCGGGTGGAAAAACAGGGGGGGATGATGATTCGCCCTAAGGCTAAAATCGAATGTGAAAACAGGGGTTATTTTGCTATGTTTCGGGATTCGGAAGGAAATACGGTGGGACTTTATTCGGATAAATAAACGAATCCGGTGATGGGGGTAGCGAATCCCGGCGTTGGGATAAAAATGCCCGGTTGAATTTAAAGGGATAATCGAAAAATGAAAAATCGGTTATCCCTTTTGTTGTATGGGGCTTCTACCGGTTGATTTGCATAAGGGATTAGGATCGGTTATAAGAAAATAATCCGGGAGAACCGGATTATTTTTGACTGTCGTTCTGCGCCGGGGAGATTCCTAATTCCTGTGCCACTTTAAACATATATGTCCTGGCTTCTTCGGGATTATTACCGATCACTCCGTCGAGAATCGCTTCTTTGATTGCATTTTTTATGTCGCCGATAGCCCGGCAAGGAGGAAGGTTGAAGGTTTCGATAATTTCTTCTCCGCTGATCGGAGGCTGGAAATTCCGGATCGAGTCTTTTTCTTCCACCTCTTTCAGCTTTTTGCGTACCAGCTGGAAGTTGGACAGGAAGCGTTTCACTTTTTCCTCGTTCTTCGAGGTTATATCGGCTTCGGCAAGCGTCATTAAATCGTCGATGTCGTCACCTGCATCGAAAAGCAGGCGGCGCACGGCTGAATCGGTCACAATTTCTTCCGACAAAACGATTGGGCGCATGTGTAGATTCACCAATTTTTGAACATACTTCATTTTTTCGTTTTGAGGCAGTTTCAGGCGGTTGAATATTTTAGCCACCATACGTTCCCCCACATGGTTGTGTCCATAGAATGTCCAGCCTTGTCCATGTACGAATTTTTTCGTGACAGGCTTGGCAATGTCGTGCAGCAGGGCTGCCCAACGCAACCAGAGGTCGTCCGAATAAAGCGACAGGGTGTCGAGTACGGTCAGGGTGTGGTAGAAATTATCTTTGTGTTTGATGCCGTTCACAGCCTCTACCCCTTTTAAAGCGGTCAGCTCCGGGAAAAATAGTTCCAGTAAGCCGGACTGATCCAGCAGGAGGATGCCTTTTGAAGGTTCGGGCGAAAGCATGATCTTGTTAAATTCGTCCATGATCCGCTCGGTTGAAACGATAGGCAGGCGTTCTTTGTAATCGCTGATCGCCTGAAAAGTTCCGGCTTCGATTTTAAAATTGAGTTGTGAGGCGAAACGAATGGCCCGCATCATCCGGAGCGGGTCGTCGGAAAACGTGATTCCCGGCTCCAGCGGTGTTTTGATCAGGCGTTCTTCCAGATGTTGCAATCCGCCGAACGGATCGATCAGTGTGCCGTAATCTGCGGGATTTAGCGAGATAGCCAGGGCGTTGATCGTGAAGTCGCGGCGTTTTTGGTCGTCTTCGAGCGTTCCCTCTTCCACGATGGGTTTGCGGGAGTCGGAACGGTACGATTCCCTGCGGGCACCCACGAACTCGATTTCCATTCCTTTATACCGGAACATAGCTGTTCCGAAGTTCTTAAATACGGATACCGTGAGGTTGCCCAACTGTTTGGCGGCTGCTTCCGCCAGTTCAATACCGCTTCCGTGCACCACGATGTCAATATCTTTAGAGGTGCGGTGTAGCAGTAAGTCACGCACGTAGCCTCCGATCACATAGGCTTCGATTCCTTTTTCAGCAGCAATATCGGAAAGTATTTTAAAGATAGGGTGTTTTAACGGTAACAACATCTATTTTCTGGAATTATAAATTATAGATCACAAAAATACCAACATATAACGTATCTGCCAAATCACAGGGGAATAATGGCAGGAATAATCCTGAAATGGATAAAATCCAGATGGGAATGTGGGGCGGGACAGGAAATATAAAATCCGGCGCTCATAGTATCGTAGTTTGTGGTAGTTGGATACTATTTTGCGCCGGACTCGCCAGAAAAAATGATTTCTAAGTCATGCTTATACGATTCCGGAGAATCCCATGAATGCCATTGCTAATAACCCCGCTGTCACTAAAGCGATCGGGGAACCTTGCATTCCTTTGGGGATGGAAACCAGTTCGAGGTGTTCACGAATACCTGCGAAAATGGTCAGGGCAAGCCCGAATCCCAATGCGGTTGATCCCGCAAAAACGATAGACTCCAGTAAATTATATTCTTTTTGGATAACCATGATGGCTACCCCCAAAACGGCACAGTTGGTGGTGATCAATGGTAAAAATACACCTAATGCCTGATAAAGTGAAGGACTCACTTTTTTCAGGATGATTTCAACCATTTGCACCAATGCTGCGATAACCAGAATAAAGGTGATGGTTTGCATGAATTGAATGTTGAAGGCATCCAATATGGCTTTTTGAATGATGAAGGTGACGATTGTCGCTAAGATAATAACAAAGGTTACCGCTCCCGTCATGCCTAATGCAGTAGATACTTTTTTAGAAACGCCTAAGAACGGGCAGATTCCGAGGAATTGTGCCAGCACGATGTTGTTTACAAAGACTGCTGCGATGAATATCAGTATATATTCCATTCTTTTTTAGTTTAAAAAGCGTCGGCGAGCTTTTGATTGCCCGAAATTACAAACTTTTTTGTAAAAATGATTTGACGCAATTAATATAATTAAGCTTTTCTGATTTTATTTACCAGAGCGATCAGGTAGCCTAATGCAATGAACGCTCCCGGAGCCAATACGAATATCAGCATGCCGTAGTTTTCGTTATATACCGTGGCATTGAATATCTTACCGCTTCCTAAAAATTCCCGGATAGCTCCCAATAAGGTCAGGCTTATGGTGAATCCCAATCCCATGCCTGCTCCATCGAGCATGGAAGGGAATGCTTTGTTTTTAGAAGCGAAGGCTTCGGCACGTCCCAATACGATACAGTTCACAACGATCAATGGAATGAACAGGCCTAATGCAGAGTGCAGCGAAGGCAGATAGGCTGCCATACACATATCTACAATGGTTACGAAAGCCGCGATGATAACGATAAACGACGGGATACGGATTTTATCCGGAATCAGGTTCGCTACCAGGGAAATAACCAGGTTCGACATAATCAGCACGAAAGCTGTGGCAAGTCCCATTCCCATACCGTTAATTGCCGAAGTGGTCACCCCTAAAGTGGGACACATTCCCAACAACAGGACGAAGGTAGGGTTTTCGCGGAATAAACCGTTGGTTAATGTTTTTAAATTGCTCATAACGAGGTTTATAAAGTTATTTACTTATTGTCTTGAGTTGTAGCGCCGGAAGACGCGTCTGCATTTCCGGACAAACCGGACGAGGCACGGTTTACAGCATCGAGGAATGCCCGTGAAGAGATGGTTGCAGCGGTGATAGCATCGACATCTCCTCCGTCTTTGCTCACTTTCAGCCCGTTTTCTCCCGGATTCTTTCCTACAATATTTCCTTTGCCGTCTTTGGTGAACCAGGTATCCATTTTAGAGCCCAATCCCGGAGTTTCCTTGTGGTCCAGCACGGAATAATTGGCAATGGTCCCGTCGGGGTTAAATCCCACCATTAACCATATTTTGCCGCCGAATCCGTTGTTGGTATAGGTTTTTACGGCTGTTCCCACTAATTCTCCGTTTTTCTTTGCCGGATAAAATTCCAGTTCCCCACCGTCGGCTGTTTCGGTTTTCCAAACGTCGGCATTGGGGTCGTTGTCAAATTCTCCCGGTATCACCTGGCGGATAGCGTTCACCTGCTTAGCTTCTTTGGCAGCTTCTATCGGGCCGGCGGTTAAGGTCTGGACATAACCGACAGCAGCCGAAGCGATCAGGGTTACGCTGAATAATACGACTACCATGTTGGTGAAGTTTGATTCTAATTTTTTTCCCATCACTTATATTTTTAAATTTTCGATTTACCTGCCGGATGCTTTGGGCTGGCCGGGCGGGTAAATGGTCGGTTATGCAAATCGTTTTGGTTTACAATATCTGTTAATCAAAGGAGTAAAGGCATTCATAATCAAAATTGCGAACGACATCCCTTCCGGGTAAGCGCCGAAAAGGCGGATCACTACGGTGATGATGCCTATACCTATTCCATAGATCACCATTCCTTTGACCGCCATAGGCGAAGTTACGTAGTCGGTAGCCATAAAGATCGCTCCCAGCATCATTCCTCCCGTGAGTAGGTGGAATAGGGGTGAGGCGAACTGTTCCGGGTTGCAAAGGTGCAGAATGCCGGAAAATGCGAATACTGTGGCAAAGATTGTCACCGGAATATGCCAGGTGATAACCCGGGTGAAAAGCAGGTAAGCGAATCCCACAAGCAGGGCGAGGGCTGCCACTTCTCCCAAACTGCCGCCCATATTTCCGATCAGCATGTCTTTATATCCCACGAAACTGTCTGCCGACAAAACGCTCGATACCGATTGGTTGGTTTTAACGGCTTCTTTTAGTAAGGCGAGAGGGGTTGCGCCTGTTTGTGCATCCGTATAGGATGAAGCGAATCCCAGTGCTTTCGGCCAGGTGGTCATTTGTACCGGGAAAGAGATAAGCAGGAATACACGTCCGACCAATGCCGGGTTGAAGATGTTGCAGCCTAAACCGCCGAAACTCATCTTTCCTACACCGATCGCTACCAATGCCCCGATGATTACGATCCATACCGGAAGGTTGGAAGGAACGTTGAACGCTAAAAGCACCCCCGTAATGATAGCTGAGCCATCGAAAATGGTGGGCTGTTGTTTCAACAGGAATTTTTGGATCACATATTCAAAGAACATACACGCCAGCACGGAAGTCAGGGTGACGATAATAGCTCCCATGCCGAAAAAAAGGACAGAGCAAATGAATGCCGGAATAAGCGCTATAATTACCCCATACATGTTTTTTTCGATGGAATCACCGCTGTGCACATGAGGGGAAGGAGATATAACCAATTTATTCATTGTTTTAGATTTTCTGATTTTATTTTTTTCTGTTTCGGATCATTGCTCCCGTCCGTGTTTTTCCCAGGCGGATATAATCGAGCAGGGGACGGTCAGAGGGGCATGTGAAACTACAAGAACCACATTCAATGCAATCCATTACTTTTTCTTCTTCCAGACGGTCGGTGAAATTGAATTGTGACAGTTTCATCAACAGGTAAGGCTCAAGTCCCATCGGGCAGACAGACACACACTTACTACACCGGATGCAGTTGCGCATGGGTTTCCGTTGGGCATCTTTTTCGTTCATGAGCAGAATACCGCTGGTGCCTTTCATCACCGGAGAGTCGATATTGATCATGGTGCGTCCCATCATGGGGCCTCCGCCGATGATTTTTGCGGTGTCTTCCGGCATTCCTCCGGCAGCTTCCAGCAGCTGGCTGATCGGAGTTCCGATGCGGCAAAGGAAGTTTCCGGGATTTTTAACCGATTTCCCGGTTACCGTGACTACTCTTTCCACGAGTGGCTTATGTTTCATAACGGCTTCGTATACGGCTAAAGCCGTTCCTACATTCTGAACCACAGCGCCGACGGCGATAGGCAATGCGCCCGACGGAACCGCCCGTCCCGTTGTAGCCATGATGAGTTGTTTTTCACCTCCTTGAGGATATTTCACTTTCAACGGGCAAACTTCGATGCCGAGCACTTTATCCACAATGCTTTGCAGGCGTTCAATGGCATCTTTTTTATTGTTTTCAATACCGATGATCGCTTGTTTAACGTCGATGGCTTTCATCAATATTTGTATCCCGATCACGATTTCTTCTGCCCGTTCCAGCATAATCCGGTGGTCGGCTGTTAGATACGGTTCACACTCCACGCCGTTGATAATCAGTACTTCGGCTTTACTACCCGGCGGAGGGGTCAGTTTTACCTGGGTGGGGAAGGTGGCGCCTCCCATACCCACAATCCCGGCGGCGGCAATCGCTTTGACAATTTCCTCTTTGGTCAGGTTGTTGTTATGTTCTATTTTTTCAGAACGGTTGATTTCCGGCATCCATTCGTCGCCTTCGGTTTTGATGGTGATTGCAGGTTTGGAAATCCCGGCTGCATCCGTCACATTGTCGATAGAAACTACCGTTCCGGAAACAGAACTATGAATGTTGGCAGAAACGAATCCGGAAGCCTGGGCTATTAATTGCCCTGCCTTTACCTGTTCGCCTTTTTGTACGACAGGGGTCGCCGGAGCGCCGATGTGTTGTCCGAGCGGAATGATTACCTGTTCAGGAACGGGTAATACTTTAATTTTCTCGCCTGATGATAATTTATTTTCAGGTGGATGAACACCACCAATTTTGAAAGTCTTTAACACAGCGTATAAATTTTAGATTAATGATTTAAGATTTAAGATTGATTCTGAAATCTATCATCTATTCTTTATCGTTTTCAAATTTTAAAGTCGATTTCGGGTTCCTCTATTTGAGGAGAAACCTTTTTTTCAGGCGAAGCCTTTTCCTTATTCACCGTCGGGGCAGCTTGTTCTTCTGCCTGCTTTTCGGTGTCCGTCGGAGCGGGAACGGCTGTTTCTGCCTTTGTTTCACCCGGCTCGGCTGATTGTTCGGGAGCCGATTCAGCAGCGGGAGCCGTTTTTTCGCTTTCTTCCGCTTTTGCAGCCGGAACGGTTACTTCTTGCTCAACCGGAGCCGTTGCCGTTTCCGGTTTTGCAGTTACCTCTTCCGCTTTCTTTATCTCTTCCGGTTTAGCGGCCGGAACGGATTCTGTTTTCACTGCCGGAGTTGTTTCCGGTTTCACTGTTTTTTCCTCCGGTTTGGGTGCGGTTTCCGGTTTCTGTGCAGCCGGAGCGGGTTTAGGCGCTGCCGGTTTTGCTGCGTCGTTTTCGGTTATTTTCCTGGGAGGAAAGTTTGTTTCGTGGATGGCTCCGGTGGGGCATACGCTGACACATTTCCGGCATAGGCGGCATTTATTATAGTCGATGTAGGCCAGATTGTTTTCGAGCGTAATGGCTTCGAACGGACATTCTTTCACGCATTTTCCGCAGCCGATACAGGCCACTTTGCATGCTTTGCGGGCAACACCGCCTTTGTCTTTATTGACACAGGACACGAATACCCGGCGGTCTTTCGGCCCTTTGTTCCGGAGTTCTATGATATTTCGCGGACAGGCTTTTACACACGCCCCGCAGGCTACGCATTTATCGTCCACCACTTCCGGCAAAAGGGTTTCCGGGTTCATGTGGATGGCATCGAACGGACAGGCAGATACACAGTCGCCACATCCGAGGCAACCGAATGCACAGGCCGTATCTCCAATGTATAGGCTATGTTCGATCGCACAGGAGCGCGCTCCGTTATACTCGCTGGTGCGGGGACGGTTTGTGCAGTTTCCGTTACAACGTACAACGGCGATTTTCGGAGCCTGGGCTTTTACTTCACGTCCCAGTGCGGCGGCAATCTGGTTCATGGTGTTTGCCCCTCCTACCGGGCAACTGATCCCGTCCAGGGTGTCTGATTTCACCGCAGCCTCTGCCAATCCCCGGCATCCCGGATAGCCACACCCTCCACAATTCGCTCCGGGCAAAAGTCCTTCCACTATATCGATGCGCGGATCTTCTTCTACTTTAAATTTTTGCGCGACTAAATAGAGTATCACTGCCGAGGCGATACCGATAGCACACAATGAAATAATAGTAATAACAATTGTACTCATGTTTAATATTTATAGTTATTCCAATTTTTTCGTTCCAGTTTCGTCCTGGTCTTTTTTACTGACGGTGAATTTTATTTTTTTACCGATTTTGTTCCTGAATAGATACAAAGCCCAGAAGTAGCCGCCTAACAGAACGAGGCTCGCCACTGCGGCGGTCAGTTCGCTGACTCCGGCCCGGACAAGAAAGAATATGGCTGAAACAATCAGGATGGAAGGGATGATATAAGCCATAACCACAGAGTAGACCGCATTTCCCATGGCTGCGTAAACTACAACACGTTCGCCTGCTTTTATTTCAAAAGCGGGGCGTTCTGCTATGATGACTTTTTGTTTGATGTCCGACATTCCACATGCACCTTTGGCATGACAAGCAGAACAGGCTGAATGGCTATAAATCACGACTTCAATCGTTTGTGCTTTGACGTCCCGAACAATCCCCTCATGCCATATACTGTTTTTTTCTGTCATACCCGTGTTTGAAAATATCCGCAAAGGTAATATTAAAAAGGTTAAAAGTGCAAGTTAAATCGGTTAAAAGTGCCTATCTCCGGAAAGAAAAAGGACGGTTTTTAACCGTCCTGTCCTGATTTATTTTTTTCTCATAAATATCTGTATCGGAACACCCGTGAAATTCCAATTTTCCCGGATTTTGTTTTCCAGGAAGCGTTTGTAAGGCTCTTTCACATACTGCGGCAGGTTGCAATAAAATGCAAACGAAGGGGCGTGTGTGGGTAATTGAGTTACATATTTAATCTTCACATATTTTCCCTTGACACTGGGTGGCGGATAGTTTTCGATGGCTTCGAGCATAATCCGGTTCAGTTCCGAGGTTTTCAATTTCTGGGTGCGATTTTCATACACTTTAATGGTGGCTTCCAGTGCTTTCAGCAGGCGTTGTTTGGTCAGCGCCGAAGTAAAGATAATGTCTACATCCCTGAAAGGTGCGATTTTTTCACGCAGTTCTTTTTCATAAACAAGGGTGGTTTTGCCGTCTTTCTCGATCAAATCCCATTTGTTCACCAGAATCACAACGCCTTTCCGGTTTCTTTCAATCAGGTGGAAGATATTTAAATCCTGGGCTTCCATGCCTCTGGTGGCATCGATCAATAGCATGCAGACATCCGATTCTTCAATGGCGCGTACGGAACGCATCACCGAGTAGAATTCCACGTCTTCGTTTACTTTTGCTTTTTTACGCAGTCCGGCGGTGTCTACCAGCAGGAAATCATATCCGAAACGGTTATATCGGGTATAAAGGGAATCGCGGGTAGTTCCGGCAATATCGGTCACAATGTTCCGTTCTTCGTCGATCAGGGCATTGATTGTGGAGGATTTACCGACATTGGGACGTCCCACGATGGTGATCCGGGGGAGTTCGTCGGTGCTTTCTATAACACTGTCCTGAAAATTGGTCACCACATGGTCGAGCAATTCACCCGTTCCGGCTCCGTTGGCCGACGAAATGCAATATAATTCGCTTTTAATACCCAACCGATAAAATTCCTGGGCATCGTAGATCCGTTCGTTTGTGTCTACTTTGTTAGCTACCAAATAGATCGGTTTTTCGATATTCCGTAACAAACGGGCGAAATTCTGGTCGAGGTCGGTCACTCCGATTTCGGTGTCTACCATAAATAGGATAACATCGGCTTCGTCTAAAGCCAATAATACCTGCTTGTTGATTTCTTCTTCAAAAATATCATCACTTTTGGAAACGTATCCTCCGGTGTCGATCACGGAAAATTCTTTACCGTTCCACGATGATTTGCCGTAGTTCCGGTCTCTTGTCACTCCGCTTTCCTCATTGACAATCGCTTTTCGTGTCCCGACCAATCGGTTGAAAAGGGTTGATTTGCCCACATTAGGCCTTCCTACTATTGCTACAATGTTACTCATAAATTTATTTAAAGTAAGGGCTATCGGCTAAAGACTTACAGAAAAGAGTTCCCGTCCGGTGATCTTTTCCGCTGCTTCCCGCTCTTAGCTTTATGAATTGGTGTATCCAAAATTTTTTAAATCGTTCTCTTTGTTTCTCCAGTCTTTCAATACTTTGACATAAAGATTGAGGAATACTTTTTTTCCGAAAAAGGCTTCGATGTCCAGCCGGGCTTCCGTGCCTACTTTTTTCAGCGCTTCTCCCTGATGCCCGATGATGATGCCTTTTTGCGAAGAACGATCCACATGGATCACGGCCATGATGTTGATGCGTTTGTTGTCTTCCTTGAATTCTTCTACTTCTACTTCTACGGAATATGGAATTTCTTTATCGTAGTTCTGGAGAATTTTTTCCCGGATAATTTCATTTACGAAAAAGCGGGCAGGCAGGTCGGTCAGGTCGTCTTTCGGGAAATAAGGCTCACCTTCCGGCAATAATTCAATGATCCGTTTGTATAAATTGTCTACATTGAAATTCTCGGTTGCCGAGATAGGAAAAATTTCGGCTCTGGGGATCAATGATTTCCATTTTTCGTAGAGGGCCTCCAATTTATCTTGGGTGGTCAGGTCGATTTTGTTGATTACCAGTAATACCGGAGTTTCCGACCGATTGACTTTTTCAATGAAATCGATGTTTTTTTCTATGTTTTCAACCACGTCGGTCACATACAGGATAATGTCCGCGTCGATTAAAGCCGATTTGGAAAATTCGAGCATGTATTCCTGCATCTTATAGCTTGGTTTCACCACTCCGGGGGTGTCCGAGAATACAATCTGGTAGTCGTCCGTATTGACAATCCCTTTGATCCGGTGACGGGTGGTTTGGGATTTCGAAGTGATGATCGAAATTTTTTCGCCCACCAAACGATTCATGAGGGTAGACTTCCCAACGTTCGGATTACCTACAATATTTACAAATCCTGCTTTATGATTCATCTCTTATTTTGTTTTTGCGGGGCAAAGATAGTGTTTTTCGCTGAAAAAGAGAAAAGTGTGATTTCGACATTCGGTATTTGTTCTTATTTCTTATATTTGTTGCCCGATAACGATTTAAAATTATAAAAATATGATTATTGATTCATTAAACAACAGTAAGAAAATCGAGGTGTTGAATCCTCATTTCAAAAAAGTGTTCGATTATATAAAGTCACACGACCTGAAGAATGCTCCGGTAGGACGTATCGATATAGACGGGGATAATTCCTGGATCACCGTGAGTGAAGTGCAGGGAAAAGAAAAGTCGGCTGCGGCTTTGGAATCGCACAACCAGTATATCGACATCCAATTGCCCTTGATCGGCGAGGAAACTTTTGGCTGGCAGGCCCGCGACCTTTTGAAGAACGAAAGGGACGGAGGCTATAATGCAGAAAAAGATATTACGTTTTATACCGACCCGGCTAAATTGTATTTCACGATGTCGGCGGGAGAATTTGCCATTTTCTTTCCGGAAGACGGCCATGCCCCCTGTATCGGTAAAGGAACGATCAAAAAGGTTGTTGTAAAAGTAAAAGCCTGACGTGAGCGGGTAAATATAAAAAGAGGCCGGGATTCCCGGCCTCTTTTTATGTGTTAATTATAAAGTATTGCGAATTTGGCATATCGCCTGCTTTTACCAGGGTCTGTTGCCGCCGCCTTGACCACCCTGGCCTCCGCCACGCTGTCCGCCTTGTCCCATACCCTGTCCGCGTTGTCCGCCTCTGTTCTGTCTTTGTTCCATGCGTTTCTTCTCGTTTTCCTGATATTTTTTGAATTGGTCTTCAGTCAGGACTTTTTTCAGCTGTGCTTCTGTCGATTCCCGGTCTTTTTTCATGGTTTCGCGCATTGCTTCGCGGTTATCCCGGTTCTTTTCCATGTTTTTAGCCCGCTGGGTGTAGGAATCGGTATACCATTTCTTCAGGTCGGTCTGTTGTTTTTCTGTCAAAGTCAACTCTTTGTTGAGCTGTTCCACCGTACGGGTTGCCTGTTGTTCCGGTGTCAGTCTTTCTCTTTGCTGGCGTTCTTGAGCCTGTGTCGTAAAAGCTAAAACCATCAGGAGGGTTGTAGCTAAAAAGATGATTTTTTTCATTTCTTTATTTTTAAATTAATAGTATTTGTTATGAGAATGTTCTATTCTGTTCTCATTCCATAAGACAATTGTTTATACGGAAGGTTTATTGTAAGTGTGTGATTTTGTGTGCGATTTTTTTCTTTTTTCTCATTATGAGGTGGTTTTGTTTTTAAATTTATTTATTTTTGTCACGTCTTTTAGTTCGTTTGTGATATTAAAATAGGAAAACAAGATGATTGATTTTAGCGATGTGCTGAAATTTAGTTCTGATAAAATTTCGGGAACTGAATATAAGAATAGTATTTTAAAGAAAAATATTCTGATTTATATGGCAAAGTTTGGCGAGGTGACGATTGCCGATTTGGCCAGAGAATTGAATGTTAGTGTACCTTCTGTGACCAAGCTGGTGGCAGAATTGAAAGAGGACGGTTATCTGGAAGATAACGGGAAAATCGAAACGTCGGGAGGACGCAGGCCGAATGTGTTCGGGCTGGCTGCCGATGCTTTTTATTTTTTGGGTGTGGACGTCAGAAGACGGCGTATCGATATTGCATTATTGGATTTTCAGGGAAATATTATCGAAAAAAAAGAGGGAATACCTTTTGTGCTTGAAAATTCAATGGTTGCATTTGAACAGATATGCCAGGAAATCAATAGCTTTATCGACGAAAGTAGTTTAGGGAAAGATAAGATTATCGGTGTGGGGGTGAGCCTTACCGGGCGGGTCGATTCCAATGACGGTTATAGCTATACCTATTTCAATTTTAACGAAACTCCGCTGACCGACCTGTTCGAAGAGCGTCTGGGGATCAGGGCTTATATCGAGAATGACAGCCGGGCGATGGTTTACGCTGAAAGAATTTTCGGGGTAGTCAAAGAAGAAAAGAATGTGTTGTTCCTGAATCTGGGAAGGGGAATCGGTGTGGGAGAGATGTTCGATGGAAAGCTTTATTATGGTAAGACCGGATTTGCCGGAGAGTTAGGGCATATTCCTTTATTGGATAATGAAATTATCTGTCATTGCGGTAAAAAAGGTTGCCTGGAAACCGAGGCTTCGGGAATTGCCCTTGAGAAAATGTTTATTGAACATTTGGCTGCCGGAGAAACTTCCGTGTTGTCGGAAAAATGGAAATCGGGAGAAGATATTTTGCTTTACGACATCATCGAAGCTGCTAATAACGATGATGTGCTATCGATTACACTAATTGCCAATGTAGCAGAAAAATTAGGACGTGGCGTCGGTGTTTTGATCAATTTGCTGAATCCGGACCTGGTTGTTGTGGGTGGAAGTCTTTCTCTTGTAGGCGATTATCTGATGCTGCCTTTGAAAATGGCGATCAATAAATATTCTTTAAGCCTGGTGAGCAAAGACACTAAATTTAAAATGTCGAAATTGGGAGAAACGGCCAGTGTGATCGGAGTGGCCATGCTGGTGAGGGCTAAGATTCTGGGGGTAATTTGATATAATGTTATTAAATTATTTAATTAATATCTTTTTATTTAATAAATAACTTTGATTTATTAAAATTATCTATTTACTTTGCTCTTCCAAACTTCTGTGTGAGGAGGGTAAAATAAATAGGTAAAATGGAAAAAATTAAAGGATTAATTGATGCACCGTTCACTCCGTTCTATGATAATGGAGAGGTGAATTATGAACCGATAGCAGACTATGCCCGCTTGTTGGTAAACAATGGTTTAAAAGGGGTTTTTATTAATGGTTCGTCGGGGGAAGGCTATATGCTGACCGAAGAGGAACGGATGAAACTGGCTGAAAAATGGGTTGAAGTCGCTCCTTCGGGTTTTAAAGTGATTGTGCATGTGGGAAGCACCTGTGTGAAAAGCAGCCGTAATCTGGCCGCTCACGCCCAGAAAATCGGAGCCTGGGGAATTGGGGCTATGGCAACTCCTTTCCCTAAAATCAACCGGGTTGAAGAGTTGGTGAACTATTGTGAAGAGATTGCCGTGGGAGCTCCTCAGCTTCCTTTCTATTATTATCATATTCCGGCTTTTAATAATGCTTATCTGCCTATGACGGACTTTTTGGCCGCTGTGGACGGCAGGATTCCCAATTTTGCAGGGATTAAATATACCTACGAAAGCCTTTACGAATATAACCAGTGCCGTTTGTATAAAAACGGAAAGTTCGACATGCTGCATGGTCAGGATGAAACAATCCTGCCCTGTTTGGCTATGGGAGGTGCGGAAGGCGGTATCGGAGGTACTACCAATTACAACGGGCGTTGTCTGGTTGGAATTATCGATGCCTGGAAAGCCGGTGATCTGGAAAAAGCCCGTGAGTTACAGAATTTTGCCCAGGAGGTAATCAATGTGATTTGTCATTACCGGGGAAATATTGTCGGGGGAAAACGTATCATGAAGCTGATTGGGCTGGATCTCGGTAAAAACCGGACTCCTTTCCGTAATATGACCGATAGTGAAGAGGTGACTATGAAAGCAGAACTGGATGCTATCGATTTTTTTAGCAAATGCAATAAATTTTAAATGCAGAAGGGCTTCATGCCCTTCTGTTTTTATACATAATAGCCGGAGGGTGGCGTGTTTATTTTAATGTCCGGCTTTTCATACGACTATTTTTATGAATATATCGAAAATCTTTGTACTTGTTGTCGGGCTATGTGGTTTCCTGTTGCCGGGACGGCTTTGCGCCGATACGAAATCGGCCTTTTCTCCGGGGAACGATAATCGGCATAATATTGTTTCTGTAAAAGAATTGCCCGGTCTGGTAGTTTCAGAACGCGACGGTGTGGAGGAAGGAGTTTCGGCCCCTTTTGCGGGAATGCTGGGCGATGTGCTGGTGGTGGCCGGAGGTTGTAATTTTCCGGACGAGCCTGCTGCCGAAGGAGGAACAAAAAAATATTACGATCAGATATATATCCTGCGTAACCCTTTGGATAAAGGAAGCAAATGGGAAAAGGCCGGAAGGCTTCCGGCACAGGTGGCATACGGCGTTAGCATTACTGTTCCGGAAGGAATCGTGTGCATCGGCGGTAACAATGCCGAAAAAGCATTGAACACCGTTTATTTATTAAAGTGGAACGAACAGAAGTCGGAAATCGTGGCAGAAAGTTTACCCTCTTTGCCGGTTGCTATGGATAATATGGCAGGAGCCTCCGACGGGAAAAATATATATGTTGCGGGTGGAAATGTAAATGGGAAACCCGATAACCGTGGTTTTGTTTATACGTTGGGCGACAAGGGATGGCGTGAATTGCCTCCTTTTCCCGGAGAGCCCCGCTTACAGCCCGCGGGTGTGGTGCAGAATAGTGCCGAGCAAACCCGCTTTTATCTTATGGGAGGTTACAGTCCCGCCCGTGAAGGGAAAGGAAGCGTTGTTGCAACCGATGGCTGGAGCTATAATCCGAAAGATAATCAATGGTATCCCGAATCCGTCATTCTGCCTTACGGGACAAAAGAACCGATGACTTTGGTGGGTGCTTCGGGTGTGGCTTCCGGCAGTCACCATCTGGTGTTTGTGGGAGGCGTGAACCGGGATCGTTTTCAGCGGGCTTTAGACCGTCCTTTACTGATCGAACAGGCATTACAGGAGGCGAAAGATTCTTTGGTGGCGTTGTTATGTGAGGAACAGAAAGAATATATGGCTCATGCTCCGGAATGGTATCGTTTTAACGGGCAGCTTCTGATTTATCATACCATTACCGGCACTTGGGTGACCGAAGGAAATTTTCCGGAGATTGCCAAAGCGGGAGCAGCCGTTGTGCCCTACCGGGGAAAATGGCTGGGGGGGAGTGGTGAAAGCAAGCCCGGAAGCCCTTCTAATTGCCATA
>UQJP01000033.1 GCA_900541415.1 uncultured Odoribacter sp. | reverse complement strand
TTCATCGGTACCCTTTCCCTATCCCCGTGCGGCCACCCCCGCCAGCCACAATCTTGGGTAGTTTCGCCGCAATCGGTATATTCAACCTGCGCCGGAAAAGCCGCACTACCATGCTTTTTTTGAACAACATTCCGATCTTAAACCCGGAAATCATCACCGGTGTAGCCCTCTTCCTGCTTTTTGTCAGCCTGGGAATCACACAAGGCTTTACCACCGTTGTATTGGCCCACATCACCTTTTGTGTGCCTTACGTCGTTTTAAGCGTCTTACCCAAACTCCGGCAGATGAACCCCAGCATCTACGAAGCCGCTCTCGATTTAGGAGCTACCCCGATGCAGGCACTCCGGAAAATCATTATTCCGGAAATCAAGCCGGGAATTATCAGCGGCTTTATCCTGTCGTTCACCCTTTCTTTCGACGATTTCGTGATCAGTTTATTCACAATCGGCAACGAAGGACTTCAAACCCTTTCCACCTATATCTATGCAGATGCCCGGAAAGGAGGCCTGACGCCGGAATTACGTCCCCTTACTTCTTTAATATTTATTGTCGTACTTTTACTATTGGTTATCGTAAACCTAAGAGTCAGTAAATCGGCGAAAAACAATGAATAAAAAAATGATAAAAAAACTACTTTTGAGCATTGCCGCAGGATTGTGCCTGTTATCTTCCTGCCAAACCGGAAAAGACGCAAGGGAATCGATTCTTAAAATATACAACTGGGGAGATTACATCAACGAAGAAGTGCTGGAAGATTTTCCACGCTGGTATAAAGAACAGACGGGTGAAGAGGTGAAAATCATCTACCAGGTGTTCGATATTAACGAGATCATGCTGACCAAAATCGCCAGGGGGAAAGAGGATTTCGACCTGGTATGCCCCTCGGATTATATCATCGAAAGGATGATGAACATGGATTTGTTACAGCCTATCAACCGCGATTTCGGTAATACCCCGGATTACACCCAAAACATCGCACCTTACATCAGCCACGAACTGAACAAGCTCAGTAAACCGGGACAGACAACGACCGACTATGCCGTGCCTTATATGTGGGGTACCACCGGAATACTTTATAACACGACTTATGTGCCGAAAGAAGACGTACAATCCTGGGGATGCCTGTGGAATCCCAGGTATAAAGGTAAAATACTGATGAAAGACAGTTACCGGGACGCCTATGGGGTAGCGATACTTTACGCTTACCGGAATGAACTGGAAAAAGGGCGGGTCACGGTGGATAGCATGATTAACGATTACAGCCCTTCAGCCATCGACACGGCAGAAATCTACCTGAAACGGATGAAGCCCCTGCTGGCAGGCTGGGAAGCAGACTTCGGTAAAGAGATGATGACAAAATCGAAAGTCTGGATTAACATGACCTGGAGCGGCGATTCGCAATGGGCGATCGAAGAAGCTAAAAAAATCGGTACGGAACTGGATTATTCCGTACCGGAAGAAGGTAGCACCATATGGTACGACGGATGGGCTATTCCCAAATATGCCCGCAATCCGAAAGCGGCAAGCTACTTCATCAATTACCTGTGCCGTCCGGATATAGCCATCCGAAATATGAACACGATAGGCTATGTAAGTGCGGTGGCAAGTCCCGAAATCATGGAAAATGCTCAGGATTCCACGCTGAAAGAATATTCCGATGCAAGCTATTTCTTCGGAGAGGCAGGTAAAAAGATCAAGGTAAACCACACCATGTACCCCGATATAAAAATTGTAGAACGTTGTGCGATGCAGCGGGATTTCGGGCCTCACACGGAAGAAGTGCTGGATATGTGGTCGAGCGTAAAAGGCGACAACCTGAATCCGGCTATTCTGATTGTCATTTTCCTGACCATCCTGTTATTACTGTTTTTCGGCATATACGGCAAATACAGAAAATATCGGAGTCACCAAGCGATACGCCTGCTAAAAAGCCGACGTCATAAATAAAGCAAGGGTGGTCAATCGTTAGATTTAGAGCCACCCTTGTTCATTTTAATGCAAACTTATACTCTTATAAAACAAGAAACCGCTTAAAAACACCGCCGGAAAATACCCGTCAATCTTCCAGCGTTCCAAACTTTCCGGTATTCAAATCCTCGAAAGCCTGGAGAATCTCATCTTTGGTATTCATCAGAAAAGGCCCGTAAGCCATAATCGATTCCCGGATAGGTTTTCCACTCAACACCAGCACCAAACCTCCCGATGCTGTGGACAAGGTGACATTTTCTCCTTCGTTCCTGAACAAAACAAAATGGTCTTCAGGCGCATCGTCGCTATTATTCACCCGCACCTGTCCTTCCACCACCAACAATCCCGTATTGTAATCCTCCGGCAGGCTAAACTGAATACGTCCCCCGGGATTCAGCCGGATATTATACATTTCAATCTCTGTAAACGTGGTAGCAACCCCTTTTATCCCTTCATATTCCCCGGCAATCACCTCCACCACGCCTGCCTGTTCCGGCAAGGTATATTTCGGGATCTGCTCATTCTTGATCGTCTGATACTTCGGGGTGGTCATCTTATCTTTTGCCGGCAAGTTCACCCAAAGCTGCACAACCTGAAACGGACCTCCCTTTTTACTGAATTCAGATTCATGGTACTCCTTATGTAAAATGCCCGCTCCGGCAGTCATCCACTGAATATCTCCCGGACTGATCACTCCCTTGTTGCCCCGGCTATCATGATGCTGCACTTTGCCTCGATAAGCGATCGTCACGGTTTCAAAACCACGGTGAGGATGCACGCCGACACCCCGGGGCTCTTCACGGGGTGTGAAATCAATTCTGGCATTGTAATCCAATAAATAAAACGGGCTCATCCGGTCGGGACGCACATCGTATCCATTCGGGAAAAAATTATGAACCCGGAAGCCGTCACCCACCATATGTGCAGGCGGAGGCGGCAAAACCTGTTGAATTTCCTTCTCTTTCATTTCAATACTTCATTTTCCACATAAACGTTCCGGGCCAAGAAAAGTTTATCACCTGCCCTTTTAAAGATAAAATAAAAATTCCGGATTTCACCACTTTCAGGCAAAATCCGGAACTTTTCAAAACATCAGGTTAGAACCTGCTTATATCACTTTCCGAAAGCTTCATCCATATGTGCAGCCGCACGCCGTCCGTCGCCCATAGCCAGGATAACGGTAGCCCCGCCACGCACAATATCGCCACCGGCATACAGATTCGGGATGTTCGACTGCATGGTGGAATCGTCCACCACAATCGTCCCTTTCCGTGAAACTTCCAATCCCGACACCGAACGCGGCACAATAGGATTGGGAGATACTCCCACAGCCACCACCACCACATCCGCATCGATCAGATATTCGCTTCCTTCCACCGGAACAGGACTGCGCCTGCCGCTTGCGTCCGGTTCGCCCAAAGCCATTTTCTGTACCTTCACCTGTTTCACCCGTCCGCGTTCATCCTGAATATACTCTACCGGGTTGGTCAATGTGATAAACTCACAGCCCTCCTCTTTCGCATGCTTCACCTCTTCCAAACGGGCAGGCATTTCTTCCTCGCTCCGGCGATACACGATCATGGCCCTTTTCGCTCCCAACCTTTTAGCCGTACGCACAGAATCCATAGCGGTATTTCCTCCGCCGACAACCACCACATTTTGTCCCCGGAAAACAGGAGTATCGGCTTCCTCGCTATCGGCTCCCATTAAATTCACACGGGTAAGATACTCATTCGACGAAAGAACACCATTGGCATTCTCTCCCGGTATATTCATAAAATTAGGCAATCCTGCGCCGGATGCCACATAAAAGCCCTGGAATCCCTCTTTCTTCAACTCCTCGATCCCTTCGGTCATCCCAACAATGAAATTCGTGATAAACTTCACACCCATTTTGCGAAGATTGTCGATCTCTACATCCACAATATGATTCGGCAAACGAAACTCCGGAATACCATATTTCAGCACTCCCCCGATTTCATGCAGGGCCTCGAACACCGTGACATCATATCCCCGCTTCACCATATCTCCGGCAAACGACAAACCGGAAGGGCCGGAACCGATCACGGCAATTTTAATCCCGTTCGGGGCCGCAACCTCCGGGATGGAAATCTTTCCGGATTCCCTTTCATAATCAGCGGCAAAACGTTCCAGATACCCGATAGCAACCGGATCTTTCTTCATTTTCTGCAAATAAAAACATTTCGATTCACATTGCTTTTCCTGCGGGCATACCCGCCCACAAACAGCCGGTAAAGCACTCGTTTGTTTCAATACGGCTGCCGCCTCTAAAATCTCTCCCCTCTCTATATTCTTTATAAATCCCGGAATATCGATATTTACAGGACACCCTTCCATACAAGTGGGATTCACACAATCCATACACCGTTTAGCCTCCTGTCTCGCCATCTCCTCGGTCAGTCCCATATTCACCTCCATTCTCTGACTGGTAATACGTTCCGCCGGACTACGTTCGGGCATCTTCACCCGCTCGATTCCTGTTCTTTCTTTAGCTTTTACATTTTCACGGAGGGCTTTTCTCCATTCCGAATTTCTATCGCTTATCATTTTCTTTTCCAATTTTATCAGTTCATGTCTTCCATTTTCTCCGTCTCGATCTCCTTATAACCTCCCAATCTTGCCAACATCTCGTCGAAATCAATCTGGTGCGCATCGAATTCCGGGCCATCCACACAGGTAAACTTCGTTTTACCTCCCACAGTCACCCGGCAAGCTCCACACATGCCCGTACCGTCCACCATAATGGCATTCAGGCTGGCAATCGTGGGAATATCATACTTTTTAGTCAGCAATGAACAAAATTTCATCATAATGGCAGGACCGAGCGTCAGGCATAAATCCACCTTCTCACGGGCAATCACCTCTTCCATTCCGGCAGTGACCAAACCTTTTTTTCCATAACTCCCGTCGTCCGTCATAATAATCACTTCATCCGAAACCTTACGTACTTCCTCTTCCAAAATCACCAACTCTTTTGTCCGGGCGGCAATAATCGTAACCACACGGTTTCCGGCAGCCTTAAATCCCTGAACAATAGGCAACAGAGGAGCCATCCCAACACCACCGCCACAAGCCAGCACGGTACCGACCTTAGCTATTTCGGTAGGTTTACCCAACGGCCCAACCAAATCCGTAATGTAATCCCCCTCATTCAAATTACACAACTTGGTGGAAGAAACTCCCATCTTCTGTATAACCAGCGTTATTGTTCCCTTCTCGACATCGGCATCAGAAATAGTAAGCGGCATTCGTTCCCCTTTCTCTCCCACCCGGACAATCACAAAATTACCCGGCTTGCGCGACTTTGCGATCATCGGTGCTTCCACCACCATCTGCACAACTTTCTCAGAAAAATACGTTTTTTTCAGAATCTTATTCATCTCTATTTAGGTTAAAAACGGTTATCACAGACAACAAACTTGAACATATCGCCTGCACCCTCTTAAAATTTACGACTGCAAAATTACTTTCTATTTCCTCACAAACAATGTTTTGAATGAAAATTAAACAAAAACACTTATATTTGTACGGAAAAATGTAATTTCTGGACAACAGATACAAAGAAACAACTAAAATCAGGGACATTTAAAAACGGATCGGAAAAATAGCCTTAAAAAGACAGGCAAATAAATTCAGATTTTGTTTTTTAAGTCTTCCCTGCCAAAGTCTTCCAATATCAAAAAAATAGAAACATGGATAAAAAAAAACGGATCAACGTAGTCTATTCCACCAATCCTGATTTCAATTACGAATACAATGAAACTTCCGAAGCGGAAACTCTAAGCCCGGAAAAACAAAACCTGCGGGTGACCCTCGATTCTAAACAGAGAGGTGGAAAAACAGTTACTTTGGTGCAAGGATTTGTGGGAAAAGAAGACGACCTGAAAGAATTGGGAAAACTATTAAAAAACAAATGCGGTGTAGGCGGAAGCATTAAGGACGGTGAAATCATCATACAGGGAGCCTTAAAAGACAAAGTGCTCGCCATTCTGAAAGACCACCGCTATCGGGCCAAATAAATTCCCGGAATTTGTTGCCAAATCACGAAAAATCAAGCATTCAAGACATAAAACCAACATTCCGGGTACTTTTTAAAGATACCCGGAATGTTATTATATAGCTTTTTCTCCCCTCTTGTTTTTCTCTTCCCTGACTTTACAATTCATCCTAATGCAAGAAAACATCTTCAAAACGATCCTGTCCCTTGTTTTTAGGAATCTGTTCCCTGGAGGACACAGGCACCCTCTCAGGCTGAGACACAATCGGTTTTCCACAATCAACCCCTACCCGGAACGATTTTCTGATCAGCCATAAAGAAACAAACAACGTAAAGGCCTCCGCCACAGGAACGTCATACCAAATACTTTCAATTCCGAATAACACCGGAAACACAACAATACCGATCCCCACAAACACCAAACCTCTTAACAGGGAAATAATAATCGAAATTTGTGCATTTCCCATCGCCGTGAAATAACTCGACGCTAAAATATTCAGCCCATTCATCAAAAAAGCAAAGGCATAAATAGAAGTTCCCATCACGGCTATCCGTAACACGTCAGCGTCGCCCGACCGGAAAAATAAAGAAACAATATGTTCCCCACCAAAAAACAACACACAGAAAAGCAACATCCCCAGGATCAGATTCGTCCGGAATGCCATCCTTAAAGTCGCTCTGACCCGGTCTAAACGTCCTGCACCGAAATTATAGCTCATGATTGGAATGCACCCATCGGAAATGCCTAAAAAAATAGTCGTTCCGATAAACAATACATAATTGGTAGCAGTGAAAGCCGCCACCCCCTGTTCTCCTAAATAATGCATCATCGTTATATTGAACAGATACACAGTAATCCCGGCCGACAATTCAGACATACCCTCCGACGAACCGTTATAGAACATCTTCCACACCCAACGATGCCGAAAACGTCCCGCCGACAAGGGGAGCAGGCTCCGTTTTCCGACCAGTAAAAAATAGTTCAAAATCAGGCCAACGGTAAAAGCAAAACCTGTCGCCAACCCTGCCCCCGTGATTCCCCACTCCAGGCGAACAACAAATAATAAATTAAGAACGATATTCAATATCACAGTACCGCTCAGCACCAACATGGCGTACAGAGGATGTCCCGTGGCTTTCAGCACATAATCGCCCAAAAACATAACGGAAAGCACGGGGAAAAAGGGAACTAAAGCCCGGATATACTCCACAGCTCCGGCTTGTAGCGCCTCATTCGCACCCAGCCAGACAGCAATCTCCCCGGCAAATACAAAAATCAACAGGCTGACCAAAGAAGAAAAAACAGATAAAAACAGAAAAGCCGTTGTAAAAGCATCATTCGCTCCTTTCCGGTCACGCCGTCCCAGGCAAATACCGATTAAAGTCTGGCATCCCACCCCCATAACAATCGCAAAAGCCGTCATAAAACTATAACACGGCAACACTAAATTCACGCTGGCAAGGGCATTCGCTCCCATCCAACGCCCCAATACGATTCCGTCGATAATAGACTGAATCCCCACAAAAAGCAACCCTACCACTCCGGGCAAAGCAAACTTAAAAAATAAGCCGGGAATCCCTCTTCCAGCAAGCTCACGCTCTTCCGCAGACACATTATGCCCGATATTTCCAACCGTATTCATTACCACCTCCTTAAATTACGGCTGCAAAAATAGGCAACGGAGTGCAGGATTAAATTACCCTATGGTAATTTCGGTATTTAAAGGTGATTATTTTTTAGCCCGGATACGGCTTAAAGATTGCGGCGTGATTTGCAAATAGGAAGCAATATGTTTTAAAGGAATCTTCCGTATTAATTCCGGATAGGCTTTCACCAACATTTCATATTGTTCGCCGGCATCGTTCCAGCTATAATGAATGAAATAATGCTCATACTCCGACAAATATTTTTCCACCAATTTACGCCCCCAATTAGCCAATTCCAGCGAATGATGGTATAAATCTTCCAGTTTCGATTGTGGAATCTTGAGCAACACACTATCCTCCAAGGCTTCCACATTCATCGTCAAAATTTCGCCGGGACCTCCCACCGCCATATCTCCCACGGTTGCAAACCACAAAGTTATATCCTTGTCTTCCCTCATCACATAAGACCTTACCAACCCCTCTTTCACAAAATAAGCATCCCGGACACGCTGCCCTTCACTCACAACGGCTTCCCCTTTCTTATATCTCACTTCCACCATGTCCCGAAGCAACATATCAACACCCTCCAAAGAAATAGGATATATCTCCTGCTGTTTTTTAATAAAATATTCCATATACTTAGCCTAAATAACTAACAATTAAAAACATAATACCCCTTGTTTTGATACACAACTAAATATAAAATCATTACATAGAAATACGAGTCGAATGTTTATTTTTAAAACATGCAATCTGTATACAAATCAAGTGATCTTTAGAAAATAGAAATACAAAATTACAACAACAAGAATAAAAGTAAATATTAGACCTTTACTTCCGTTTCCTCGTATTTTTATACTTGTAGCTTATGTAAAAATACAAAAAAAGAGCGCTTGAAAAAACAACATTCTTTCTTTTTCAAACACCACTTCTATTTTATCTTATTTTCATCCAGTTACCCTAAAATGCTTCTGCAAATTGAAAAACAAATCCTGCAGCTTCTTTTCCGAACCCATAATCAATCCGTAAGTTCACATGGTGCTTAAATTCAATCCTCAAGCCCAAACCGTAATTAGGTAAAACATTTTTCAATTTTAAATTGTCAAAGGAAGGAAAAACCGTTCCGCCACCAACCCATGCCACACATCCAATACGATTGTAAATATGTTGTCTAAGCTCCAATTGCGTGGCGATTTGGTTATTGTCGATATAACGTCCTGCATAATATCCACGCATCCTGCTACTGCCGCTCCCCAACTCTTCACGTAATACCCAGGGAATGTTTTTACCGTTAAACTGACCGTAGAGGTCAAAAGCAAAAACACCCCCTTCCCATGCCTTTTGGAAATAATCGAAAATTGCAGTCGTACAAAATATATCCTTACTATACGTACATGCAAAATTGGGGTAATACACTTCTTTTACCATGAAATAAACGCCGCGTTTGGGATTCAATATAAAATCACGGGTATCGTATGACATTGACAACCCGATTCCTGTGAAAAGATAAGCATCCTTTTGGCCTTCCAAATAAGCCGGATTTGTCAGATTCGAAGCATCTGTATAATTGATGTTCAGGGCTGCACCTATGTGGAAGTCCTTTGTCATTTTATACACATAATCAGATTCCCACTTTATCATACGTTTAGTATATTCCGTTATAGGATTTATCGAACACCACTTATATGAAATTCCCCAAAAGTCTAAATTCTTATATTGAAAAGCCAGCCAATAGGTCAATCTTGCCCTGTTTCCTCTAAAGTTATTATTCCCTTTCACAGACAGCGAATAAAAACCATTAATAGAAGCATTCCCCGATAAAGATATATCGGAAGGTTGCATCATCGAGTCCGTTCTATCCACACGGTATAATGCGGTTGCAGCCCCACCGATCCCGAAACTTCCTTCGCGAGTGTATGAAGGGGCTATAACAAAACTCATATCCATTTTCTTTTCAAAAGTCTTATCCACATTTCCGTGAACAAGGCTATTCCAATATTTTTTAAATCCCTTATCTTCAAATTCTTGTGAGTATGAATTAAATATACCTATAAATAATAAGACAGTTATAATTGAGATATGTTTCATTGTTATTTATGAAATTAAGGAGTTATTTCCTAAAGCGATAAGCTAATCCAACACTTATAGCCTGGGGATGCATTTTTATCCGGCTGCTGTTTGCGTCAAGCAAATTGCTCACACTTGCCTTGTAACCCGCATTAACCTGAAAACCAGAAACAAACTCATATCCGATTTTTATACCAAACCCTGTATTTGAATCTTGCAAGGCGGGCAGTCCGGTACTTCCGTCCTTCTCATAAAGATCCACTTTCTCTCCTCCGCACTTAAATTTTGCACCGAAACCAAACTCCGTATAAGGCCCTATTCCAACGTGTAAGCGGTTGCCTTTTGAAAAAACATAATGATACATTGCATAAACAGGTATTTCCATACCCCAATAAGAAAAATCTCCTTTTTGGCTATCCCATTCAAACCCGGAATTTTTACAGTGAAACAACATTTCTCCTTGTACAGAAAAAGAAGGTGAAATACCTAAATTCAAGAAACCTCCGACACTGAATCCGGCCCTCATAATACTATTTCCATTTTCCACCCCGGAATGGAAAAAACCGGATAAATTACTTTCCAACAGGGCTCCCCCCGTAAAAACAATCTTCTGCTTTTCTTGTAACTTGTTTTTTTGATAAAAGAGTTCCGATGGCTGCGCATAAGAAGTACAAGCACAGACCAATACTGATACAACAGTGACAATTCGTATTTTATTCATTTACTACAATTTTAAAACGATGTAAAAGTAGGAGTTCTGTACGCTTGAAAAAAGGTCGTTTTGTCGAAGATATTGGACTAAAATTTAAATCTACAACACAATATCGATTATTTAGCCTATATTTATGTCCAAAAAATAAAATATGAATAGAATAACATTATTAGATTTACCCGTAGATGCACGCAACAATCGCTCTGTGCAATGTATTGGGGATGACTTTTTCATATTTAATGTGTCAAAGAAAAAGTTTCCTTTTCACCCGTTTAAAATCAATATGTATGTATGTTGTGTTTGTTTATGTGGAGAAAGCAGGGGAAAGATAAATTTGTCACCTTGTGATATGGAAAGCAACACGATGTCTATTAATGTGCCCGGACAGATACTTGAACAAGAGTTTATGAGCGACGATTATCAGGGTATATGTGTTCTTATGTCCGACAAATTTGTTAGCGGATTGGGACTCCCCTATAATTTTCAGGCTTATATGGCGTTACAGAAATGTCCCATTCCCAAACTGGCATCGGGACAAATGGAAGCCATATTATCGTATTGTGAGATGGTACGTAAATTATTTGAAGTGGAACACCCCAATAAAGCCGAAATAATCAAACACTTAACCTGTGCGTTTTTCTATGGAATGGGATACTATTTTCACCAATTCGAGGAAAATAAAAAATTGTCAAAAGAAGAAATGCTGATGCAAAAATTTTCTATGGAAGTTCAACAGCACTACAAAAGGGAAAGAAAAGTGCTTTTCTATGCAGACCAATTACATTTATCTGCCGGGTATTTATCCACAATAATAAAGAAATATAGCGGGAAAAGTGCAGCGGAATGGATCGACAGTTATGTGATATTGGAAGCCAAAGCCTTGTTACGCTCTACCAATCTGACTATACAACAAATAAGCGATGTTCTGAACTTTCCTTCCCAATCTTTTTTTGGAAAATATTTTAAACGGGTAACCGGAATGTCGCCCAAAACATACAAAGAAACAACGGAAGTATGAAAATAAAAGGATAGAAAAGCAGGCCACCTAAATAACTGATTTAAAATGCAATATACCATTGGTCTTTTTTAAACATTAGCCTTTATTCTCATTTACAGCCGGGAGCTATATTTTTTCGATAAACCCGCGTACGCTTTCCCCAGGGATGATAGCAATCCCCGATATAATCAAAATTAAAATGTTCGTAATAGCCTATATGGTCTGTGCACAAGTATAAATTTCCAAAACCGAATTGTCGGGCATCTTTTTCTACCGCTTCAATTAACAAGCTTCCGTAATCATTTCCTCTATACTGTTCTTCTACGAATAGAGCAACCAGCCACGGATATAAATCCATGCGTGAATTAAAATCATTTGTCACAAGTCCGGCACAACCTATTATTTCTCCTTTATTTACCAAAAGATACCATTGTGGTAAGGGGGATTCTGATTCCAAACAAGTTCTAAAACAGTCATCATAAACCATTTTACTGTTTTCGTCAGCCCATTTGCTTTGAAAATAAACGATTGCCTCCTCCAAATATGAAGTGTTTTTTCGCAATGAAATGATATTCATAGTTATATCTTTGTTTGTCGATATTACATTTATTTACTGCTATCTCTCCCCCCAAAAATACCATTCGTGTGCCAGGTGATATTCAAGATGTGTAAATATAGCAAAAGTGCCGTTTTCCTGTTTGTCAGGAATATAAACAATTTTTCCGCATTGAAAATAACAAAGTGCCATTTTACCCGAACAACCGGAAATCCGGCATCGGCATAAAATGACACTCCTGTTTATTGGATTGGTTTATAATGCTGCTTCCTCTATTCTGTAAAGGCAGGGAACTCCGGAAAGGCATTCCCCGCCTCACAACCTATTAAAGCCATTTTACCAAAGCAAAATCCTGACGGTGAGGCAATAGCTCACTCTTAGGATAGATACGGATAGCTAAATTCAACAATCCCGGATTATCGGCCGTAACATCGATATGGTAGCAAGCCTGACCGTTCTCCTGATATACAGGGGTGAAATCGTGTTTCTCCCGGATGATCATTTTGTCGTCTTTCAATTCGGCCACCACCAATTCAACGCCCACCTCATGCATATCCAATTCTCCGATTTCCAAAGTGACTTCCCCGTAATAAGATTTTCCCAAAGCAATGATCTGCTTAGAACGGTTTGGCAAATCCAAGCCAACCAGCTCAATATTATCCCATTCCCTGGTAATCTTATTTTTCCATTCCGTAATTTCGGTAGCCATAGCATAATGATCGGCGATCATTTTATGATAACGCTCCGACATCGGGATATAGTATTGCCGTTCATAATCGAGCAACATCCGGTTTGTCGTAAAGTTGGAAGCCACCTTGGCGATCGTATTTTTAATATAACTAATCCACCTCGGCGACAGGCCGTTTTCATCCTTATCATAGAACAAAGGAGCTATCTGGTCGTCGATAATATTATAAATTAACTCTGAATCCAGTTCATCCTGCAAAGCCTGATTTTCAAACGTACGCTCCATCGGTAACATCCAGCCGGAATCCTGACGATAGCCTTCAACCCACCAACCGTCAAGCACGCTGAAATGCATCACGCCGTTCATGGCGGCCTTCTCACCGCTTGTCCCGGAAGCCTCCTGCGGACGGGTCGGGGTGTTCATCCAGACATCCACCCCCTGTACCATCTTCTTAGCCAAATCCATATCATAATTCGGCAGGAAAATAATCTTACCCAGGAACTGGGGATATTTCGACACTTCCACGATACGTTTGATCAAATCCTGTCCGGCCTTATCGGCGGGATGCGCTTTCCCGGCAAACACGAACTGCACCGGATGTTCGGGATTGTTTACGATTTCATCCAAACGCTCCAAATTCTTGAACAGCAAGTGGGCACGCTTATAAGTGGCGAAACGGCGGGCGAACCCGATGGTTAAAATATCGTCCCGCAAAGTCTCCCTGATTTCAAGCACCTGCCGCGGAGTGAAATTAGAAGCAGCAGCACCACTTGTCAATAAATCCTTAATATGGTCGATCAACCGTTTCCTTAACTGTGTTCTCACATTATATACAGTTGCATCCGGCACTTTGTAAATCTCTTCGAAACAACTCTTGTCATAATGATGAGTTTTAAAATCCGGACCGAATACCGATTCGTCGATCTCTTTCCATTGCGAAGCCGCCCAGGTGGGGAAATGCACTCCATTGGTGACATAACTGATATGTAATTCCTCAGGCATATACCCCGGCCATAAACCTTTGAAAATATCCCGGCTTACCTTACCATGCAACCAGCTGACACCATTCACTTCCTGCGCCAGGTTAGCGGCTAAAAAGCTCATGGAAAATTTCTCATTCGGATCAGCCACATTGATTTTACCCAACCCCAGTAATTGTTCCCAGCTGATCTTTAAACGATCGGCATAGTGGGAAATATAGGTACGAAGCATATTTTCGGAAAATGAATCGTGCCCTGCAGGGACAGGCGTATGAGTGGTGAACAAAGAAGAAGAACGCACCACTTCGAGGGCTTCCGGGAAAGAAAGGCCTTCCTCTGAAATATATTCTTTCAGGCGTGACAAACCTGTAAAAGCGGCATGCCCCTCGTTGCAATGATAAATAGACGCTTCTATACCCAATCTGCGCAAGGCCTGAATACCTCCGCATCCTAACAACAACTCCTGTTTCAGGCGGTTTTCCCAATCCCCTCCGTAAAGATGGTGGGTAATACTGCGGTCTTCTTTCAGGTTATCTTCAAAATCCGTATCCAGTAAATAAAGCTCAATCCGTCCCACATCCACACGCCAAATCCGTGCATAGACATTACGTCCGGGGAACACCAGGCTGATCGTCAGCCAGTTTCCTTCCTCGTCCCGCACAGGGGTTACGGCGATTTTCATAAAATCCTGGGCTTCGTATTCCGCCTCCTGATCTCCCATTGAAGAAATCTTCTGGGTGAAATATCCATAACGGTACAGCAATCCCACAGCCGTGATTTTGGTACCCTTATCACTGGCTTCTTTCAAATAGTCGCCCGCTAAAATACCCAAACCGCCGGAATAAATCTTCAAAGAAGAATGCAAACCGTATTCCATGCTGAAATAAGCCACTCCATCTCCGGACATGTGCTCTTTGCCTTCCATGTAAGCTTTAAACTGTGCGTACACATCCTCGAGCTTCTTCACAAATTCCGCATCGTTTTCCAACTGCTTATAACGGTTCAAAGAAACGGAATCCAGCAACACAATCGGATTATGACCGCATTCTCTCCATTTTTGAATGTCGATCATGCGGAACAAAGCCCTGGCCTCGTCGTTCCAGCACCACCAAAGGTTCTTCGACAATTCTTCCAAAGCAATCAATTTCTCCGGAATAGAACGGTGAATCATAACACTGATCCAGCTGGGATTATTAACAGAAAGCTGTTTTTCGATATAAGACACCGAATCGTTAATATTTAAAGGCAATTCCTTCAAACGTTCATTAACCCGTTCGATAGCCTTATCATAAGCCTGTTTATAATATACGATCAGATTATCCCATAAAGCGATCCGGGAAACATCCTTCGCATTCTGCCGGCTGGCTTCAACCTGTTGCGGACTGCTCTGTAAACAAAGCCGAATCTGGTCGGCAATAGCGTTCACAACGCTCCCGGTGTCTCCGTCCTCCCGGCGCACCACCTCAATTCCGGGATGCTCCATATTGTAATGTTCCTTCACCCACAAGCCGAAACCAGCCAGAGTGGTGGTTATAGTCGGCACTTTAAAAGCAAGGCTTTCCAGCGGAGTATATCCCCACGGCTCGTAATAGGAAGGGAACACGGTTAAATCCATGCCGATCAGCAAATCGTAATACGGCATATTGAACACTCCGTCATTACCATTCAGGTAACTCGGCACAAAAAACACTTTTACCGAATCTTTCTCCCCATTCTGCAATTTCTTAGCCTGAATACGGTTCATCACCGGATCGTTAGCCGGGTCTGAAAGATAATGGGTAAGGTATAAATTGGTGCTGGTAACCGCCTGATAAGGCTGTTCCATATTATGAAGCAATTCTTTGTTAGGTCCCGAATGTCCGCCCGGCACCAAAATAAATGCCAGCACTTCCCTCGGCAACTCATTGTCACGGTTCAACTGTCCCAAAGCATCGATAAACACATCGATCCCCTTATTTTTGAATTCATAACGTCCACTGATACCGACAATCAAGGCATCTTCCGAAACAGCGCGTCCCAACAAAGCCTGAGCCACCTGCAAGAATTTTTCACGTCCGGCCTTTTGTTTGCCTTTCCATTCCTCTTCTTTCGGAGTAAACACATTTTCAAAACCGTTCGGTGTAACTAAATCGACATCTTTATCCAAAAACTTAGAACACTCCACAGCCGTGATCTCACTCACCGTAGTAAAGCAGTCGGCATTCTGGGCAGCCGCTTTTTCCAAAGACTGTTTGGAAACCACATTAAAACGCCGCGCCAGCTCCTCCGGCACGTAATTTTTCATGTCACTGTATAACGGCAGATTATTTCCGGCAACACTGCGTCCCAGCACCGTTGCATGGGTGGTAAACACACACCCCACCTGGGGCATTGCATATTTCAGGTATAGCAATCCGCTACCCGTCATCCATTCGTGGAACTGGGCGATGATACGCTGGCGGACCGAAGAATTGAAGCGGACAAAACTTTCAATCACTTTTCCCGAAGCATAACCGAACAGGGCCGGTTCAATGTAATCCCATTGCCCGCTGATGGAATCCAATTTATATTTTTCCCAAAAAGAAGAAAATATCTCATCTTTCTGGGTTATGAACGTACTGAAATCAACTAAAATAACGATAGGCTCTCCGGCCACATTCCAACGTCCGACCTTCACCCTCAAACCTTCCTGAGCCGCCCTCACACGCCACGATTTAAACAAACGGGGATCGTCGATAAATTCCGGATTTTGTTCCGTATATCTCCATACATCCGGCCCGATCAGAATATGACTGTTACTATACTCCTTCACCATATTCAGAGCTTTCGTCGAAATAACCGTGTGAATCCCTCCTACTTTATTACAAACTTCCCAGCTTACTTCAAACAAATAAGCCGGATTCTTCAATTTATTATTATCCATATTAACTATTCTGAATTTAAAATATCTCGAATGTAAGCATTTTTATTTTAAAAAAATGTGTTTACTGCACAAAAAAACAAAAATCTGGAAGTAAACAAATGCTTCTTGTTTACTTCCAAATTTCTATCTACTTAACTCCAGCAGACAGCATACTGCTTAGTGTTTTGCTGTTTTTTTTGCAGATTTACTTTCTTTTTCTGCTTTCTCCGATTTTAATTTTTTTGCGTTTTCCTTTTTAGGGGCAACCTCTTTTTTCTCTGGTTTTTCCTTTTTAGGAGGAACCGGGGTTTTCTCCGCTTTTTTTATAGCCACTGCTTTTTTCACGGCAGTAGCTTTCTTTTCCTCGCTTTTTGCCTTAATCGCCGCAATCGGTTCTTTTTTTGCGTCCGGACTTTTGGCAGACGATCCATTTTCACGATCCACCCGAACAATGAAGTCGCTCAAAACATTCATATAATTGATGAATGCCTCATAAGGGGTGGCATAAGGTGTGAAATACTGATGAATCGCACCATCCGAAAACATCTTTGTACACATATAATAAAAATGGTCGCTGGCCTGCAAACACTCGAAATCATGTGTCAAAGCTTTATCCTTCAAAGCATTCACTTTATCTTTCAATTTATATAGCTCTTCAAACGCCTCATTTTGAAGTTCATTCCCCAGCCAGGCTGAAAGATCGCGTTCTTCATCCGCCCAGGAAATGGGGAAAGGCACATGCAAAGGAGCTACGGGCAAATGTTTGGCGGCAGCTTCTTTCGGGGTTAAAAATTCAAAATTGCCGTTGGCCAATACCTTCTCCGGCAAAGAAGCGAAAAAGTCGAAAATTCCGGTATCCGCTCCCTGATGCTCGCCTAAAGTTTCATAATCCATAAACAGGTTTACGATCTCCTCATCTTCCCCGATAGCATTTAACCAGGCTGAAAATTTATCGGCGGTCAAAGGCCATTCACCCCAGCCCCGATCTGAAAAACGAAAAGCAATATCATCGCTTAGCCTAAAATTTTTCAACAATAGCTTCAATTTGGGATTCAGGGCATTGGTATACACATAGTTCGGGCTTTTCCATCCCAAAACATGCTTAGCTCCTTCGGTTAGCATCGTTTTATAGCCCATACGTGCCACCATATCGCCGATTTCGTCAGAATATATTAACTCTGTGTTCCTAAAAGTCACCGGTTTGGTTCCGAATAACTCTTTCATCAAGTCTGCATGTAGCTTTACTTGTTTCTTAAACTCGGTCTCATCTACCAGCGACACCAAAGAATGTGAATAAGTTTCCGCCAGGAATTCCACCGATCCGGTAGCGGCAAGTTCTTTAAAGCTATCGATAACTTCAGGTGCATACAGCCTAAATTGTTCCACTGCCATACCGGAAATAGAAAAACTCACCTTGAAGTTTTTCCCGTATTTCCGGATTAAATCAAGCATTATCCGATTTGCAGGCAGATAACAACGTTCCGCCACTTTACGAATAATCGTACGATTGGCAAAATCGTCATAATAATCGCAGTTCTTACCAATGTCGAAAAAATGATATTTTCTCAAACGAACCGGTTGATGAACCTGAAAATACAAACACAATGTTTTTTTATCCATGATATATTTATTTGAAAAATTCACTAATTAATTCAAGACCTCCTCACTGAAATATTCCCCATATTTCTACCTTTCTATACAATGACTCTTTATCCACTTTTAAGCATCGGCAGATCACGCCTGCTTTACCTCTTCATAAATCTGCTTCAACTTATAAGCCGCATTTTCCCATTTCAATGCATTCACTTCGTACATTCCATATTTTACGGCAAATTCAGACAAGGCAGGATAAGCCAGCAAACCGTATATGGCATCGGCCATAGCATCCACATCCCAGAAATCGACCTTTATGGCATGCCGCAAAACTTCCGCCACTCCGGACTGCTTTGAAATAATCGTAGGCACTCCGGAACGCATCGCCTCCAAAGGTGAAATACCGAAAGGCTCGGAAACCGAAGGCATAACGTATACATCACTATGCGCAAACATTTTTTGCACATCCTGTCCCCGCAAGAATCCGGTAAAGTGAAATTTCGTTGCAATTTTCAACTTAGCCACCCGGCGAATGGAACGGTTCATCATATCCCCGCTTCCCGCCATAACAAAACGCACGTTCGGATACCTTTTCAAAACCTTACTGGCCGCTTCAATAAAATACTCCGGCCCTTTCTGATAAGTGATACGTCCCAGAAACGTCACAATCTTTTCCTTTACTCCCCGGTCTACCTCCATTTCGGAATAAGACTGGAAATCGACGGCGTTGTGCACCGTGACCACTTTATCAGGATTGATTCCATAACGGGTTATCACAATATTACGGGTTAAGTTACTCACTGTAATCACCCGGTCGGCTTCCAACATTCCCTGACGTTCCAAATTGTAAACGGTATTGTTCACATTTTCCCCACTTCTGTCAAACTCGGTGGCGTGCACGTGAATCACAAGAGGTTTTCCCGACACTTTTTTCGCTGCAATTCCCGCAGCATAAGTCAGCCAATCATGAGCATGGATAACATCGAATTGCTGTTGCTGGGCAATCGTTGCAGCTACCAAAGCATAGCGGGCAACTTCTTCCATCAGGTTAGAACCGTATTTTCCTGAAAATTGAAATTTATTTTTAAATTCAATCCTCTCATCCTTTCCCCCCGTCTTCACACTTTCGTTCACTTCCCGTTCAAACGTCTCAGGTGTCATATAAGGCATCAGATTCGAGCCAACTTCCATAAAGTTGATATTCTTCCAATACTCCTCCACATCACGGTACTCATACAAAGATTCTACATCACTGGCGTTGATGATCTTTGCTGCACTCTGGTCTTCGTCCCCACTTGCCTTTGGCATGACAAACAGTACGTCCACCCCCTGTTTTGCCAGACCTTTTGTCAGTCCGAGGCAAGCTGTTCCCAATCCTCCGGCGATATGAGGCGGAAACTCCCAACCAAACATTAAAACTTTAGTCTTCATAAATATATAGTTACAATAATTTCGAGTTCAATCAAGCTCCGGGGTCTCACAATTTGGAATACTTTTCAACCAAAGCTCCGCTTCTCAACAATTCTCCGACACTCCAGGCTTGTGAAATACATCCGTTGGGGGTATAGGGAGGATTTCCATCGTATACTTCTCCCACAGAACACAGTCCGTAAACTGTCATATCTTCCTCAAATCCAGCCAGTAACTCCTTTGCTGTATTAACAAATTTCTTGCCATACAAGCGAAAATTAGCTTCAATATAAGGTCCGAGCAACCAAGGCCATACCGTTCCCTGATGATAGGCACGGTCGCGTGTTGGCTGATCGCCTTCATAAGTGCCCTCGTACAAAGGATTTTTAGGAGCCAAAGTCCGTAAACCTTTAGGAGTCAGCAATTCGCTTTTCACGACGTCCAACACTCCCCGTTTCATTTCATCGGTCAAAGGGCTATACTCCAGCGAGCAGGCGATGACCTGATTAGGCCTTACAAACACATTTTGTCCTCCGCCATCCACATAATCGGCGAGATAACCTTTCTCTTTACTCCAGAAAACATTCACAAAACTTTCTTTCACCTTCTCCGGCATATCTTTCCACTCTTCAACAAATTTCTTATCTCCGGCTTCCCCGGCAAGTTTCAGCGTGTAACAAATGGCATTATACCACAAAGCATTCACTTCTACCTGATAACCGGCACGGGGAGTAACGGGCACGCCGCTCACGATCGCGTCCATCCAGCTCAGGGCTTTCCCCGGCTCGGACGCCCATATCAATCCGTTGTCCGCCATTTTCACATAATCGTTCACACCATTCCGGAAAGTGGCCAAGACCGCCTTCATCTTAGTACCCCAACTTTTCCACACCAAAGAATGATCTCCGGCAGCCTCCCCATATTCCTGGGCCGCCTTGAAAAACCACATCGGAGCATCCACCGAATTATAGGCAGCATTCTTGTCCTTCCCGACATTAGGAAACAAACCGTTGTTCAACTGCCGGGTCATGGTATCCAGCACATCTTTGCAAGTTTTTAAGTCGTTGGCGGCCGACAAGGTCACGCCCGGCAAGGCGATAAAAGTATCCCTGCCCCAACTTCCGAACCAGGGGTATCCGGCAACGATCTCTGTATCCTTTCCACGCCTCACAACAAATTGTGAAGCCGAATATTTCATGCAATGTTCAAAACTATCCCGCGGAGCACGTTCATTGACAAGCTTTTGAAATTTCGTTTTCAACCGGTTGGTAGCAACTGGCTCAACAGAAGCGGAAAACACGACGCTTTCCCCTTTTTTGATCGGAAATTCAAAATATCCCGGCACAAACAAATCTTCCCGGAAGTCATATCCACGATTTTGTTCCTCCATATATTCGATATTATAATACCAGTCCGGAGTGGCCACAAAATCGTTAGCCTTATTCAACTGCATATTCAAGGCCGGAAATCCGTTATACAACTTTGAGCGAACGCCATGTTCTATCTCCTGATATTTTGTGTTCGCCATCATGTTTGCCTTAGATAACTTATGAATATTGCGATAAGCCAAAAAGGGTTTCAACCGCAGGGTTGTATCTGAATGTGCGTCCAGCAAAGTGTACCGGATCAGTAACTGAGCTTCGTTATGCACCAAAACAATCTCTTTCTTCAATAGCACTCCACCTACCCGGTAAGTCAGGGTATATACAGGTTCATATTCAAAATCTACAATATATTTATGTCCTCTGGGCTCATAATTGCCCGGATATTTATGAATACCTAAATTAAAAGCCTGTCCATGCTGGATCACAGTTTCATCAAGAGTAGAAAGCAACACATGTTTCTCACCGTCAAATTCCTCTATTGGCAGAATCAACAAACCATGATATTTACGGGTGTTACATCCGACAATCGTAGAAGACATGTACCCCCCTGCACGATTCGTTGCTAAAACTTCCCTTTTCAATGAATACTCAAGATTTACTAACTCGCTTTTATTAAACTTTAAATAAGCCATAATGTCGTGATTTGATTCTTTTTTAATTTGTACACCTTATAGGTTTCCCTTCTCAATCTATCTCCCCTCTTTCTTTAACGTCACACTATTTCTAATGTTCGTTCTTAACTGGTTGAAATTCTCTTTTGTTTTTCCTTATTTTTTGTTTTTATCTCGTTTTCAGATTTTTTACCGTTTCCTTCCGTTCCCATTTTATTTTTATTCCGTCCGGCCTGACCGGAATGGCTTTTCTTCGATTGCTTTGATTCCGCCTTTTCTGTTGCCTTGCCGTTTTGCAAGCGCAGCACAAAAGCCGATCTTGCCGGAATATACAGGCTTAAAAAATTCTTGCCGTTTTCATAAAGCGTAAAATGTTCTACCGCATCGTCGATCCGCCCGAAACCACTGTATTTTTCACTGTCAGAATCCAGCACCGGCATATATTTTCCCGGCTCTACCTGAAATTTATAGCCTGAATAAGACCGTAGAGGACTGAAATTGAACACAAACAGGTATTCCCCTCTTCTAAAGATCAGCAATTGCCTCTCAATATCCCGCACCAAAGGTTCGGGAACGGGAATAAAAAAATCCTTTTGCCTTGCCAGACCGATCATGTCCCGGTCGAAACTATTCAAAAAGCGGAAACGCAAATTCTTATCGTCCACCAAACTCCACTGACGGCGGGCGTGATCGTAACTCCAGCCATTCCCCTCCCGTGGGAAATCGATCCATTCGGGATGCCCGAATTCATTCCCCATAAAATTCAGATACCCGTCGCCAGCCGTTGCGATTGTCAGTAAACGGATCATTTTATGAAGACTTATTCCCCGGTCTACATTCATGTTTTGATGAAACACATCCATCGAGGTGTAAATATCTTTATCGAGCAAACGGAAAAAGATTGTTTTATCGCCCACCATAGCCTGGTCATGACTTTCGGCATAGCTGATCGTATGCTCCTCTTTTCGTTTATTGGTCAGTTCATAGAACAGATCCCCGACATGCCACTCCTCATCCTTCTTTTCCTTTATCAACTTAATCCAATAATCAGGGATACCCATGCTCATCCTGAAATCGAACCCGATTCCACCCTCGTCCACGGGAACCGCCAAACCCGGCATTCCGCTCATATCTTCGGCAATTGTAATCACATCGGGATTCACCTGATGAATCAGTTTATTGGCAAGCGTCAGGTAAATAATGGCATCTTCATCCTGATTCCCGTCATAATACATCTTATAATCGGTAAAATCACGTCCAAGCCCATGATCCCAATACAGCATACTGGTTATACCGTCAAAACGATAACCGTCAAACCTGAATTCCTCCAGCCAATATTTACAATTCGAAAGCAAAAAGCTCAACACTTCGTTTTTTCCATAATCAAAACAACGGGAATTCCACAACTTGTGTTCTCCCCGTTCACCGCAATAGAAGTATTGATTATAATCCCCCGCAAACCTGCTCAATCCTTCATTCTCATTCCTGACGGCATGGGAGTGAACTAAATCCATGACCACCCCGATTCCCAATCCATGTGCTTCATCGATCAGGCATTTTAAATCCTCCGGCGTACCGAAACGTGAACTTACAGCAAAGAAATTCGACACCTGGTAACCAAACGACCCATAATAAGGATGCTCCTGTAAGCCCATTAACTGGATCATATTATAACCCAAATCGGCAATACGGGGCAACACATAGGAACGGAATTCGTTAAAGGTAGAAACCCGGCGATTCTCCATACTCATCCCTACATGGGCTTCATAGATCAACGGATGATCAACCCTGCCCACTCCGGAATATTTCCACCCGTAAGCATGATCGGGACTCCATACCTGTGCTGCAAACACTTTTGAAATATCGTCCTGAACAACCCGGGTTACATGGCTCGGAATCCGTTCCCCGCTACCTCCCGGCCATTCGATCCACAGTTTGTAGATCATCTCATGCCACAATTCCTCTTCCGGCAAATTCAACACCCAAACACCGCCTTCCAGACGTCTCATCCTAAACGCCTCCCGTTTCTGCCACTCGTTCGACTCACCGATCAGCCAGATTGCAGAAGCATTAGGCGCCCATTCCCTCAAAACCCAACCACCACCTTCCAGATGATGTAAACCAAAATACAAATGGGAATTAAAAACATCTGCCAGCAGCTTCTGTCCACCTGTAAATTCCAGCTCTCTCAACACGCTACACTCGTGACGACGCCGGATCACAGGCAAGTAAGGCTCCAACAAAGGATCACTGACACGGATATTGAAATTAGTTTTTATCATCCCCTTTAATTTTTTTATATTCCCCAAAATATCAATCGATACATTTTAACCGTGAAAGCATATCTTCTTATATTCATATCAGCACCAGCAATTCGCCACACCAAAGAATACTTGTCAAAATCTTTGTTCTTCAGACGCGTTCCTTATGTTCTCAAAATGAACCTAAAAAACTTTATACGCACCAACATTTAAAAAGTTATGTTTCCTAAAAAATTTAGACTTCTTTTTTATTTTTGAAAAATCTATTGTTACAACTTTAGATTCTACGTATTGATTTTCTTTAAAGATAGAGAAAAAAATCAGTCTTACAAATTTTTTACCCCCTTTTTAATTGGTAAAATTTATTATTTAACCCTTTTGTAATCTACATCTTACAAATTCCATTCCTAAATGCAATTCATCAAACACAATTTTTAATTTAAAACCATATTTATATTTTACACCATATTATTAACTTTGCCGGGTAAATAAGAAATATGGAAAAACTACTATTGAGTACGGCTTATTTTCCTCCGGTGCAATATGTATCGAAAATCAAACTATACGACGAAATATTCATCGAGCAATACGAGAATTTCGGCAAACAGAGTTATCGGAACCGATGTGAGATTATGTCAGCCAATGGAGTAATTTCATTAAGCGTTCCTGTCGAAAAAGCAAACAGTAAAACCCTGATCCGGGATCTGAAAATCGTCTATCAGACAAATTGGCAGAAATTACATTTCAAAAGCATCGAATCGGCTTATAAAAACTCGCCCTATTATGAATATTACATCGACGATCTCATGCCTTTCTTCGAGAAAAAAGAAAAATTCCTTTTAGATTTCAACTCTGGAATCTTAGAGACACTGCTCGATTCCCTAAAACTATCCAAATCCATAATTTATACAGAAGATTATATCCGGGAAAACACCCCGGATTATCAAGACTTGCGCAACGCAATCCACCCCAAAGCCAGCCACCGTATAGAAGACCCGGAATTTGTTTCACGCCCTTACCGTCAAACATTTTCCGACCGCTTTCCCTTCCACCCCAACCTCAGCGCCCTCGACCTGCTCTTTAACACGGGTCCGGAAGCAGGAAAATATCTATAAAATTCAGAATCCACCCGGTTTATCCAATAAATCCGGAACGATAAAAGCATTGTAAAAATCATTGGGGAGCTGAATAAAAATACCCATTCTCTCTATATACCTGTCAAAATTGGATTTTTGTATAATCAGATCACAACAAAAAATTTTACAATAGAAAAGTGAATTTGCAAAATATATTTACATACCGGCAACCATCATCTTTCAGTCCCTTTAAAACGATTCATCTACACGAGGAACTTTTTTAGAATACCAATGCAACAGGCCAGATAATATAACCGGATATGAAGTCCACACCAAAACACTTCCAAAGCATTGAACGACAATTTTATACACAGCGTCTTTTGCCATATAATCGTATTCAATAACATGCTTATAATCCATCAACACCTCACAGACAAAAAAAGCGAGTATTGCATAAACGAGAACTATTTTTTCATACTTCAGCCTCTCGTATAGATAAGTCACGAAATACCCGATCAACACCACAAAAATCATGACAACGGCTAACAAAATATCCCCAGCAATCCCAAAAGGAGTAGGAGGACTCGGTTCATGCCGAAGTATGAAATCCAGCCAATTAAATAAGCCGACTTGCATGGCCATAGCAAGAACAGGCAGCCACCAATAAATAGCTTTAAGCATGCGATATGGAGTTTTCATCGCTTTACCTTATACTTTAAAAGACAACCTAATAGAAGCAACACTCTTCCGGACTATTCCTGCAATAGTTTATCAAAAATAGCCTCCTGATGCAAACCGTACATACATTGTATATTGACAACCTTACCCTTCTTATTTATCATTTCATAATGGGGAATACCGCTAAACCGGAACAATTCCTGCAAATAATTATAATCGGCTTCGGGTATTCGGAGTTTTTCTCCTTTAACATTAGCCATAAAATTATTATAATCGCTTAAAGGTGAAGATTTTTCATCTGTGATGAATAAGAATACTATATCTTTTCCGGCATATTTTTCCCGTAGAGAAGCCATTCCGGTGATTCCTGCACGGCAAGGGCCACAAGTCGTTGCCCAAAAATCCACAAAAATAACTTTTCCACGATAAGGCCCGATCAACTTACGAAAAATAGCTCCGCCTCTACTATCCGGCAAGGGCGTTGAACACGCTGATTCCACCGTACGTTGTTCCATCATTCGCTTACCGACAGCCCGAATATAAGGGGCTTTCACCCCCTGAAGAATTGCATCAACAAGTCCCCCGGCCATAGCTGCATCTGAATATTCAAGATAATTAGCCAAACTACGGGCTTTCAACACTTCATAGCAAAATCCCGGTTTAAGCTTAAAATAATGGGCATAAACACTATCAATTAAATGCCAAAGAATTTTGGCCTCCTCCACCATATCTCCGGGAGACCCCATCTCCTTACGACATTGCATAAAAGGCTCTGCAAATTCAAATCAGTTAAAAAACACCCACGCACCGCTAAACGCAAGCATATAGGGATCGTCTAAAGGCATCTGTTGCAAAAAATCATAATACTCCTCAGTGATCGGAATCTCCAGGATTTCATTTGCTTCTTCCTCTTTAAAATACTTACGTATAGATGCAAAATCCAAAATATTCGCCGCTACATTATTTTTTAAATAAGCTTCAAGTAAACGAACGGATTTAGGGGAAAAGTGATAAAGCCGCTTCAACGAATCGAGCATTTGCAATTGATTTTGCAGGAAATCCAACGCCTGTTTCCGAAATTCCAACGGACTTACTTCATGAACCAATCTCCTGAAATCAAAGTTTTTGTAAAAATCCATTCCGGCTCTTGCTTTAACAAGATCGGCATTCTCTTTCGCCCCCGATCCCATGAAACGGAAAGACCGATAATCTTTAAATTCCCGATCACGGAACCTATCACTTTGCAACCAATCCTCCCACTCCATAAATAGGGTCAAAGTATCTCCCGGCTCGGCATAAAACGGAAGACTTGACCGATCAAAAGAAATATAGTTTATAGAAGGATAATCCAAAGGTATATCCACAGAAAAACGACCGTCAGGCATAACTTCAACAACCGTAGGAAACGATTCGTTCGTAACGACATTAGAACAATAAATCACTCCGGATTTAAACTGGGCCCTGGGATCATACCCATGAATGTAGCCTTGAATATGGGCTTTTCCTTCAAGACATAAAAATACATCAGGCATTGACGAATCCTCACCGGAGGCCAATTCCATAGCACTGTTTTCAGGTTGGTACAACACCGGTTCCTGTTTGTCGGCTCCAATTCTGCAAGTACCGTCCTTTTGAAGTATTACGGATAACTCACATTGCATATCCCCCGATTTCAAGCGGATCAACCATCCTTTTCCTTTCTTTTTCAAAGATTCATAGTTCCAAAAACGATTATTTGCAATGACAAAATCTTTATAAAATCCATACGCCCAACGATTGCTTCCGTCGGTTGCCAACCAATTGCCCTCGATCTGTTGCCGAATATCGTGGGAATTCTGTTTTTCTTCTATCAATGAAATCCCATATATATGCCGGATTCCCTCCATACAATTAATGGTTCTTAAATTACGCGGCAAAGGAGGAAACACAAACAGGAAAGTATCTATCCCACTGGAAGGAGTAACAAGCTGTTGCCCCCATTCAAGTCCCTCGGCTCTCACCGGATGATATTTTTCTCCGGTTCCGGGATTTTCCAAATACAAATTTTCCGGAGTAAAAAGTACCCACCAACCTGGAATATATTGATTGACAATCCACACCTTAGTATATTGGTCAGCAAGTTCTATGCGTCCGACACTGTAACGTCCCGTTGTTCGAAACTCATAAGCAGGCGACTCAATTATGCGTTGACCCAATAAACCATTTACCAAAAGGAAGGTCATAACCGAGAGAAAGATTATTCTTTTCATTACCATCAAATTTTAGCATAAAAACAAATTAACATTTAATTATTGATTTTAGCAAATGGTGGTGGCGTTAAAAAAAACATAAAATACAAATGACTAAATTTTCAAGCAAGCCAACTAAAGAATGGTATCAATATATTTTCTCAAAATAACACACACAAACAAACAATTGATAACCTCATACATATATTCATTTATTTTATTTTTCACTCCTCATAAGTATAGAAAAAATCACAGCTATTATTTTAACCTCATCCTATTCATTTCAAAACCATCCCCCCCAAATAATATCAACCGAAAAAACTATTACGCACAACATTTAGACTAAAGAAATCCAATATAAACAATTAACGAAACATACAAATAGGAATTGTATGCTTACGATTAAATCATCAAGTTATATCCAGTTTAATCGTACGTTTTTTTTGTTAAAAATTCAAGGAAATAAAAATGAATATTTACATTTTGTTTTAAACACATAACTTTCAGTAAATCAACAATATCATTGACTACAAGATAAATGTGGTTTTCTAATTAGCAACGAGCCGTTTATCTATCTTAAACGTACCTTTGAATCCTTGACTTAGTGCAACATCCAGTGATATTTAATACAACATTTATGAAAAAAAACGAAGTAACAAAAATGCCCGTTTTTTCAATTCTAATTGCCGAAGACGATCCAAGTAATTACTTACTATTCGAGATCCTGTTGAAGCAAGATTATTGGTTATATCACGCGAATAACGGCATTGAAGCGATCGAGCTTTTCAAACAGCATCAGCCTCAATTAATACTAATGGACATTAAGATGCCGGAAATGGACGGCTTTGAGGCAACGGCTCAAATACGTAAACTGTCAAAAACAATTCCGATTATTGCCATTACCGCTTACGCTTTCCCGGAAGATCAGGAACGAATCCTTAACAGCGGTTTTGACGGCTATCTTTCCAAACCGATAAACTCATTAGAATTACGAAGAACAATACAAGACACGCTACGGATCAGCTATTGAGGCCAATCATCGAACAAATAGGGCTTTTAAATATATTCTAATTTTTCCCGGCTAAATTTTTATCTTTTCTGCCACCATCGTTCTATTCTATGATATACAGGATAGAAACCATACCTGTTATCCTTTTTTCACGGGGAAACTTCTCCTGCCCCTTTTCCCAGCATAAAAAAACGGGACTATCCTTGTAAGGACAGCCCCGTTATCATATTGGAATGTTGCAAAAATTACTTGCCGTACTCCATAGCAGCTAAACGTTTGTAACCGTTTAACTTCCATTTAGCATCGTTTTCTGTTTCCTGGAATAAGCGTTCAGCATCAGCAGGAGCAGCTTTTACCAAAGAATTGAAACGAACTTCACCCATCAGGAATTCACGGAATTTAGTGTAATCCGGTTCTTTAGAATCCAACTGGAATGGGTTTTTACCTTCAACTTCCAACATCGGATTATAGCGATATAACTGCCAGTAGCCGCAATCTACAGCTTTCTTCTCTTCCTGCTGTGATTTACCCATGCTTGATTTCAACCCGTGGTTGATACACGGAGCGTAGGCAATAATCAAAGACGGTCCCGGATAAGCTTCAGCTTCTTTGATAGCCTTCATATATTGCGCCTGGTTTGCACCCATGGCAACCTGAGCAACATAGACATAGCCATAAGACATAGCCATCATACCCAGGTCTTTTTTACGGATACGCTTACCGCTGGCAGCAAATTTAGCCACAGCTCCGGCAGGAGTTGATTTAGACGACTGTCCACCCGTGTTAGAATATACTTCAGTATCGACAACCAGAATATTCACATCCTGTCCGCTTGCCAAAACGTGGTCAACGCCGCCGTAACCGATGTCATAAGCCCAACCGTCACCACCAAAGATCCATTGAGATTTTTTGGTGAAATAGTTTTTCAATGTCAGGATTTCTTTAGCCACCGATACAGTTTCTTTTTCCAAAGCAGCGGTTAACGCATCGCTGGTAGCGATGGTCTTGTCGCCATCAGCATAAGTTTCGATCCATGCCTGAGCAGCAGCCTGCGTTTCGGCAGAGAAAGAAGCCATATTTTCTTCCAACAATCTCTTAGCTCTTTCGCGCAGACGGTTAGCACCTTCTGCCATACCGAAACCGAATTCAGCGTTATCTTCAAACAATGAATTGGCCCAGGCCGGTCCACGTCCGCTTTCATAATTCGTACAATACGGAGTAGAAGGAGCAGAACCACCATAGATTGAAGAACAACCCGTAGCATTGGCAACCATCATTCTTTCTCCGAACAACTGAGTGATTAATTTAATATAAGGAGTTTCACCACAACCTGCACAAGCTCCGGAGAACTCGAACAACGGCTGAACGAACTGTGAATTTTTCACATTGTTAGGCTCAACCACTTTTTTGTAGCCAACTTTTTGGTCCATGTAAGTCCAACGGGTAATTTCCGCTTCCTGTGATTCCAGAGGCTTCATTTCTAAAGCTTTCGTCTTGGCAGGACATACGTCGGCACAGTTACCGCAACCGGTACAGTCCAACGGAGAAACCTGAATTCTGAATTTAAATCCAGCCAGATCCTTACCGATTGCCGGTTTTGTATCGGTTCCGGCAGGTGCAGCAGCAATTTCTTCATCGGTCATCAGGAACGGACGGATTGCAGCGTGAGGACAAACGTAAGCACACTGGTTACACTGGATACAGTTTTCCACCTGCCATTCCGGAACATTTACAGCAATACCCCGTTTTTCAAATTTAGCGGTTCCTGCGGGGAATGTACCATCTTCGTAACCGGTAAATGCGCTGATTGGCAGATCATCACCTTTCTGTGCATTCATGACATCCACAACCTTACGGATAAATTCAGGACGTGTAGTATCAACTGTCGGTTCTTCTTCTTTCAGATTTTTCCATTCAGCCGGAACAGTTACTTTGATCAGGTTCCCCTCTTTACCACCGGCATCGACAGCAGCATAGTTCATATTGACGATCGCTTCACCCTTCTTTCCGTATGATTTGTCGATAGCGTGTTTCATTTCGCTAACAGCCAGTTCATAAGGAATTACATTCGTAATTTTAAAGAAAGCACTTTGCATGATCGTATTGGTGCGGTTACCCAAACCTAATTCCTGACCGATTTTAGTACCGTTGATGATATAGAAATTAATTTCGTTTTCAGCAAGGTATTTTTTCATGTGAACCGGAAGATGTTTTTTAGTTTCTTCTTCGTCCCAGATAGAGTTCAACAGGAATGAACCACCTTTCTGCAAACCTTTCAGCACATCATACATGTGAATGTAGGCCGGAACGTGGCAAGCCACGAAGTCGGGAGTTGTAATCAAATAGGTAGAACGGATCGGGCAATCACCGAAACGCAAATGGGAAGCGGTGAAACCACCCGATTTTTTAGAGTCGTAAGCAAAATAAGCCTGACAATATTTATTGGTAGCACCACCGATGATTTTAATTGAGTTTTTATTGGCGCCAACCGTACCGTCAGAACCCAAACCATAGAATTTAGCTTCATAAGTTCCGGCAGGAGTCATTTTCACATCTGCTTCAGCAGGAAGAGAGTGGAAAGTAACATCGTCAACAATACCGATCGTGAAATTATTTTTCGGTTCGTTGCGCTCCATATTTTTGTAAACGGCGATGATCCACGACGGAGTAACGTCTTTAGATCCCATACCGTAACGTCCACCAACGATAAGCGGAGCATTTGCCTTTCCGTAGAAAATATCTTTTACATCCAGATATAACGGGTCGCCGTTAGCTCCCGGCTCTTTCGTACGGTCGAGTACGGTAATCCGTTTTACAGATGCCGGAACAGCTTCCATAAAATATTTAGCAGAGAACGGACGATATAAGTGAACGGCAATCATACCCACTTTCTTACCGCTTGCGTTTTCAAAATCGATCACTTCACGGATCGTTTCGGTTACAGAACCCATAGCGATGATGACATTTTCAGCATCGGCAGCTCCATAATAATCGAACGGACGGTATTTTCTTCCTGTGATAGCGCTCATCTTATCCATATAGTCGGCAACCATATCCGGAACTGCATCATAGAATTTGTTAGAAGCTTCACGTCCCTGAAAATATACATCCGGATTTTGTGCTGTACCTCTGGTTACAGGTGCCTCAGAATTCAATGCACGGTTACGGAAAGCCTGTAAAGCTTCCATGTCCACCAATCCTCTGACATCTTCCATATCCAGCTCTTCGATCTTTTGGATCTCGTGAGAAGTACGGAAACCGTCAAAGAAATTCAAGAAAGGCACTCTTGATTTAATAGCGGTCAGATGCGACACAGCAGATAAATCCATCACTTCCTGAACAGAACCGGATGCCAGCATAGCAAAACCGGTCTGACGTGCAGCATAAACGTCGGCATGGTCGCCGAAAATATTCAATGCGTGAGCAGCAAGAGCACGCGCACTTACATGGAACACGCAAGGCAATAATTCTCCGGCAATTTTATACATATTCGGGATCATCAGCAACAATCCCTGAGAAGCTGTATAGGTAGTAGTTAACGCTCCGGCTTGCAGAGAACCGTGAACAGCTCCGGCAGCACCTGCTTCTGATTGCATTTCCACCAGGCGAACGGTTTCGCCGAACATATTTTTTCTTCCCTTTGCAGCCCACTCATCAACGTATTCAGCCATTGGCGAAGACGGAGTGATCGGATAGATACATGACACTTCACTGAACATATACGCAACATGTGCAGCAGCGGCATTACCATCACAAGTGATAAATTTTTTCTCTTTTGCCATTTTGTTTTAATTAAATTATCTCTATTTATAGTTGTCCAAACTTTGAAAGCCGGAACGAACAATCTCTCTTGCCCTATAATTGCCGTTCTGATTGCCTGTTCCTACTTTTCGTTTTTCTTTTTAATAGGTAAACCCAGCTAACCAAAGAGGGATAACGTTACCTTTTCCCCGTTCGATCATATCTTCCATCACAATAATGGAGGTTTCTTTTTTCTTGCCTTCCCCCTCCTGACAAACATCCACCTCGTATTTTCCGTCCACCAGAAAATCGGCCCGTTCTGTATAACTGATACGGTAAATCGGACATAACTGACTCAGGAAAAAAGATTTCCTTAAAGTTGTCCGATCCACATTGTCCAAACATACAGCATTTTGCAGATTGGGATTGTGAATATACAACTTTTTTGGTTTTCTACCGCAATCGTCGTCATTATTTGAATCATAAAGCAAAGTAAGCAACCGTGCATTTTTCATGTAATTCAAATAATTGAGCACAGTTGCCCGCGAAACGCCGATAGCATTGCTGAATTTGCTAATATTCACATTACAACCCGTTTCTTTTCCAGCCAAATACAATAACTGTTTGAGTTTAATCAGATATTTCAGCTCAATTTGATTTGCATAAGGAATATCAAACTCCAATGTCAGGTTGACATTTTTCAGCAAATAGTCGATATGCGATTTTTCTTCTTTATAAATCGGATAATAACCGTATTCCAGATACTTCTCAAAATAGGCCAAAGGCCGGACGGTACGCAAGATGCTTTCCACTATATCCTCGTGTCTGAGAATGATCTCTTCAAAAGAAAATACAGGAAAATGGAATCCGGTTTCTAATTCCAGAAACTCCCGGAAAGAAAGCCCGCTTAAATTATACATATCTACCACCCCGTTCAGATAAGGGTTCGACTTGATACGTACGATAGAAGAAGAAGTAAAGATAATCTGCAAATCGGGAAAAGTGTCGTAACAGGCCCTCAACTCTTTATCCCATTCCGGATATTTATGTGCCTGGTCCAGCAGCAACACTTTACCACCTAATTTATAAAAATGCTCCACAAAACGAAACAATCCTTCGCTGGCAATAAATAAGTTATTGACATTCACATACAAGCAGGAGTTATCTCCCCGGTGGTATTCATTACAATAGTCCAGCAAAAAATTTGTCTTCCCTACGCCCCGGCTCCCCTTCACGGCAATCAAACGACTATTGCGGTCGATCTGCTTCAGCAATCCTCTGGGTACAGAAAAAGTGCGTTCTTTAAGAAGCGTGTTGTGCGTACTGACTAAACTATTCATTTGTGTGTTTTTGCAAGCCAAAGGTAAAAGAAAAACAACAAAATTGCAATGTAGAGATTGCATTTTTAATCAATAACCAGTATTTTCACAATAAACACCTAATAATCAGCAAAATAAAAGAAATAAATTATTAATATTTATTCGTGAGTGACCTCTTTTTCTATATACCTTACCTTTAATTACCTGCTTTTCAACTATCGGCCTTTCCCCCGTCTTCCCTTCCCTATACAGAATTAAAAAAGGTGTCCGTTACCGGACACCTTTCATCTAAGCTTCATTATATAAAATAACGACTTGCCTCCTATTTTATTTACTTCCACGTATTTCGTTAATCTTTTCCCCCATTTGGGCTACCCGCTTCGGATATTTTTCGGCAAGATTATCCTTTTGCCCAATATCTTTCTTCACATTGAACAATTGAGGTATTTTCATACGTCCGGGCTCTGTGGGCGGCACGCAATATCCCTGGTGCACCATTGGCGGAATATAAATCCAATCTCCCTCCCGCAGCAACACATTGTCGCCTGTTGCTTCCAGCAATAACAGCTCACGTCCTTTCTTTGATTTACCCAACAAGGCATTCAACGTATTTTCTCCGTCACGGGTCTTATTCTCTAATCCGAGCATGGCAGCAAAAGAAGCGTAAAAATCCATGTGACATACCAAAGCATCCGAATCACCGGGTTTAATTTGCCCCGGCCAGCGGATCATAAATGCGACATGGGTTCCACCGTCGTAGGAGCTGTATTTTCCTCCCCGAAGCGGGCCGGCAGGTTTATGATTCCCTAATTTTTCAATAGCCTGGTCTTTATATCCGTCATCCAGCACAGGACCGTTATCACTTGAAAAAATTACGATGGTATTTTCCGACAATCCCAATTCATCCAATGTTTTCAAAAACTCTCCCACACACCAGTCGGCTTCCAAAATAACATCTCCACGCGGACCTAACGATGATTTCCCGGCAAAACGCGCATTGGGAACTCTGGGAACATGGGGTTGGTGTAACGCATAATACAAGAAAAACGGTTTTTCTTTATTCTCCTTTACAAAATCAGTTGCTTTGTCCAAGAAAGTTTCTGCCATATCCTCATCCACCCACAAAGCAGACTTTCCACCTTTCATATACCCAATCCGGGAAATACCGTTGGTGATGGATTGATCGTGCCCATGGCTGGGATGTATTTTCAATAATTCCGGATTAGCTTTTCCGGTCGGTTCTCCGGGAAAATTTTTCCGGTAACTCACTTCTATCGGATCATTCGGGTCTAAATTTACCACTCTTCCATTTTCAACAAAGACAGTCGGAACACGGTCGTTTGTGGCTGCCGTAATAAAAGAATAATCGAATCCCACCTCACGCGCACCCGGCACAATCTCCTTGTTCCAATCCACATTCCCATTCCCTAATCCCAAATGCCATTTTCCAACGGCACCCGTGGTATATCCGGCCTCTTTGAACATCTTCGGCAAGGTAGGCATATCCTCTTTGATAATCAAAGGAGCATTTCCCTGCAACACCTGAGCTCCCTCTCTCCACGGATAACGTCCGGTGAGTAAAGAAAAACGGCTCGGCGTACTGGTGGCAGAAGTAGCATATCCATGAGAAAAACGTACTCCCTCATTAGCAATACGGTCAATGTTAGGAGTTTGTATTTCCGTTGCTCCATAAGCACTTATGTCTCCGAATCCGAGATCATCGGCAAGAATAACGATAACATTGGGTTTCTTTTCCGGCTGCTTTGCCTGTGCGGCATTGACCAATACGGCACATCCCACAACAGGCAATAAAGTAATTACTTCCTTTTTCATTGCTTAGTTTTTTTAAATTCTTCTTCTAACAAGGGCCAGTTCGGATCATATACATGGGCCTCCTGCATTATAGCTGTTAATTCTTTCACTTTCTCCGGGTATTCCTTAACCAGATTATGAACCTCCGAAGGATCGGCTGCTAAGTTATATAATTCCCAAATAGAATTTTCACCTTTAGAAGCTCTCAAACGAATAAGTTTCCAATCTCCTTTCCTTACGGCCTGACGTCCACCCAATTCCTGGAATTCGAAATAGAAATAATCGTGTTCCTTTTGCTTCCCTTTACCTGTCAGTGTCGGCATCAAGCTTATTCCATCCGTTCTTTTCACCTTATTTCCGGTTAATTGAGCAAAAGTAGGCAGCATATCCCAAAAAGAACACATAAAATCAGATTGTCCTTGCTGAATAACTCCCGGCCACACCGCAATAAACGGAACGCGGATTCCTCCTTCGTAAACATCCCGTTTATATCCACGGAAAATTCCATTACTATTAAAGAAATTCGGATCAGCCCCACCTTCCATATGAGGACCGTTATCACTGGTAAATACAATGATCGTATTATCGTAAACTCCCAATTCTTTCAACTTTGCCACCACTTGCCCCACATAAACATCCAAACGATAGATCATCGCAGCAAAAGTTGCATGAGGTTCTTTTTGCGAACAATATCCGCCTTTCCGGAAAGCAGGCCCAGAATCTACGCCCTTAAAAGGTTTTTCCGGAAATTTTCCCCTGAATTTCTGAATAATGCTGTCTTCAGGCACAATCAGCTCGGCATGAGGCAATACATAAGGTAAAAACAAAAAGAAAGGTTTTTCGGCATTTTTATCTAAAAATTTCAATGCTTTCTCCTGAATCAAATCCTGGGTATAAGTTCCGAAACCTCCGTTATAATTATCTTCCAATTCAATTCGTTTGTCGTTTTCCCACAAATGATCTGCATAGTAATTGTGAGCAAGTAGCTGGCAATTATATCCGAAAAAATCGTCTACCCCCTGTTTATTGGGATCGCCCACTTCGCCCGGAGCGCCTAATCCCCATTTACCGAAAGCTCCGGTAGCGTAACCGGCATTTTTAAACACGCTGAAAATAGAATATATCCCCTCCGGCAAAGACATCTGTCCTTCCGGCTGAACTTCCCGGTTTCCGCGAATGGGCCTATGGCCTGAATGTAACCCGGTCAAAAGACAGGAACGGGAAGGAGCACTGACTGTCGTTCCGGAATAACACTGTGTAAAGCGCATTCCCTGCAAAGCCAAACGATCAATGTTCGGGGTTTGGAACTTTTCCTGTCCGTAACAGCTTAATTCTCCATACCCTAAATCATCGGCAATAATGAACACGACATTAGGAGCTTTTGCTTTTTTTGCCGGTGTAGCCGCAAATACTTGCCCAATACCTACTCCAACTGCAATTCCTGATAATAATAACGATTTATTCATATATATGAGATTATGATTAAAGTTACACCTAATTAGTTATAATCCTTAATAATAGGATCAGCTTAATAAGAATTATAACACTGTAAAAACAAAACGCCCTGTATTTATTGCTTGAAGTTTCAAAGGTAAACGTTTTATCTTGTTTTTTAAAATTTTTAATAAGATATTCTATTCTCCTATTCCAACTTTATTATCCCACACTTTAAAACATCATGTGATAAAGTTATCAACAAAAATAACAATAAATAATATATTAATTA
>UQJP01000032.1 GCA_900541415.1 uncultured Odoribacter sp. | reverse complement strand
AGAAGGCTCACGAAATACCCGTCCAGCGGAGGGCATCCGAGTCCGATGGCCGATACGTTCAGTTTGCCGAGGTGGCGGTGTTCCATGTGGTTATTGCCGGGGAGTTTCTCCGCTTCGTTTTTTTGCGGAAAATCCGGTGTTTGAGCGAATATATGGGATACTCCCGTAGCCGCTCCGGTTGCGAGCAGGGCAAGGCCCGACGCTTTTTTCAGAAAATCTCTGCGGTCCATATCTTATTGGTATTAAGTTTCTGAAAACAAAAATACGGTGGTTCCGGGAGGACGGTTGTATATATTTTACGGATATATATACCCGAATCCTTGATTTCTTTTTGAAGGTGTGCGTATTCGGATAAAATGGATTATTTTTGTTTAAAAGTAAATAATTGGCAATATGGAAGAAGTGATAAAGCTTGATGCCGTAGACAAATACAATAAACTTTTCGGGTTGGAAACCCGGCATCCGCTGGTGAATGTGATTGACCTGTCGAAAGCGACGCGATACCCGACCCGTTTCCGGATTAATTACGGGGTGTATGCCCTTTATTTGAAGGATTCCCGGTGCGGGGATATTCTTTATGGACGGCAAAATTATGATTATCAGGATGGAACGATAGTGTGTTTTGCTCCCGGACAAATTGCCGCTACGGAGATGGAGCAGGGGATTAAGCCGGAGGCGCACGGCATTTTATTTCATCCCGATCTCATACGGGGCACGGCTCTTGGGCAGGAAATCAAAAATTATTCGTTTTTCTCTTATGAAACCCGTGAGGCTTTGCATATCTCGGAAGAGGAACGGCGTATCGTTATGGATTGTTTCTCGAAGATCGAAACCGAGCTGGAACATGCTATCGACAAGCACAGCCGCCGTCTGATTACGGCTAATATCGGCGTGCTGCTCGATTATTGCATGCGTTTTTACGACCGCCAGTTCACAACCCGCAGTGAAGTCAATCATGATGTTATTGTGCGTTTCGAACGCCTTTTGAACGATTATTTCGATAGCGACGCTCCACAGCAGGAAGGATTACCGACGGTGAAATATTTTGCCGACAAGGTTTTCTTATCCCCTAATTATTTCGGCGATATGATCAGTAAGCAGACAGGGAAGACCGCTTCTGAATATATACAGGAAAAGGTGATCGAAAAAGCAAAGGAAAATCTGCTTTCTTCGAATAAAACGATGAGCCAAATCGCGTTCGAACTCGGTTTTCAATATCCGCAGCACCTTAGCCGGATGTTTAAACGGGCAGTCGGGTGTACTCCTAATGAATACCGGGCTATGCCCAACTGATCGAAGTAAACCGGACGGGCAGAGCGCAGCAAATCCTGCTGCGTTTCGTTTATATACGATTTCCGGATGTGTGTATCCTTATTCCGGAGTTGGGTTATCCGGTCTTGCATCACTTTAAAACAATCTTTATATATTACCCCGGAATGGAACAGATGGAAAAAGCTGCGTTGTATCGGATGATAGAGATAAGTAAAGACGAAGAAATAGGAAAAACGATTTCTATTCTTTGTTCGCAGGGATATTATAGTGTGCTGTTGCGTGATTGTGTGGAAGGCGACGAACGGGTATTTGGTCGCCGTCCGGACGATTTTAATGAAGGAACGTTGATTTTTCGTTGTCCGGATTCTTCCCGGACAATGCCGTACGAACCGTTTTCCTCAACAGACAGATGGCTTGTCGCTTTTCGTTCCGATCTTTTCGGATGTTCTATGTTGCGTGGCCTGTTGAGCGAATGTTCGTTTTTTTCGTATTACAAAAATGAGGCGTTACATCTTTCGCTGCATGAACGGATGTCGATCGTGGGGTGTATGAATGATATTTACAACGAAATGCAACGTCCGGCGGATTCGTATAGCCAAATGTTGCTGGCCAAATATGTCGGATGCCTGTTGGATTACGGCAGGCGATTTTATGACAGGCAGTTTTATACCCGCTTTACGATGAATGAACGGTTGCTGGCACAATACCATTCGATGCTGGACCAGTATATCGAAGCGGGAAAATTACAGGCTGAGGGTATTCCTTCCGTTGCCTATTGTGCGGAAAAACTTTCCCTTTCTCCCTGTTATTTTGAAGATTTGGTAAAGCATGAATCCGGCAGGCTGCCGGAATTTTGCATTCAATTGAAACGGATTGAGGCGGCTAAATACCGATTGCGCTGTTCCGGCATTCCCATGAATCGTATTGCCGAAGATTTGGGATTTCCTTCATTTCATTATTTCAGCGTCCTTTTCAAAAAGATCACCGGATTGACACCCGGCGCTTACCGGATGATGAATTGATGTATCCGAATCTGCTGTTTGCCGTTTTATTTATGGGATTACAAATACATTTCTAATGTTGGAATCCAATCGGGCGGAGGATAAAGGAAGGGGCTGCCTGAAAAATGGGCTCGGCGATTCCTGTATCTTTTATGGACACAGGGTTTCTCTTTTAAATTGTAACAGCCAAACAGAGTGTTTTCCGGCCTGTTTTTAGCCGATGTTCTGTTTGGCTGTTCAGCTTGCCTGGAGGGGAAGCTTTTATTTTGTGATCGTTCCGTGTCTGTTTTTACAAGGGGATCAGTATTGCAGTAACATGGCTCCACAGGAATAGCCTCCGCCGAACACCGTCAGTCCTACTAAATCCCCCGCTTTAATCTTGTCCAGGTTTTCGGAGAGGGAAATGGCACAGCTCGGACAGCCTGTATTACCCCGTGTTTCTATGTTTGTGAGGAAACGTTCTTCCGGGATTCCGGCCTGGTGGGCTATATTGCGAATGATGCGCTGGTTGGCCTGATGTGAGGAAATATAATCTAAATCCTGAATTGTTTTTCCGTATGAAGCTGTGACGCGTTCCAGGGCTTCCACCATATAATGACAGGCATTCATAAAAACGTCCCGTCCTTCCGGCATTCCGATACCTCCGTTTAGCGGGCGTAAATAAACGGCTTCTGCCGCTTTTCCGATGTGGCCTAACCCCTGGGTGTGAATACTGATGATTTTTGCATCCCCGTTGTGAAAATTTTCGGTGGAAATGAATACGGCAACAGCTCCGTCACCCCATAAATGACCGGCTTGCGGATCGGTTTCGTTGGCGTATGCCGTGTTGTGTTCCGATGCAATGACGATAGCCCGGTGGGCTTTTCCGGTGGCGAAATAACCTTCCACGACTTCCATGGCATTGATAAACGAAGAGCAGGCAGAGGAAACGCTGACGCATTTGGCATTTTCGATGTGATAACGGCGTTGTACCATGTGGGCGATAGTGGCAACCGTGTCATAAGGAGAGTAAGTTGCTGCAACGATCAGGTCTGCGGTTTCAATAGGATAGGGAAGATCGTTTACGGCTTTATCTACGGCTTTGATTGCCATGGTATTGGTGTTTTCATCTTTCCCCGCTTTTCTACGGCTTTTGATTCCTGTGCGGGAAAAAATCCATTCGTCATCCAGTCCGTTTATATCTTTAAAATATGAATTAGGAACTATTTCTTCCGGTACGTAATGACTGATTTTATTGATATACAATTCCATAAGATATTAAAACATTATTTAGCTGCTAATTAAAATCCGGTATCGGTACAATAATTGTGCCAATGATTTTATTAGCTTTTGTTTAGTATTCCGTTAAATAATAAATCAACATATTCCCGCAGGGACTGGTAATTTCTTTTCCGGTGCCCGATGATGATAAATGGCTGTTCCAGGCTTTTGAACATAATCAGTAAAGTCTGGGCAAAAGATTCGGGATCGTTGATATTGAAAATGCCCTTGTTTTTCCCGTCCCGGATAATTTGTTCCAGCAATTGCCGTTCTTTTATGTCGATTCCTTTTCTGAGCTGTTCAACCCGCAGGCTGTTAAAAATAAAATCGTAACGAATATATTTGTTCTGGCGTACCAGATTGTCGATCACGTTAAACCTGGCCAGAATGTATAATTTTAATTTTCTGTCCGGCGGAAGCGCGGAATCGGCTGCTTTTTGCAATTTCTCGTTGATGCTGTTTACATGGTCTTCTACAACATACTGATAAATCTCTTCCTTACTTTTGAAGTGCATATATAAGGTACGGCGACTCATTTTAGCCGCATTGGCTATGTCGTTCATGGTGGCTTTATACACACTCATCTCAGCAAAAAGCGACTTTGCGACACTAATGATTTTGTTTTTAGTTCTGCTCAGTTTGGTTTTCATATCAGCTTGTAGGTGATGGGTAATAATAATTGCACACTTACAAAAAGATTGTGCAATTATAGCTATTTTTTTGTTATAAGCAGCGCAAAGATAATTTTTTTTGAATAGGAAATACAATTTCACGGGTGGGAAGGGGAAAGAAGGGAGGCAAATTGTCTGAAATTCCGCCTGTCGGTTACTCTTGAATTTACACGCTGAAACTATGACAAAAGTCATGTTTTTTTGCAAAACCTCATGATAACTTTGCGCGCAAATCCGAGAGGGTATAAAAAAGGGTGTATCAGGCTAAATGAATAGTGGTGTTGTCCTTTTCGGAAAACAATTAAATTTTCCTTCCATGAATGTAATGAATGTTTCTTTTTACAAAGAAAAGATTTTTTCCGCCCGTTGGTTTCAAACCTATGCGACACTTTTCTTGGGTGCCATGGTTATTGCTATTGGCTATACATTTTTCATGACTCCTTATAAGATTGTTCCGGGAGGTATTTACGGTATTTCAACAATCCTTCATTACCAATTGGGTTTTCCGATCGGTTTGGCTGCCTTGTGTTTTAATTTACCGTTGAGCCTTTGGGGAATTAAAGTGTTGGGCAAACAGTTCGGGATTAAAACATTCATTTGCTTTTTGTGGGTGGCGATGTTTGCCGACGGTATGCCGCTTTTGCTGGAAGCTTGCGGCCATCCGCATCCCCATGATCCTTTCCAGCTTCACGACGAAGTGTTGCTGGCCAGTATCTTCGGCGGGGTTGTTATGGGGATCGGGGCCGGGTTGATTTTGAAAACCCGTTCTTCCAGCGGGGGAACGGATGTGCTGGCTTCGGTTTTAAACAAGATCACCCGTAAACCCGTGGGTATGATGCAAATGATCGTGGATTCCGTTATCGTGATGCTGGGATTGCTGGTGTTTCAGGATTGGAAAGTGCCTTTTTATTCCTGGCTTTCTATCTTTTTGATGGGAAAGGTGATCGACATTGTTATTCAGGGGTATTCCAGCGATAAGACTTTCTTCATCGTGTCTGACAAGGTGGAGGATATACGGCAATTTATATTGGTGGAACTCCACCGGGGAGGATCGATCGTTCCGGTGAACGGGATGTTTAACCGCGCTGAAAAAGAAATGATTATGACGGTGGTGAACCGTAGGGAGGTGGTCACTTTGCAGCGTGCCATTTACAAGATCGACCCGAATGCGTTTACTACGATATTGGATGCGAAAGAAATCATCGGGCAAGGTTTTAAGAAAATGGAATAAGAAGATATTTATTGGGATAAATAAAAGGGGCTGTCTGACAATTTGAAGGCAGCCCTTTTTCTATGTTTTTATTGTGACTTTATCCGGGGCTTTTTATAGTCACTTCTTAGGGAGGAACTAAATTAGGCAGCCTCTTTGCGTATATGGACAGGTTTTGAAAACGAGTGCGGGGAGGATCGTTTTGTGAGTTGTTCGGCCTGGTTTGTCTTATTCCCTGAAAGGGGCTGTCGTTCTTTCAAATATATCCTGTACCCAGGCAATGGTCATGCCATAGTTGCTGACAGGTATTCCGGCATCGATCACAGGCCGCAGGCGGTTGCGTAGCTGGCGGGTGGAGATCATACATCCTCCACACTGGATCACCAGTGCATAATCGGTTATCGGACGTTTGATTTGGTCGAGCCCGGCAATGAAATCGAATTCCAATTGTTTCCCGGTGTGCTTGCGGATCAGGGCGGGGATTTTAACCCGTCCGATGTCTTCGCAGGACACATGGTGCGAACAGGATTCCAGCATAAGGATCCGGTCGCCGTCGCGCAATTGACCGATGTGCGTGGTTCCGGCGAGGTAATGCCCGAAGTTTCCTTTGTGATGGGCCAGGACGATGCTGAAGCTGGTGAGAGGGATTGAGCCGGGGATTAGCCGGGCAACTTTTCCGAATGCCTGGCTGTCTGTAATGACGAGCGAAGGCGTTATGCGGGTACGTTCCAGAAAACCTGTTATTTCCTCCGGCTGTAACACGATGTTGATACATTTATTATTCAATACATCCCGGATCATTTGCACCTGGGGAAGGATTATTCTTCCGGCGGGTGCTTCCGAATCGATAGGGGTGACGAGCATAATTATATCTCCGGGGCGGACGAGGGAACCGATAAGCGAGCGGTTCTCCGGCAGGCTGACCGTGGTTTTCAGGCTGTCGATCAGAATTTGCGGATCGCTGCCGTGGGCAGAGAAATCAACGACCTGCACTTTGTAACGGTGTTCCAGTTCTTCCCGTAAGCCGGGGGTGAGGGGTGACAGGTCGGATTTATTGTGTACGATGAGGAATGGTATTTCGTATTTCCTTAATTCTTCGGCCAGTTTTTCTTCGGCTGTTCCAAAATCGTTTCCGGTGAAAACGAGGATTGCTGCGTCCGATAGCCTTACGGCTTGCAGGCTCTTTTCTATACGTTGCCGCCCCAGGGGGCCTTCATCGTCGATTCCTGCGGTGTCGGTAAATATCACGGAAGCAAAGCCCGGAATTTCGTAACTCTTTTTCACCGGGTCGGTGGTGGTTCCGGCTACATCGGAAACAATGGCTTTCTCTTGTCCTAACAGGGAATTGATCAATGAACTTTTTCCGGCATTTCTCCGTCCCGTAATCACAATATTCACTTTATCCATAAAGGTAGCAAGAGCTTAAAGGCAGGTTTATCTGTATAGTTCGACTTCTTCTTTTGAAATATTCTGGCTGCCTAAAATAATCAGCCTCTCCACTACGTTGCGCAGTTCGCGGATATTCCCTGTCCATTCGTAGCTTTTCAGGGTTTCCAGAGCTTCGGGGGTGATCGTTTTACAGGCAATGCCCATTTCTTCGCATATTTCTTTCAAAAAATAATTCGTCAGTTCGCCGATGTCTTCCGGACGTTCTTTCAGGGCAGGAACTTCTATGATGATTACGCTGAGCCGGTGGTAAAGGTCTTCCCGGAATTTTCCTTTTGCAATTTCTTCTTTCAGGTTTTTATTGGTAGCGGCGATTACCCTTACGTCCACATTGATGTCGTTGTCCCCGCCGATTCTGCTGATTTTGTTTTCTTGCAGGGCACGTAAAACTTTTGCCTGGGCTTCAAGGCTCATGTCCCCGATTTCATCCAGAAAGATCGTTCCGCCGTGCGCTAGCTCGAATTTCCCTTTTTTCTGTTTTATGGCGGAAGTAAACGATCCTTTTTCATGTCCGAACAGTTCGCTTTCGATCAGTTCCGAAGGGATGGCGGCGCAATTCACTTCGATAAAGGCTTTATCGTGGCGGTTGCTCTTTTCATGTATTTGGTGGGCCACAAGCTCTTTCCCGCATCCGTTGGGGCCTGTGATCAGCACTCTGGCATCGGACAGGGCCACTTTATCGATCATCACTTTAATCCGTTCCAGAGCCTCCGAATTACCGATCATTTCATATTTTTTACTGACTTTGGTTTTCAGGGTACGGGTTTCCTGAATCAGTTGGGTTTTATCGGTCGCATTTTTAATTGTGATTAAAATCCGGTTCAGGTCGAGGGGTTTTTCGATGAAATCGTAAGCCCCGTTTTTAATGGCATCGATCGCAGTATCTATCGTTCCGTGTCCGGAGATCATAATGACCGGAGTTTCTGCTGTGAATTCCTTGATTCGTTTCAGCACGTCGATTCCTTCGATTTTGGGCATTTTAATATCGCAAAACACTAATTCCGGTTTGTCGATTTTTACAGAAGCAAGTCCTTCCATGCCGTTTTCTGCCAGCAGGACTTCATGACCTTCAAAGCTCAAAATGTCTTTCATGGAGTTGCGGATACTCCGTTCGTCGTCGATTACCAGTATTTTTGCCATGATTAAATTTTATCGTTTATTAGCCGATGAGTGACAAAAATAATCAATTATTTACTGAATCGGTTTGTTTATCTCTTTTTTTTAACCTTTTCGAGAAGACTGATTCTTGAAATAAGTTTAACTTTGTGACATTAGATTAATAACGACTTAGAAACATGAAGAAATTTGGAGCGATATTGTTGATCCTTTTAGTTTTGGGTGAATTGTGTTTCGGAGAACGGAAAAAAGTCGGAATAGTACTGAGTGGAGGTGGTGCGAAGGGGGTGGCTCATATCGGGGTGTTGAAAGTGCTGGAGGAAGCAGGGATTCCTATTGATTATATTGCCGGAACAAGTATGGGGGCGATTGTGGGGGGACTGTATTCGGTGGGATACGACGCAAAGACGCTGGATAGCCTGGTCCGGGTGCAGGATTGGGCTTTTCTGTTGAGTGACAAGGTTTATCGTTATGACCTGCCTTTCTCTGAGAAGGAGATCAACGAAAAATACCTGCTCTCCATCCCTTTTAGTGAAGGACGCAGGATTAAAGTGCCTGCGGGCTTTATCAGCGGACAGAACATTTACAATCTTTTTTCGGAACTGACCATCGGTTACCACGATTCCCTGTCGTTTCGAGAGTTGCCGATTCCTTTTGCCTGTGTATCCGCCAATATGGTCGACGGGAAAGAAGTGGTGATGGATTGTGGAAAGCTGCCATTGGCTATGCGCGCCAGTATGGCTATCCCCGGTGTTTTCGCTCCTGTGATTCTGGATTCGATGGTGTTGGTGGACGGTGGTATTTCCAATAATTTCCCGGCGGATGTGGTGAAGGCGATGGGGGCGGAGATCGTGATCGGGGTGGATCTGAGCACCGGGTTGAAAGATATGGAAGGATTGAATAATATCATGGGAATGGTCGATCAGTTGACTTCTTTCATGGGGATGCCGAGCTATAAGCAAAACCTGAAATTGGTTGACCTGTATATGAATCCCGGTTTAAAAGGGTATACGGCTGCCAGTTTTAACCGGGAGGCCATCGATACGATGATTGCGAGAGGAGAGCGGGTGGCCCGTTCTAAATGGGATGAGATCATAAAATTGAAAGAGGAGATCGGCTTGTCGCCCGCGGAAGATGCCGAGCCGCATATAGCAAACAGGTTTTTGGCTACCGACTCGCTGGCGATCGGTGAGATTTTGATTGAAGGGGTGCGGAAAAAAGACGAAAAATGGATTCGCCGCCAGATGGGATTGAAAGAGTTCTCGGTGATTTCAACAAAGGATTTGCACCGGGCCATAGGTGTTTTATATGGAACGGGGGCTTTCGAGCGGGTGAGCTATTCGCTGAACGGAACTTCGGTGTATACTTTGAAAATGAGTTGTATCGAGAAACCGACCAGCTCCCTTAATTTTGGCTTCCGGTTCGATTCGGAAGAGATGGCTTCTATTTTGCTGAATACCACGTTGAGCCACCGGGCGTTGAGGGGGTCGCGTTTGTCACTGACCGGGCGTTTGAGTAAAAACCCGTATGTATTGGTGGATTATTCGTTCGGTAACACCTTTTTGCGGAAAGTCGGTATTTCCTATATGTTTAAATACAACGACATTAACCTGTATGACCGGGGAGATAAGGTGGATAACCTCACTTTTTCCTATCACCGGGGGGATGTCAATTTTTCGGATATTTATTTGAGAAATTGTAAATTTCAGTTGGGGCTACGCTACGAATATTTCGATTATAAATCCGCTTTGTATAATACGGATTATATATCGAAGGATGTGAAGTCCGACGGGCTGTTCAGTTATTATGCTTCGGCGCATTATGAAACCTACGATAAGAAGTATTATCCCGATAAAGGGATTTCTTTGAAAGTGGATTACTCTTTGTATACCGATAATATGGTGAATTATAAGGATCATGCCCCGTTTTCCGCTATTTCATTGGATTTTCAGCCGGCAATTAAGCTAACCCGGCGGGTTTACCTGATGCCTGCCGTTTACGGTAGGGTTTTGATCGGTAAAGATGTTCCTTTTCCGTATCTGAACTGTATGGGAGGTGAAGTGGCAGGAAGGTATATGAGCCAACAATTGCCGTTTTACGGTATCCATAACTTACAGTTATTCGATAATTCCCTGTTAGTGGGACGGATGACCATACGCTACCGCCTGTGGAGCAAACATTATGTGTCGCTTTCCGGGAATTATGCCAAGCAGGAAAATAATTTCTTCGATATACTGAGTGGAAAAGACATTTGGGGAGGAGGATTGAATTATTCGTATAACAGTATTATCGGGCCTATCGGCGTGACTTTCGATCTTTCAGACTGGGATAAGAAACTGGGCGTGTATTTTAACCTGGGTTTCTATTTCTAAAAGTGGGGTTTTTTCTTTGGAAAGGAGTAATTTTATTATTAAATTGTTCGAATGAAAAATAAAGCATTAGCTATTATAATCGGTATTGTGGCCATTGTGTCGGCCTGCGGCACAAAAAAGAATTATCAATATACGGAAGGGAAGATATACGGGACATTTTATCATATTACGTATAATTTTCCTGAAGATTTACAGAAGGATCTCCGGGCGGAAATGGAGAAAGTGAATGCTTCGCTTTCGATGTTCAATCCTCAGTCCGTGATATCCAAAATAAACCGGGGTGAAAGCGATTCTACCGACCTGTTGTTTCGGGAAATGTTTGTGAAAGCAGGGCAGGTAAACCGTGAAACGAAAGGAGCTTTCGATATTACGGTGGCCCCTTTGGTGAATGCCTGGGGGTTTGGATTCAAAACCGATTCTTTTCCGTCTGCCGGGAAGATCGATTCCATTCTGCAATTTGTGGGAATGGATAAGTTGGCTTTGCAGGGAGACAGGCTTGTTAAACAGGTGGAAGGCATGGAAATCGATGCCAGTTCCATCGCCAAAGGCCTGGGTACGGATTTGGTGGCGGATTACCTTGACCGGAAAGGGGTGACGGATTATATGGTGGAGATCGGCGGGGAGATACGGGCAAAAGGAATGAGCAGGAAAGGAAGGCCCTGGCGTATCGGGATTGATAAGCCGATCGACGATGCCACCGGAGCTATGCGGGAAATCGAGATGGTGGTGGAACTTACTTCCGGTGCTTTGGCTACTTCCGGAAATTACCGGAATTATTATATTCACGACGGGAAAAAATATGCCCATACGATCAATCCCGCTACGGGGTATCCGGTGCAGCAGGATATTCTTAGTGCATCAGTATATACTGACAGCTGTATGAAAGCGGATGCCTATGCAACGGCCTTTATGGTGCTGGGGCTGGAATCTGCTAAAGAGATCGTCAACAATAATCCTGCTTTGGAGGCTTGTTTTATTTATGAACAAGACGGAGCAATGAAAAAATGGACTTCACCGGGATTTGAAAAGTTGATCGATCGGAAATAATTTTTATTCCCCTTCGTCATGAGATGGATTTGCTTGTTGTTGGTGTTGTGTGGTATGGCAGGAAAGCTTATTGCTCAATCTCCTGCGGGGAAGGGGTATGCGGATACGATTCATGCCGGGGGCTATCAGGATTTGCTTGCCGAGGCCAGGCCGGAGACTTCGCAGGACACATTAATATTGAGGGATTCCCTTTTATTACCTATTACCTATATAGATTCAGCCGCTTTAAATGCCGTACCTCTGATTTTTTTGCCTGATAGCCTGATTAAGGATACGTTAAAGTATGAATTTACTAAAATAAAGGATGTTGCTTACCGGACAAAATTGACGAAAGAACTTTATAAACTGGTTTTTGTAAATCCGATTCCCGACCGTCTGAATGTGATGCGGACCCAAAACAGTGAGGAGCGTTTCAGCGGTTATGCCGGGAAAACGATTCGTAATATATCGGTGAAAGTGTTGCCTCCTTATGGAACGAGTGTATATGATACCACTTACTATGAGGAATCGTTGGGCTGGCTGCAAACGGCAGCCAATAAAACGCACATGCGTACAGCCGTAAATACAGTCCGGAAACAGCTGACCTTAAAGCCGGGGATGAAACTTGAACCTTTTGAACTGGTGCAAAATGAGATTATATTGCGCCGTTTGGATTATATGGAAGATGCAACTATCCTGGTGTCCGAGGTGGAGGGGCATCCCGATGAGGTGGATTTAACCGTGATTTGCAAAGATGAATTTTCCTGGGGGGGAAGCATTGAATCGAATTTTATCAATTCTTTTACTTTAGGGTTGAAGAATAAAAATTTTATGAAGTTGGGGCATATCCTGAATTACGAATTTTCTTACCGGGGAAGTAAGGATAAGAAGTGGGGAAATATGCTAGAATATAAAATAAACAGTATTTGGGGAACGCACTTTGACCTGTGGGGATTGTACCAGAACGATTATAGCCAGAAATTGGTGAAGTTGAGTATCGACCGCCCTTTCCTGACCACTACCATGAAATGGGCGGGAGGTGTGGAAGCCAGCCGGGTGTTTTATTCGGAAAACCTGCCTGACCGGAATGTGACCCGGTTAGAGGAATTGTTTAATTATCATTCCCAGGATGTGTGGCTGGGGCGTTCTTTTCAGTTGAAAAACCGTTTCAGCTATAACCGGAATTATTACCTGACCGGACGTTTTTTCACGACTTTATTTAATAACCGTCCGGAAGTGTCTGACGATACCAATCATTTTTATTATAATCGCCTGAATGCCTTTATGGCGTTTACCTATACCAAAATCAAGTATTACAAGGCGAATCTGATCTATGATTTCGGGCGTACGGAGGATATTCCCACCGGGTTGTATGCCGGAGTTACCGCCGGGTATGAGCATAGCGAATTTGAAAATTTCGGTTATCTGGGTATGGAGTACCATTATTCCCATTTTAATAAGCAATCCGAACGTTATTATTCGGTGGAGGCGATGGTGGGCTCGTATGTGAACGACGAGGGATTTGAAAGGGGATTTATCAATTTTAAGGCAGGACACATCAGTAACCTGATCAGCATCGGGAATTACCGTTTCCGGTTTTATAATGCGGTTAATTATATCCGGGGAATACGCCGTTATCCCACCGATTACCTGTATATGCAGGAAGGTGATATTCGGGGATTCCATTCCGATTCCCTGCGGGGAAACCAAAAACTGTCGGCCTCGTTGGCAACGACCTTTTTTTTCCCGTATATCAAGAAAGGATTCCGGATGTCCGCTACGGCTTTTGTGGATGCGGGAGCTATTGCCAAAGACAATCATTCATTGACCAAGTCGAAGACCTATTGGGGATTGGGGGTTGCGTTGAATATCCGTAATGACAATGTGGTGTTTAAGAATGTCAGTTTCCGTTTTTCCTGGTATCCGACCATTCCTGTCGACGGGCGTAGTCTGCAAGCCACTTTATCGAGTGGGATAAAAAGCGGGTTTTATAATTATCAGGTATATAAGCCGCAGGCCTTTAAATATGAATAGCTAATGCTTTTTTATACTTATCGATTTTATTTATTATGCTTTTTTTATTGCCATTCCACTGTAACCAATCGTGCAATTTATACGAATAAATAGTAAAAATATTTACAATATTTTGGTTTATTTTTGTAATGTTTGAAATAATGTGAAACGGATTATTGGGGGGATAATATGAAACGGATTATATTTGCAAGCTGTAAGAAATCAACATCTTATTTCCTGGGATAGATACGTGGAACACGTCATTATGTTATAAATAACCTTTCGTATAAATGAAAAAAGTCATATTATTCTCTTTATTTCTGCTTGTCGGATTATTCTTGTCTCAATTTTTGCCGCCGTTTTTCGGTGAATCATATATCACTGTGGAAAAGGTGACGAAAGTGTTGATGTTTATATGCCTGGCATATATCATGATCAATGTGGGAAGGGAGTTCGATCTGGATAAAAAGAAATGGCGTTCTTATGCCGTGGATTATTTTATAGCGATGGCTACGGCTGCCGTTCCCTGGATTTTGGTGGCTTTTTATTATATGTTTCTTTTGCCTGCCGATTTGTTTGGCGAATGGGATGCTTGGAAAGAGAATTTGTTGCTAAGCCGTTTTGCCGCGCCTACCTCGGCGGGAATCCTTTTTACCATGCTTGCGGCAGCCGGATTGAGAAAAGCATGGATATATAAGAAAACCCAGATTCTGGCGATCTTTGACGATTTGGATACGATTCTGCTGATGATTCCCCTGCAAATCCTGATGATCGGCTTTAAATGGCAGTTATTTGCGATAGTGGGGATTGTGGCTTATTTCCTTTGGATTGGCTGGGTACGGTTGAAAACTTACCGTTTACCCCAATCGTGGAATGCCATTTTATTATATTCTATTTGTATTGTGGCGGTAACGGAAAGTATCTATTTGCTGACCAAAGCATTTATGAATCAGGAAGGAGCTATCCATATCGAAGTGTTGATGCCTGCTTTCGTCCTGGGAATGGTGATGAAAACCGTACATACGCACCGCCGTGTCGATGAAAACGTGGGAAGCCTTATTTCTTACCTGTTTATGTTTTTAGTGGGATTGAGCACTCCGTTGTTTGTGGGAATGAGCCAGAATATGCCTGTAAATGTCACCAGCGTTACCGCTTCGCAGCCTATGCCTTCGTGGGGGGTATTGTTTTTCCATGTGGTTATGGTGACCCTGCTGTCTAATGTCGGTAAAATGATTCCTATGTTTTTTTACCGGGACAGGGATATTCGTGAGCGTTTGGCCCTTTCAATCGGTATGTTTACCAGAGGGGAAGTCGGTGCCGGGATCATTGTGATTGCCTTAGGATATAATTTGGGTGGTCCTGCCATGATTATTTCTATTTTAAGTCTGGTTTTAAACCTTATCCTTACCGGAGGATTTGTAATTATTGTCAGGAGGCTGGCACGGAGCGTGTATGGAAGGGAGGAACTGGAAGCTGCCGATGTCCCTGTGAAATAATCCCGTAAAAATCCCACATTTTCTGTATGGGAAACAGAGAATGTGGGACATCTTTTTCGGGATAGCTCCTTGTTATCGGTCTTTTTTCTTACCGAAAATCCTTTTGAAAAATCCTTTTTTCTCTTTTTGGGGTTTTTCTTCCTCGGTTGCCGGAATTTTTAAAGGCTCTGTTTTTTTATTCGTGATTCTATCAATCAGGTTTAAATGGTCTTTAAATTCAGGCACTTCCAGTTCTTTTTCCAAATTGGTTGTGACAATGGGGAAAGAGAGGGAATTCCAAAAACTATATGTAGGGCTGTTCAGGCAACGGATCATAAATTCTCCGAACGGAGGAAGTGCCATATTAGCCCCTTGTCCCAGCCTCAGGTCGTTGAAGTGGATTCCCGCATCATTGGCTCCCACCCTGATTCCTACGACAATCCGGGGATTATATCCGATGAACCAGCCGTCCACATGGTTTTGGGTGGTTCCTGTTTTTCCGGCGAGTTCATTTTTCAATCCATAATTGTTGCGTAGCCGCTGGCCTGTTCCTTCATTGATTGCTGCGGCCAGCATATTGCTCATCAGATCGGCTTCCATTTCCGGTAAGGCTTCTGTGGTTTCCATTTCCGGCGCTTTATACAAAATATTTCCCTTCCGGTCTTTAATTTCGCTCAGATAGTATTGCGACACTAATTTTCCCCCGTTTGCAAAACAGGCGAAGGGACGAATCATTTCTTTCAAAGGAATATCGGCAACTCCCAGGGCAAGGGACGGATAGGGAGGAAGGTCGGCTGTGATCCCCAGGCGGCGTGCCTGCGCTATCACCGAATCGATTCCCGTTTGGAGCAACACTTCTACGGCTATCGTATTGATCGATTGGCTGAGCGCACCTTTCAGGGTGTAGAATCCTTCGTACTTATTGTCGGCGTTCCGGGGTGTCCAGTTGTCGTATTCGGGGTAGGTGGTCTGCTTATTCTCGTAATAAGCGTCTATGCGTGCCCCCTGATGAATGGCTGCGCTGTATACCACGGGTTTGAACACCGAACCTACCTGACGCGGGGCTTCCACCTGATCGTATTGGAAATATTTGAAATCTATACCGCCTACCCAGGCTTTCACCTTCCCGGTTTGCGGCTCCACGGCAATCATTCCCGGTTGAAGGATTTTCAGGTAGTGTTTGATGGAATCGATAGAAGAATATTCCACCCTTGCTTCTCCCTGATAGGGACTGTATACCAGCATCGCTTTTTTCGTATTCATGGCTTTCATGATTTCCGCTTCGCTCAAGCCCTGGCGTTTCAGGCGCTGGTAAGTTTTACTGTTTTGTATCGCATTGGCCAGAAGTTCGGGATGCTTATCCCACGGCTCTTTCTTGCCGAGTTGTTTATAATAGGAATCTTGCAGGTTTTTCATGTGCAGGCTCACCGCTTCTTCGGCATAGTGCTGCATTTCGGCATCGATAGTTGAAGTGAGGATCAGCCCGTCCTTGTATAAATTATAGGACGTGCCATAAACGGAATTATATTCATCGATGATCTTCACGGCATCCCGGCGTATTTTTTCCCGTAAATAAGGAGCAAGCCCGGAATAATGGTTCACCGGAATGTAGGCCAAGCCTAATTCTGCTTTCATGAAGGTTTCCCCTTCCTCTTCGGTGAGGAAATCGTATTTCACCATTTGCCCGATCACCGTGTTGCGCCGTTGTAAGCTCCGTTCCGGATGAAGGCGGGGATTGTAGCGTGAAGGCCCTTTTAACATCCCGATCAGCGTGGCGGCCTGCGGAAGGGTGAGGTCGGAGGCGGAAGTGGAAAAGTATTTTTGTGCGGCACTTTCAATGCCGTAAGTGTTTTCCCCGAAAGACACCGTATTGAGGTAAAGTGTTAGAATTTCATCTTTGGTATAAATATTCTCCAGCCTTCTGGCGGTGAACATTTCTTTCAGTTTCACCACAGGTATAAAGGTAACCTGCTGTTCTTCCCTGGGGAATAGGTTTTTGGCTAATTGCTGGCTGATCGTGCTGCCTCCGCCGGAACTCCGGTGGCGGAGCAGGAAGGTTTTGAAAAACACCCTCAGCATACTTATTTTGTCTACTCCCTGATGTTCATAAAACCGGACATCTTCGGTGGCCACCAAAGCATCCAGGGCATTCCGGGTGATTCCTTCGAATTTTACGTTGGTACGGTTTTCCACGTAATATTTTCCCATAAGTTCCCCGTCTTCGCTGTAAAGCACCGAAGCTTCGTCATTGCGTATCTCCCGGAGTTCTGCATAAGTGGGAAGTTTGCCCCACAGCCCGGCATAGACGGAATAAACGAAAAGTCCTGCTGCTATGCCCGCCAGTATAACTCCTAACAGCAGGTATTTCAGCAGAATATATTTCAGTTTTTTCTTCTTGCGCGATCTTGAAGTGCGTTTTTTAGCCATAATCCATTGTTTTCCATGACAAAATTAAGAAAAACAATCGTTTATGAAATAGGTGTAAAAAGGAATAGTTTTCCTCAGTCCCGTTTATCGGGCCGGGGAAAACTATTCCTGCAAAATAATACTTAAACCAAGAGTTTATTTATTGATGAGTTCAACCATAGCGCAACGGTTCCATTTGTTTTCGTTCTTGTAGTATGGTTTTTCTTTTCCTACATATTCGATTACCATCCGGTCTGCACTGATTCCGTAATCTTTTTTCAGCATATTGGCAACCGCATTGGCACGTTCTTCTGAAATTTTCAGATTCACATTGATCGGCCCGAATTTATCGGCGTATCCTACGATGCGTATTTTAGCATTGGGATTCTGTTTCAGGAAAGTTCCGATGTTATAAATGAGCGGTTCGTAAACATCCTGAATAACAGCGCTGTTGAATTTGAAAGGAATGGTGGAAGGAATGGATGCATATACATCGGCAACTTCTTTCTTCACTACTTCTTTTTCAACAACCTTTATTTCTGGCGGACGGTTTTGCAACTGCGACACCTGATTAGCCAATATTAAGTTGGCTGCGGCCATTTCGTCGAGTACGATCTGTTTCGGTGCTGTGCGGAAACTTCTGTTTTTAAAGCGGTAAGTGATACCTGCGGTCAGACCGCCGATTCCATCGTTCGGGAAACCTCCCCTTACAACGAGGTCGTCATCCAGGATCATCCCCTGAAATTCAACGTTCACATCAAAACGCGGAGAAATGGCATAGCGTGCCTGGATACCTGCATTGATGGTGAAAGATTGGTCTTTTTTCCGGGTCATTCCACCGATACCGACGAAAGGAACAATGTCGAATCTCCGGTCGGGATTGTATTTAGCGAAAAAGTTGATCAATCCCAACATAAAGTCGGCATGTAAATGCATGTAGTGCATGTGGATCATGCTGTTTGCCCCTTCGGTGAAACCGTGCAGAGCGCCGCCGCCACCTTGTAAACGTACTCCCCACCAGGGATTAAACCATTTTCCTACTGCCAAAGTCGGCATAAAAGTGATCGTATTCTTAAATTTAGCTTGAGAGGAGTGTTCTGCAAATAGTGCATTCGCTCCGAAATTAGCAGAAATGAACCAGTTATGCCAGAATGGGTTGGCTTCAAATGTGGTTTTATAACCCGGAAGGCGTTGTTCCAGTATCACTTCTTCCACCTGCCCCTGTGCCTTTGCTATTCCACATAGACCAGCAGCCAATACTAATAACAGTAATCCTTTTTTCATAACATTTTTAAAATTAAGTAACTCAAAATTTATTGACGTTTTTTTCTTTCAATTCTCCTTGATATTTAAATTCAATTAGTTGATCTCAAATCCGTGGGGGAATAAAGACCGGTGTATCAAGACTAAGGGAATAACGAAAATAGGGTTGAATGCGTTTCAAATTTTGACCGATATAATGTGTATTTTTGTAATTTTTAACCTTCATACTTTTTATGGAAGGTATATTTCAGGGAATCGCGGCTTTTGTTTTTTGAGGATTAGGATGTTTTTTTTACCTTTGGAAACGGAAATAATCTTAAAATTAATCAAACATGTTGAATATCGCATTATTTGGCCCTCCGGGAGCCGGTAAAGGAACTCAGGCAAAAAGAATAGCTGAAAAATATAATCTGGCACATTTGTCCACCGGGGACATGATTCGCCGGGAAATAGCAGAAGGAACGGAGCTGGGGAAGATTGCTGCGGATATTATTAATAACGGTCAGTTATTGTCTGACGAACTGGTTGTAAAAATGATAGCCAGCAGCATTGACGGCACGAAGGGTGTGGACGGGTTCCTTTTCGACGGTTTTCCCCGTACGGTGGCGCAGGCTGAAATTTTGGACGAAATGCTGGAAAAAACCGGGAGTCCGCTGAAAGGATTGATATGTATCAATGTGCCTTTTGAAGAACTGAAGCGTAGAATGCTGGAAAGGGCTAAGGTGGAAGGACGGGCTGACGATAATGAAGAAGTGATCGAAAAACGCTTTAAAGAATACCATGATAAAACGGTGCATGTTGCCAACCATTATCGCCGGAAAGGGGTGCATGTGGATGTAGAGGGGGATAATACGATGGACGAGGTGTTCCATTCCATTACTCAGGCTATCGAGGGCATGAAATAAGAACTACCAATATATTTCAGGTAAAATTCAGAGGGGGGGGACTGTCTAACGATTCGAAGACAGTCTCCTCTCTTTTTTGTTTTTATTCGTACCCCTCTATCCGGGTGTGTCTTCAAATATTTAATTTTCAGAGGCTTGAAAGAACGTATCGGGTCGCCTCTTTTATGCTATTTCCCTTTTGTTTCCGAACATTTTGTGTGTTTCGTGTTCAGTAATTTTGATATGTAGGAAGTCGTCCCCACAGTTGGGGATATGGAATGACAAAATACCCGAATATGGGGATTTACCGATCCGGTTTGTCCCTTTATTTTTGTACGCGTGAAAATATCGACTTTACTGTATATGTTAAAAATATTCTGTCTGTTCTATCTATTTCTGGGCTTTAGCGGTGTGTATGCAATGGAGGGGGGAAAGTATACGGTTGCGGGAATTGTGCGGGATAAGGGGACGGGACTTGCCATGGAATATGCTACGGTGGGAATCGAGGAGTTGGGAAAAGGAACGCTGACCGGAGCGGATGGAAAATTTCATTTGGAAGGTGTTCCGGGAGGTAAGTGGAGTATTACGGTTTCGTACCTGGGTTATGCGCCTTTTACTTTGGCGATGACAGTAGGAAAAGATACGACTCTCGAACTGGCTATTGAAAGGTTGACCTTACAGTTGAACGAAGTGAAAGTAAGGGCAGAATACAATCAGTCCGGAACATCCATGAAAATATCCAAAAGCGCTCTCGACCACATACAACCTTCTTCTTTGGCCGATGTTTTCCAGCTTTTACCGGGTTACCTTTCTACCGACGGCGATATGAGTAATGTGAATCAGGTGACTTCGCGCCAGGCTGGTTCGGATAAGAACACGGCTTTGGGAATGGCTATTATCAGGGACGGTGCGCCGATGTCGAACAATGCCAATTTATCGGCCATGTATGGGGGAGACGATCAGATGAAGGAGCGTTCTACGGTAAATGCGGGGGTTGACCTGCGCCTGCTTTCCACCGATCATTTGGAGGAAGTGGAAGTGATTCCCGGAATATCCTCTGTGAAATACGGGGATTTGAGTAGTGGGGTGGTTTTACTGAAATCAAAATTGGGAATCTCTCCTTTGGAAATACGGATAAAGGCAAATCCTCTCAATAAACTGGCGTATGTGGGAAAAGGTTTTAAACTGGGGGAACGCCGGGGAACTTTGCATTTAGGAGGAGATGTCGTTCAGGCGAAACCCGATGTGCGTGAAAATTTGCAGACCTATACCCGGATCACAGCTCAGGCAATGTATGAGAATCAGAAAAATACCCGTATCGGGGATTGGCGCTACGATATTCAGGGAACTTATACCGGAACTTTGGATAAGGAAAAGAACGATCCCGACCTCACTCTTGCCGAAGATACCTATTCGGCTACCTATAATCGTTTCGGGGTGACGCTCAATACGGCTTTACAGCCGAAGTGGAAAGGGTTGAGTAAGTTGGAAATGACTGTTTCCGGGGATTATACGGCGGATATACTGAATCGCGATAAGACGGTTTCGCTTACCGGGCCGATGCCTTTGCCACTTGCCCAGCAGGCGGGAGAACAGGAGGGACTTTATTTACCCACCACTTATGTCAGCCAATATAAGGTGGAGAATAAGCCTTTTAATTTTTTCTGGCAATTGTCTGCTGTTTCCAATTTCGAATTGGGGAATACAAATCACCGGGTGTTGGTGGGGATAGAGAACCGCACGGCTAAAAATCTGGGACGGGGAGCGATATACGATTTGGAACGTCCTCCTTTTCCTACGAACAGCGCTTCGTCGCGTCCCCGGTCTTTACGTTCGGTGAGGGCTATGGTGAATAATGCCGTTTTTATCGAAGAACAGATTCGTTACAGGCATTTATCACATCAATTGGGATTGACGGTCGGTGTGCGTCTGACGAATCCGGCCAATCTGCCGTCGGAATATTTTTTGCACGGAAAATGGTTTGCCGAGCCACGCGTAAATTTGGGCTATACCTATTCGGGCATGCAGATCGGAAAGTGGGAATCTGCCCTTACCATCCGGGGAGGATATGGCGAACAGGTGAAATTTCCCACGTTGGATATGTTGTATCCCGACTGCGTATGGTATGATGAAATTGCCGCCAATTATTATTCACAGACTCCTGAAAATCGTTTTTTGTGGGTAAATACGCAGGTGAAAAACCGGGAAAATCCGAAATTGTCGGTAAACCGGAATAAAAAATATGAAATCGGGGCTGCTTGGCAGGTGGGAGATTTCAGGCTGAACCTTACTTATTTTCACGAACTGTCCAATAGTGGTTTTGAATCGGCTACGAATTACTTTTCTTTTCAATATACGAAGTATGATAATCCGGCTGTTTTGCCTGCCGGAAAACCGGGGATAGAGGATTTTTCTCCCCGTGCCGATACTCTGCTGAAAAGTTATACCACTACGCTTAACGCTTCCCGGTTAAGGAAAAGGGGGGTGGAGTACCGCATCGTGATACCACAGATCAATGCTTTACGCACAGAGATAGAATTAAACGGTGCTTATTATAAAACGCTTTACGATGTCAGTCTGCTGATGCAGTATCGTCCGCAAACCACTGTGAATGGGAAACCCTATCTCTATGCCGGTATTTATGACTGGAATTCGAATAGCAATGTGAAGAAACAATTCAATACCAATATGTGGATCAGGACACATATCCCCCGGTTCAGGTTACTTTTTTCCGCTTTGTTGCAAACCGTTTGGTTTACTTCTTCGCAGACCAAGCCATTTTCCGGGGTACCTGTGGCGTATATCGATCCGGCAGGAGTGACTCGTCCATTTACAGAGAAAGAGGCGAACGATGTTCGTTTTCAGCCCTTGATCCGGAAATTTTCAGAAAACTATTTTAAGGAAAGTCGCACTCCGGTTTCAATTACGTTAAACCTGAAAGCGACTAAGGAAATCGGGAAACATTTGAATATTTCTTTTATGGTGAACCGACTTTGGGATTATAATCCAAAGTACAAAACAAAAACAACCGCAGAAGACCGTGCTTGGGTCATACCTGCTTTCGGTGCGGAATTGGGGATAACAATATAATCATTATAAACAATAACAATAAATAGTAACACATGAAAACAACAATTTTAATTTTGGGAACAGTGTTCGCCTTTCTGCTGGCCGCCTGTTCCGAGTCGGATAAGGATGTGAAATTCACTACGGTAACCGTTCAAACGCAGATGCCGGAAGAGTATAACTCATTGGCCGGGGATGGTTTGACGGTGACCCTTACCAATACCTCGACGAACAGAGGGGTGAGCGGAACGACAGACACCGACGGAAAATGGAGTACGCTGGTGGAAGAAGGTGTGTATCATATTAAGGTTGCAGGAGAGAAATTATCAACTACGGATACGGTGGGCGCTATTACCCTGCGATTCCAGGCTTCCAAACAAAGCCAGAGTATTGCGGGATTGGAACAGACCGTGATTTTAGATATGGAGTATTCGGAAACGGGAAGCCCCTGGCTGATCAAAGAACTCTATTTTGCAGGAAGCAAAACTCCTGCCGATAAGAATTATCAAAAAGACCAGTTTATCGAAATATTTAACAACAGCGACGATACCCTGTATGCAGATGGCTTGGCGATCGGTGAAACTTATATTACAACCAGTGTTGTATCGGCTGTTAGATGGGATCAGTTTTTGCCTGATCGGATTGCCGTACAGGCTTATTATTCAATTCCCGGTAATGGTAAAGACTATCCGGTAGCTCCCGGAAAAAGTGTGGTGATTGCCAATAAAGCATTGAATCACAAAGGGGATGAATCGTTGAATCCGAATTCTCCGGTCGATTTGTCGAATGCTAATTTTGAATGGGTGGATGCCAATGCTCCCGACATTGATGTGCCGGAAGTTCCGAATTTGATTAAGAATTTCTGCTATACAGAAACCATTTGGGTGTTAAATCAGCAAGGTACTAAATCGTATATTATTTTCCGCCCGGATAAAGATGTGGAAACATTTATGAATGAAAATTTTGTGCAGGTACCGAATGCCTCCGGGTCTAAACAACTGGATGGTTATGCTATCCCCCGTACGTTGGTTTTCGACGGAGTGGAATTGAGTAAAAAAGACGGGCTGAAAGTGAAGGCCTTACCTTCTTCAATAGATGCAGGGTATAGCTATACAGATGCTTCCGGAAATGGAAAGTCAGTTCGCCGTAAGGTGGAACGTTGGGAGAATGGACGTGCTTATTTGCAGGATACCAATAATTCTTCGGATGACTTTGTAACCGGACAGACTCCGACTCCTTTTGTTATTCCTCAATAAATCCGGAGGACAGGGCGAATGAAGGGATTACACTGGTTGATGTTATTCTTGCTATTGGGGCAATACTGCCTGGGGAAAGACGATTCTGTCCCCGGGCAGGATTCTCTGTTTTGCGGAGAATTGCCCATAGACCGTCTTGAGAAGGGCTATCGCTCTAATCCTGCTGCTTTCGGCTGGCTGGAGCAGAAACGGAAAAGCTGGCTTGCTTTCCGTTACCGGACGGATGAGGCAGAATCTTTTTATTCTCAGTTTGACGGGAATAAGGGGTATCTGTATCAGGCAGAAGCATCGGGGTATGGAGTTGAGAAAGGGAAGTTTATGTATTCGGGAATTGCCACCTGGGAAAGCGGGCTGCGCAGGAATACCCGGTATACGGATGTGAGGAACGAACGGTTGTTAGGTCCTTATCTGGTGGTGGATTCGCTGGGAGGGAATTATTATCATGAACTTTACCGTTTGGGGGGAAGCGCCGCTTTGTATGGAAAGAATATCATTTACGGCCTGCGGGCCGATTACCGGGGAACTGTGGCTTATCGGAAAGCCGACCCGCGTCCGAAAAATACAATTTCGGAATTGAGGTTGAATCCCGGAATCGTGGTGGGGGTGAAAGCGTGGGATTTAGGTTTGTTCCTGGATTATACTTTTTATAAACAACATCTTACGATCCGGATAGAAGAACCGTCCCGTAAGGATTATTTTTATCTTTTGAAAGGATTCGGGCTTTATGATTATAGTTTTTCCGGCATAGAAAGCTCGTTCCGGCGTTATTACCGTTCACATTCCTATGGCGGGGGTGTGCAGTTGAGGCAAAAAAAGAAATACGGAGGAAGTCTTTTGCTTAGGTACGACTACCGGAAAATGGAGGTGGAAGAAGGGGACTTGCGTACTCCTTTTTTATTGAAGGAGGGAACCGTCACAGCAGGAATAGACTGGCGTTTTCGTTTGAAAGAAACGACTGTGCTGCTGTTGGAAGCCGAAGGAAAATATATGAGCCAGACCGGACTTGAAAAAAGCTATGAGAAGACAGTGACAGACACGGCAACCGGAGTTTATGTGTGGAGGGTATTGAGTGAATCGGATAAATATGAGCGTGAAACTGCGTCCGGAAGACTTTCGGCTGTTTTCCAGCATACACCTTCGGAAAAAACAGCCTATTGGTACGGTTTACAGGTCATTGCGGAGAACGACCGGGAACGATACCTGTTTCCGGATTATTCTCAACAGATAGCCGGAATAAAAGGAGTTCTGTCGGGAGGTATGATACATTATTTTAACCGCCAGAAATTGCATTGGGATTTTGCCGGGGGAATGTATAAGAATTTGAAAGCCGATTTAAATGCTCCTCCTGCCGAAGAAACGGTGGGTGATTTTTGGGTGCGGGAATATGAATACCGAAAAAGGAATTTTTATGAATTAAAGTTCGACCTGGCGTATCATTGGCCGTTGAAAGGACAAACCAGTATGGCTGTGGAGGCCGGAGGGCAATATGTCCGTTCGGCGGGCGGAGTTTATCGTTGGGGAATAGAAACCGGATTGGTGTTGTTTTTTTGACCCGTTTTTCTTTTGGGGATCGTTTTCTTGGGTAAGGAAATTTCGGATTAAGGCGAGGGGCCCGGAAGAAAAGAGAGCCGTTTTGTATGATTTTAAATAAAAATATGGAAAATATAATAGAATGTAGAAACCTTACCCATTATTATGGGGAGCGTCAGATATACCGTGATTTGAGCTTTAATGTCCCGAAAGGAAGGATATTGGGATTATTGGGAAAGAACGGGACAGGGAAGACCACAACGATCAACATTTTAAGTGGCTATTTACAGCCCCGTTCCGGCGAATGCCTTATTTTCGGGGAAAATATCCAGAAAATGCAGCCTGTCACCCGGCAACGGATCGCTTTATTGATTGAAGGGCATGTGCAGTATTCCTTTATGAACATCGAAGAAATCGAGCGTTTTTATGCGTCTTTTTATCCCCGTTGGAATAAGGATGCTTATTATGAGTTGATGAAAAAACTGAAGGTGGCTCCCCGGCAGCAGATTTCCCGGATGTCTTGCGGACAGCGTTCGCAGGTGGCATTGGGGCTTATCCTGGCGCAAAATGCAGAGTTACTGGTGCTGGACGATTTTTCCCTGGGACTGGATCCCGGCTATCGCCGCCTGTTTATTGAATATTTGCACGAGTACGCAAAAGCGGAGGAAAAAACGGTTTTCCTTACATCACATATCATTCAGGATATGGAGAGGCTGATCGACGACTGCATTATTATGGATTATGGCAAAATATTGGTACAGAAACCTGTGGGTGAATTACTCCGCACTTTCCGTCGGTATACCTTTACGTTGGATTCGGCTGATGAGATTCCGGAAAACCCGGCCTTGTTCCATACTTCCGTGATTCGGAAACAAGCGGAAACCTGGTCGTTTGAATCGTTGGAATTTGTGTCCGGCTGGCTGAAACAAAACGGTATTCAGGCTGTGGTGACCGAGGAGCCGCCTTTGTCGCTTGAAGATGCCTTTATCGGCTTAACGGGGAAATATTAATTTTTAAAATTCGAGAAATGCAGAGAGCGATATTTTTTAAAGAATGGATTAAAGCCCGCCGTTATTTTTGGGGTATGGCTGCCGTTTCACTTTGCTTTGTGGTGTATGTGCTGCTCCGGTTGAACCGGGTGGTGGAGTTTAAGGGAGCTGCTCACTTGTGGGAAATCCTGTTGACAAAGAATACAGTGTTTATTGAGTTGTTGGAATACATTCCTCTGGCTATCGGTATCTTGTTGGCGGTTGTGCAATTTGTGCCGGAAATGTTGCAAAAAAGATTGAAGCTAACCCTTCATTTGCCTTATCCCCAGCAGCGTATGATCTTGTCGATGGTTTTGGCCGGAATATTGATGCTGACAGTGATTTTTGCCGTTCATTACCTTATTTTGGGAGGATATTTGATGTATGTTCTGGCTCCCGAATTATGGACGAGGATATTATTGACCGCTTTACCCTGGTATCTTGCGGGATTTACAGCTTATTTGTTTACAGCCTGGATATGCATGGAGCCTGTTTGGAAACGCAGGGGCGTTTATGCCCTGATTGCAGCCGGAGTCCTTCGGATATTTTTTGTGTCGGACATGCCGGAAGCCTACAATTGTATGCTGTGGATATTGCTGTTTTGGACAATCGGCATCACGGGATTTTCTTTGCTTTCCGTGGAACGGTTTAAGCAGGGAAAAGAATAAATGGTTTGTTTTAAATTAAATGATTTGAATATGATTAAATATAGTAAAGCCTTTCTTTTTATTACAGTGATATTACTGTTGATGTGGGGCTTGCCCTGGGCATGGCATTTCTTATTCGCGAAACCGGGGAGTTATCCGTTTACCATATACAGTTGTGTAGCCCATCAGTTTGTGGCGATGGATCGGTCGGGCGGTTCTGTTGCATACCTGGGAGAAGACGGCACCATATATACCGAGAAACAATTCGACAGTATACTGCCCACCTTGTATAATCGCCAGCTTGTGTCTGACGGGCGTTTTCCTGCGCAAATCAACGGGGTGGAGATAGATAACCGCACCTTGCAGATTGAAAAGTTTATGTTCCGGCATAAACCTTCGGATATTAATGTGAAACGACCGGGTTTATACCCTTTGTTCGAAGGAATGTCCGGGCGTGTAGACCTGCAAATGCCTGGGGACGTATTCCGGATGAGCAATAGGATGGAGTTTGTGGATATGGAGGAAAATCAGGTGAACGAGGAACGCAGCCAGCGTTTTACACAAGCCTTGCTGGATAAAGGATTTCATTTCCCTGCCGGAGTGATTGCCGGGGACCAGAATGTGAGAAAAGAATATGATGAAGGTTATTTGATGACAGACCGGGAGGGACAGATGTTTCATGTGAAGCGGCTGAAAGATCGTCCTTTTGTGCGGAATACCGAAATTTCCGGGATGAAAGTGAAATATATTTTTCCGACCACTTTTCGCAATCGCCGTTTTTATGGGTTTGTTTCCGATGAAGACCAGAATTTTTATGTGCTGAATGCGAAGACTTACGAGTTGAAGCCACTTCCTATCCCTGCATTGAATCCGGAGAAAGAAACCATAACTATTTTCGGCGATCCGTTCTATTGGACAGTTCAGGTTTTGGGTGAGGATGGATTGAAAATTTATGCTATCGATGCCAACGATTATTCTTTGGTGGCGACAAAGGTTATTCCTGCGGAGGAAAGTCAGGCCGCGAAGATTGGAAAATATATCTTCCCCGCTGAATTATCGTTCACGGTCAGCACCGATCAGTACGTTTGGCCGAGATTTACCGATTTCTCCTGGTGGGGAACGATTTTGTGGGCGTTATTGATAACTGGTTATATCGTAATGAAAGTAAGGCTGAACCGGAAAAAGCAGGCTGTTTCATAGTGTCTGTGCGGTTGCATTTTTACAATCGGAATAAACTGTGTCCGGGGATGATAGGATTCTCCGGACACAGCTTTTTTATGGCATATCGGTTTCGGGCGGAAGTGCTTGAAACGGGAATTGTAATCATACATTTTCGTGTTGTGGAAAGCTTCTTGTGGTATAGATTTTCTACTTTCCTTTATCTTACCTGCCAGAGATGCCCTATTTATAATCTATGACAAAAGTGTAAGAGGGATAGGCTTTTTCTGTCGGAAACGGCTGGCCGGTTACTGTTTTACACATGGTGCCACCGATATGGATGAGAGGGGGAGGAGGATAAAAAAGGGTGTCCCCTTTTTGAGACACCCTTAAAGCGGTATAATGTTTCGATCAGGTAAAGAATATAAATAGTATGGGTATCAGGATACCGATGGCCAGTTCAATGCCACCGCGTCCCCATAAACCTTTTTTACCTTTCAGCATAACGATACCCGTTAGGGTAATAATGAGTAAAGAAACGGCAAAAATATCGGAAAATATCGTCCACCATTTGCCGGGATTGTAATGCAGTCGGTTCAGTGCGCTGATTACCGGGCGTTTCTTTACCGATTCGTAAAGAGTTTTTCCGGTTTGTATATCTACCACCAGGGAAGAGCCTCCTTTGATAAACACTTTCATTTGCCGTTCATTCGGGAAATAGTGTTTGGTGTAATTTTCCTCCTCTTCCAAAGGTTGCAGCAATGACAATACATACTCCTTAGAAAACTCTGTCTGTGGTTTGGGAAATTCCCCCGGAATTTGTAAGGTATGCTGCCGGATGATATAGTCGGAATTGAAATCTTTTTTATGGTTGAGTACTACGCCTGATATTGCATAAACCAAAATAACACCGGAAAAGAAAAACGATAAATCCCGGTGTATATTGCGGCTCCATTTGCGGATGAAAGGCATATTCGGTTTTAAAGCCATAAGAAAGTTGCTTATTGAATATTATATTCGGTAGCGTCGATGTGATAGAACGACAAGTAGTTTTTCCCTTCCTTTTCTGTGCGTTCTGCAATTCTTTTCCGGAAATTGTTAATTCTATCGGTGGCCGTGTTAGCGGGAGTTTCACCTCTGGCTTTTTGCTCTGACGAGCATCCGGCTTCGGTTGTTCCGTGCTGTTCCTCTGTCTGTGCCTTGATTTTTTCTTCCCATTGTGTCAGGTAAGCTTCATCGATACGGTCTTCCACCAATTTCCCTTTTACCCGAACGATGTTATTTACAGTTTCCGGTTTGAAGTTTCCGAACTCTTTTCCGGCTTCAATGCGAATGGTTTTGGTGTCGTCGCTTCCCATTAGGAATATTTTTTTACCTCCATGCTTGCAGATATGTGTGCAAATTCCTTCGAGTTCCACTTCTTTACCGCTAAGGTTTTCGGCTTCTTTCAAAATATCGTCCACCTGTAAGATTTTCTGTTCTGCGAGGCTGGTTTTTTCAGTTTGTGCCGAATCGCTATTTTTTTGTTTTTTAGAATTACATCCTTGAATTGTAAAGGCAGCCAGTGTGATAGCCGCAATAAAAATTAACTGATAGTTTTTCATCCACCTTCTATTAAAGTTATACATATATTTATTTGGAGGCAAATTTACTGCTTTTACTGTTGGGGGGAAATCCCTAATAGTGGTTATGCTTGTTTGTAGAAATCCCTATTTTTGGCTATCAGAAAAAAAGGGACTGCCTAACGAATCGAAGGCAGTCCCTTTCCTATTGTTTACCCGAATCTTTTAGCCGGGGTTATTTTCAAATATTCAATCCTTTGAGCTTAAAAAGCTGATTAGATCTTTCCTTTTCTATCCTGTTCCCAGTACTTTCTCATGAAAGGGAAAATTTAATCCGGTATCATTTTAATTCAAAAGGAACTACCCCTTTAATATCGGCGGCTGAAGCTGCAATGATAGCTTCGAATTTACCCGGTTCGGCTACCCAGGCGTGCTTAGCGTCGTCGAAATAGCAGAGAGCCTCTTTATCGATCGTGAAAGTCACTTCTTTTTCTTCGCCCGGGGATAATTTCACTTTCCGGAAACCTTTCAATTCCTTCACGGGACGAGGCAGGGAAGACTTCTTATCGCTGAGGTAGAGTTGCACGATTTCCTGACCTTCGCGGGTTCCGGTGTTCTTTACGGTAACCTTCACGGTTAAAGTCCCGTCAGCCGACATGGTTTTGCTGCTGGCGGTCGGTTTGCCGTAAGAAAAAGTGGTATAGCTCAAACCGTGCCCGAACGGGAACAAGGGTTTTACTTTTTTTTGTTGATCCGTCCAGCGGTATCCCACGAAGATGCCTTCATTATATTTGAGGTCGATCACTTTTTGGCTTCTTTTATCGGTATATTCGCCCAGGCTGTGAGCCGGAACGTCTTCCAATCTTGCCGGGAAGGTAAACGGTAGTTTTCCGGAGGGATTGACATCACCCACCAAGACCGAGGCGATAGTGTTTCCGGCTTCTGAGCCTAAGAACCACGCTTGTAGTACGGCTGGAACTTCTGTAATCCACGGCATGGCTACGGCGTTGCCGGAGACATTTACCACGATTAGGTTTTTATTGGCTTTTGCCAGGGCCGTAATCAGTTCGTCCTGTCCGTAGGGCAGGTTGAGGCTTTTGCGGTCACTGTCTTCGCAATCCTGATGATCGCTCTTGTTCAGGCCGCCTACGAAGATCACATAGTCGGCTGTGCTTGCCACCTGTACGGCTTCTGCCGTCAGTTCTTCGGGTGTCCGTTCGTCTTTCAGGTCTTGCCCGGTTTTCACTCCGTTGTATGAATTGGAAATATCGCCTACATAACCGCGAGCCCATACAATTTCGGCTTTGTTGCCTATACGATTCTTGAGTCCTTCCAGCGGGGATACTTCATGTTGCGCTTTTAAAGAGGAAGAACCTCCGCCTACGGTCATCATCTTTATGGCATTTTCTCCGATAACGGCGATTTTCCGTGTTTTGTCCAGATCGATCGGCAGTATGGCATTTTTGTTTTGTAGCAACACGATGCCTTCTTCTCCGATTCGGCGGGCTGCTTCGTAATGTTCCGGGGAGAGAATGGAACCGAAAGGACGGTTTCTGTCCATCGTTGTGCGGTATGCCAGGCGCAGGATTCGGCGCACTTTGTCGTCCAGTTCTTTTGTTCCGGCTTTACCTGATTTTATACGTTGCAGATAGGGGAGAGCTAAATAGTAATTGTCATAAGCATTGCTGCTCCCATAGTTTAGGCCGTTCGTCCAGCTGCCAAATTCCATATCGAGACCGTTCGTAATGGCCTGGTCGGTATCATGTGTGCCGCCCCAGTCGGAAACGACAACACCGTCGAATCCCCATTCGCCTTTCAGAATGTCGTTTAGCAAATATTGGTTGTGGCAGGCGTGTTGCCCTTTATAGAGATTGTAAGCTCCCATAATGGCCCACGCTTTCCCTTCCTGAACAGCGGCTTTGAAGGCTGGCAGGTAAATTTCGTAAAGGGCGCGGTCATCGACGATGACATTGGTGGTATGACGATTGATTTCCTGATTGTTCAGCGCATAATGCTTCACGCAGGCGGCTACTCCGTTTTGCTGTACGCCCTGCACGTAGGGAACTACCATGCGGCTGGCCAGATATGGGTCTTCGCCCATATATTCAAAGTTACGTCCGTTCAGCGGAGTGCGGTAGATATTGACTCCCGGCCCCAGAAGAACGGTTTTATTGCGGTAGCGTGCTTCTTCGCCGATACTTTTACCATAAAGCATGGACATGTCGGGATTCCAGGTCGCAGCCAGGCAAGTCAAAGCGGGAAAGGCCACACAATAGTCGTTCGTCCAGCCTGCCTGATTCCATTGATCCCAAAGAACTTCGGGGCGGATGCCGTGAGGGCCGTCCGTCATCCAAAATTCAGGGATGCCCAGGCGGGGCACTCCCGGACTGCTGAATTTACTTTGCGCGTGTACCATCGCTATTTTTTCTTCTAAAGTCAGTCTTTTCAACGCGTCTTCCACTCTTTCTTCTGTCGGTTTGGTTTCATCCAGATAGACGGGTTTTTGCTGCGCAGCGAGCGGAAGGGTGGCAGCGAGCATTAAACCAATGAGTATTTTCTTCATATTTATAAGTGATTAAATGATTATTTCCTTTATTTTTTCCAGCGATAAGAGGTGACCGATTCTGCCGGAACTACACAATTTATATAATTCTTGCCATCTGTAACCGTCAGGCGGGAATCTGTGTTTCTTTCGTTTAATAGTACGAAAGCCATGGTTCCGTCCGGATTTTTAAAAGCGGAGCACATCAGCCCGTCTTCCACACTTCCCGTGCTTTCGATGCGGACTGCCCCCGGTTTCACAACAGATGACAAGTGTCCGATGACATAGTAATGGGAGTTACGGGTAATTGTTTTATAGTCGTCGCGGCTAATATCAACAGCCCCGTAACAGGTTTTGCAACCGCCTTCCCGCCAGGGGCCACGTTCGCTGTCGAGCATCAGGTTCCACACGATAACGCCTTTGCACCAGTTATTCACTGTTCCGAGCGCCACTTCCCGCATATCTTCCATAAGCCGTTTTTTCAAGTTCCGTCCGTCATTCCACGTGCCGATGGAAGTTTCCGTAAAAATAAGTTCTTTGTCCGGGCGTTTCTGCTGGACGTTGTTCAGTTCTTCCCGCCGACCTCCATAATTGTGGTAAGCAGCTCCGGTCAGAAAGGAGGCTGCTGTTTCATCCTCGTATATTTTGACGGGATATTCCAGTTGATCCGGCATATTGTCGTAGTTGTAGTTATGGTCGAAGGCATAAATTTTTGTATTTAATTCGGCTGATTTGAAAGCAGGTCCGAGAGCGTCCCTCACGAAAGCCTGTTCTTCCTCCCATCCCATAAACAAAGATGCGGAATTCCTCCTGTTCAGCGGCTCATTTTGGGGAGTAACGGAATAAATTTTAATCCCTTCTTTCTCAAAAGCCTGAATCCATTTCACAAAATAGGTCGCATAGTCCCGGTAATAATCCGGATTTAACTGTCCACTTGTCCAGGAATGGAAAGGTTTCCTTTCTTGCAGGTTGTTTACCTTCATCCACCTGGGGCATGTCCACGGAGATCCTAATATTTTAATGGCCGGATTTATGGCAAAAATATCTTTTAATATGGGAATGATATATTTTTTTTCTTCCTCTTGCAGGGCGAAATTTTCAATGCCCTGCGTGTCACAGCAAGTGTATTCGCTTAGCGAGAAATCGGAACAGCCTATGGAAATACGGATGTAGCTGAACCCTAATCCATCTTTGTCGGAAAAAGTTTCAATGAGAAATTTTCTGCGGTCGGCAGGGGACATTTGCATTAAATTGTAACAGGAAGAGCCGGTAACGGCTGCACCGAATCCGTCCATTTCCTGATAGCTTACCGTAGGATTCAGAATAATAACGGTTTCATATCCGGGTTTGGTGGAAAGGCGTTGTTGCATGTGGTTAAAACTTAACCGACGGTCGGCAGTGGTGGTGTAGACCTCGGCTTTCTTTTTATTTTCTGTGCTTTTCGTGGGCGATCCGGAATTGTTACCATAAGTAATAAGAAGGGTCGATAAGCAGCAGTTTAATAAAAGAAGTAATTTCAATTTCATACGGAAAATTTTAACGATTGCTTAAACTTTTTCAAAATTAGAAAAGATCAGCTTACAGTGTACCCCCGTATGGGAAATTGGTGGATCAAATAAAGTGGTTTATAAAAATAGTATCCTGATAAACAGTGATATAGTGTTTTCAGATAAATGTAAAAAAGTGGAATATAAACAGGTTTTTGATTCGTTTTAACGTATCTCCATGACACGTGCTTCGAAATCGTCGCGCGAAATGCAGGCTTTATTTTTCACTTTAGCGCGATAATTGTAAATGGTATTTACCGAATACCGGAGGAACTCTGCAATTTGTGAACTGTCGTCAATGCCGAGGCGTATCAAAGCAAAAATACGTAGTTCGGTGTTCAGCAATTCCCCTTTACGAAGTTCGATGCGCATTTCCGGCTGCAACAGTTGGTTGAAGTTCTTTACAAAATCAGGAAAAAGATGAAGGAAAGCCTTGTCAAAATTTTTATACAGTTCTTTCAGATCTGTGTCCAGGGCATTGCTGGAACGTACCATTTTCAGTAATTCTTCCGTCTGTCCGTTGGATATTTTTTTATTTACCATGCGGCGATAGGCCTCCAAACGATCGATATAGGTGGAACAAAGTTTAAGGAAACGACCGATATACTCCTCTTTGATATGATTGGACATTTGCAGTTGTGCATTCGTGTGTTCCAGATTGTTTCGTGCCACGGCAAGACGTTTCATCTGGTGGTAAATCCAGGCGATGGCTAATATCAGTGATAGGGAAAGAATACTGATTGTCCAAAGATAAAAGCGAAGCCGATCATATTGTTTTTCCTGCATGGCCTGATAGGTCAGGTCGATAAGTGATAATATTCCGGCCGTTTGTAAACTACGGCTACGGGCATTGTATAGGTTTGTCGCGTTCCACGAAAAACGGATATAGCGATAGGCGCGTTCAATGTCGCCCTCTTCATACAATAGCTTTGCCAGAGTCCAGAGGGAAGCGTGGTCGGTGATTGCCAGCCGAATGTCTGTCGTGGCCGACAGAGCTAGGTAATATTTTTCTTTTTCCCGATCTCCCAGCCGGCGGTAGAGCAGGGAGCGGTGGTAGGTTGCCAGGGCATATTCGGGAGTGTTGGGGGAGATGGCCGCCAGGCGGGTGTCGTTTATTTGTAAAGCCTCCGCTAACTTACCGGAAGCGGCTTTTTCCATTTCTTTGCGTTCCGGATAAAGGGGAGAATCCGGTGTAAGCACTTGTATCAACGAATCTTTATAGGAGGCTGCCAATGTATAGTAGCGTTTCTGGTAAAGGGGATCTTGTGTATACATGCCTAATTCACTGTATAAATACCGATAACACTCGTAATAATCCGCCCATAAACGCGGGGAAAGCTTTATGCGGTCTATCGAGCCCAAATCTTCGGCAGCTTCTGTGTACATACCTGTTGCAGCCATCAGACGTGCCCGGCGAATCCGGATTTCGTCCCCGGCCTCTTGTTGGTGATGACGTTCTGCCCAATGCAGGTTTAGGCTTAGGTAGCGGAGAGCCGAATCACAGGTATATGCTTTATATTCCCGGTATAATTTTTCGTTCAATTGGAAAAAATCAGAGGTTTCTGGGTCGGTTTGCCTGGATTGCCGTTTCAGGGCTTCGATGCGTGCTTCCCGTATCGCTATATATTCCTGATGTTTCCCGATAGCCTCGTCCAGGAATACACGCCAATCTCCGACAGCCAACGTATCGGCGGTGGCTGACATGCTGTGGACTGCCGTCAGAGCCAAACTCAGAGATAAAAGTAGTCTTATTATCATGAGTGCAAATATAAGCATAGTAAAGCCATATAGAATGAATAAGTTATTTTTTCATATTATAATTACCGGGTTAGTCTGTAATAATAATATTTTTTGTTATTTTTTTCTCAGTATATTTGGTTATATGAATAAAAAATACGTTCTTTGCATCCTGTTTGGAAAGCGTTTATAAAAATTACTGAGAGATGTCAAGAGTTTGTCAAATAACCGGAAAAAAAGCAATGGGTGGTAATAATGTATCTCACTCTAAAAGAAGAGTGAAGAGAACATTTTCTATTAACCTGTTTAAGAGAAATTTTTATTGGCCAGAGGAAGACAGATGGATTCGCCTGAACGTATCTGCTGCTGGTCTTCGCCTGATTAATAAAAGAGGTTTAAGTGCATGTTTGAAAGATGCAACTGCTGCAGGATTAATTAAAACTATCTAAAATCACTGACGATGGCAAAGAAAAGCAAAGGAAACAGAGTGCAGGTGATTCTTGAATGTACTGAACAAAAAGAATCAGGTGTGCCGGGAATGTCTCGGTATATTACTACTAAAAATAGAAAGAATACTCCCGAAAGATTGGAACTGAAAAAGTACAATCCGTATTTGAAAAGAGTAACCTTACACAAAGAAATAAAATAATTGAGCTATGGCAAAGAAAACCGTTGCAACATTGAAAACCGGAGACGGTCGTGGATTTGCGAAAGTGATCAAAATGGTAAAGTCTCCGAAAACTGGTGCCTATACGTTTAAAGAACAAATAGTTACCACTGATGAGGTTAAAAGTTTCTTTAAGAAATAATTATAACTGATCTTATATAAAAGCCCCTCTTTATGAGGGGCTTTTTTTATTTTAGACTTTTCCGGATTGAATGGATTGCTTGAATGCGAATGTTAGCAGGGAAGTGAGGTTTGGAGAATAGTAAGGGGGCGAATCTTTAAATTTCTTGTATAGCGAAGCGACCGTTTCGGATTGTTCTTTCCCAGTATATACAACTTTTCTTCGATGTGCTGTTGTTCTTTCCTGATTCTGAATAAAATTTCCTATCCTATTATGAGGGTATTATAGAAAATTGCTTGATTTGGGGGCTGTATGGAACAATCGTGCCTATAATCGTCTTAGGCTTCGAATTCTATACTTTTTTCGTTTCTGTTTTTATTTCAAGTTATTGGAGTGGAGGGATTATTGTAGTTATTGTATAGCAAAATCAATATTGAGCTGATAGGTAACGCGAAATGAGCCGTAAAATAACATTCATTTGTTAGAAATGCCCTATTTTTGTTTTGTTAAAATGAAGTAATATTGAAAACAATGACGAGTATGAAAAATCAACCAACTATTGCTTTGGGCACATGGGCATGGGGCTCAGGGACGGTCGGGGGAGACCAGGTTTTTGGAAACAATCTCACAAGTGAAAATTTAAAGCCGGTGTTTGACGCTGCAATGAAAGGCGGTTTGAATCTGTGGGATACTGCAACAGTATATGGAATGGGAGCATCGGAAAATATTTTGGGTGAGTTTGTAAGGCAGTATCCTCGTGAAGAAGTTCTTATTTCTACAAAGTTCACTCCGCAGATAGCATCCGGCTCTGGCAATGCCGTGGAGGAAATGTTTTATGCCAGCCTAAAACGTTTGGGTACCGATTATGTTGATATTTATTGGATTCATAATCCGGCGGACGTAGAACGCTGGACTCCCGGACTTATTCCTTTGCTAAAAAGCGGGAAAGTGAAAAAAGCGGGAGTTTCCAATCACAATCTGGCAGAACTGAAGCGTGCCGAAGAAATCCTTTCTGCTGAGGGATTTCATGTTTCAGCCGTGCAGAATCATTACAGTTTACTTTATCGTTCTTCCGAAGATGCAGGCATTATCGATTACTGCCGGGAACATGACATGATATTTTTTGCTTATATGGTATTGGAACAAGGTGCGCTTTCCGGTAAATACGATATGCAAAATCCGTTGCCGGTGGGTAGTATGCGCGGTGAGACATACAACAAACAGTTGCCACAGATCGGGGTTTTAGTGGGAGTTATGCGTGAGATCGCCGAACATCATCACGTTTCTGTTTCGCAAATTGCTATCGCATGGGCTATTTCCAAACATACGTTACCGATAGTCGGTGTCACTAATCCCTATCAGGTGGATGAAGCGGTAAAAGCTGCCGACATCAGGCTTAGCTCTGAAGAGGTTGGCCGATTGGAAAAAGCGGCAGCGCAAACCCAGGCAAATACGCGCGGTTCATGGGAAAATACCATGTGTTGATGTTCATAGATAAAATGTGTAGATGTTTGTTGATACGGTAGATAAGATGAAAAGGAATATAGGTAACAAGTTGGCTCTCTATCCGACACCTGCGGTTGTGGTGGGAGCTCTTGTAAATGAAAAAGTAACATGGACATTGGTTGCTCATATAGGTATCGTGGCTCATGACAGGCTATTAATCAGCCTCCATAAGTCTCACTATATTAATGTCGGTGTCCAGAAAGATCGTAGATTGTCGGTTAATATCGTGACCGAGAATTTTTTGGATAAAGCCGATTATTGCGGCATTGTGTCCGGTAAACAAACGGATAAAAGCCAGATATTTACTTACACGATGGGAGAAAACGGTGCTCCGATGATAGACGATTCGCCGTTGAGTATGGAGTGTATCGTCGAGGATGTTTATGAGTGTAATGGCTTTGATAACTTTATTTGTAGTATCGGTGCGACCTATGCCGCTGACGAAGTGATGAATGCAGAAGGTAAACTCGACTATACCCGGTTGCATCCGATCCTTTTCGAGTTTCCCACTTATCAGTATTTACGCTCCGGAGATGTCGTGGGACATTGTACAGATGCGGGGAAGAAATATAGGGATTCATTGGTATGAAAAAGTTATTATTACTTATTTCGATTATGGTCTGGAGGACTGTTGCTGTGTGGTCTCAGCCTGTTGTGGATGTACATAGCCACAATATTTTACCTTCATACCTGGAGTTTTTGGATCGGCATGATGCTTTGCTGGAAGAAGGGTTTCCGTTGCCGTCGTGGAATGTGGACGAGCATCTGCGTTTGATGGACGAAGCAGGTATCGTTTGGTCTGTGCTGACGATGCCTGCTCCGCAACCCTATTATGGTAGTACGATTGAATGTCAAAAGATCATTCGCAGATACAACGAAGATACGGCCGGAATTAAAGCGAAAGCTCCTGAGCGGTTTAAATTTTGTGCCTCCCTGCCTTTGCCTGATGTGGATGCCGCTATACGTGAGGCTATATATGTACTCGATACGCTTCGGGCCGACGGTATTAAATTGGCCACCAATAGCAGAGGACAATATTTAGGTGATGCTGTACTCGATCCGTTAATGGAGATTCTGAATGAACGACATGCCGTGGTTATCATTCATCCCCATAAGCCTGTGCCTGTGAATGACGCTATCGTAACTGTTTCACCGCTGGCTATCTATGAATATCCGGCAGAAACAACCCGTACTGTCATAAACCTGATTGTACGTAATGTGCCGGCACGCTATCCTCATGTGAAGTTTGTCATACCGCATGGAGGCTCGTTTTTGCCTTTGGCTATTCCACGAATGAGGGGTGTTCATCCCATTATGCAGCAAGCCGGAATGATGGGAACCATAGACTGGGAGGCCAATCTCAAAAGCTTCTATTATGATTTGGCCGGAAATATTTCGCCGGAGGTGTTGCGTTCCCTGCTTACCATCACCACTCCCGAACATTTACTCTACGGCTCGGATTTTCCTTACGTAAAGGCTGAAGGTGTAAAAAAAGCATTGGCAGCTTTACACAAGGTTTTGATGGATAATCTCCAATGTTCGTCAATGGCAGACAGCCTGTTGATGAACAATGCAGCAGAATTGTTTAAATAAATAAGTTATAATATGAATGTACGTTTTTCATTTATAAACAAAATTTTTATCATTGTGGTGCTGTTTTTCTTAACCGTGATTACGATAGGTGCCCGGTTAAGTTCACAAAAAGGAATAAATATGACGTCAGAAGCAAACAGACAAGCGGACACCATACAGGATATGTTGGTGCGTATCTCCGAAATCGAGGTTTTTCCTGAGTATTTGCGGGAATACCTGTCTTTTGCGCTTACTGTCGGTGAAATCTCAGTGCGCGAGGAGCCCGGTGTAATAGCCATTTTTCCGATGATACAGCAGCGGGATTCCTGCCAAATACGTATTTTAGAGATATACGCCAATCGGGAAGCCTATAAACACCATATCGGTACGGAACATTTCCGGACTTATAAACAAGGAACACTTCACATGGTTAAATCGCTCGACCTGGTGGATATGACACCGATGAATCCGTTAGCTATGTCTGAAGTGTTTCGTAAAATACCCCTAAGAAAAAATGAATGAGCCAATAATCAACCAATATGCCGACACGCTTTTTAGTTGCCTGATTCCTTACGACATGCATTTTGAGCATCGTATGCCTACTCACTCTATTATATATGTGCGTTCGGGCAAGCTTGTCATAGAGGAGGGGGAGACGACAACTGAAGTAGAGGCCGGTAATTACGTGTTTGTTAAACGGGATTGTACGGTGAATGTAACTAAAGTGTCGCTCGGTGAAACACCGTATCGTGGTATCAACCTCACGTTGCGGCGAGATACTTTGAAAGAATATTACAGCCGTATTTCCAAAGGCTGTTTGCCTAAGAATGTGCGTCCGATAGGACGGATAGCGACTATTCTACCTAAAAGTATACCGATGGAAAGTTTGTTTCAATCTCTGACGATATATGTCGATAGCAATATGGCGCCCACAGAGGAGGTTTTACAGTTGAAGCTTCAGGAGGCCATAGAGTGCCTGTTAAGCATCGACCGTAGTTTTTATCCTACATTATTCGATTTTAACGAAGCCTGGAAAATCGATATTCTTGATTTTATGGAGCATAATTTCACAGAGGATATGACTCTTGAAGAGTTTGCTTCTTATACAGGACGGAGTCTGGCTACCTTTAAACGCGATTTCGCTAAAATAAGCGATGTTCCGCCGCAGAGGTGGATAACGGAGCATCGGCTTGAGTTAGCAAAACAAATTCTTACTCAGGAGGGTATTTCGGCTACCGATGCTTGTTTCCGGGTGGGATTCAAAAACAGATCCCACTTCTCAACTGCTTTTAAGAGGCGTTTCGGTTATGCTCCGAGTTTTGTCTGACTGCTCGATGGTTTGTGAGGTTTTGTTTTTTCAGACTGGAAGTTATGGCTGAAAAAAGAAAAGATCAGCTATTTAGCTGATCTTTTTTCTTTTAGTAGCGGGGACCCGATTCGAACGAATGACCTTTGGGTTATGAGCCCAACGAGCTACCACTGCTCCACCCCGCAATATCCGTCAATACTTTCTGTATTGCGAGTGCAAAGATACTCTATTTCTTTTCCCTATGCAAATAATCGGACGTTATTTTGACGGTAAAAGTGGATATAATAAATGTGTTGTGTGTAATGTTTTGATTAATAGTGGTTTGTTTGGGTGGAGATGAAATATTTCTTGCAGGAACCGATAGAGGAAAATAGAAATAGAAGAGGAATAGGGATTGAAAGGGGGGAGGGAGAATGGAAATTTTGATTAGGGGTATACTTTGTTTATGTTGTTTTAAAATATTCCCGAAAGGAATGTGTGGGTACTAAAAGAGACATTTATAGATTTGTTTCGGATTACCGATAAAGAAAAAAGATCAGCTATTTAGCTGATCTTTCTTTCTTTAGTAGCGGGGACCCGATTCGAACGAATGACCTTTGGGTTATGAGCCCAACGA
>UQJP01000031.1 GCA_900541415.1 uncultured Odoribacter sp. | reverse complement strand
GGGAGGGTTTGCGCTCTCCCCGCCGCCCCCCCCATGCCAACAACCGCCATACACACCCGGTGATCCAGGGACGCATATAAAAATAAGGCGGACGTTTCCCGTTTACTTTAGCTATTTCCGAAAACAGCTCCCGGTAAGAGTAATTCCCCCCGTTCAGGACAAACCTCTCCCCCTTCACTTTCCGGTCTTCGGTTAAACGAATCATCAGGCAACACACATCCCTCACATCCACATAGCCGGAAATGCCTTTTGTATAAAAAGGGATTCCCCTGGCAGCCGTAGCGTATAGCCGGACACTGCTCTTATACGAAGCCCCGGCACCCAAAACGATGGAAGGACATACGATCACGGCATCCAATCCCCGGGCGATATAATCCCACACCACTTTTTCGGCATCCCCTTTGCTATGGGAATACTCGGAATGTGCACGTCCCGGTATCACCGGGGTGTCCTCGTCAATCATTTCCCCTTCCTGTGACGCATCTCCCAATGCTGCAATCGAGCTGACATAGCAAAGGCGTACCTTATATTTCAGGCACAACGAAGCAATATTCTCCGTGCCCTGTATATTCGTTTTCCACAATCGATCCTTATCGCCACCGGCAAATGAAACAACGGCCGCACAATGGAAAACATAAACCGACCTTTTCACAGGTTCTTCCAATGTTTCCGGCAATAACACATCCCCTTCGACCCATTCTACCTGATGGAACAATCCCGCCCCGTCCGGAAAATGAGAAAAAATTTTTTCCACTTCCCCGATCCGGCTGGATTTCCGGCACAAAGCCCACACTGCATACCCCGACCGAAGTAAATAATATAACAAGTGACTGCCGACCAACCCGGTGGCTCCCGTAACAAAAACGGTCTTTTTATCCATTATCTCCAATTAAAAATAATATTCTGAACCACCTGTTCATTCAAAGAATAATGAACGGCACAAGTGTTCGCAATCCGCGGAAGAATCAGTTTTTCTTTCTGTGAATAATTTTTAGGAGGCATATTCACAATAATATCTATCTTTCCGATCCGGCGGGGCTCATTGACCATTTCTTTGGATATTTCCGCTTCTATCCCGGTCAGGTCCACCCGATGCTTCTCTCCATAAATCCCCAATACAGTCAGGATACAGGCCGCCAGCGACACGGCGCACAAATCGGTGGGAGAGAACGCCTCCCCTTTCCCCTGATTATCCACAGGGGCATCCGTAATCAGTTTCACGCCGCTCGGCAAATGTACACATTCCACCCGGAGACCACCCAGGTATTTCGCAGTCATTTTTGTCATAATTTTCCGTATTTATCGATAAATCACGATAAATTATACGGAAATAGCAGCAAAAAGTGTCGCTTCCGGAATACGTCAATCAAAAATAGTAATTGCTCCCGGAACATGCTCGACTTTCCCTTCAACCCCTGTTATTAAGATCAAATCGAAACGTAATTCCTTATCTATCCCTCTGGTTTTCAGATAGGCTTCCCCGGCACACAACAAATTATGCCTCTTCCGGCGATCTAATAATTCATCCGGCCTTTCTTCCGGCACCTTCCGGCTCTTCACCTCCACAATAACCAACAAATCCCCGTCCGTACAGATAATATCGATTTCTTTATGTTTCATACGCCAATTGCGTTCAAGAATCACATACCCGCTCTGTATCAGGTATTCAACCGCCTTTTCCTCCCCCATTTTTCCATATTCCAAATGCTCAGCCATACCGGAAGTTTCTTCAAAAATAACAAAAAAAAACATAATTTTCCACTAACCATCAAAACCTTACATTTTTATAATTCGGAAACCAGCTTTTGATTTCTGAACAATTTTCACTATCTTTGTATGGTTTTTTTTGGGAAATGTAGTTATGGCTAAAAAAAAGATTCTTTTTATATCTCAGGAGATAACGCCTTATTTACCGGAATCGGAAATGGCTCACATCGGTCGCTTCCTACCTCAGGGGATTCAGGAAAAAGGCAAGGAAATCAGGACATTTATGCCCCGTTACGGTTGCATAAATGAACGACGGAACCAGCTTCACGAAGTGATCCGGCTCTCGGGAATGAATCTAATCATTAACGACACGGACCACCCGCTTATCATTAAAGTAGCCTCCATACAAGCTGCCCGCATGCAGGTGTATTTCATCGATAATGAAGACTATTTTCAACGCAAACACATCGTTGCCGACGATAACGGGACATTTTTTCCGGACAACGACGAACGGGCGATTTTCTTCGCCAGAGGCGTTTTCGAAACGGTGAAAAAATTAAGATGGGCGCCCGATTTGATCTACTGTCAGGGCTGGATTACGGCTTTAGTCCCGCTATATCTGAAAAAAGAATATCAGGACGACCCGGTATTTGCCCACTCAAAAATCGTATTCTCTACCTATAACGACCAATTCGAAGGTAGTCTTCACAAAGATTTTCACAAAAAAATCCTGAACGACAATATCAATCCGAAAGATATTTCAGTATTGAAAGAGCCTACACACACGAATGTAAACAAATTAGCATTCGACTATTCCGACGGTATTATTTTCAACAGCAATGAAATCGACCCGGAACTGAAAACGTATGCTCAAAAAAGCGGCAAACCTCTGATCGAATATTCCACACAAGAACAATACATCGACGAATATTCTAACTTTTTCGACAAAATACTGGATACGGTTCCGGTAAAAAAATAAGCAAAAGCCTCCGGAATCACAAAGGCGCATCCACCAAACAGGTCTGGATGCCGATAACGGGGAATAAAAAGCGTTTCAAACAAAAAACACTTTTTCATCATATAAAAATAGGGTATCCGTCACGGACACCCTATTTTTTATCTCTCTTATCAGCAATCATTTACTTTTCTTATCCAAAACCTGCTGCCAGCGCCAGGTATTTGCCAGGGTAACTTCAAGCGGCTGTTCCGCTTTCCAGCCCAATTCCTGATTTGCCAAAGTTGTATCGGCCCAAACTTTCTCAATATCTCCCACACGGCGGCCTACAATCTTATAGTTCACTTTCTCTCCGGTAGCTTTTTCAAAAGCTTTGATCAAACCGAGAACAGACACTCCGTTTCCTGTCCCAATATTGAAATATTCATAATTCTTTTTATTCTTACCTTCCAGCAAACGACGGATAGCAACCACGTGAGCCTTAGCCAAATCCACAACGTCGATGTAATCCCGGACTGCCGAGCCATCGGGCGTATTATAATCGTCTCCGAAAACACTCAATTGCTCCCGGATTCCGGCAACGGTCTGAGTGAGGTAAGGAATCAGGTTATTAGGCACACCGTTCGGTAATTCACCGATCAGGGCAGAAGGATGGGCTCCGATTGGATTGAAATAACGCAAAGCCAGTAAATTCAAATTCTGGTCAGCTTTAGCCAGGTCACGCATAATATCCTCGCACATAGCCTTCGTATTTCCATAAGGAGATTCAGCTTCTTTACGCGGAGTTTTTTCTGTCACAGGAAGCACATCTGCCTGTCCGTAAACAGTGCAAGAAGATGAAAACACCAAATTACGCACACCGAATTCCCGCATGGAAGTCAATACATTCATCAGGGAATTCAGGTTATTGTGATAATATTCCAGGGGTTTGTGAACAGACTCGCCCACAGCTTTCAGCGCTGCAAAATGAATCACCGCTTTAATGTCCCGGTGACGTGCAAAAAAATCACGGACAGCAACCGCATCTGTCAGGTCAAATTGTTCAAACTCAGGGCGGATTCCGGTGATCTTTTCAATTCCGTCCAAAACTCCGATATTCGAATTTGACAGATTATCAACGATAATCACTTCGAAACCGCTTTGTTGCAATTCGACAACCGTATGTGAACCGATATAGCCGGTACCACCTGTTACAAAAATTTTCATGCGTATAAAGTTTATATTATTAGCTTTTCACTCTCACGTTATCACTCTACAAAGTAAATAATAAAATACGAATTTTTCCAGAAAACGAACAACTTTCTTAAAAAATTTATTAACTTTCATAACTCATTGAGCAATAAGCCGAAAAAAAGATCATAAATTTCCAACGTATGCATATTGGTTTTAATTCTATTTTTTCTACTTTTGTAGCATGCATAAGTTTATAGATTATATATCGGACCTTCTATTTTTGCACGATTGTGTGATAATCCCCGATTTCGGAGGTTTTATCTGCAATTACAGAAGTGCATACATAGACGCGGACAGCGGAGTGATCTGCCCGCCGGGGAAAGATATTCTGTTCAATCGTAACCTGACGCATAACGACGGACTGTTGGTGAACTGGATAGCCGACAAAGAAAATATCAGTTATGACAAAGCTGCCAAACAACTGACTTTATTTTGCGAAGACCTGAAAATCCGTTTAAACCAAAAACAACGGGTTGTATTCGGGGATATAGGCGTATTTTTCACAGACCGACGTTTCAATATCATTTTCGAACCGGGAAAAAACAATTTCTTTTCGGAAGCATTCGGTATGGAAGCCATTGCCATGGAACCGGTTGCCGTGAACGAAAACAATAAGCCGAAACCGAAACAAATCAATATTCCCACAACAACGGGAGTGCCCGATATTCCGGCTGCTTATATCAATAATTCCGGTAATTTTCTGCACCGCCTCTTAAAATACGGCCTCACAGCAGCAGGGATCGCAGGTATTGCAGTGATCCTGCAAACGGACATTTTTAATTTCAATACGGAAGATGCTACGGGGATCATTACCAATACTTCCACCGTACAGCCGACGCTTCCGGTGAAACCGGCAAGTAAAGCGGAATCGAACTACAATTCCGTAATCTCACCTCAGCATGACTATGTGGATTACGATCCGCTCAACGACCTAATCTGGTAGTCGTCGTTACCGCCTTCCACAAAGCCTCTCCCACAGCGAAAAGAATATACAAGGGGATAATGCACATTATCATGGCTTTGCCAAAAAGCAAGGAAAAAAGAATCACACTTCCCAGGAAACAATACCTGACCTTATTTTCTTTCCAGCCAAAACCGGTAATCTTCAAAGAAAACATCGGCACTTCGCATATCAGCAATATGGAAAGGATCACCACGGACAAAACCAATGTCCAGACGCTGTCGAACAAGGTGATATACAGATCGGGGGCATAGAAAAAGCCAAAAACCAAGCCCACCCAAAACAGGGCATTCGCCGGAGTAGGCATACCTATAAAAGACATAGATTGGCGCGGGTCGAGATTGAATTTAGCCAAACGATAAGCGGAAAAAGCAGGAATCAGCAAAGGACTGAAAAGCAACACTTGCTGGCTCACGGGTAAATCCTGCAAATCTCCGGGCACTCCTGCAAACAAAGTCATTTTTATCAGGAAATGTGCCAAAATCGCGGGAGCAACCCCAAAACTCACCATATCCGCCAAAGAATCGAGTTCCTTTCCCATTTCCGATTTCACATGCAGCAACCGGGCTGCCATACCGTCAAAGAAATCGAACACCATAGCCACGATAATCAAAGCTGCGGCTAACTCGATCCGGTCATACATCACCATAAATATGGACAAAGTTCCGGAGATAACGTTTAAACACGTAATTAAATTGGGAATATGCTTTTTCATGCTCTAATTATTTCAAATCCGGTATTCGGCCTGTTTTCAATTGATTTCTCCATAAAAGCGTAAATTGAATTCAGGGGTCACCGGACAATTACTGATGACACTAATCAGGCAGGTCAATTTGCCTTTTTCTGCCCCACTTTTGGTTTTTACCGTCACCGGAACCGATTCTCCGGGCTGCAACACTTTCTTTGCGGCTTCCACCTCTACCCGTTTATCGTTTGTATAAACCCGGTGAATCTGCATCGGAGCGTTCCCCGTATTTTTCACCTGATAAACAAAAGACACGGACTGACCGGACGAAGTTTTTTCAAAATTATAATATTTCTTATCAGCATCGATAGCCGGAGCTTTCGCCGGATCTGCCTTACTCAGGTCTTCTTCCACATAAATCGTAACAGGCAAAACATACTTTTTACCATTCACCAGCATAGCCACTTCTTCCTCGTTCAATCCGAACTCACCCTGCTGAGCCGTATTATAAGTTGCTGTAATCGTGCCTTTTTCCCGGTTACCGATCTTCTGGGGCTCGATCTTCATCTGCAAATAAGAAGGCAATCCCTGAAAAGTTACGATAGCTTCTTTGCCGGAATTATTAAAAACACCGATCTGCATCGTCTTGCTCTCTCCCTTACGCACTTTCAACAAAGAAATGTTTTCCTGCGGCAACCGAAGTCCGGAGGCCAGCTCATAGGGGAAATCGTCCAGCACCGTGCGGGCGCGTCCTTCCACCGTTCCCTTGATCTTCAGTTCCACCACCGGAGTTTGGGCGTTGGAATACACGGTAATCGTCTTATCGAAAAATCCGGGACGGTCTTTCGGGTCGAAAGTAGCCTTCACAAAACCTTTCTTTCCCGGCAACACAGGCTGTTTGCTCCATTGGGGCGAAGTGCATCCGCAAGAAGATTCTACATTCTTTATCAAAATAGGGGCGCTTCCGGTATTTACAAATTCAAAATCATACGACACAGCTCCGTTTATCTCTTTAATCTTTCCGAAATCATGCCCCCGTTCCGTAAAATTGATAACTGCCTGTGAAAAAGAAACAGAACAAGAAAATAAGAAAACAACGAATAGAATCCCTTTCATACTAATACCTTCTTTTATTTCAAAAACCCGATCCGCAAACCGCCGCACCATCTCGTCAGTTACCGGTATTCAGGTTATAAATGATTAACACTCCTTAATTTCCGATACGAAAATAATGCTTTTTACGGAGGAATTCCACCAAACAAAGATAAATTTTTGCCTTTGTTTCCATAAAATGCTCCCATTGTATCTTATCTTTGCAGATGAATTATCAATTTATTGAGCCGAATGCCTAAATTTCTAATTATTCGCTTTAGTTCCATAGGGGATATTATCCAGTGTATGGGTGTGGTCGGAGGTATCAAAAAACAATGGCCGGATGCGGAGATTCATTGGATTGCCCGGAAAGACATGTCCTCTTTCCTATCCATGGACAAACGAATCGATAAAATATGGGCTTTCGATAAAAAGGCAGGCTTGAAAGGTCTACTCCGGATGGCGGACGAACTGAAAGAAGAGCATTTCGATTACATCTATGATGCCCACAGCAATATCCGCTCAAACATATTGAAATTCAAACTGATTCCTTTTTTAGGCAAGCGTCCGCGCTACGCCCTGCGAAGCAAGGAGCGGATGAAAAGGTTGCTTCTGTTCCGGTTCGGCATAAATCGGTTCGACTGGCCTTTCCGGGGCATGGAATCTTACCGTAAACCTCTCAGGAAATGGGGAATCACGGATTTCAGCACACCCTATACCGATTGGTATTTCCCGGAAAATTTTGCGGCCAAATTAAATCCGCTGATTACTCCGCGCACCGTGACACTGGTACCCTCGGCCAATTGGGAAATGAAACGCTGGCCTGTAAACCATTGGAAACAATTAATAGAATCGCTGCCCGATCGCCGCTTTATCATTTTGGCCGGACCTGCGGACACCTTCTGTGAAGAAATTCGGGCCGTTGCCCCCGAACGGGTGAATAATTTAGCGGGACAAACCAGCCTGCACGAATCCTGCTATCTGGTGAAACAATCGAATGTGGTGGTTAGTGCTGACACTGGATTTATGCATGCCGCCGACCTTTTCGGTATAAAAACACTGGCGCTGATCGGCCCGACGGCCTTTGGATTTCCCAGCGGGCCAACGGTAGAAACACTCGAAACCGCCCTTCCTTGCCGTCCCTGCACGAAAGACGGACGGGGAAAATGCAAACAGTGTGTATATCAAAAATGTATGGTAGACATCACTCCTTCCCAAGTGGCACAGGCTTTGAAACGCCTTCTTCCATAAAAGTCTCAAAATCGAGTCCGGTTACTGAAAATTTCGATTTCAGGCGGGTTTTCCTCTTTTTCAAAGTCTCCAGATTGATCCCCATAATATGGGCTATCGTCTTATTGTCTTTGCGCAACTCGCAAAGCAACAGCAGAATTAAATCCTGTGTCGATAATTTCAAACCACGATCCTGTAATTTTTGCAAACGCTCTCCCCGATAATAATTTAAGATATGCCAAAGTTCCGTATAATAATTTTCCTGTCCCTGTTTTATTAAATCCTGAAAATTCTCGAAAAAACCGGGCATGTGTTCCACCACCTTATGATCGGACACCAGGCCGGACAGGTCGCTCATAATATTGACATTGGCCAAACGAAGCACATCATCCAACCCTCCTGCCGACAAAGCCGTTTCCGGCTCAGACAAAGACATCCGCCCATGTTTTTTCCTACGATATAAAACACCGACAACAAAACCGATAATCAATCCGGCACACAAACAAACAACAAAACCGATCATATCCACATTCATTATTTTATACCATCTAAAGTTACAACAAACTCTGAGCCGATTCCTATTTCACTGGTAAAATCAATCGTCCCGCCCATGCTTTCCACAATCTTATTAGAAATAGCAAGTCCTAATCCCGTTCCGCTCGACTTTGTCGTAAAATTCGGCTCAAATATTCTGGCCCTTAATTCCTCGGGAATACCGCAACCGTTATCCTTAATCCTGACCTCGATCCGGTCGCCGACCCGGTGAGCCACCACAAGCACTTCCCCCTCACGGTCTTCCGGAATACTCTGCTCCGCATTTTTCAGGATATTGATAAACACCCGCCGTATTTGCTCTTTATCCGCCAATACCCGAAGTTCGGGCTCGATCTGGCATTTCAGGGAATGTACATTGTTTTTAAACAACATCACACAATTCTTAAGCAAATCGCTAAGGTTGAATTCCTCAAGACTGGCCACAGGCATCTTAGCAAAATCAGAAAACGCAGAAGCAATAGAAGCCATATTGTCGATCTGTTCGATCAGCATGGAAGACACTTTTTTAAACCGTTCTTTTAACTGCTCCGGATCGCCCTGCGTCAAAGACCGCTGCATAAACTGCACGTTCAATTTCATCGGAGTGAGGGGATTTTTAATCTCATGGGCGATTTGCCGGGCCATTTCCCGCCAGGCACTTTCACGTTCCGATTTCGCCAATTGTCCGATACTCTCATCCAGCTGGTCCACCATATTATTATATTCCAGCACCAACGCTCCCACCTCATCTTTGTGATTATAAATAATCTTCTCATTTTTCCCGCCGATACGCATTAACCTCAGTTTGTCATTCACCATCTGTAAAGGCTTTGTAACCCGTTCCGCCAGCAAACCCGAAAGAATAAATGCCAGTACCATCATGATAATAGCGATATTCACCGTGATAATCACCATGATCAGAATATCCATATTCAGTTCGTCATTTTGGGCAAAATAAGGCACATTCAGGATATAAGTCTTCCCATTATCCAAAATCAGGGGCATGTAGGCCGACATATATTCCAGCTCGCCGATCCGCTCGTTCAAAATATAGCTCATCGTTCCCTCACGCCCGATAGCATCCTTCGCAAGCGGATTGATCAGCAGACCGTCGAATCCATTCTGAAATATCTCCGGACGGGAAGTAGAAACCAAAAAACCATCCGGTAAATATATATTTATATCGACCAGCAACACTTCGGACATGTCAGAAAGCGTCTTCGTAATATCCGGACATATCCGCGAATCGACACAGTCGAACCGTTCCAGCTCCTTGTTTATATAATTTTGTAGCTCTTTGGTTTTTGCATAATGCCGCTCCTCAAAGCTACGGGTATTCAGGTAAATACTCAGGGCGGTCAAAAGTACGAACAACACAAATATCAAAGAGATCACATTATTTTTAATCCTCGCCTTTAATGTTCCCCTCCTGAAATTGATATTCCGGTTTACATTGAAAAACAAACCATAGGACGAAACGATAATGCAGACAAAGAAGGCATACAACACGTTCATATAGTAAAGCGAGAACGTGTTATCGTGCAGGCTGACCACCACCATCCCGTCTTTCTCCACCGGAATGAGCATATGGGAATACCTGTCCTTCACCACCACTTTAATATCTTTATTCAATTCGCCGAATGACGATAACTTCTTGTAATAAATAAAATCGCCCGACGAAGAAATTAAATCCCCATTCTTGTATTTTGCATAAGAATAACGATAGATATTATCCATCTCCGTGACGGATTTCCGCGACAGGATTTGAGGATAACCGTCCCCCTCGTTATCTTTCATCGCATCGAAACGGATATAGAGAATCACCTGCTTATACCTGAATTTCCCGATATAGGTTACCCAGCCGTCAAAATCGGAAATAGAATAAAAATGCGAATTTCCCACCTGGCGACCGAAACGGCGAATCTGGGAATTAAAGTATTCCCGGCAATTCCATAACTCCTTATTCTCGGTCAGCAACAAACTATCAAGCGGACGGCAAAGCGTTATATCCGTATAATAATTATATCCGACAATGTATTTTTCCCACAGCAAAGAATCGATCCCTGCCGCATTCCTCTGTTTCACCATATCGGCGATTGCCGGAGAGAAACTGATTTCCTCACTGATTTCCACCAAACGTTTCTCAAAATTATAGTCCCTTTCCTCGATCAATTCTGTGGCGAAACTGGCACGCGACCTCAGTTCCTTGTCGTGCTCATAAGTCTTTACAATCATCACCAGATAAATCGATAGGAGGAAAATGACAAGGATATACATACTCCTCTGCACATCCCGTTTCACCAAATACTTATTTACGGCCAGTAACAGAAAAACAATCCAAATGAAAAAACAATCCCAGAAGGTAGCGTGCGTATGCCACACATAACTAATCAAACAAAGGACGGAACAGGTCAGGGTCACCAACACCACCACCGAGCCGAACGGCAAAAGCCTCTGAAAGACCGACACCGAACTGTAAATAATGACAACGATCACCAGTCCCGCAACAATCACGGAAGAAAAACCGATCACCGACGACAATCCCACATGCACCAAACGGGCGACATTCATGTGAATATCCATATTTTCAACCACCAGGCTTATGGCTAAATTGAAAAAATCCACATACAGAAAAGTGAGCAGGATAAATATCACCCCAATCACATATCGGTAATGCTTCAGTATCTCGTTCTGATAATTGATTTTTAAATTGGAGAAAGTGATATATAAAACCTGAAAAATACAGAACACCGTCAATAAAAGATCGCCGATAGAAGCTATTAAAAAATCTTTGGAAATCGTATTATCGAAAATAGGTAAATTATAACACGAAGGAGGGATATGAAAAACCGTAACCAGGTAACGAATACCTAACAATATACCGACAAAGAAAACAAAATAAAGCAATTGTAATTTTAAGGTAGCCGCATTTTTCTGTAAAATGTCGTACACATAAAACAAACTCAGGAAAAAAAGCAGGTAAAAACAAAGCAAAAACACATTCGATACCCTCTCCCTGTAATTCCCGCTATAAGCGATATAAAACAACGGCACCTGATCTCTGCTGGAAATAAGCAATCCGTTTTTCACCGGAACAGGCGAAACCTCTATATCGTCGAAATAGTCCGAAGCGATCTTAAAAAAATCACCGAACCTGTTCTTTACATATTTGTTTGTGTAAGGATAATTATCCTTGATATGCAACAGGGCGAAATATTCAACATCTTTATATTCCTTACGCCTGACCTCATAATACGCATTGTTGATTTCAATAATCGGCCCGCCCTGCTTCAATTCATCATACAGATCGATTTCCCCGACCGCTTTATTCGTCCAAAATACGATCCTTTCATTCTGAAACCCCACAAAAATCAAATCTTCATCCCATTCGTGAGAATTAATATCCACGGAATCTTTAAAAGTAGCCAGCAACTGATCGGCCTTCATCTCCTCGCGGTGAAGCCTCATTTCAAAACGTCTGACCCACGTATTTTCTTCCTGACGGTAAAACAAATATTCCGTCAGGGAAGTCAACCCCAACACAATCAACCCTAAAGCCAAAATAACCCACGCTTTTCTTTTCATCCGTCCGGTATCAGTTTACTCGTTCCGTCGTCTATCGTTTTTATTCATGATGATACGGTTCTCCCCGCATAATCGTCATAGCCCGGTAAAGCTGTTCTGCAAAGATCATCCGCACCATTTGGTGTGAAAAAGTCATTTTAGACAATGAAATCTTATCGTTAGCACGCTTATATACCGCTTCGGCAAAACCATAAGGACCACCTACCACAAATACAAGCCTCTTTATTCCATTCAGCATCTTTTGTGCCAAAAATTCCGAAAACCCTACGGAAGAATATTGTTTCCCATTTTCATCCAAAAGCACAACAAAATCAGTCCCCTGAAATTCACCCAAAAGCATCTCTCCCTCTTTCTCTTTCTGCAACACCTCGCTCATATTCTTCGAGTTCTTCACATCCGGCAAAACTTTCATTTCATAAGGCACATAACGAACCAGCCGCTTTTCATATTCCCCGATTCCCGCACGGATATAAGCAGCATCCGTTTTCCCGATCACCAACAAAAGGATTTTCATTTACTCGTCATTCTTTTTAACAGCACGTCTTGTATTTTCCTGTCTCTCCGGCCTTCATTCCCCGTCCTTGTTTCAAAATGGTAACGCACTAATTTATACCAACAATAGAACGAAAGTAACATTTTTTTCTCACATCTTTTGTATAAAACCGGATTTTATCCCTATATTTGCACCCGTCAATGCAAATTGTACAGACACTCGTAAGAGTAGGTCCTTTAGCTCAGCTGGTTAGAGCACCTGACTCATAATCAGGGAGTCCTTGGTTCAAGCCCAAGAAGGACCACAAAACAAAACGCAACTCATCGAAACGCAATTGAGTTGCGTTTTTCTATTTTTAACCTACAACAGGACGTCCCATCCTAAAAATAGCCCGATCTTTATTTTCATCGAAAACGATAATTATCCACATGATCGTGCGGATAAAAATATCTTTTCCTATCTTTATTGCGAATTGTAAATCAACCGTATAAAACGTAATCATAACCGTCTGTTTCAGAAACCGGAATCTTGAATCGGAACAGGCCGGTAAATTTTTAATTGTTATATAACCAAATCCCTATCCGTATGCCGAATACAATCCGCCCATACAGTCAGCAACTTTCCAAACCCCAGTTCGACAATCCCTCAAAAGTGGTAGGCTGGCTGGGAGCCGTACAGGCACAAAACTACACGATGGCAAAATGGGCGGTGGGATTGCGGTTGAAGTCCGGCAATCTGCAAACTGTGGACAAAGCTCTGGAGAAAGGCGAAATTCTGCGTATTCACGTCATGCGTCCCACCTGGCATTTCGTAACGGCGGAAGACATTCGCTGGATGCTGGCTCTATCCGCCCAACGAATCAGGGCTACCAATTTTTGGTTAGCCGAAGACCTTAAGATGGGAATAACCAAAGACCATTACCATCAATGCAACCGCCTGTTCGAAAAGATGCTGGAAGGGCATAAAAGCCTGACTAAAGAAGAGATCGGGCAGGAATTGAACCAACGTGGTTTTCCAATAGACAACCACGGTATAACCCGCTTCCTGATGCATGCAGAAACTGAAGGGCTGATTTGCAGCGGAGTGGACAAAAACCAAAAACCGACCTATGCCTTGCTGGAAGAACGCGTGCCACCCGTCAGCCCTTTATCGAAAGAAGAAGCTCTGGCAAAACTCGCCCACAATTATTTCCGCAGCCACTCTCCGGCCAGCTTACAGGACTTTGTTTGGTGGTCGGGATTGTCGGTCACAGAAGCCCGGCAAGCAATCGGCTCCATCCGTTCTGAATTAGTTTCCGACCGCTATGCTCCCCAGGAACTATTCGTTCACGAATCCTGCCCCGGAACAGCGAGTCCGGACGAAACTCTGCATTTATTACCCTCCTATGATGAATACCTGCTCGGCTATAAAGACAGAAGCGGCGTTATCCTGCCGGAACACTATGCCAAAGCCTATAACACCTGGGGTATTTTTTATCCGGTAATCCTACACCGGGGTAAGCTTATCGGAAACTGGCAGAAAAAAGGGAAAGGGAAAGGAATGAAAATCGAAACTTCTTATTTCGAACCGTCCATAAACCCGGAAAGCGGATTAATTCAAGCCGCTATCGAAAAATATAAAAGCTTTCATTTGTCATAAAAACAACCTTCAGGCAGGTTTTCCAATGATTTAATATTTATTTCTTTCCACATTATCCAAATGATATTCCAATGCCCTGACAGAAATCAATAATTCCCGGATAGAAATTCCCAACGAAATCACCAGCAGCAAAAGAGCGATCCCGAAAATATAAATGGCTGTCAGTTGCCAGCCGATGTATATAAAAAGAGTACAAACCACACACAGCAACAAGCTACTTACCCCGAAAATCTGCATTGAACGCGCCAAATAAAGCCGTTTTCGCAAATTATCGATCTGGCGGCTGGTGATCGGCGTAGGATTATATTCGTGTTCAGCTTTCAGATTACGGATAACGGCGGCATAAGCCAAAAAACGATTCGTATAAGCCAGCATAATCAACGATATGGCTGAAAACAGAATCGAAGGAGTAGTTAATGTTAATTCTTCCATAAGATAAAAAATTTACTGCTCTCCCATCCTCCGCCTGGACAGAGGCAGGATAAAAAATTAGGAATCCAGCGAACAAGCGGGTTCGGGATCGACAGAAGCCACCACAGACCGGGTCAGTAAACCCTTTCGTTCTTCCGGACCTTCGCTTCCGGCAGGATAAAAATACAAATTTTTCTCCGGATCTGCCTCCCACGCCTGTAATATGGGATCGACAAAACGCCAGCTCATCTCTAAAGCATCGGTACGGGTGTACAGCGTGGAATCTCCCTGCATCACATCCAGCAAAAGACGCTCATAAGCATTGGCGATATAAGTGCTGCACAAAGAATCGTATCCGAAATCCATGCTGACCTGTTTCACCTCGAAAAAAGAGCCGGGAACCTTCAAGCCAAATTTCAGGGAAATGCTCTCCTTGGAATCCACCCGCAAGACCAATTTATTACACGAGCCGTCCGGACAAATGCCATTGAATAAACGGTGAGGCACATTCTTAAAATGTATGATAATCTCCGAACGGGCTTCATTCAGCCGTTTCCCGGTATAGAAGTAAAACGGAGTTCCGCCCCACCTCCAGTTATCGATAAAAAAACGCATACCAATATAGGTCTCGGTTGTAGAGCCGGGTGAAACATTCTTTTCCGCCCGGTAGCCCGCCACGGTTTTCCCGTCGATCTCCCCGGCAATATATTGTCCCCTCACCACATCTTCCATTTTCAATGGACGCAAAGCCCGGAAAACCTTTGCCACTTCATCCCTCATCAATTCGGCATCGAAAGAAGAAGGCGACTCCATCGCCACGAAGCCCATCAGCTGCATCAGGTGGTTTTGTATCATATCCCGCAAAGCCCCTGCCGACTCATAATAGGTGCCGCGTCCTTCCACGCCGATCGTTTCCGCTGCCCGGATTTCCACGGCATCGATAAAATTACGGTTCCAAAGCGATTCGAAAATCTCATTGGCAAAACGAAGCACCAAAATATTTTGTACCGTTTCTTTTCCCAAAAAATGGTCGATCCGGTAAATTTCATGTTCATGAAAAATGGATTGCAACAGCTTATTCAACTTTTGAGCCGACTGCAAGTCATGTCCGAACGGCTTTTCAACCACAATACGCCGCCAGCCTCCCGGCTCTGCCGCTTTATTCATCCCGTTTTTTTGTAAGGCCCCGGCAGTAAAGCCGTACTGCATGGGAGGGGTTGCCAGATAAAACACGATCTGGTCGGGGATTTCAAAATCTTTACGCAACTGCCCGACCTTTTCTTTCAACAGGTGGTATTCTTCTATCTTATCCGAATCGAATTTAAGGTAATACACCAAATTCAAAAACCGATCGAGTTGCTCTTCATCCGTATTCTTCCCCTGCCGGAACAATAATAAATTTTTCTTTTGTTCTGCCCGGAACGACTCATCGGAAAAATCCGAACGGGCGGCTCCCAAAATCACAAAACGCGAGGGCAAGAAATTCCGGATAAACAATTCGAACAGGGAAGGCAATAACTTCCGTTTGGTCAGGTCGCCTGAAGCGCCGAAAATAACCAGTATTTGATCGTCCGGTCTGGGCATATCGTTTTATTTTTAATAAGGTTAAACATTATAAGTGCCAGACACCGCACCCCCCGTTTCATTCCAATCGGTATGAAAAAACTCCCCGCGCGGGGCATCTGTCCTTTCATAAGTATGAGCGCCGAAATAATCGCGTTGTGCCTGAATCACATTGGCAGAAGAATGCAAGGTGCATAAACCGTCGAAATAAGTGATAGCGGCTGCCATACAGGGAACAGGAATGCCGTTAAGCACACTGTCAGCCACCGTTTTCCGCCAGGCAGATAAAGATTCGGTTACTTTCTTTTTAAAGAAATCATCGAACAGGAGATTATCCAACTTCGGATCATTACGATAGGCTCTGGTGATCTGTTCCAAAAAGGCCGAACGGATAATACACCCCTTTCGCCAAATCATCGCAATCGTCCCGTAATCCAATTGCCAGCCGTAATGTTCCGAAGCGCGTTTCAGCAATGAAAACCCCTGAGCATACGAAACCAGTTTCGCTGCATATAAAGCCTCCTGCAACTGACCGGGCTCTACCCCCAAATGCTTTTCTATTCCGCCGGAAGCCTGCTCATAAATCCGGGAAGCCTTCTGGCGTTCATCGTAAAGAGCCGACAAAAAACGGGCGTGCACAGCCTCGGTAATCAAAGTCAGGGGATCGCTTTCTTCCAGAGCTGCGATACCAGTCCACTTCCCCGTTCCCTTCTGTCCGGCCACATCCAATATGTGATCCAACAAATATCCCCCGTCTTTTTCCTTAAAACGGAAAATTTCAGCAGTAATTCCAATCAGATAGCTATTCAACTCGCCTTTGTCCCAATCGGAAAACACCTCTGCAATCTTTGCATTTTCAAATCCAAAATAACGCTTTAGGATTGAACAGCTCTCCGCGATCAATTGCATATCCCCGTATTCTATCCCATTATGTACCATTTTCACATAATGCCCGGCACCTCCTTTCCCCATCCACTGGCAGCAAGGAGTACCGTCGTCCAGATGGGCGGCAATGCTTTGCAGCAAGTCTTTCACCAACGGCCAGGCTTCAACAGAGCCGCCCGGCATGATCGAAGGCCCGGTCAAAGCCCCGATCTCTCCACCTGAAATACCCGTACCGATAAACCATATCCCCTGTTTTTCCAACTCTTCCACCCGGCGCTGGGTATCGTGAAAATCAGAATTTCCACCGTCGATAATCACATCCCCCGTTTCCAGATAAGGAAGCAATTCACCGATCACTTCATCCACGGCTTCACCGGCTTTTATCATCAGCATCACTTTTCGCGGACGGTTTAACGAGGCCACAAGTTCCTGAACGGAATAAGCGGGAATAAACTTTTTCCCAGCTCCCCGTCCCTGTATAAAACGATCCACTACATTTTCTTTTCCGGGATGCAGACGGTTGAATACCGACACAGTAAACCCCTTACTTTCAAAATTGAGAGCCAAATTCTCGCCCATCACGGCAAGGCCTATCAATCCAATATCTGATTTTTGCATATAGTCACGTATTAGCGAATGAATATATTTTATCGATGCTATTTTTGTAAAAATAAATTATTTTTATGAGATCAACTTCGATTTAACAAAATAATTAAATTTATCATACCATAAATTTTATCGATAATAACACAAATATTCCTGTATGCCCGACGAATCAAACAGGATAAATCCGCATCTTATTCTTTGCAACGATTCAAGGCATAAATTACAAAGTATACGATTCTACCACCGGAAAGTTCTTTCACCGGAAAAATAAAAAACCGGGGAAATCTTTCGATTTCCCCGGCTCTTTATCCATAGGTCGCTCCGTTGGAATCCAGGTGTTAAACGTTTTTGAATACGATATGCCCGTCTTTCACGTCGACCACAATCCGGCTGTCTTTAGAAACCTGCTCCGACAGAATCTGTTTAGACAGGTCGTTCAATAAATTCCGCTGTATCACCCGTTTCACCGGACGTGCACCGAATTGCGGATCATAACCTTCCTCGGCAATCCATTCCACAGCTTTATCGGTAATTTCTATCGCAATTCCATTCGTGGAAAGCATCTTACCTAAAGACCTCAGCTGCAATCTCACAATATCCACGATCTCAGATTTCTGCAAAGGCGTGAACATGATTACCTCGTCGATACGGTTCAGAAACTCAGGCCGGATCGTTTGTTTCAACAACTCATATACCTCCTTGTTGGTTTGCTCCAGTACCTCATCCCTATTCTTCTCATCAAGGCCTTTCAGCTTATTCTGGATAATATGCGCACCGATATTAGAGGTCATGATGATAATTGTATTTTTAAAATCAACGACCCTACCTTTGTTATCTGTCAGCCTTCCGTCGTCCAACACCTGCAAAAGGATATTGTAAACATCCGGGTGGGCTTTTTCTATTTCATCGAGCAATATCACGGAATAAGGTTTCCGTCTGACCGCTTCGGTCAATTGCCCGCCTTCGTCATATCCTACATATCCGGGAGGCGCTCCGATCAACCGGGACACAGAATGTTTCTCCTGATATTCCGACATATCGATACGCGTCATCAACGATTCATCGTCGAACAGAAATTCTGCCAACGCTTTAGCCAATTCGGTTTTACCGACCCCGGTAGTTCCCAGGAAGATAAACGATCCGATCGGTCTTTTGGCATCCTGCAATCCGGCCCGGTTACGCCTTACGGCATCCGCCAGTGCAGCAATCGCCACATCCTGTCCCACTACCCGTTTATGCAGCTCGTCCTCCAGCGACAGTAATTTCGCCCTTTCGCTCTGCATCATCCGGCTGACCGGGATACCCGTCCATTTTGAAACCACGGCGGCAATATCATCGGCCGTCACTTCCTCGCGGATCAGCGATTCGCCATGCTTCATATCCGACAGTTTCTTTTTCACCTCTTCAATCCGTTCTTCCGCTTCTTTTATCTTACCGTAGCGTAACTCGGCCACTTTACCGTAATCACCCTCTCTTTCAGCACGGCTTGCCTCGAACTTATACTGCTCGATAGCATCTTTATTCTTTTGGATTTCATCGATCAGCGAACGTTCCGATTCCCACTGGGCACGCAATTTGGTGCGCTCGTCGTTCAAATCGGCAAGTTCTTTCTGAATATCGGTGAGCTTTTTGCTCGAAGCTTCCCGCTTCAGGGCTTCTTTTTCAATTTCCAACTGCTGAATCTTACGGTCCAGTTCATCGATCTCCTCCGGCACGGAATTCATTTCCAACCGCAGCTTAGCCGCAGCTTCATCCACCAAATCGATCGCCTTATCCGGCAAGAAACGATCGGAGATATAGCGGTGCGACAATTCCACCGAAGCAATGATCGCATCGTCCGTGATCCGCACCTTATGGTGATTTTCATACCTCTCCTTCAATCCCCTCATAATACTGATTGCACTCATAACATCCGGCTCGTCGATCATTACCTTCTGGAAACGGCGTTCCAAAGCCTTGTCCTGTTCAAAATATTTCTGATACTCGTTCAGGGTGGTTGCGCCGATAGCTCTCAGGTCGCCACGTGCCAAAGCCGGTTTCAGGATATTGGCAGCGTCCATAGCACCTTCTGACTTCCCCGCACCGACCAGCGTATGTATCTCGTCGATAAAGAGAATTATCTCACCTTCAGAGGCCAGCACCTCATTGACCACCGCTTTCAAACGTTCTTCAAACTCTCCCTTATATTTCGCTCCGGCAATCAACGCCCCCATATCCAGCGAGAAAATTTGTTTGGAAGTCAAATTCGAAGGAACGTCCCCGTTCACAATACGCTGTGCCAACCCTTCGGCAATGGCAGTTTTACCGACACCCGGCTCACCGATCAGAATCGGATTGTTTTTCGTACGCCGGGACAAGATCTGCAACACCCTTCGGATTTCATCGTCACGCCCGATCACCGGGTCGAGTTTTCCGTTACGGGCACGCTCATTCAGGTTAATCGCATAACGTCCCAAAGCATCATAGCTATCCTCGGCAGACTGGGAATTTACTTTAGACCCTTTCCGCAATTCAGCAATAGCCGCTTTCGTTTCCTTTTCGGTCATTCCGCTGTCTTTCAGCAACTGCGACACCTGATCCCGGTTTTCCAGCAAACCCAATAAAATATGTTCCAAAGAAATATATTGGTCGCCCATCTCCTGAGCCAGTTTGGTCGCTTTTTCCAAAGCCTTGTTGCTGTCGGAAGACAGGTAAGGCTCGCCTCCGGATACTTTCGGATAAGCATCTACAATCCGGTCGAGAGCCGAAATTAAGTTGGCGCTGTTTACTCCCAGCTTATTGAAGATAAAATGAGTAATGTTTTCCCCGACATTGATCACGGCCTTTAACAAATGCCCGGTCTCAATAGCCTGTTGTCCTTTACTCTGCACAAGTTGCACCGCATTTTGCAATGCTTCCTGCGATTTAATGGTATAATTGTTCATGTTCATAGTTCAACATTTTCCTTTCTGAATACAGGAAGTTACAAATCTTATACCGATTTCAGTATTTAAAAGTTTCAGGGAAATTTTTACAGGCCCAAAAGACAATTTGACATAATTAATCAAAAATGGCGATGACAAATTGTCATCGCCATTTTGATGTTTTTTTGTTATCTAACTGGTTATGAATATCTTTCAGTTTGAAAAAACATAGGACACGATATTCGCCCCCATTTCCAATGCCTGCTGCCGTTTTTGTTCGGGATCTTTATGCACTTCGGGATCTTCCCAGCCGTCCCCCAAATCGGTTTCATAAGTAAAAAGCACCACCAAACGCCCTTCCTTCACAATCCCGAACGCCTGCGGACGCTTGTTGTCGTGTTCGTGAATTTTAGGCAATCCTTCTTCGAATTTATACTTCTGCTTAAAAATGGGATGTTCCCACGGGATTTCCACCAACTCATCCTCCGGAAACACCTTCTTCATTTCCCGGCGGAACGATTCTGCCAATCCATAATTATCATCGGCATGCAGAAAACCGCCTGCCAGCAGATAATCCCTCAGATTCTGCGCTTCCACCGGAGTAAAAACCACATTCCCGTGTCCCGTCATATGCACAAAAGGGTAATTGAAAATGTCCCGGCTACCCGGCTCTACGGTTGCCGGCTGCACAGCCAGATCGGTGTGCAGGTTAGTATTGCAGAATTTAATCAAATTCGACAAAGCCGTGGGATTGGCATACCAATCGCCACCACCTTTATATTTTAATAAGGCAATTTTCGTCTTTGTGTCTTGTCCCCACAACCAACGGGGCACAATAGCGAACACCAATACGATCAACGCGATCTTCAAAATATTTTCCATAACAACTTCCATTCGTTTACTTATAATTTCCCCACCCTGACGGTATTTTTTTATCGCTCACACCCGATTCATAAAATCGATAGTATGGCAAGCCACAATTCCAGCCGTTTCCGTACGCAAGCGGCTTTTCCCCAATGTGATGGGAACAAAACCGGACTTCCCGGCCAATCCTACCTCCTCCACGGAAAAATCACCTTCCGGCCCGATCAGGATCACCACATCTTTTCCCGGCTGATAAATTTCGTCCAACCGTTTTTTCTCCCCCTCGTTACAATGGGCAATAAATTTTTGCACCTCCCCGCACGAAGCCACGAACGATTTAAAATCGGTCATCGGATTGAGCTTCGGCAGATAGGCCTTCAAAGATTGTTTCATGGCGGAAACAACCACTTTTTCGAGCCGTTCATCCTTCACCACTTTCCGCTCGGAATGGGCGGTATTGAGCATGGTGATTTCGTCAATTCCCATTTCCGTGCATTTTTCCAGCATCCATTCTATACGGTCGATATTTTTGGTAGGAGCAATCGCCACATGCAAATGAAAATCCCTTTTCCCGAAATTTTCTATTTTTTCATGACATTTCACCCGGCAGCCTTTGGGATCGGCCGACACCACCACCCCGTTATACCAATTGCCCCGGCCATCCACCAGCGACACTTCTTCACCTTCCGCCAACCGGAGTACCCGCACACAATGCTTCGATTCCTCGGCATTCAGGGTGTAGTTCATATCCTCAATATCCGGTGTATAAAACAAATGCATATCCTATCGTTTAAAACCACGCAAAGGTAATGATTTTAATGAATTTACCACGAACGGAATTTACCGATAAAAGAACGGGGATGCCGGAAACCTCCTGCAACCCCGTTTATTGCGTGTTCTTGCCGAAAATGAAATTTATAGGATTCCGGCAAAGAATACACATCATTTCTCAACCTGCCGACAACCCTTTATTCGTCGTCGTCAGTTTCCTGATAAGATTTCAGCAATTCTTCCTGTACCTCCGAAGGCACTTTTTCGTAACCGGAAAAGGTCATCGAGAAAGAAGCACGCCCGCCGGAAATGGAACTCAAGGCCGTGGAGTAACGCTGCATTTCCTTTAAAGGCACTTTAGCCATGATCTTCTGGAAACCGCTATCCGCATCCATTCCCATAATCAAAGCCCGCCGGGTTTGCAGGTCGCCCATCACATCACCCATATCTTCGTCCGGGACAAGCACTTCCACGTCATACATCGGCTCGAGGATTTTGGGATTGGCTTTCTTGAACGCCTCGCTGAAAGCATGGCGGCCAGCCAGACGGAAAGAAATTTCATTGGAATCGACCGGGTGCATCTTACCGTCGTATATACAAACCCGAATATCCCGGGCATACGATCCGGTGAGAGGGCCTTCCTCCATTTTTTCCATAATCCCTTTCAGGATTGCCGGCATAAAGCGGGCTTCGATCACCCCGCCGACAATACAATTATAGAAAACCAGTTTACCTCCCCAGGGCAATTCGTGAACTTCTTTACCTTTGATCGACATTTTACTATCGACACCACCGATTTTATAAGAAACAGGCTCAGGCATTCCCTCTTCAAAAGGTTCGATCACCATGTGGACTTCACCGAACTGCCCGGCACCGCCCGACTGCTTTTTATGACGGTATTCCGCCTGTGCATATTTGGTAATGGTTTCCCGGTACGGGATTTTAGGAGCATAAAATTCAATCGGAATTTTATCGTTATGCTCGATACGCCATTTCATCGTGTTCAAATGGAATTCCCCCTGACCGGAAAGGATCATTTGTTTCAATTCTTTGGAATACTCCACCAGCAAAGAAGGGTCTTCTTCGTGCATCCGGTAAAGCACTTCTGCCATCTTTTCCTCGTCCGCCTTATTCACCGCTTTCACCGCCGTACGGAATCGGGAGTTCGGGTATTTAATACCCGGAAATTTATAATCACACTCTTTGGCATTCAGCGTATCGCCATTCTTGGTGTCTTTCAGCTTCACCGTAGCCCCAATATCCCCGGCACGTAATTCCGGCACCTTCGTCCGGTTTTTCCCGGCCACAGCATATAGCTGGGTAATACGCTCCTTTGTTCCGGTGGTCATATTCACCAAATCATCCCCTTCCTTCATCACGCCGGAAATCACTTTAAAATAATTAATATCTCCCAAATGCGGCTCGATGGAAGTGCTGAAAACAAAAGCAGACGTCATACCCTTTACATCATAAGGCACCAAACGTCCGTCCCCGGTTGTCATTCCCGGCATAGCAGCCGCAGAAGGGGCTACATTCACCAAAAATTCCATAAAACGCCTCACACACATATCTTTTTCAGCCGATACGCAGAACACCGGGAACATATCACGACTGATCAATCCTTTCCGTATTCCGGCGCGCATCTCGTCTTCGGACAGGCTTCCTTTTTCAAAATAAAGTTCCATCAACCCCTCGTCATTCTCGGCAGCCGCTTCAATCAACGCATTATGCAATTCTGCGGCTTTCTCCTTTTCGGAATCGGGAATCGGCAACACATCCGGCTTACCGCCTTCCGGCTTCCATTGGTACATTTCCATTTTCAATACATCCACCACCCGGTTAAAACCCGCTCCCTGATTCACCGGATACTGAACCAACACCACCTTTTTCCCGAACGAAGCCTGTGCATGCTCCACAGTTTGCTCGAAATTAGCTTTCTCATGATCGAGCTGGTTAATGACAAAAATCACCGGCTTGTTCAATTTTTTAGCATGGCGGCTGATGATTTCCGTTCCAACCTCGACACCCCGCACGGCATTCACCACCATAACGGCAGTATCGGCAACATTTAGCGCAGAGATCACACCCCCGACAAAATCGTCAGCACCCGGCGTATCGATGAAATTCAGTTTCTGCTCTTTCCATTCGGTATATAATACTGCTGGAAAAACAGAAGAACCGTATTCCTGTTCCACCGGTCTGTAATCGGAAGAAGTGTTTTTAGCACTTATCGTACCCCTGCGCGGAATGACCCCGCCCTCATACATCATCGCTTCGGCAAGTGTGGTTTTTCCGGAACCCGCACTACCCACAAGAGCGATATTCTTGATTTCATTCGGATTGTAGGTTTTCATAGGTTATTGTTTTTAGTGATTCATTGAAAAATGTATCTCAAACGTTTTAAATAAGGATTCCAAATTAAACAAAACTTTTTAAAAAAACAAGTAGCCACCCCGGAGCGGCAGGAAGATATTTCTGGCAGTATTTGTTAAATTACCTAAAAGAAAACCTGTAAAACATGACATCAGCCGTATAAGCAAATAAGTTGGCGTATTTTTTGATTAGAATAAAAAAGAAACATTATTATTAATAAAACATTATGGAACAAGTAGCTACTCATTCAAACCTATGGATTTGGGTGATTTTTATCGGATTTACCATTATTAGCTGGCTGATAAGCCATCAACTGAAAAGCCGTTTCGAAAAATATTCCAAAATACCTACTGCAAATGGCATGACAGGCCGGGACGTCGTGGAAAAAATGTTACGCGACAATGGAGTGACAGGAGTGAAAATCGGATCGGTAGAAGGTCAATTGACCGACCACTACAACCCGCTGAACAAAACCATTAACCTGAGCCACGATGTGTATTACGGCAATAGCATTGCGGCGGCGGCCGTAGCAGCCCACGAATGCGGGCATGCCCTTCAGCACGCCACCTCATACAGCATGCTGAAACTCCGTTCGGCCTTAGTTCCGGCGGTAGAGTTTTCATCCCACTGGGTGCAATGGATTCTGCTGGCGGGTATTCTTTTAGTGAACACATTTCCCAGTCTTTTACTGATCGGTATCGGTCTTTTTGCCATCATGACGCTGTTTAGCCTGATTACCCTGCCGGTAGAGATCAATGCCAGCCACAGGGCCTTAATCTGGCTGCGAAACTCTGGAATTACAGATTATCAAACCCAGGGATACGCTTTCGATGCCCTGAAATGGGCTGCCTATACATACGTAATCGCCGCCCTATCGTCATTGGCCACCCTGCTTTATTATGTGATGATCTATCTGAACAGAAGAAACTGATAACGGCATCCCCGGAAAAATAAAAAAGAGATTACCGTTTGGGTAATCTCTTTTTTATTTACTTCCCCGTCAAAGCGGGCATTTACTCTGCCGGAAAGAAGAAAAACCTCAATCCGGTAAGGCTCTTTTATCAATCCTTCTTTTTGAATTCTTTAAAAACCTTTTTGATTTCATCCACATAATCGAGTTTTTCCCAGGTGAATAATTCAACTTCTTTTTCCACAGTCGGCCAATAGTTAGACGTGAAAACTTTCTTCACCACCTGGGGTATACGCCCCATATGTCCGTAACTGGCAGTTTCCTGATAGATCGGATTACGCAATTTTAACCGTTCTTCGATAGCCCTCGGACGAAGGTCGAAAATCTCATTTACCTTCTCTGCTATCTCCATATCGCTCAAATCCACTTTAGCCGTCCCATAGGTATTCACATACACTCCCACCGGACGGGCAATCCCGATCGCATAAGAAATCTGAATCAAAATTTCGTCGGCTATTCCGGCAGCTACCATATTTTTAGCAATATGCCGGGCGGCATAGGCGGCCGAACGATCGACCTTCGAAGGGTCTTTTCCTGAAAAAGCACCGCCTCCGTGCGCTCCTTTTCCCCCGTAGGTGTCCACAATGATCTTTCTTCCGGTAAGCCCGGTATCCCCATGAGGTCCTCCAATCACAAACTTCCCGGTAGGATTCACATGCAGGATCAGATTCTTATCGAAAAGAGCCTGTACCCTTTTAGGTAACAAAGCCTTCACCCTGGGCAGCAGAATATCGACCATGTCTTTCTTGATCCATTCCACCATAGCCTCATCGGCTTTCAGCTGGGCTTCCGGCGTTTCATTAGCTGGCTTGATAAAATCGTCATGCTGGGTAGAGATCACCAAAGTATGTACCCGTACAGGTTTATTATTATCGCCATATTCAATGGTGACCTGTGATTTGGCATCGGGACGCAAATACTGCATCAATTGCCCTTCTTTCCGTATCTGTGCCAGTTCCCGAAGCAGTAAATGAGCCAACTCAAGCGACAAAGGCATATAATGATCGGTTTCATTACAAGCGTAACCGAACATCATCCCCTGATCGCCCGCTCCCTGCTCCATCGGATCTTCCCGCACCACTCCCCGGTTTATATCCGGTGATTGTTCGTGAATGGCACACAGCACCCCGCAGCTATTCCCGTCGAACATATACTCGCTTTTCGTATAACCGATCTCGTTAATCACCTCTCTGGCAATCTGCTGCACATCGACATAGGTTTTGGTTTTGATCTCTCCGGCCACAACCGTCTGTCCCGTCGTCACCAGGGTTTCACAAGCTACTTTAGCATCCGGGTCGAATGCAATAATCCGGTCGAGCACCGCATCTGAAATCTGATCGGCCACTTTGTCAGGATGTCCTTCCGACACGGATTCTGATGTAAATAAATATCCCATAATAATTTAAGTTTAGACTTTAAACCGCACACCACACACGTGCAATTTAAAATTTACAATGAATATTAGGGAAAAAGTAATGGATGGTTGAATTCAGAATTATGCATTTTAGCAATTTTTTTCTGTGGTCGCAATCAGCCAAATCTTTCCACATTTAACGGGGGCAAAGATAAGACATTTTGAAATAAAAACTAAACGGTAAAAATTAAAAAGTTGGAAATTATATTTTTTACCTTTGTCCATCGGAAAAAAATGAACAGGAATTAAAGAAAAACCGATCAAAATGAGCATATTCTATAACGCCGGAATCAGAGGCTATCAATTAGCCGTCCGGCTGGCAACCCCTTTCAACGAAAAAGCCGCCCTTTGGGTGAAAGGACGAAAAAACATCCGGAAACAAATCGCACAAATCCAGCGCAAAGGCGAACGCCTGGTTTGGTTTCATGCAGCCTCGCTGGGAGAATTCGAACAGGGACGCCCGGTCATGGAAGCCCTGAAAGCAGCAGAGCCTTCCACCCGGATACTGCTTACATTCTTCTCGCCTTCCGGCTATGAAATACGTAAAAACTACGCCGGAGCGGACTATATTTTATATTTGCCTTCGGACACTCCGGGAAATGCCCGTTTTTTCGTGGAACAGCTAAAACCGGACGCGGCGGTGTTCATTAAATACGAATTTTGGTATAATTACCTGCATGAACTATATAAAAACCACATCCCCGTTTATCTGATCTCGGCCATATTCCGCCCCGGACAACCTTTTTTCAAAAGCTGGGGGACATTGCACCGCCGGATGCTGGGATTTTTTAACCGGCTTTTCGTACAGGATGAAGAATCGGTGCAGTTGCTGGACTCAATCGGTATCCGGAACGCCCAGCGCACCGGGGATACCCGTTTCGACCGGGTGAAACAAATAGCCGGAGCAGCCAAAGAGATAGAAAGGGTAAAACTATTTTGCAACGGACTGCCTGCCGTGGTCTGCGGAAGCACCTGGCCACCCGACGAAGATATTCTGCTGGACTACATCAACAACGACAATAGTGCTTATAAATGGATTATCACGCCTCATGAAATCGGGGAAAGCCACATAAAAGCCATCCTCGAAAAATGTAAAAAGAAAGTTGTCCGCTACACCGATGAAAACGCTTCCCTGGCAGACTATGAAGTTTTGATCGTGGATTACATCGGACTGCTGTCTTCGATATACCGCTACGGGCAAATTTCATACATTGGCGGAGGATTCGGCGTGGGTATACACAACACCCTCGAAGCCGCCGTATATGGCATCCCGGTTATTTTCGGACCCAAATACCAAAAGTTCAAAGAAGCGGTAAGCCTGATCCGTGAAGGGGGAGCTTTCTCCATCAGCAATGGCGAACAATTACGGGAAGTTCTCAACAGCCTGATTCAAACTCCGGCGATTGCCGAAACAGCCGGACAAAAAGCACTGAACTACGTGGATAGCCAGCTCGGAGCAACCGAGATCATCGTAAAGGAACTGACACAAAAACAAGGAAAGTGAAACCTATAAACAAATAAGGCAGAGCCGTCAAAAGCTCTGCCTTATTTTAAATATATAAAACCCCTGGGTATTACTTCTTATCTTTCAGCCATCCTTTTAAAGTCTCGATCAAATCTTCCTTAGACACCGGGTCGAAATCCTTAATGCGGCACTTATGATCCAAATCTCCCGCCACATACTTACGGCAATTCCAATTTCCTTTAGGATCTACGGACGTAGCATACCAGGGATCTTTCCCTCCGTATACAAGCAACATATTTTTAGCATCGGTTTGCAACCATTTATTGATTGCCTGCATTTGTTTGGCGTTAAAAGGCTTCTTCTCCACACCGTCGGGCATTGTAAATGAAAAGTCGATCAACTTTTCTCCTTTAAAATATTTTTTGAAAGGTTTGGTATCATAAGCATACATACCGATTTCTGTCAGGGCGGCATAGAAAAACGGCTGCATCCGGACAATATATTTATCCTCGAAAAAGTCGGGCGTAGAAATCCGTGTCAGGTAATCGAACACCAAATTCATATCTTCCGTATCCGGTTCCGGGATCTCGTCGCAACTGTTCCCCCACTGCCAAAACGCAAAAGGATACTCCAAAATCATCAGTTTCAATGCCCTTTCCACTCCTCCGGCACGCTGAAAAGTGTATCCCTTGTCCTGTGCCAATTCTTCCAGCATCGGAGTGAGCTTGTCGAGATTCCGGAAACATAAGGACTGAAAATCACGAACGCTCCAACGGCAATCGCGCTGGGTGCTTCCCCCGCTCATAATATCCGTAAAAGAGAGGCGGTTAGCTCCCAATTTTTCCAAAAAACTTTCCAAACGCGGATCGATATACTCTAAATTCAGGGGAGCCACATAAGGAACACTGACATCCACATCTTCCGGGTAAAAATAGCGGTGAAAAATAGTAGTTTGCCCCCCTTTGCTGATTCCGGTGGAAATCCATTTAGAATCGGGATAAAGATTAGCCCGAATAGCCTGAATAATCTCATGATGATCGGCGGCCGCCTGCCGGATGGTGAGGTACTCCCAGGGAATCTCCCCGGCAGGTACACTTTTATCAAAGAAACGATGTTCGATGGTCAATTGATTGGCATTGAATAGCGTTGTCAACTCTCCGGCCTGCTCCGTCCATATATTATAACCTTCCAGTTCAGCCACGACAGGTGCATCTTGCTTTTTATGCCCCAAAAGGACTTTCTGCTTAAAAGTGCCTTTCGAAGGATCGTTGTGATCGACGGGTTGTTCAAACCAAAATTGATAATACTCTTCGAAAGAACCGACCTTCAACTCCTGAATATCGCTCACCTGTGGGATTTGCTTCAATTTTGCCAGCACATTCTCTTTGGCAAACAAAGTAACCGAACACCAACACACTACTAATAAAGCTCCTAAGAATTTTTTCATAATTCCATACTTTTTTTCATTTCAACTACATTATTTCCTCCATCTCCGAAGACTTATCTTAGAGGCGCTAAGGTATAAAATTTACCTGAAATATTCCTAACTACTTTTCAGGAAGAATAGCCTCTTCATTGCTGTTCCATCTTTCTAAAAAAAATAATAATTTATTCTATCAATCAATAAAATTTTATCTTTGTAACATGAAATATTTTGAACAATACAAGGAACATTACAAATCCCTGACAAAACTTGGCATCCCCATCGTTATCGGACAATTAGGAATTGTCGTTGTGGGAATTGCCGATAATGTGATGGTAGGCCAGTTTGCAACGGACGATCTCGCCGCCGCCTCATTTGTAAACAGTGTTTTTAATATTCCAATTCTTTTCGGCCTGGGCTTTTCTTACGGATTAACCCCTTTAGTGGGACAATTTTTTGGAAAGAACGATAAATTCAGGATCGGCAGATTATTGCGAAATAGCTTACTGGTGAACTTGCTCATGGGGATTCTCATGACCGTAATTATGACGGTGGTATGGTTTAATGTCGACAAAATGGGACAACCGGAAAATCTTTTGCCCCTGATCCGTCCTTACTTCCTGCTGCATTTAGCTTCGCTGATCTTTGTCATGCTGTTCAATTCTTTCAAGCAATTTGCCGACGGAATCACAGATACCAAAACCCCGATGTACATTATGATTTCGGCCAACCTGATCAACATTGTGGGAAACTATATCCTGATCTATGGAAAACTGGGACTTCCCGCTATGGGAGTGGTTGGCGCCGGAATATCTACCTTGTTCTCCCGGATTGTCATGTTCGCCGCATTCGCTCTGCTTTTCTATCGGAATATCGCTTACCGCCGTTATCTGGTGGGATACAAACGAAGCGCTTACAATATACCGGATATAAAATCCCTAAATAAAATGGGCTGGATGGTTGGATTGCAAATGGGATTGGAAACCGGACTGTTCAGCCTGACGGGAATCATGATCGGCTGGCTGGGTAGCATTGCACTGGCAGCCCATCAGGTAGTGGTGTCGATCTCCACGCTCGGCTTCACCATTTATTATGGGGTAGGAGCGGCCATATCCGTGAGAGTGAGTAACTTCTACGGACGCGGCGACATTGCCAACGCCCGTAAAACCACGATGGCGGGTTTCCACATCATTCTTCTGCTGGCGGTTATCGCTTCGCTGATCTTCCTGTGTTCCAGCAATTACATCGGCTACCTTTTCAGTACCTCGGCAGAAGTGGTCAACCTGGTATCGACGCTGATGCTCATGTTATTGCTTTACCAATTCGGCGACGCTTTACAGATCACCTATGCTAACTCCCTGCGGGGAATCGGGGATGTGGTATCGATGGCTGTCATATCCTTTTTGGGGTATCTGGTCATTGCCCTGCCCGTCTGTTACATCTTCGGTTTTGTTTTGAACTGGGGCATCACCGGAATATGGTTAGGCTATCCGATAGGACTGACAGTCACCGGATTAATGTTGTGTTTCCGGTATTACTACATCACAGGAAAAATAAAGCCATCGTTATGCTGAACGGAAAGCAGATTTTAATTACAGGAGGAACAGGGTCGTTCGGTCAACAATTCACCCGCACCGTGCTTTCCCGGTATCCCTCTATCCGGAAAATTGTGATCTTTTCCCGCGATACCTGCAAACAGGCCGCGATGAAAGAACAATTCAAAGACTCACGACTGGAATTTATTGCCGGGGACATTGCCCTGTCCGCAGACGTGAGAAAAGCCTGCCAAAATATAGACGTAATTGTCCATACGGCAGCCATGCGGATCGTGCCCGAAGCAGAAGCCCATCCTTTCGAATGCATACGCACCAACATTTTAGGAGCGCAAAATTTGCTGGACTGCGCCGTTCAACTCCATATTTCGCAAATTTTAGCCCTGTCCACCGATATGGCTTCATCGCCACACAACGTGTATGGTGCTACGAAAATGCTGTCCGACAGACTATTTATCGCCGCACATCACGACCATCCGGAATTAAAAACATCGGTTATCCGCTACGGGAATATGTTGGCTTCTACGGGCACTGTAATTCCTTTTTTCATCCGGAAAGCCAAAGAAGACGGCATACTTCCGGTCACCGACAGCCGGATGACCCGCTTTATGGCATCGCTCGACGAATGTGTGCACATCGCCCTGCAAGCCTTAGAAAAAAGCATGGGAGGCGAAACATTCGCCCCCAAATTAAAGTCCTATAACATCATGACCGTTGCGGAAGCCGTCGCCCCGCAATGCGAAACAAGAATTGTCGGTTTACGTCCCGGAGAGAGACTATTCGAAACGATGGTTTCCGCCGAGGAAGCCTGCCACACCATAGAAGCCAAAGGCAGCTACATCATTGTGCCGCCCTACGGGGACAAATCCGCCTATTGCCACCACCACGGAGCACAGCCTGTTCCCGACGGCTTTGAATTTAACTCCGAAAACAATCCGGACAAATTCACCCCCCAACAGATCAGGCAACTCATTGAAAAACTGAACTTATAACTTAAATTCCCAGCAACTTATCGATCTGCTTATACCCTTGTTCGCGATTGGCAAACAAAACGGTATGGAAACCGAGTTTTTCGGCAGCTTCCGTATTCTTGCTCAAATCGTCTATAAAAAGCGTTTCTTCCGGTTTAATCTGATAGCATTCCACCAAACGCATATAAATCTCAGGCTCCGGTTTCACCAATTTTTCCAAAGCAGAAATAATCTGCCCGTTAAAATAAGTAAACACATCACGCACCTTCAGGTAATCGTAAAATTCTACCGACATGTTCGACAGGCAATATAAATTATACCCCTCTGCCGAAAGCCTTTTAATCAGGTCGACCGTTTGCGGAATATCGTTCAGCGAATGCTTGATATATTCCACAAAGTCCCAACACTCCTGGAACGGGCGACGAGCGAAATCGCTCATCTTTTCCACCACTTTTTCCTGCGACACCGTTCCCCGGTCAAAATCCACCCAATACTCCTGAAAAAATCCCTTTTCAAACAAAGAAACGGGCAACGCCTTATCGCCGGGATACTCCTTCAACAAACGCTGCGGATTCCAATCGACTACAACCCCGCCTAAATCAAATACAATATTTTTCATACTCTTCACAATCTGTTTTTCTTTTAATAAAGGTTTACAAAAAACATACCACACCCTATTCTTTCGGTGATTTATAGCTAAATCCCCGATATTAAAAATCGACAATCACCCCAACCGAGGGTAAAACCGTTCCTCCCAAATCATTCTTAATATGCCGCATCAGATAGTAACCTTCCCGGTTTGGGTCCTTTTTATAACTTCCGTCAGGATTTTCCGCCGGGACTAAATAATCCGGCCCTTTTTCCTTATAATTATAAATATTTTGAATATCGGCATATAAAACCAAAGACCATTTCTTAAAAAAGAAACTTTTATCCACCCGCACATCCAGCTGGTGAAAAGCGGGTAAACGCCCCGTATTGAAAAGCGTATAATCATAATAAGGTTGCTTACGGGCATCCCAGGCATCGATCCGGGAAGAAGTTTCCACGTCATAAGGCGTGTAAGGGCCGCCTGCCACATACCTCCATTTCAAACCCAAATCCCAGCTTTTCCCCACTTTCCGGGTAGCCGTCAATGAAAAAATATGCCGATTATCCCAATTGCTCGGCACATAGCTGCGGGTGTTCTGCAATTGAGCATCCAGCTTTTTAAATTCCGAATGATACCAGGTGTAGGCAAGCGAAGCCACAACCCCATAAAACTCCTGGGTACGCAACATCAACTCCACCCCGTAAGCCCGGCCTTCCCCCACAGGTTTTACGGCTTCATCGCCGACAGCCACATAATCCGTACCCTTGTTCGCCAGCGCAATAGAATCGGTAAGCGAAACCGGATAATGGTCATAATGCTTGTAAAATCCCTCCAAAGTGATCTGCGTCGCCCGTCCCGGACGATACTCCACACCTGCGACATAATGGGTGGAACCGATATATCCCAAACGGTTATCCTTATTCACCAGCCGCCCATCGGCATCGGCAAATCCCAGCGTCGTATAAGCAGGCAACTGATAATAACGCCCGATATTCCCGCTCAACGACCACTGGTCGGACAAAGCATAGGACGCAGAAAAACGAGGCGATAACTGTTTAAATAAATTCCGGGTGCTGGCGGCATAATCCGCCCCGTCGGCACGGACACCCAGCGACAGGGACAGCCGATCATAGAAAAACGATTTGGACACCTGCCCGAACACCGCCCATTTCCACATATCGAGACGGCGGGAATAATCCAAAGGATGCAAAGCCCCCTCCGTGAACATCTGCCGGAACGTGGTATTATCATATTGTGCATATTCCAATCCCACCCCGGCACTCCATTTATATCCGCTTCCGCTACGGTGGTGATGTTCGAAACGGAGCTTATTTTCAGACTCACCCGAACGGTAATCCACAATCTTCGGATTCCTCTCATCGTTTCCGCTGTACTTTTCCACTTTATTGTCCAAACTGCTACGGCTCAATACGAACAAATGATGCCAATTATCGCCATAATGCCGGAACGTAGCCCCCACGGTGTAACTCCATTGCTTACTTTCGGGCAAATAATTCAGCAAGTATTTCTGACCGTCGTCCGGGTCTTTCATATCGGAGTTCAAATGATTCACATCGTATGCACCTATACCCAATAACGTTAATTCATTCTTCGGATTAAAACGGGTAACGGTTTTAAACTGAAAATCATTATACACCGGAAGAAAGGGCAAACCGATAATTCCGAACAACATTTTCAAATAACTCCGCCGGGCAGACACCAGAAAAGTAGTCTTAGGAGCCAAAGGCCCGTCGAGCGACAGCCCGTAATCGGTAGCTCCAAACGTAGCCCGCACCTTCACCCGGTCGGGATTTCCCTCGAACTGGCGGAAATCCAGCATAGAACTCATCATATTCCCATAGGCCGCCGGAAATGCCCCGGCATAGAAATTCACTTCCCGCACAAAATCGATATTTACAATACTGACCACGCCGCCAGAAGCCCCCTGTGTAGCAAAATGATTCAAAATCGGCAATTCCACATCGTCCAGATAGAATCTATTCTCTGCCGGACCTCCTCCCCTAACCACAAAATCGTTCCGAAACGCCGGAGAAGAAAGCACACCCGGCATAGACTGCACCACTTTAGAAATATCCCGGTTGCCTCCCGGATTCTTCTCGATCTCGGCAATACCGATACGCTGAATGGATATAGGGCTTTCCAAGGTCTTCCGGTAAGGGTTAGCCTTCACCGTAACCTGCCCCAGCTCGGTGGAAGCCTCTTCTATCCCGACCTCCATAAAACGCTCGGTGGCAGACGACACCATAAATTCTCCGGATATTTTAGTTTTATACCCCACACTGCTCACTTCCAACCGGGTAAAACCGACCGGAACATTTTCAATCCTGAAATTCCCGTCCGCATCCGCCGCACCGCCGACCGTGGTCTGATAAACCACCACATTGGCAAAAGGTACAGCCTCATTGTTTTTCACGTCAAAAACCCGTCCTTTCACCACTCCTGTTTTCTGAGCCATCACCCCATGAGCCAACAGCAAAAGCAAACAGCATAACCCTAAACCCAAACACGTTACAATCTTCTTCATAAAATAGTCCCTATTTTTTCCATCCGTTCCCCAATCAATAAACCACAATCTCATCCACGAACTGAAATCCGGCATGCTTTTTAGCAAACACTTTCACATACCGCCCTCTATCGGAAAAACGGACGGTAAAATCTTTCAATACCAAAGTAGATACATCCACCGGAACATCGTTTTCCACCAATCCCACTTCCCGGAACACTTTTCCATCGTCCGACACGCTGACCTTCACATAATCGGGCATATACACCCCAGGCCCGGTCAGTTGCATAAACTTCAAAGAAACATAACTCAGTTCCGTCACCTTTTCCAAATCGACCGTTACCTCCAAATTCGTCAAAAATCCCTGCCAACGCCCATCGCTATAAGTCAGTCCGCCCCGGTAACCGTCCGTCAGGGTTGCTGTTCCGGCTGCCGGATACCCGTTGTTATACCGATAACGATAATCAACCTTCTTCCCGATCGCTTTATGATAATCCAAACGGGCAGAGGATACCGACTCACCCCGTTGCTCCCCATGAAAAACGGCAGCTTTTACCCAGGTAGAATCAGTAACATAAAACGGCTCCCGGTATATGGGTGACTGTCCGTCAGGCTCCATGCCATTCAAGGTATAACGAATCACAGGACGGTATTTCTCCGAATCGAACCACACCTTAATCCTCCGCCCGGCGGTATCCACCTCCGTTAGAATATCCACCCGGTCGCTCAACCGGAACACGTTCACCCCCTTTTGTGCCAGCAAAGCTAGGTGTTTCTCCACCCGGTATTTAAAATCTTCCGTATCTTTTCTTTCCCGCGGTGTCCAAACCACCTCCGACAAGGCCAGCAAACGGGGAAAAACCATATACTCGGCATGCGACGGGGTGGGAATATATTCCGTCCACAAATTAGCCTGCGCACCGAGAATATACTTTGCCTCATCGGGTGTCAAGCCTTCCGGCACAGGGTAATAGGAATACGTTTTCAAATAAGGCGTGAAACCGCCGATCGCATAAGGCTGCGTTTGCGGCTCGGCCTGATAACTATCGAAATAGCAATATGCGCCCGGAGTCATAATCACCGGATGTCCCGCTTTGGCGGCCTCAATGCCGCCTTTCTCCCCTCTCCACGACATCACCACAGCCCCCGGAGCAAGCCCTCCTTCCAAAATTTCATCCCAACCGATCAGCTGACGTCCATGCGAATTTAAAAACCTCTCCACCCGGTGTATCATATAACTTTGTAACCCTTTTTCATCTTTCAGATGTTCCTGCTGTATCCTTTTTTGGCATTTGGGACACCTTTTCCAGGCACTTTTCGAAGCTTCGTCCCCACCGATATGAATATACTCCGAAGGAAACAATTCCAACACCTCCGTCAAAACATCCTCCACAAACCCGAAAGTTTCCTCATTGCCGATGCACAACTCCCCGTTCCGATAAGGTTTTCCGGTACACCCCAAACGCGGAAACACCGCCAGCACCTCCTCCGAATGTCCCGGCATTTCGATTTCAGGGATAACCGTCACATATTTCGAAGCCGCATAAGCCACTACCTCCCTGATCTCTTCCTGCGTATAATATCCACCGTAAGCCTGAACGGAATCCTGCGTCGCATACTGCCTTTTTCCCTTCCACCAAGTTAAATAATCCTTCTCCATACGCCACGCAGCCATCCGGGTCAGTTCGGGGTATTTCTTTATCTCTATCCGCCAACCTGCACCATCGGTGAGATGCCAATGAAAACGGTTCAGCTTATAGGCCGACATCAGATCGATGTATTTCATCACAAACTCTTTCGGGAAAAAATGGCGCGAAACATCCAAATGCATCCCCCGGTATTCAAATGCCGGACGATCTACGATCCGCAAGGCAGGCAAATTCCACTTCCGTTTTTCGGGAGAATAAAACTGGCTGTCGGTCAATAACTGTGCGAGCGTTTGTATCCCATAAAATAACCCGGCAGGCGTTTGGGCAGCCAGTACGATGCTATCCGGACTTATCTGTAAACGGTACCCTTCCTCGTTCCGTTCTTTTCCCAAAGAATCCAACCGGAAATAAATTCCTCGTTTCACCCTCCGTTCCTCTCCTTTCTTCAAAGGTAAAGTATAATTACTTATACCTGCAATCACATCGTTTAATAAGCGTGCGCAATCTTCCGCTCTCCGGTCGTCAGAAACCACAATAGGTGTTCCGGCATCCAGATGAAAATTACCGGCATCCAGCACCACACTTTCAGGCAAAGGAATAATTTGCAACTTAGGCAACTCCTGTGAGGAACAGGCAAACGAAAATAAAATCAGAAGCGAAGGCAGAATAGTCTTAAATCTCATCAGATACACAAAATGTTAATAACACAAAAATAAGCAAAGCATCCAATTAACCCACTTCTTCTCAAAAGAAAAATTCCCTGACGATGCGACTTCGTCAGGGAACAAATTTAAGAATATGAATATTGAACATTAAGAATACAAACCATATACGCACAGATCATAAAAAAAGTTCTAAAAAAATCATATCGATTATTTGGTGATTACTGGAAAATATCTACCTTTGCACCCGAGTTCTTTGCTCAGGTGGCGGAATTGGTAGACGCGCTGGACTCAAAATCCAGTGTCCTCAACAGACGTGCGGGTTCGATTCCCGCCCTGAGTACACCTAAATAAAAGACTTTTAAAACCTCTGAAAAATCAGAGGTTTTTTTATTTCCATACGATAAAAGGCACGATTTTGAAAATAGATCACAACTCCAAAATCATCGATAAAAACAATATCATTAACTCCCCTATTATAACATCAAAACTTCATCCCGTTCCGTTTCAAATAGCTGACGAGCTTTTTATCTAATTCTTTTTGACTTTCTTCAATAGATTTATGAGCTGTATCGATAACAATCCTCTCGCTTTTCCAGGGATGAAACACCCGGTTTTCTACGTCTTCCCATGTCGGTAATTTCAAATTTTCCACTTCTGTCATCCTCATTTCTATCCGCCGCCTGTGTTCAGCCTTGTCCGAACAGATAATTTCTATATGAATAAAATCACCATGATTATTCTCAGCCACTTCCTCCCATGCCCTACGAGTGAGATCCACCGGATTACAGGAATCCACCACCACATGAATTCCTAATTTCAAATGATCTGCGGCAATCCGATAAGACAATTCATAACCTTCCGAAACAATATCGACACGACATAAATCTCTCAATCCCTGCTCTATGGTATCGATCCGGAGATATGGGATTTTGTATTTCTTCGCCCAAAATTGTGAAAGAGTTGATTTCCCGGAACCGGGCAAGCCTGACAGAATAAATAATATCGGTTTCATAAACTCCCTGTTTTCTTTTATTATCGATCGAATGCTAAGTTATTATTTTTAATGGAAATAACAGCAGAGCCATAAATCCCATACACACTCACCCCGAAGCAGTTTAAATGAAGTAAAACAGGACAATACCGGGCAGAGAAAATGAGAAACATAAAAATTCGATCAGTAATTTCTTAGCTGAATTATGGTTGCAAGAAACCTACTGTCTAAAAAAGATGTATTTTTGTTTTACAACCGACCCACAGAACGTTTGTAAATGCAAAAAATCAACTATATTTGTAAAGTTTTTGTGACCTCAGTCACATTAACAGACATATTAGTTTCATAAAAGCGTTTTTGTTTCATCCTTCGTAAGGAAATCGCCAATTTTTTAACAGAAAGGATAAACGATACAAACGTTCGCTTGCCATATATTATACCCCATATAATACATGGCGGAGTGTGGGTTGGTTGTTTATTTTTCATTGGACTTTTGGTAAATTCCCTGTAAGATAAACAAAACGGTTCCCACGCTTTTTTTATTTTAAACTTACCTTTCTGGGAATCTAAGGTGCTAAATAATCAGTCATGAAAAAAATTATTATGTTGGCAGTTCTGACTGCCGGAATGGTGTTTAGTGCTACGGCACAAGAATCGGGATTCGGCGTAAGAGCCAGCTTAAACCTCTCCAATGTCAACAACAAATACGACGGCGAAGTGGGAAGCGGAGAAAGCAAATCAGACTATGAGTATGATTTTAAAAACCGGGTGGGATTTAAGATCGGTGTAATCTATGACTGGGGAATCAGCGAAAGCTTTTACATCCAGCCGGGACTGTACTTCACAACCCGCGGAGCTAAAATTAAAGAAAGTGAAGAGGATTACAAATATGAAGAAAAATGGAAACTCAATTATCTGCAGTTACCCATCCTGGCTTCATACAGAATCGCATTGAGCGACAACGTAAAATGGCACATTAACGCAGGTCCGTATGTAGCTGTGGGAGTTGGAGGAAAAGTAAAATGGGAGGTAACTGACGACGGTGATACCGACAAAGGAGACTACAAGGCTTTTGGAACTGCCGATGAAGACTCAGATCAGGAAAAAGGCGGACTGAAAAGATTCGATGCCGGATTAAGCTTCGGTACCGGTGTTTCCATCAACAAATTCTACGTTGGCCTGACCTATGATTTAGGTTTAGTCAACGCAGCCGATAAAGATGCATGGAAAGACTATAAAATGAGAAACCGCAACTTCTCGATAGGAGTTGGTTATAACTTTTAATCTCCATTAATAATAGCCTGTTCGATTTGAACAGGCTATTTTTCTTTTAAACTCAACCGGAAGATGATTAATCAGCCTACTCAATTCATCGCCCACCCCCTCTTCCCTGATTCCACAAAATTTATATACAAACTTTTGACTGTTCTCTCTATTTACAAGTTAATAGCTCTAACAATTTTAGAAACAAAAAAACCGCATTGAGTGCGGTTTATTTTAAGAAATACAGCAAGTTTTTTTAATTCTAATTTACTCGATATATTACTGATTATAAAAACGATACACATAATCAGCTGTATTCAATATATCAAAGGTACGATTTTGAAAGCAAATCACAACGGCTTCCTCTATGGTGATTTCCCGGCTCATGCTGTATTCAATATATCAAAGGTACGATTTTGAAAGCAAATCACAACCAGTTGAATACAGTTGTTGAGCGCTACCGGCTGTATTCAATATATCAAAGGTACGATTTTGAAAGCAAATCACAACTTTCTCCCCCGTCAGGATCTCCCGGTTCTGCTGTATTCAATATATCAAAGGTACGATTTTGAAAGCAAATCACAACTTTTTAGGTGGTTTACAATTCTGATTTGAAGCTGTATTCAATATATCAAAGGTACGATTTTGAAAGCAAATCACAACCTCTGTCCCTGAGACGAAAAATAATCCTAAGCTGTATTCAATATATCAAAGGTACGATTTTGAAAGCAAATCACAACTTGTTTCTACATTCCGCGAGGACAGGAAACGCTGTATTCAATATATCAAAGGTACGATTTTGAAAGCAAATCACAACGACTGCATCAGCCAACATTTCATTCAAATGCTGTATTCAATATATCAAAGGTACGATTTTGAAAGCAAATCACAACACATCCCATTCTCTTTACTTAAAATTAAAAATTCATTTAGTTTGAAAATAAAATATTATTTTTGCCATAAGTGGTAACAAATAAGTATTTTATTTATCAATGTATCAACATTTATGGATAGACGAAAGTTTTTACGTTTGGGAATAAATTTATTGGGAACAACCTTTTTATCCTCTATTACAGGATGCATAGCGATATTGAAAATTTAATAAGTAGTAACTCGAATTTAGCTAAAAAAACAAACTTATCAAGTGACAATGATCCTATAAAAAAGATAATTACAAGTTTTTTGGAGCAGGAAGAGATGATCTGCTATGACGATTATCCTAAGTTATTCCTTCGTGACAGAAAGATTTTTGTAATAAATGATTATGAGTTTATTACAGAAGAAAAAGTATTAGAGAGGAAAAAAATAGATTATTATATAAAGCTGGAAGTTTTGGCTGTCTTGAATAGTGCTTTTAAAATTCCAAGTTTTGAAAATAAAATAACTGGTGCAAAACAGGTCGATGAAAACCAATACAATTTCCTCACCGATTATCCCGGACAAACCTTAAATCTAAAAATAGCTCCGCAGATACATAGAAACATATTTGTTCCCATTAGAATAGACAAAACTAAAAGTACATTAGCATTCGATAAATTATATCGACTACCTTGTTTTATAAATGTTAAAACCTTTAAGAACTTTACAAACAAACAATTATTGATATGGCAATAGAATCAACAATTCCATGTAATGGCTGCGGCGCATGCGCAGAAAGCTGTTCGGCAAATTGTATTACATTAGGTTATGTAAACGGCTATATAAATACGGTGTTTATCGATGCTGACTCATGTCTTTGTTGTGGTGCTTGTATTGATTGGTGTCCACATGACGAATTTATGATTTTCATGAGAGATTATATATGTGCCGGACATGATATCGGATGGGGAAATTTAGGTGAAACTGAAGAAGGAGGAGAGGAGGGAGGTGCTGAAGGCGGTGGTGAAGGCGGAAATCCAGGAGAGGTTGTGGGTGGGGACGATGGCAGATATAGAGTATTGGGGATGCAAGGCTTTAGAAAAATCCAAAATGATTTAAAGAATAAAAATGTCGTTATAAATCAGGTGAAATATAGAGAGGGATATCCTGTGTTAGATGCCGCAGGAGTAGGATTAAATACTACGGGTATTATTACCTCCTGCTTAAATTTTCTTGAACAGACAAATTTAGACAAGTATGCATTATCTTTTGGGAAAAAAATGGGGCTTGCGAGTTTTATCACAGGAGCAACTCAAACCGCTATTGCTTTTAGTGACGGTGATATTTCTACTGCTGATATTTTAAACGCAGTTTCAACAGCACTTGCAGGTGCTTCATTAGTTTGCGCACTTTTCCCAGGAACTATTGTTGTTGGCGGGATATTAGGTGTAGCAAGTTGTGTGGTTGGACTTGTTGCAGTTGCAGCAGGAGCTCGTTCTACCGGTCCATTAATACTGAACGTTGATGGAGAAAGACGAATATATCTTTATTTAGAAGAAAATAATTGAGGGCATCTTATGAAAGTATATAGGAAAAAATTGTCAAAAGACTCTCTTATTTATGGTTTTATAATAATCCCCTTACTCGGTGATATATTTATTACCGCCTATTCGTATAAATTAAATTTCGAAAATCTAACTGTATTTATATGCGTTGCTTTTGCTATTAATTTTCCGACATTAATTTCATTGATTCATTATAATTATCTTTCTATCAATGAAAATGAATTAGTTATTGGGAATGCCATATATACATTTCTTACTAAAAGATATAGGAATGATAGTATTACAAAAGTATTAATTGGCCAAAGAAGATCTTACGCACCATATATACAGATATTCACACGACAAAAAAAATCAAGAAAGATCACGCTTATGTTAGTTGTAAGATCAGATTTTAAAAAATTTATAGATGACTTAGAAGAATTACATATACCAATTGAATTGGAGGATATAAATATTACATATAACGGTTGAATTACATTCCGAAAATATACTTGTAAATACAATAAGGTCTGGCGTTTACTAGGTTTTATTATTTCTCACTTCACATTGAGACTCTAAATGTTGTATTCAATATATCAAAGATATGATTCCGAAAGCAAATCACAACCAAAATAAATCTTATCAATCAAAATAATGTCTTCAATTATAATTCTGCAAGTTCTTTTTCAATCTTAGCGATGACTTCTTTATTCCAACCATACCCCGGTGTAAATACAAAGACATTTTCTTTCATATTTTCTACATTAAACTTAGCCCTTAGAAAAAATTCTTTAGCCTTTTCCTTATTGCCAATATATTTTTCTTCTTCCGCCATATCTAAGTACTCTTTAAGAGTTGGCCTCCTATTAATGTTCTTTTTTATTTCTGAAACATTAGAAGCCATACCAAAGAATACAAATAAAATAATAATCTGCACAAGTACAATAATAATAGGAATAACTGCCATAAACTCCATAAATTAATATAAAAATAGGTTTGTAAATTATTTTTAAAATCAATACACTACAATAATATTTTACGCTTTTCTCATTTTATTTTTATCAAACAATCCGACACGCGGAATCATTGTTATACAACAAGGAGATAAACACAAAATCCACTCACAAGCAAATAAAACTTTTCCATACAAAATAAATTGTAAATATTAATCAAATTATAAATATAATTAAAATTTGAT
>UQJP01000030.1 GCA_900541415.1 uncultured Odoribacter sp. | reverse complement strand
TAAGTGTAGTTTGTGTTTATCAATCATCATTTTTTCTTCATTTTACTTGCATATTAACTTAGGATGCTATGTTCTGACGAACATAAAAATCCGTTCTAAAACGGATTGGATAAATAGTCTATAAATAAATTCAGAAATTTATAAACTGGTTGCATTTGCTCAGAACAAAACTACATTAGAAAAGAAGATGAATTGCTATATACAGTAGTGTCAAAAGCTGCCATTACGAAGCCATTCTGACGATTCTGCCAAAACATCCGTATTCTGGGAAGTATAGACACAAAAATCAATATTAAATTAGCAAAACATGACCAATACATCCTCAAATATTCAAATATATATTGATTCAATTTACTGATAATTCATTGATTTATAAATCTATTTCTACACTGATTTACAGTTTCACAATGACACTATTGTACTGATTCATAGATTTACTGTCGTACTCACGTACGTACGACAATACAACAGAGCAAACTTTGTGATTTTCAGTCAGATATAATTAAAAGAAACAGAATAATTTCATCCAATCATAATAAATCAAAATTTGTTGTATATTTGTGGTGCATGTCACATATAAGGAAGCAGAGAACCTGCTTTTTCAGTAGCAGGTATTTTTATGCCTGCTGCTTTTGCCGATATTCGGTTCCGTACCCCCGTGGGGAGCATTAATGTGCCCCCGGCTTCCTTGAAGTGACATGCAACGGGAAAGGCGGAACCGTTTTTTCTTTTCTGCCTATTTTTAACATTGCTATTATGAATGAAAAAGAAAACAATGTACCCGTTGCTGACACTACAAGTTCACAACAGGCAGTAGACCAATTTCAAAGTGAAGTAACCAGAGTTTTAAATGATGAGTACTTCAAAGAACAATCTGAACGGATTCAGGAAGAGTTCAGTAAAAGGAGCACTCAGGACTACCGTCAGTACCTTTTAAACCAATCCAAATGTATGAAAACACTCCTGACACGTTTGGAACTTCCGTGGGATAGGTATATCCCTATCCTGCATTATGGATTTGTATTGTATTTACAACGGGTGGAAGGAGCAGACTGTCGGAAGAAGACAGCTAAACTAACTACTGATTTGATGTCCTGTGTAGCTTTCCTTTCACAATCTGGTCGGTTGATTAACAACATGGCAGGATTCTATAACCAGCAGATTACAGACCTTGAGAAGTTGATAGAAGAAGTCAAAAGTAATGAGGTCGTAACAGAACCAACAGAAAACGATTCTCAACCCCTTTAATTATCCGGTTATGGTAGCAAAGAATAAAGGTTTGGGACAAAGTACAATCAGGGAAGAAACAGAGTATTGTCTATCTTATGGGGAAGGTCTTATTTGTGGCATTTCCTACAGACAGTTAAAAGAGCTACACGATACGATAAGGAGTTTTATCGAACGGGAAAATTATCCCTCCGGTTGTAAAACAGAAACGTATGGTATCTTTCCTGTGGAGATGAGTAAAACGGTCAGCCGTTATTCACATGATGATGGTTTCTTTATAGATTACGGGGTGGAAACTTTTGATAGTAACCTGCAATGTATGGGCACACAGCAGTTAAAACGGGTAGCACTTTCAATTCTGGCTTTCTTAGGAAAGTTTGAGGAAAAGGAAGAGGTTTGTGATACTAAAGATACTACATCCAATGGATTGTTTTGTATCTGTAAGAGTTTCAAGCAACCTGTAATGAAAGCAGCACCACTGATTACAAAGTATGTCACCCAATGTGATGAAGAGGAAGCTAATATTACCTATTTTGTCGGTGTGAATGAATTGGAACTACCGGAATTGTCATTCCATGAGTTGAAGGTATTGTATGATAAGTTGGGTAAGTTCCTAAGAGCTGTAAAGGAATAAAAAGGTTTGCTACAAAGCAGATACTTTGCCTGTGAGGTGGAAAGAAAATTGTTGGAAAAGCCGGAAATAACTCTAACGAGTTATTCTGACTTTTTCAATGATTTTGAGGGCGTTCGGGGAGTTTCGGAGCCCCTCTATCAGGCTCAGGAAATCTCCCCGGACAGGATTGTGAAGAACCTCATTTATTGAAATAAGTAATTAAAAACAAAGTCACTCACAATTCGGGTGACTTTGTTTTTTAATTCTCTATAATACTAAGGTTTGCCCGAATTGAATCAGAATGGGCGGATTCGGATGGTAGGCAATGGGGGATTTTATTCGTTCGTGTACCCACTCTCTAAATGATAGGCAAATTCCACCTTTCATGTAGAAGCCTAAAGTAAGTATGACTTCCAAATTATAGAGTTCGGTCTGGCACTCTTTATTCTGATCGTTGGTGAAACAATGGATTTTGGTCACCTGTTCTTGTAACAGCAGTTCTTTCTGAAAGATGGTTTTCAATCCTGCTGTTACGGTTTGGATATATACCCCGAAAAGGTCGGCTATCTGGTGTTTAGTGAGCCATACTGTGCCGTCTTCTGATAGTTGGATGTGTACTGAAAATTGTTTTGTTTCTTCTTTCACCCGTATTTCGATTTTACCTGTTTCCATGTCTGATAAGTTTTAAAAGTTTACTGCTTCGTTTTGTTGTTGTTTCCGGCTGTTGATTTTGCGCTCTAATACTGCCATATCGTGACTGATTTTACGGTCTACTACACGGGCGTAGATTTGGGTGGTTTTGATGTTGGTATGCCCTAACATTTTGGATACGCTTTCGATGGGAACTCCCTGTGTGATACAGACTTCTGTCGCAAATGTATGACGTGCAGTGTGATAGGTCAGTTTCTTATTTATCCCAACGATTTGGGCGATTTCTTTCAGAAAGCGGTTCGTGTTTTGATTACTTATCATTGGAAATAATTGACCGTCTGGCAATTTCCCTTTATACTTGTTAATAATTTCCGCAGGTACATCTAATAATAAGACCTTAAAATTTTCTAAAGTTTTTGCACGGTTTTTTATAATGTATTGATTACCGTCGATGTATTTCTGTAAGTCCTTTTGCTCAAAACTGCTGGCATCAATGTAGCTTAATCCGGTGTAACATGCCATGATGTAACTGTCCCGGACACGGCTCAAAGTTTCGGATGCAAAAGGATATTCATACAATCTGCATAATTCTTCTTCATCTAACCGATCTCTTTCTGTTTCTTCAAAGTGGATTCGGAATAAACTTGCCGGATTCGTTGGGATGATTCCCATATTGAAAGCTAAGTTTATGATAGTACATAATTTTTGTATATTCTTCATTGCGGCATTATGCTGGCAAGGAAAATTTTTAAGCATGAACATTTGAAAATTCTTGATAAAGAATATATCAACTTTTTTTATGGGTATAGCCCAATCCCCGTATTCCTCCAGCATAAATAAAATTAAACGGTTACGGGTGCATAGATAACGACCATAGGTTACATGCGTTAATTCTCCCGCTTCTACTTCCTTTCTCCGAGATTCTATGTATGTATCGAAATACTCTAATAAAGTTATTCCAATTTCTTCCAATTCCTTGCGTTCCCGTTCTTCTTCGATTTTTCTCCGTTCTTCTTCTTCTTTTGCTTTTTTTATGGCTTCTTCCTTAGCTCTCTTTTCAGGTGTTTTGCTGAGTTCGACGTAAGCATCCCGAACGGTAATAGCAGATATAAAACCGTCTTTTAATAATAAATCAGTTTTTAAATTTTCAATAATCTCCCTGATCTTTATTAATGAAATATTTATCCTTTGTGCTTCCGGGCTGCGTCCTTTAGCTTGGTTACATTTAGCATCCCATATTTTTTCAGATATACGTAAGCCGGTACTGAACTTTCTCCGATCTCCGTGAATAACGATGTTTCCGTGAATTGATCTTTTACCTTCCGTATCGAGCATTTGGCGGTTAATAAAAAATGTAACTCCGTTGTCTGTGCTTCTTCCCATAATTTTACATTTAAAGGTTACAAAAATACGTTTACATCCTGAATGTTTGATGTTTTAACCCTTAGACAATGTGGGAGTTATGCAGTCATGTGGTCTTCTTCCCGTCCACGCCATTTTAGGCAAAAAAGGCGAAAAGTACATGGACGAATAGTGGACGAATAACTGGCTTTTTTAGGCTTAAGTTGTCATATGAAAAAACAACGATTGTTTGATATAAGACACAAAAAAACCTGTAATGTCTTAATATTACAGGTTTTACAATAAGTATTGACCGACTTTGACACGGTTTTTGTGATCCGCCTGGGGACACTTAGTGATCCAGCTGGGATTCGAACCCAGGACCCCAACATTAAAAGTGTTGTGCTCTACCAGCTGAGCTACTGAATCGTGGTTTGCTTCTTAATTGCGGGTGCAAAGATAAGTGGTTTTTCGGTTTATACAAAGAAAAGTTTTATTTTTTGAAAAATATTTTACACGATAAAAAGAAATAATCTTATTTTCAAACAATTAAGAAAACACTAAAGATGTCACAAAAAGAAAAATCAGTTTTTATCGCTGACATTCAAAGATTTATCGTATCTTTTACAAGGATTTACCTTAAAATTGTGTGCTATGGTCTTCAATTCTATACAGAAGAAAGGTGTTATCATACTATTGCTTCTTATAGGCATTCTGGTGTTACCCGGCCAGTTTTTACGGCAGGAGCATGACTTCTTTTTACTTGTCGACACTCAAGAGGTTGAGATCGACACCTCCATCTTAAACTCCGATCCTACCCTGTCGGGAGAATTAAAAGCCAAATCCAAATCTCCCAAACGTAAAATTAAAAAAGTGGAATTAAATACCGCGGATAGTGCAATGCTGGATGCTATTCGGGGAATCGGTCCCTATTATGCAAAGAAAATCATTCGTTACCGGGAGTTGTTAGGCGGTTACCACTCTCTTGAACAGCTAAAAGAAGTTAAGATGACTTATTTCAATACAGATTCTGCCGGATTGTATTTCTCTGTCGATCCGGCACTGATCCGGCAACTCGATCTCGATACCATGAGCTTTAAAGCTGTGTTACGGCATCCCTATTTAGAATATGAAAACGTACAGGCAATCTTCAATGCAAAACGCAAGTACGGAAAGCTATCTTATGCCTTGCTCGAAGAAAAACAGATCATATCTCCACTTATTCTAAAAAAAATAAAACCTTATTTCAAATAAGTGCGTTGAGTTATTATTATTTTTGTTTATTACAATTATTTACCTCACATCACTGAGCCATGAAAAAAGTCTTTATTATTTTAGCAATCATCTTAGTCCTTCTGGTAGCGGCTTTATTTATTATCCCTTCCTTTTTTAAAGGGGATATTATAAAGATCATACAAAATCAAACTGAAAAATATATCGACGCAGAAGTCTCTATCGGAGACATTGAATTAAGTATGTTCAAAAGTTTTCCCAACCTGAATGTGGCGGTAAAACAAGTATCGATTTCAGGTAAAGAAGAATTTAAACAAGATACGATTGCCTATATTCCGTTATTCGAAGCTTCCGTGAACCTGAAATCTTTGATTTCCGGGAATGAAATTATCATAAACAAGGTGTTACTTAAAAATTCCCGGTTTGCGCCTCTGGTAACGGCTTCCGGCAAAGCCAATTGGGATATATTGATTTCGAGCGATACCACATCTGTTTCATCCGCTCAACCGGAGGCATCGACAGAGAAAGACAAAGAAGATAAAGGATTGGTATTTAATGATATTGCTATCGAACATTTGCAAATGTCATATTCCGATTTGCAAAGTTCCACTTATGCTGGGGTCGAAGATTTAAACCTGCAACTATCCGGTAATTTTTCAGCCAGTCATACTTTACTAAAGCTCGTGCTCACCCTTCAGGATATTTCTTTCCGTCAGCAAGACAATGTTTGGGCTAATCAAATGGATTTTGCCTGGAATACTGAAATCGGAGCCAATTTCGAGGAACAGGTCTATGAATTACAAAACAGTAACTTATCTATTAACGAGTTGCTGTTGAATCTGGACGGGAAAGTGGCCATATTAAAAGATAAATACCGGATTGACCTGACCATGAATGCTCCGGATACCAAATTTGAAAGCCTGTTAGCCCTGATCCCTAAAAATTTCAAACATTATCTCGACGGCCTCAATGCTTCCGGAGATTTCAATTTAAACATAAAGGCTAATGGAGAGGTATATGAAAACCATTTGCCCGCAATCGACGCGCAACTAAAAGTAAATCAAGCAGAAGTTCAATATTCCGGATTACCCGAAGCGATCCGCAAGATCAATATTGACCTGAATGTCACCAATCCCGGCGGCAGCCTGGATTCGACAACACTGGACCTGAAACGGGTTTCATTCGATATTGCCGGAAATCCTTTTAGCATGTTTTTAAAGATCAGCCATTTGGACGATCCTTTACTAAAAGGCGGGGCTAACGGAACGATCAATTTCTCAAATCTGAAAAAAGCGCTGCCGCTAAAGGAAATTACTCTCGCAGGAGTGGTAACAACCGATATTACATTAGAAGGGAAGTATCAGTATATCGAAAAGGAACTGTATGAGAAATTTATTGCAAAAGGAAACATCTCTTTAAAAGACATCCTGTATAAAGATGCCGATTTTCCCAAAGGAATTTCTATTCCACAGGGAAGTGTCACGATCACTCCCGCAAAATTGAATCTAAACAACCTGTTAGTTAAAATCAATTCATCCGACTTTAGCTTAAAAGGGAATATCTCCAATTATTTGCCCTATATTTTAAAGAATGAAACGTTAAACGGTAATTTCTCGCTTTCGTCCCAGATGATTAATTTAAACGAATTTATGGCAGCTCCGGCGAAAAGCGCAGACAGCGTTCCCACAACGCAGGCAAAGGCTTCCACTCCTGCCACCGAGTCATCTGTCGCCAGCACTTCCGGTTCAGGCAGCACGCTGGAAATTCCGCGTAATTTAAACCTGCAGCTCAATACAGACATTCAAACGATTCTGTTTGACAAGCTGACCATTAAGGACGTTACAGGAAATATCAGTCTGGCGAATGCCATTGCCACTCTCAAAAACCTAAAAATGAACATGCTGAACGGTTCTATGGTAATGAACGGTAAATACGATGCAACGAAACCCCTGTCGCCTACGGTCAATTTCGATCTGAATGTTAAGGATTTCGATATAAAATCAGCCTTTAATTCATTCTCGTTCATCCGCCAGAGCCTTCCTATCGCAATGAATTGCCAGGGCTTAATTTCATCGAACATGAAATTTGCGGCAACTTTGGATCAAAATATGGAACTGGTGATGAATTCGGTAAACGGAAACGGTTTCCTTGAATCGAAAGAAATATTAATCAACGACAATCCGGCCATGACACAATTGGCGGGAGTTTTGAAGAACGATGAACTCAGCCGTTTAAGTATCAGCTACCTGAAAATTAATTTCAAGCTGGAAAACGGAAATATCGTAATCGAGCCATTCAAAACAACGATAGCGGGTAACCCTGTTACGATCTATGGAGAGCAATCCGTGGAAGGTCAATTAAATTATACATTCTCGGCCAACGTCAACCGGAAGTACTTCGGAAAAGAGATCAATAATTTATTACAAGCTATACCTGGCTCGAATAATATCCAAAATTTAGATGTCGATCTCAAACTGGAAGGCACATTAAACAAACCGGTAGTCAAACCCGATTTGACGAAAGCGGTCAATGCTTTAAAGAAAGAGGCCGAAAAGGAATTGAAAAACAAAGCTAAAGACGAAATTATCAAAGGGCTGGGAAAACTGTTCAAATAGGATTTCTAATTTATTCGTCGCACAAGACAATAAATATCATTCATATTTTGCCATTGCTCCTCCCTATAAATAACGAGAGGAACAATGGCAAAATTATTTTCCCTTTTATCCCGATCCAAAGAGTAGAATTAATTCTCTATCCTATCGAAGTATCCGGTAAATCGGCAACATTCAACATCCCCTCTTGTATCATACTCCTATTACTTAGTATCATCCCTTATCATAAAAAGTCCATCCTCTTTCAAACGATAAAGGGTGTCCCTTTGTCGTTGACTGTTCTTTCGTGTTCCGGTAATCTTCTCCTCCACATCAATCATTGCCAAAAAAATGGCTGCCCTTTACAGAACAGCCATTTTCAATTATGGAGGAGATTTTATTTATTTTACGAAAGCATGATGGTATCCGTCCAGCTTATTCCAGCCACCACGGGTGAAATCAGGAATAGCTACAGGAGCACTGTTGTTTTCGATAGAAAGAGCGGTCAGCTCACCTAAACAGCACCATTCAGCTAAGTCGTAAACGTCCATATCCAAAGGCAAGCCGTTACGCAGGCAATAAACGAGGCGGGAGTCCATAATGAAGTCCATACCACCATGTCCACCTACTTTTTTAGCTTTTTCTTCCAATTCTTTGTGGATCGGATGTTTGTATTTTTCCATCAAAGCCTCTCTCACGTCTTTAGAAACGAAATTATGAGAAGAAAGATCTTCATGGTTCGGAGTTACGTCCGATGAAACCTGAGAAGCCTGAAGGGCATAACCCTGAGTCGGGTATTTATTAGCAAATCCTTTGGTTCCGGTCAATTGATACATACGGCTGTAAGGACGCGGAGAAGTCACATTGTGCTGAATCTGGATAGTTTTACCTTTTTCAGTACGGATCATGGTCATTGTATGTTCACCGTTTTTGAAATCGGTAACATTTTCACCTGTTTTTTTCTTTATATAGGCAGGAGCATTAACTGCTTTTGTATCCATAGCCACCAGATAATTCATTTTATCTCCACGGTGAATATTCAACAACTGGCAAGCCGGGCCCATGCCATGAGTAGCATAGATGTCACCGCGATGATTGCGATTGTAATCCATACGCCAGTTATTCCAATATGCACCCCAGAAATCTTCCAGATTATGGATATAAGCACCTTCTACGTGAAGAACTTCTCCGAAAACACCCTGCTGAGCCATATTCAATGTGGTCAATTCAAAGAAATCATATACACAGTTTTCAAGCTGCATACAATGTTTACGTGTTTTTTCAGAAGTATTGATCAGCGACCAGATTTCATCCATCGTCATTGCAGCAGGAACTTCAATAGCCACGTGTTTTCCATGTTCCATGGCGTAAACACCCATCATTGCATGATGTTTCCAGTCGGTAGCAATATAAATCAAGTCAATATCATCCCGGTTGCACATTTCTTTCCAGGCATCTTCGCTACCGGAATAGGCAGCAGCTCTCGGCATTCCGGCTTTTTCCAATATTTTCTGGCATTTTTCCACACATTCAGGACGAATGTCACAAAGAGCAACGATATTTACACCGTCGATATGAGTAAAACGGTCAACAGCACCCGGACCACGCATTCCTAATCCGATGAATCCAACGCGTACTGTTTCCAATTTCGGTGCGGTCAAGCCTACCACATCTTGCTGTCCGGCAGGACGGGCAGGTGTTTTCACTTCAATCGGAGCGATTTTCTTTCCAGATTGTTTGTTCTTCTTTGCAGATGCCCCTGTGGTCACCAACATCAAAGCAACAACCAAAATACTTAACGTTTTTAACATAGTAAATTGTTTTTGTTATTTATAAATTTATTCACACGATAAAATACAACCGTTTGCGGGGTTAAAGATATATTATTTTTTTATTCAACCAGCAAGCCTATCTAAATTTTTTTATAAAGATTCCGAACTTACGCAATAAAAAAATTATACCCTATCAACTGGCTGTCCAAGTGTTACACCATCCCAGCATCATGATAACAACAAATATATCAACGAATTAAGAAATCAGGCATTCATTTCCATGCTTCATCTGCTCTTTTTCTTAACTCTTTCCCGCACCATCACTCATTTTTCACGCCTCATGCGAACAAAGATAATTATAAACTTTATACTAAATGACTGAGAAACGTAAAATATCATTAAAATCAACCACGAACCATCATTTTGTTTATCAATGGATTTTATATATTTGTAAAATATCTTAATTTCCCCGAGGCAGGAATTTATACCTGTTCATCCGAAAAGCGTTAATAAAACAAATATGAAAAAGAAACTAATCACCGTATTTGCCGTCATTTTGTTGATAGGTTTTGCATTGCAAGGTATTTTCGGAATAGTTATTTCGCTTTTACTATGCGGAATAATAGGTTTTGCCATCGGGCTTTACCGGAAAGACAGGTCGGTCTGGCAACCCTCTTTCCTCGTTATCCTTGCCAGTATCGGCGCCATTCTCACCTTTATCATCCTGCTGATAAACTCAGACATGTAACCCAATCTCCATTTCCGGAAAATTCAGGGAGATAACGATGTTTATCCGAAGAACTCAAAAACTCTTTGCGATATGCCTTCAAACATTCGGCAACCTCTTGCACCTGTTAGTGCAGCAACGAGCTGAAATAAAAAATGAGCCCGGATAATAACCAGGCCCATTCCAGCAATAAATTTAAATCCGTTTCATTGTCGGCGGGACGATCGAAACACTTCATCATTCCCTCATCATAAAACAGTCTTCCGTCTTATTTCTCTTTCTTTTTCCGTTGCTCCGCTTCCCATTCTTTCTCTGTCAATGGAGAAGGACGGCCAACATTCTCGGATTCTTCTTTCAGTTCATCCATATAATCGGACAAATTATCTTTGGCATTTTCATCATCGTTATCGATAATTTCGTCCATCACCCGATTGTAAACAGAAGTCTGCTTAGCAAAAATCCCTTTCGATTGGTCGGCTTCCGCCCGTTCATAATTCGATGCCCCGACAATATCGTCCGGATTCGTTTCGTCGTCTTTTAAAGACTGGCTTTTCCCTGCTTTCCCGCATTTACATTCTTCTTCGTCAGCCTCTCTTTTTACATTTTCCTTATTGTTCATAGCTTAGTTGTTTTATAGTTTAGTTTGTTCTCATTCTATTCAGGACAGGGTGTGGCCTTATAACCGGCAGCGGCAAGAATTTTTTCAACCACAGCGGCATCACCCGCCTCATCTAATTCTATCGTTAAAATGCGCTCCGGATTTTTCAGGTCAACAGACCATTCCACAATTTCTTTTGCCTCGTCCAACTGCGGTTTTACTTTCGCAACGCAATTCCCGCACTTCAAGTTGGTCTTAAATTTTAATGTTCTCTTGTTCATATTCTTAAAATTATATTATATTACTTCCAACGGCTTTTCCCCGGGAAATGTTACATACCACTCGGTTCTGTCCGCTTTTCATGGCATTCAAATTTTTTTCCTCTTTATCCTCAGACTGTTGCTGACCACCGATACGGAACTGGCTGCCATTGCCGCAGCAGCAATCATCGGATTAAGCAGGAAGCCGCAGCAAGGATATAAAACTCCGGCAGCTAAAGGAATACCGATCACATTGTAGATAAACGCCCAAAACAAATTTTGCCGGATCGCCCTGACTGTTTGCCGGGACAATTCCAGGGCTTTCGGAATGGCATTCAAATCCGAAGTGATCAGGGTGATCTTAGCCACATCGATAGCAATATCCGAACCCTTCCCCATAGCTATACTGACGTCGGACTGGGCTAAAGCCTGGGAATCATTTATCCCGTCACCCACCATAGCCACCACTTTTCCCTCCTGCTGTAATTCTTTCACAAAATCCGCTTTATCCGAAGGCATCACTTCCGCTTTAAAATGTTTTACCCCTACGGCATCCGCAACAGCCCTTGCCGTAATCACATTATCTCCGGTCAGCATATATACATCTATTCCGGCCTTCTGCAAACGCTCTATTGCCAATATAGAATTTTCCTTTATCCGGTCGGCAATAGCGATCATGGCTATCATTCGTTCCGAATCGGCAAAATAAACAACTGTTTTCCCGGTAGCTTGTAAAGCGTCGGCCTGTTCCGCTTGTTCATCATTCAACTGAATCCCGCTATTCTCCAACAACCGCCGATTCCCCACAAAATATATTTTTCCGTCGATCTCTCCTTTCACCCCTTGCCCGGTAAGGCTTTGAAAAGTGCCGGACAACGAAGAGGTCACTCCCAGCCCGGCCAAATGCTGTACCACCGCATCGGCAAGCGGATGTTCCGACCTGCTTTCGATATGGAGCAACACAGGCATAAATTCCGTTATTTCTATCTCCGGATTCCAAAATATGTCGGTCACTTCCGGCTTTCCTTCCGTAATCGTCCCGGTCTTGTCCAATACGATAGCCGTCACCTTATGCATCCGTTCAAGGCTCTCTGCATCTTTAATCAAAATATTATTTTCAGCACCTTTGCCGATCCCCACCATAACTGCCGTAGGGGTTGCCAGCCCTAAAGCGCACGGGCAGGCAATGACCAGCACAGTCACAGAGGTCAACAGGGCATGAGTAAAAGCCAATTCTCCGCCTGCAAGCATCCAGCCTATAAAAGTGATGATGGCTATGCCAATTACCACCGGAACGAATATTCCTGCGATCTTATCCACCAATTGCTGCACCGGAGCTTTACTTCCCTGTGCCTGTTGCACCATTTTGATGATATGAGCCAGCACCGTTTCGCTTCCCACTTTTTCGGCCATAAAACGAAAACTTCCTTTTTGGTTGATCGTACCTGCATATACGTGTGTGCCTGAAATTTTTTCCACAGGAACGGGCTCGCCCGTAATCATACTTTCATCCACAAAAGATACGCCTTCCTGTACCGTGCCGTCCACCGGGATTTTATCGCCCGGTTTCACCACCAAAATATCACCTTCCTGCACCGCTTTAATCGGAATTTCCTGTTCCGTACCGTCATCCCATACGCGGATCACGGTTTTAGGCTGTAAACCGATCAGCTTGCGAATAGCCGTGGATGTATTTGCTTTCGCCCGGCTTTCCAATAACCTGCCTAACAGAATCAAGGCTATAATAACGGCCACCGCTTCATAATAAACATGAGCTTCCAAGCCTTTGTTTGTCCAAAATTCCGGCCATAATGTGTTGAAAAGGCTGAACAAAAACGCTATTCCGGTACTTACTGCGACCAGTGTGTCCATATTCGCCCTTCCATGCTTCAGTTGCCGCCAGGCATTCTTAAAGAAATCACGACCGAAAACCATAAGCACAGGAATCGTGAACACCAGCATAATCCAATTTCCATAGGACATGTGCATAAAGAACATGCCGATGATAAATACGGGCAATGCCAGCAGGATTGCTCCTGTGGTTTTCCGTTTCAATTTCAAATATTCTTCCTGCTGCAATTTTTCAGCCTGGTTTTCCTCTTCCTCCCCGATCACCAAATCATATCCGGCAGCTTGCACCGCTTTTTGCAAATCGGCAGGAGTAACCTTATTTTCATCATAAACAACCATAACTGTGGAAGCTGCAAAATTCACTTTCGCCTCTTTCACTCCTTCTTCTGCCGATAATGTGCTTTCGACAGATAGCGCACAACCGGCACAACTCATACCGATCACATAGAATATGTCTTTTTTCTCTGAATCTTTTATCATAACTTATACAAATACGTTCATCTTTACGTTCATTGAAAAGATTTGTTCTTTACAAAGTTAATCAAAATACCGCGTTTCTGTCTCCCCATTTATGGGGATTTCCCGTCGCGGAATAACGATCTCACTATCCCTCAACTGCTTTAAAAATATACCTTAACATTATTTTAAGTCTTCTTCTCCCGATAAAGCTTGTCCCCATTTTTCCTATCGACATCTTTTTTTCCTTCAGTCTAAAGAATCATGTACACAACAGGCAAAGACAGGGTTCCTTTCGGCAATCAGGAAAATACGAACAGATAAAACACAGATTTCACCCGGAAGTCAGGACACACAAACACTCCTTCCGCCGTCATTCCTTCCCATAACCAATCAGGGGCATATTATCCTGAGATAATATGCCCCTTTTAAGCCCGGTATTAATAGGCATAGGATTAACTACAACCTAAATCCCATATTATAAAATACGCCGATATTTTTATTGCACCTCCAGGCAAACCACCGCACTGTCAAACCTTTTTTTGCATGAAAATGTCAATCCCTGTTTCATCAATTCTTCTCCCGAAATCATCTTCCCGTTTTCCCGGCAAGCGGCTTTCTCCGGTGAATCGATATTCACTTCCTCCACCCGGTATTGCTTTCCGGCATCCAGCCCTTCCAGGCGCACCACACAATCTTCCCCGGCATCCCTCACCTGATAAACGAACAACACCGCCTTTGCCTTCTTTTCAGGCTCCACGTACATCAGCGAAGCGCGGGATGTTTCATAAGGCGATAGCAAACGGTAGAGATCACCAAACTGAACAGTGTTTCGCAATCTTGTTTTATAGAGTTCAACGGAACGTTTCGTGATTTTCTTTTCTTCCTCATTCATTTTAGTGGGATCGGCATCCATCCCCAAGCAACCGCTCATGGCTACATCAAAGGCAAATTTAAACGGCTGATTTCCCATGTGGGTCACATGGGCTCCCACGGTCTTCGAAGGAAATATATGGGAATATCCCCACTGAATATACACCCGGCTCAAAGGCGTGGTATTATCGCTTGCCCAAAATTCATGGAAATACCGCATAGAGCCGTAATCCGAGCGGGCTCCCCCGGCAGAGCAAAGCATCATCTGTAAGTTCGGCTGCAACCGTACCACCTCACTAAAGATATGATATAAACCTTTGGTATATTCTATCCAGAGATGTTGCTGGTTATTGCCTAAATAATGGGAATACGGATTATGGAAAGGGCTATTACAATCCCATTTCACAAAAGAAATTCCCGGATTATCCCGCAGGATTTTATCAAAAGCTTCTATACAAAATTTCTGCACTTCGGGATTCGACAGGTCAAGCACATATTGCCCTCTCTGCAAATGTTTTTCCCGTTTCGGTTCACACAATAACCATTCCGGATGCTCTTTAACCAAACGGGCATCGGGATTCGCCATTTCCATTTCAACCCAAAGTCCGAAATCGATCCCCGCTTTTCCGGCTTCCGTAACCAACACTTTCAAGCCGTTGGGGTGCATCACCGGAGTAGGCTCCCATTCTCCCAGCACACGGGCTTTATTAGGCAACCCGAACCAGCCGTCGTCCAACAGGAATAATTCAAATCCCAAATCGTGAGCAGGTTTAAAGAAAGGCACAATTTTAGAATCCGCCGTATTCATCCCCGTAGCCTCCCAATTATTAAAAATTGTCCGCAAAGGAGTTTTTCCATCCCTGATTCCATATTCGATGGCCCAATGATGCAAATTCCGGCTCGCCTGTCCTTTTCCGCTGGCGCTATATGTATAAATCAAACGGGGAGTGACAAAGCGTTTCCCGGCTTCCAGCGTATAATCGGATGCCCAGGGATTCATTCCTGCCAATGCCGTCAGGCGTCCCTGTCCATCCACTTCAAATTGCAGTTTATAATTTCCCGACCAAGCCAGAGAAGCAGCCACCACGCGTCCTGCATTTTCCGAAGGTTTCCCGTCCAGCGAAATCATAAAATGCTGTTGCCGTCCGTTAGAACTGGTAATTCCCCATTTATTTTCAAGCACTTTAGAGCCCTTTTCCAACTTGAGTTCATCCACCCGAAATTCATTCGCCCATTCGCCTGTGAACTGTGTCAGCCAATACTCTCTGGAATGAAAAGCCAATGCCGCCGAAGCAAAATTTTTCAAAGTCACAGGTTTCCCTTCCTGATGATAAATTTCCGACCATTGCTGAATTACATCGGTTTTTCCAAAACTCTGGAAACACAAGTCTGTATAAAACTCATAATTCGGATCTTTCAAAGTCACTCTGGTGAGCCAAACTCCCGGCGATACTTCTTCGGTTTTCACTCCCTGGTATTTCAACACCGTGCTCATATGTCCGTCCGCATGCAACACATGCAATGCCGGCTCGCCCCAATAGGTAAATTCACTGTTACTGTTAATTGTCGGGTATGCCTGATCTTTCGGCGTTCCCCCGGCGAATATCTTTTCAAATCCTCCCCGCTCTCCAAAATATTGCTGAAAGAAATTTCCGTTTTTATCTACCCGGAACACTAAATCGAGCCCTTCAGTCGACACTGTCACAAGTTCACAATCGGGAATCGCCAAAGGTTTCCCCTCGTCCATCGTAATCTCGGCGTCAGCCCAATCCGCATGGTCGAAATTTTTCCCGTCGGCTGTGGGTAAAGCCTCCAGCATCAATTTATTTATCCCTTTCAACTTTACATCTATTTTTTTCGGACGGTCACCGCATTTCATAATTCCGGAATTGAACAATTCTTTTCCGTCCCCCACCACCCGGAACATCACGGTTCCGGGCCCTCCGGCAGCATCGTCCACACCAACCAGCGCTCTAAAACGATTCCCTTTCCCGTCCAGCTTTATCAGCATTTTACTCTCGGCATGCGTACCCACCCCCTTATACTGTTTCCCTTGCAGGGTTATCGGCTTTCCGGAACTTGCCACATCTGCCCTGACGCTTCCAAAACCTACGGACATCATCCGCAAATTCAATGAGGACAAAGGAAATTTTTCCTGTCCTTTAACTCCCAGAGCCAAGCAGGAAAAACACAAAACACAAAACAATAATTTCGTCATATTCATATTTCATTCAATTTATAGTCTCACTTCAGGACGTTGTTCAAACCATTTCCCCCCTCATTCCCTCACCAAAGAAATAACCTCTCCCGCTTCCGTTGGAATTTCCAATATATTTCCGTCATTTCTGAACTCTTTACTATTACCCGACACTTTAAACGATTCCCGGATAAACGGGGAAAACAATTTTAGTGTACCGCCTTTTTCAGAACAAATCGTCACTTTCTGCACTCTGCCTCCCTTCATTTCGGCAGAAACTAAAAATGCTCCATACGTCCTGAGTTGCCGGAAAGAAACATCTTTCCACTCCTTAGGGATAGCTGGAAACAAACGGATCACCCCGGTATGGCTTTGGATCAACATTTCCTGTATCCCGGCTGCAAAAGCAAAATTTCCCTCTAAAGTAAAAGGACGGTAGGTAAAGCGTGATTTCCCGCTTTTCGACTGGTCGCCGTTAGCATGAAACGTATTTTTCAAACAAAAACATTCGGCAAATATTTTCAAGGCTTCGGCAGCACCTTCCCCGTCGAACGCCCTCGCCTTCAGATTTCCCAGCCAGCTATACGAATATCCGGTCCAGTAATCCGGCCCGTACCTATCAAAGTTATCTATCGTTGCCCGGATAATCTGCCTGTCCTGTTCCCCTTTGCTCCAATCGATCAAGCCTAAAGGATGAATCGCCATCGCATTCGAAAAATGACGGTGCGAGCTCCGGTAAGGAAAACCGGGCGCAAACATCATCGCTCCGTTCTTTTCAAGGCTGTAAGCAGGCAATTCCCCGGCTAATTCCGCCCAATGGGCTGCTTCATCCTTTTGTCCGGCTTCGGCGGCCAGTTCCGATGCCGCAATGAAAGCAAACTTCACCAAAGCCAAATCATAATTCGTCATATCCGTAAACCAGGCTTCCCGGCTGTTATCCCTGATCTCAGGGCTGGAACTCAAAGGCAACCGCCTCTTTCCATCCCGTCCCTTTTCCGTGAAATGTTCCAAAAAGACAGCCACCTCCTTCAAATAAGGATAAGCGCGGTTTTGCAGGAAATCACGGTCACGGGAATACTGCCAGTGCAAGTAAAAATGTTGTGCCAGCCAGGCAGAAACGGTCGGCGACATCGCATACTGAATCCATCCGCCCATCGGCTCACCTGTCAGGGTGGCCACCCCCGGCACATTCAGCCCGTCGGTTTCAAAATACTGGCGGGTGTAACGCTTATTGGTTTCGCGCTGCTCCCAAAGCGTATTCAGATAACCTTCCCCCTCTTTCAGGTAATTACCCGCATAGGCAGGCCAGTAACTCAATTGTGTATTCAGGTCATGGTGATAATCGCCTTTCCAGGGAGGCAAATTTCCATTATCTGCAGTCCACACCGCCTGCAAAGATATGGGATATGAATTTTCCCTCGCCACAGAGCCGAATTTATACAATTCATTATAATATTGTTTTTCCAATACCGTATCAGGCAAAGAAATAGCCGATTGTTTCCAAAAATAATTCCAAAATTCCAAATGAGCCGTATAATCCGGGCCGATTCCCCGCTGTAAAGCTTCGCTTGCCATAGCTTCCGCATTTTCTCCCGACAATGACGAAGCCACACTCCACACCCCGGTAAGGGTATTTCCGCTATATTCCCATTTCACAGCCACCTCATAAGAAAAATCACCCCATCCCTGCTGACGATAAACCAAACTGTTTTTACCCTGCTTCACTTCTCCCTGTTTATATCCCAGCCTGCGTAAATCCAAACCGGATACGGGACCCAAATCTTCTCCCGCTTCTCCTTCCGCATACACCGGAGGAACCAGCCGGGGAATAAACCCTTCTTTCACATTCTCGAACCGGAACCAGCCCACTGGTTTCGTCGCATGCACAAAACTTTGCATCCGGATTCCATTTTTCCAATCCACTTCACACACGGCATCGTTCAAATAAAGATGCACCCGTTCCGCCTGTCCCAATCCTGCCATATCAAATTCTATTCCTGCACCCGGAATTTTAGAAGGGGCAGGCAACCTGTCATAAGGAGCATCAAATTTTCGCTGCACCTTTCCATAATCGCCCTTCATCCGCTGTTCATATACCCATTTAAAACGGTTATTCTCACCGGAAAGGCTATCATTGGGGCGCAAATCCCAAAGATCCACCCGGTCTAACGACATCCTTAACGCTGAATCTTTTTGCCACACCAAAGCTCCTACCACCCCATTTCCCAATGGGATACCTTCATCCCAGGTTTTAGCTAACTCCGTAAACTGTAAATCATGGATTGAATCCCGGGTTTTCAAACTATTCGAGCAGGCCACAGACAAAGCAGCCAGCAGCAAAGCCAGTACACTTTTTCTCATCTTTTAATCAAAAATATTTACAAACGCCATTATTATTTTTCAAAGAAAAGGAAAAAAATCCAGCTTTCTGAATTTTATTAAGGGATTTTTAAGGTTTACCAAACACATTTTTTATCGGCAGGAGAAAGATCCGCACGAAAAAAGGTATCATCTCACATTTATCAGGTTTTGGGTTTTCCCCTCCTAAAAATGAAATAATACCTTACACGATGAAATCCTCCGGGATACACACCCTCCGGAATCACTATCTTTTAAAACGGTTTGGGTCAGTTCTCTGCCTGCCGCATCGACAAACCGATCCGTTTCCGTTCTTTATCCAGCTGTACCACCTTCACCGAAACATGCTGGTGAAGCGATACCACGTCGGCAGGATTTGCCACATAGCGGTCGGCCAATTCAGAAATATGCACCAATCCGTCCTGCTTTACCCCCACATCTACAAAAGCACCGAAATTAGTGATATTCGTCACAATTCCCGGCAACACCATCCCCACTTCCAAATCGTCGACTTTTGTCACCCCTTCTGCAAAACTGAACACTTTTGCCATCGTCCGGGGATCGCGTCCCGGTTTTTTCAACTCTTCCACAATATCCTGCAAGGTCGGCAACCCCGTTTTTTCATCCACATAACGCGACAAATCTATCCGGCTGCAAAGTGCCTCATTCCCGATCAGGCTACTCACTTCCACGCCTAAATCTTTTGCCATTTTCCGTACAATATAATAGGATTCGGGATGCACCGAGGAATTGTCCAAAGGATTTTCCGCCTGCTCGATCCGCAAAAAACCAGCACTCTGCTCGAATGCCTTATTTCCCATCCGCTTCACTTTTTTCAACTCCTCCCTGCTTTTCAATGCCCCGTTTTCGCGGATATATTCTTCGATATTCTCGGCTAAAGCAGGCCCCAAGCCAGATATATGCATCAACAGATATTTCCCGGCAGTATTCACGTTCACCCCCACTTTATTCACACACGACTCCACCACCCGGTCTAAAGCCTCTTTCAATTTTCCCTGGTCCACATCATGCTGGTATTGCCCCACGCCGATAGATTTCGGGTCTATTTTCACCAATTCCGCCAACGGATCCATTAAGCGCCTGCCGATGGAAACTGCGCCTCTGACCGTAATATCAAATTCCGGAAACTCTTCCCTCGCAATTTTCGAGGCAGAATAGATGGAAGCCCCGTTTTCGCTCACCACAAAAACCTGTACCTTCCGGTCGAAACGCAAATTTTGGATAAAACTTTCCGTTTCCCGTCCGGCCGTGCCGTTCCCGATGGCGATAGCCTGAATATTATAGGTAGCTACCATATTCACCACTTTTGCCGCCGCCTGCTGCTTTTGGTTCTGGGGCGGATGCGGGTAGATATTTTCATTATGGATCAGTTGCCCGGTTTCGTCCAAACACACCACCTTACACCCTGTCCTAAAACCCGGATCGATCCCCAACACCCTTTTATTTCCCAAAGGAGGAGCCAGCAACAATTGCCGCAAATTTTCAGCAAACACCCTGATAGCCTCCTCGTCCGCCTTCTCTTTCGAAAGTCCCATATATTCCGATTCTATGGAAGGGAACAACAAACGTTTATAACCGTCTTTCACCGCCAGTTTCACCTGCCGGGCGGCTTCATTATCGCTCTTCACAAAAATCCTTTCCAATCCTTCCAAAACCACCTCATTGTCGACCTCCAAAGCCACTTTCAACACCCCTTCCGCTTCTCCCCGGCGTATCGCCAACATCCGGTGTGAAGGGCAACGCCTCAAAAGTTCCCGGTATTCAAAATAGTCGGAATACTTCTCTCCTTCTTTTTCTTTTCCTTTCACCACCTTAGCGCATACGTAAGCCTCACATTCCACCTGCCGCCGGGTACGGTTTCTCGCCGCTTCACTCTCGCTCACCCATTCCGCAATAATATCCCTCGCTCCTTCTAAAGCGGCTGCTTCATCCTCTACCTCACCCTTCACAAAACGTTCAGCTTTTGCCACAACATCCCCATTCTCCTGCCTCATCAGGATAGCCGCCAAAGGTTCCAAACCCTTTGCTTTCGCTTTGGCAGCCCTGGTTTGCTTCTTCGGCTTATAAGGCAAATAAATATCCTCCAACACCCGCATATCCGAACATTCCTTGATCTGCTTTTCCAGCGCGGGGGTTAATTTCTCCTGCTGCCCGATGCTTTCCAATACCGAAGTTTTCCGCTTTTCCAGTTCCTGATATTGTTCATACAGAGCCTTTATTTCCGCGATCTGCACTTCATCCATACTCCCCGTCCGTTCTTTCCGGTAACGGGCAATAAACGGAATGGTAGCTCCCTCATTCAACAACTCTATCAAATTTTTTACACAATGCGCATCCGCCCGGCTCTTTCCGGCAACAAAAGCAACGGGGTCTATATAATATTCCATATTCAATCGTTTAACGCTGTTTTTCTCATCATTTCTTTCCAATGCCTCAAAAATAGTCATTTCCACAAGTTCCAGCTAATTCTGCCAAAAGATAAATTCAATTTCACATAAAGCACACCAACTTGAACAAACATTCAACACACTCCAATCCTGTCCTAAACAAAAAGTTTCCCATAGGTAAAATTTACCCTCCCTTCCACAGCAAGTTGTCCTGAAAAATATCCCATATAAACCCTAAGAAAATTCATAACACCCACCCCATCAGGCAAAATCACAGGGAAATAAAACCGTTACAGGAAATTAGGGAACGATCTTGCGCAACATACTTCAATACACATGCCGACACCACACGAAATCACCTTCCGGAAAAGAATGTCAAAAAAGAATACCGAATAAGAATTTGCACTTTTTTTGCACTTTTTTTTATCAAATTCCTATGGATTTCTACGGATTTCAACACAGAACGTTCATTACAAGGCACGAAAAAAGGGTTGTAAATCCATTTTCTGAATTTTACAACCCTTTCATTATCAAGCGGAAAGACGGGGATTCGAACCCCGGAAACCCTTTAGAGGTTTACACGCTTTCCAGGCGTGCCAGTTCAACCACTCCTGCACCTTTCCAGTACAGCGGTGCAAAGATAGAATAAAAAGTGACAAAGTAAAAAGTAAAAGGTAAAAAAATCGTACCTTTGTTCCCGGATAAAATGAAAGTGATCATGGAAGATTTTCAACACATCGGTTATAGTAAAGAAGTCATCGAATTTGTTGCCGTAGCTAAAGAATTCTGCGACTTTGTAGAAACAGCTCCCCAAATGCAGCGAAAAGATTTTCTTTCCCGCCTACAAAAATTCATCCCCTTAATTTATCTGAAAGGCTCTCTGCTACCTTCCAACGAAAGTTCAGAAAACGGCCTGACCGAAGATGTGGTGACCGAGGAAGACTATAATTACCTTTTCGGCAAATTACACCGATTGCTGGGTGAACACGACGAATATCTGGAGGTTTTCGACGAAGACATGCAGTATAGCGAAGCTCCAGTCGTACATTCTATTTCCGAAAAAATCTGCGACATCTACCAGGATCTGAAAAATTTCACCGCTTCTTTCCGCTGTGGCATACCGGAAGTGATCGGCGAGGCCTTGTGGGAACTCAATAATAATTTCGAATTATACTGGGGCAAAGCCTGTGCCGGAGTGCTACGGGCTGTACATCATGCCGTGTATGCAGTGGAAGAGGATTTGGAACAAAATTAAAAAGGTAAGTAAAAACAGTTGGCATGTTAGTGGAGTATAAAAAGACTATAGATAAAGAAGAAATAAAACTTTATCCTCCCTTTGTCTTTTCCGGAGAGGTGATCGTCGTGGACGATCCGCAACAAGTGAACCAGGCAGTAAACGACCTGTCAAAACACGGCTGCGTCGGGTTCGACACAGAAACCAAACCTTCTTTCCGAAAAGGGGAAGTGAATCAGGTTAGTTTGTTACAATTGGCGATAGAAGAACGGGTATACCTGTTCCGGTTAAAACTGTGTGGTTTTCAGCCTTCCTTACGTAAACTACTGTCCGATCCCGATGTCATCAAAATCGGCGTGGGAATCCGCGACGACATTCGCTTTCTCCGCCGGCTCGGTGATTTCGCTCCGGCTTCATTTGTCGATTTACAGAATTATGCAACAGAGTTCGGTATTGAAGAAAAATCTTTTTCAAAACTGATGGCGATTATTTTCAATGTGAAAATCTCCAAACGGCAACGTACCTCTAACTGGGAAGCCCCGCAGTTTTCCGAAGGACAGGTGCGTTATGCAGCCACAGATGCGTGGGGAGCTTTGAAAATGTATCAACGATTGTTCGAAGTAGCAGGTAACATCGGATGCCGGGGCACTGTGAAATAAAAAGTCGTGCCCTTGTTCTCCTGAGAGGAAAACCATAATTTCCCCTTATTCATCTTCACAAAATCCCGGCAAAGAATCAACCCCAACCCGCTTCCTTTTTCGTTCTGTGTGCCATAAGTGCTGATATATTCGTTTCCTTTCAACAATTTAGACTGAAGTTCCTTTTTTATCCCTTGCCCGTTATCTTTCACAGACACCACAATCATATCCGGCATTTCATTCAGGTCAATATCGATCTGTCCTCCCGGAAATGAAAATTTAATCGCATTGGAAAGCAAATTTCTCAATACGGTACGGATCATATCTTCATCTGCATAAACCGTGACCTCCTGCTTTGAATGATTGTTCATTTTTATTTCTTTGGAAGCAGCGATAGCCGTAAAAAGAGTAACCACATGATAGATTGCCTTAGACAAATCAAAAGTGGCCGGCAACACCCGTGTTTTCCCATTTTGGTTACGGCTCCAACGCAATAAATTTTCCAAAAGATTGTAGGCTTCCTCGGTTGTTTCATGAATCATATCGAACGATTTACGGATATGGGGATCTGTCATCCGGTCTCTTTCATTTTCCAAACTTGCCGTAATCATTTTAATCGTTCCTATCGGAGCACGAAGATCGTGGGCAATGACAGAGTAAAGCTTATCCCTCGACTCTATTGTCTTTTGCAATTTCTGATTTTGCAAATGAATGGTTTTCTTGGCCCCTATCAAAGAAAGCTGGTGCTGGATACGAATAATCAGCTCTTTCGGGCGAAATGGCTTTGAAATAAAATCAATATTATCATAGAACAGGCAATCGGGAATATACGTTTGCTCCGTGATGGTCGCAATAAACAGCATAGGTATCTCCCGGGTATCCCTGTGGCGTTTGATCTGGCGAATAATAACATTTTCCTGTTCTTCCGAAGTTTTCACATGAAGAATCATCAAATCGGGCTGTTTTATTTTTACAGCATGCACAATTCCGTCAAAATCGGGGGCAGTCACAAGCTGAAATGCAGCATCCCGGAGTATTTTCAATATCTCTCCGGGTTCTTCAAACGACGAAGTAATGACTAATAAAGTATATTGACTATTACGGATCAGCATCTTTCTCACTTTACAGCCACAACCCGGCATATTCTGTTCAACGTGTAGATCTGCTTATCGATTTTCTCTGTATGAACTTCCGTTTCGCTGATTTCCGCATATTTTAAATGAGCCTTCAATTGTTGCCACACGGGCTGCAATTCTTCATTCAGGCTATGTAACTGCGCCCTCAAAGCCAGGGTTTTCTGTTCATTCTTTTTCAATAACACCAAATGGTGGTATAATTTATCTATGAGCCTTTTCTTATGCAGGCTTGTTCCCACAACCGACGCCACAGACTCCATCATATTGATTTCCTCCTCAACCCGGTCATGCGCCTGTGCACATTGTATAAAAGCGATAAATGCAAATTGAGTTCCCGATTCGATCAGAGGGAACAGGAACACCCTCTTCCCATTTTGGTGAGTCAATTGCACCTTAATTTCAGGATTAACCGCTTCATCCGTTTCATCAATAGCAATGTAATCATATTGGTATAACTGTTCCACTAATTTCTGGTCACTCAATACCTCCTTTGATTTAATCGTATAATCAACAAAAGCCAATCCTTTATTATGCCACTCATATAAAATCTCAAGGGACATATCATGCTGTATCTCTACGATATGAACACGGTCATAGTGAAGATATTCCCCTATCATTTCCAAAGCGGTACTCATATTTTCATCATAATTAAAATGCGAAGCCAACCGGTTATTCAGGCGCGCCAAAAAGTCCACATTTCCAGTCCGGTTCTGGATTTTACACATCATTTCTTTCTCCATAACAACACTGTTAATTTACAGTAGTTTTTTATAATTTAAACATTATATGTGTATACAGAAATAACGGTCAATTAGTTGCACAAAACTTTAATTTTAACTTTTTTCCTTCTGTCCGTTCCATTTTCAATCCCCCTTTTTCTTCTTTTATATTGACTATAAGAATATTAAAAAAATGCTATACTTTTTCATCATAAAAAACAAGAGAAATATTTGGTGGCAATATTAATTTTTGTACTTTTGTGCCCGGGTAAGTCCTATGCGACCAGCTCCTACTGAACTCCCCCAGGGTCGGAAGGCAGCAAGGGTAGGTGGTTGTAGCGGTGCGACATAGTAAGCTTACCCGTTTCTTTGAAATCTTGCCTCTTTAGCTCAGTTGGCCAGAGCACGTGATTTGTAATCTCGGGGTCGTTGGTTCGAATCCGACAAGAGGCTCAAATGCTGTTATAGCTCAGGGGTAGAGCACTTCCTTGGTAAGGAAGAGGTCGTGAGTTCAAATCTCACTAACAGCTCCACTAAAATACAGACAATTAAAGCCTTCGAAAAATCGAAGGCTTTTTTCTTTCCATAAAATTACATACATTTAAGCCGTTTTATGAGCAAATGTTTCATAAGAGTTCCATACGATTAAATCAAAAACTATGGCTACGTATAATATTAATTATGAAAAAAAACGGTTATTAGAGGGGAAAAACGCAAAATTGTATATAAGGATTACGCAAAATTGCGAAAGGGCTTAACTAACACTTTCCTGGCTACAAACTCTCGCCGAAAGAAACATTTTGTACAAAAGAAAGTGAATAAAAAGCAACAATCGATAAAAGTTACTATATTATTTTTGTATAGAATCCATTCTATCAATGAAATAATTTATGAAGAAGCCGTCGAAGTAAAGGTATTTTGGAAAATAAACGGGACGATGATCCCGACCTCCTCAAATCATATGATGCAAATAAACCCGGTATTACCTAATCAAAATGATTACATTTTAGATTACTAACTCCCCCTATTATATAGATAAAACAGGATGGTCGAATTAATTGGGCCATCCTGTTTTATTTCACCCACGATTTATTTTTTTATTTCAGGTTTGTGATTTTTTATTTTTCAAATACGTATACCCCACAGTCACCAAACAAACAGCGATGAAACCTTTTATCCGTACCGACAATTTTACCAGGACCATATCCCGAATACTTATAACAGGTTATACCTTTCTTTATAAAGTATTTACATAATAGCCAACTCATTAATCATAAATAAAAAATTATTATCTTTGTTTCTCTTTTTATTTTAAATATGGAAAACATTTTAGATATAGCTTCAAGAAACCAGAAAAAAGCATGGGAGATTATCGAGCAGACGGACATCATCCATATCTGGCGTTCTATCCATGCTGAAATTAATCTCGTCGGTTCACTGCAAACGGGTCTGCTGATGACCCACAGGGACATCGATTTTCATATCTATACCCCAACATTCGATTTAGCAGACAGTTTTTCAGCCATAGCCAGACTGGCAGAAAATCCGGCGATAAAAAATATCACCTATACCAACCTGATGGACACAGAAGAAAAATGTATCGAGTGGCATGCCTGGTATCTCGACGACAATCAGGAAACCTGGCAAATAGACATGATACACATTCTAAAAGGCTCTTTTTACGACGGATATTTCGAACGGGTAGCAGAACGGATCAAGGCGGTATTAACTCCCCCACTCCGGGAAACAATCCTAACCCTTAAATATGAAACTCCGCCTTCGGAAAAGATAATGGGCATAGAATACTGTCGGGCAGCCATACAAGGCGGTGTCAGAAATTATGCCGAATTTTCAGCCTGGAGAAAGGAGCACCCTGTTCAGGGAGTGGTCGACTGGATGCCCTGAACTAAAATCACCCCTATCGAGATCATGTAATAGGAATAAAAATCTTTATTTTAGTTTTTTCACAAACAACACTCCTCCTTTTTCATCCATCTCATAGGAATCACTATATTTTTCTGCTTTTCCCGTAAAAGATCTCCATCCTGAAAGAAAAATCCAGATAACCAGCGATTTTTTATTTAACACTTGCTGTTTAGGGGATTTTTACAAAAAACATAATTAAATTTACACGTCGGACGGAAGAAATGGATAGGATTAAATTATTCCCATTTTAAATGATTTATCGTAGCAAAATCTTATCAGATACATATTTTAATAGTTATTTACAAAATAATGCAAATACGCTGAAAATCCCGATGAAATATGTGTCGATTCATTTATTTAGAATATTCACCCGGAATTTGTAACCACAGGTTAGTCTCTTTTCGTAAAAAAGAAAAGAAATTAACATTGCTATGCATTCTACGATCTTCTTTTCCATACTATTTCTTTTCTTTTTCTCTGCCTGCCAGCCTCAAAAAGAAAGTTCAGCTCCCCTAAAGCCACGTCCCGTCAGGGTGGCCCAGGTAAAAGCCTTAGGAACAATCGACCGTCAATACACAGGAGTGGTTGAGGCCACCGAATTTAGTGTTCTGGCCTTCAAAGTTTCGGGAACGCTGACAGAACTAAATGTGGAAGAAGGACAAAAAGTGAAGCAAGGGCATTTAATCGCCAGCATTGACCCTTATGACTATCAACAGCAGTACAATGCAGCCGCCAGCAATTATAACGCAGCAAAATCGATTTATGAAAGAAATGAGCGTTTATTAAAAGCTAACGCAACGGCCACCCAAAACGTCGAAATTGCGCAGGCGGACTATATCCGTGCCGGATCTGCCGTAGACATAGCACGCAGCACCCTGGATTACACACGTTTAATCGCCCCGTTCGACGGTATTATCGTAAAAAAATATGTTGCCAACCATGAAGAAGTGATGGTGGGACAATCTATTGCGAAGCTGGTAAACCCGGACAATATTGAAATTTCTTTCGTGCTTCCGGAAACGAGTATCGAACTCCTGAAGATGCCTAAAACCATCTATGTGGAATTCGACTCCCAAAAAGGGAAGCTGTTTACTTCGGATATAAAGGAATATATCTATTCATCCAATGGTTTCGGCATTCCGATCACCCTGAAAATCACCGACAAAGGATTCATGGCATACCGGGACAACGTATTTCCGGGTTTTTCCTGCAAAATAACATTCCGGATTCAAAATACGGTTTTAGACAACTTTATCATTCCGGCAAGCGCTTTATTCCGGGAAGGGGAACAAGAATTTGTATGGATTGTCGACCCTCATTCCTCGACGGTGAAAAAACAGGCGGTAACTACCATCCGTTTCGAGCAGGAAGCCCTTGCCAAAACAGGCCTGCATAGCGATAATATCATTGTAACGGCAGGCGTACAGGCACTAAAGGACAATCAAAAAGTAACTATATTACAATAAACTAATACCATTAGAATTATGAGCTTTATACAGGAATTCAAGACTTTCGCCATGAAAGGTAATGTAGTGGACATGGCGGTAGGTATCATCATCGGAGGTGCTTTCGGCAAGATCGTATCCTCTGTGGTTAGCGATATTATTATGCCCCCTATCGGTTTACTGATAGGAGGTGTAAGGTTCGATAACCTGAAAATCATCTTAAAACACGCCCACCTGGACGAAGCTACGGGTAAAATGACAGAAGCGGTTTCGATCAATTACGGGAATTTTATCGGCACAACGTTAGACTTTCTGATCATCGCCTTTTCGATTTTCCTGTTTATCAAGATGATCAATAGCCTGAAACACAAAGAGGAAACAGCCGCAACACCGGCAGCCCCACCCGCACCGACAAAAGAAGAGGAATTATTGACAGAAATCAGGGATCTGCTGAAAGCACAAAAGAAATAGAAGTAAAAACCATAAATAAAAACTCCCGGAACATGTTCCGGGAGTTTTTAATAAAACCTTTATAACCTTCAGTTTAGAATAAGTCACCAAACCGATAGCCTACCGATAACTGAAATACATGATTCTTATTATTTCCTCCGACATCGTCTTTATCGAAAACATTGGTCAAACCGATATTATAACGGGCTGAAACCATAAATTCTTCGTATTCATACGATAAGCCCACAGCAAAGCTCACATCACAGGTGTTGAAATTTGTGATCTTATGTTTTACTGTCGTTCCACCGACTTTTGATTTGCTTTTTGCATTCAGGGCAAATCCCAGCTGCGGTCCCAAATCCACGCTTAAACCTTCCAATACATATAATTTCGCCAAAATCGGGATATTCAAATAATTCACTCTCACCTTAGTTTTCACATCTCCGTCCTTCAAACGGTATCCCTGACGGGAATAAAGCAACTCCGGCTGCAATGCAACGTAATCGTTGAATTTGAATTCGGCAAATCCTCCTACGCTCACACTCATCTTATTCTTTGAATCTGAAATGTTTGAAATATTGGTGATATTCCAACCTAATTTCGGTCCGATCGTGATTTCGGTTTGTGCCTGTGCAGCCGTAACACATACGCATGCAATAATCGCTAAGAATAATTTTTTCATCTCTCTTTTTAATTTAAGTTATTTAATTTTTTTCTACAAAAATCGTGCTAAAATATCATCGTATCGCTCTGTATTTTCATTTTTGGGTTTACGCAACCTCCGAACAAAAAGATTCCACTTTTCGGATTTACCTAATTTTTAAGTCGATAGGAGAATACCAGCAAATAGAGAATACAAATCCACAAAACTGCTAACCCTGCCGTCTGACCTGCATAATCTGCCACCATTCCCATCACCGGGGTAGAAATGGCACCTCCTGCCACTCCCATCAACACCAATGCCGAAACTTCGTTAGCCCGTTCGGGACGGTGATGAAGAGCCAAAGCCAATACAATGGAGAAAATATTGGCGCACATCAATCCCAATATAAAGATCAGGCAGCCCAATACCCAAATTCCTTCCATAAATAAAAGCAAGCCAAAGGCAATAACCAATACCACCAAGCTCCATCTTAAAAATTTTAAGGCAGCTACCCGGAGCAACAAGAAAGAACCGACAAAAGAGCCCAGCATACGGGCGGCAAAATACAGGCTTGTACCGAATCCGGCGCGATCCAGGGGAAGCCCTGTTTTTTCCATTAAAAACTTTGGTATATAGGTGTTTAACCCGACGTCTATTCCCACAAAAAACAGGATTCCTAAAAAACAGGCTAAGATATATCCTTCTTTGAATAAAGAAAAAGTCGAGTTCCAGGAGATCGGCTTTTCCTCCCTGGCCTCTTTGGGTATGGCCGTAAAGAAAAGCCAGGCAAAAGACAGCAGGGAAACAAAAGCATATACCCAGAAAATCAGCTTCCAATCGTTAAAATAAGAAGCGACCACCCCAGCGATAACCGGGCCCAAAAATGAAGCCACCGAGCGGGTAAATTGCCCGAAAGTAAGGGCACTGGTCAGCTTTTCACTGGAAATCACATTCGTCAACAAGGGATTAAAAGAAATTTGCGACACCGTATTTCCAATACCCAGCAAAGCAAAGGCCAGCAACACGATCACAAAATTGTAGTCGATCAGAGGCAAAGCCAACCCGGCCACCGTGATCAGCAGGGACAGCAATGCCGTATTTTTCCGCCCGATCTTTCCCATTAAAATACCCGTCGGGACAGCAAACACCAGAAACCACAGGAACGCCAGCATCGGCACCAGGCTGGAAGTGGCATCGTTCAGGTTAAAATCCTGTTTCACATAACTGGTAGCTATGCCTGCCATATCGACAAACCCCATGATAAAGAAACCGAACATCACAGGCGATACCAATAAAAAATTTATGCCTTTTTTACCCATAAATTCATTCTGTTTGGTGAACAATAAAGGTATCACCAAAAGTGATACCTTTACTATATTCATGGAGAAATCCGCTTACTTTTAATCCACTTTCGGCATCTTAAATACTTCCAGAAAGGAAGCTCCCCTGCCCTGTCCGAAACTCCCGCCGATCACCAGGAATTGATCTCCTTCCTGATAGCCGTTTTCCTGCAACACATGCGGCAGATCATGCATAAATTCATCACGCGAAGTAGGCTTGGTCGTATAATAGGGACGGATACCGAACGACAAGGCCAATTCCCTCATCACCTCTTTATCATAGCAACGGGCATATACAGGCAATGCAGCCCGGAATGCCGACAGATAACGGGCAGTACGTCCGGAAAGCGTGTCTACGACGATCGCTTTGATAGGCAGCATCGTAGTCATTCTCACCGCCACACGCGCCAAAGCCGCAGTCACCTCATTATTGATACGCACCAGGTTTCGTCCGGAGTCAGGCGGGGTGGTCGATTCGTTCGCTTCCGCCACCTTGGTCATCACCTTCACGGCTTCCACCGGGTAATCCCCATAGGCCGTTTCCCCGCTCAGCATAATCGCATCGGTTCCGCTGAATATGGCATTGGCAATATCGCTCACTTCCGCCCGGGTTGGACGGGGATGGTCTATCATGGTATGGAGCATCTGGGTGGCCACGATCACGGGCTTTTTACTCTCGATGCACTTACTGACGATATAACGCTGTATCCTCGGTATTTTTTCCGCATCGATCTCGATAGCCAGGTCACCCCGCGCCACCATAATCCCATAAACATGGTCGAGAATTTCGTCGATATGGTCTACACCTTCCTGGTTTTCAATTTTAGCAATGATTTTAATCTTGCTATTATGTTCATCCAGTATCTTTTGGATTTCAATAACATCCTCCTTGTTCCGCACAAAAGAATGGGCGATAAAATCGAGCTTGTTCTCTATGGCAAATTCAATGAATATCCTATCCTTATCGCTAAGTGATTCCAAATGAATATTCACACCGGGAACATTGATACTCTTTTTGTCTTTAATATCCCCCGGATTCGAAGCCACCAATTCCAGCATATCCCCTTTCTTGTCGCGTACCACCAATTCCACCTCTCCGTCGTCGATCAAGATTTTTGCCCCGATATTTATATCCCTGGCAAAATTTTCATAAGAAACATGCACCAGTTTTTTATCGCTGGTTGCGCTCAGGTTCCCACTCATATAGATCATTTCTCCCTTTTCAACCCTCACCGGAACTTCCACCATACGGGTTCTTATTTCAGGTCCTTTCGTATCGATCAATAAAGCTATTTTATCCGAAACGGCGCGGACATTCCTTACCACTTTCATCGCTTCATCCAATGTCTGATGAGCCGTATTCAACCGCACAACATTCATCCCGGCTTCATGCAATTCCTTTAAAAAACCGACTTCACACCTTCTGTCCGAAATAGTTGCTACAATTTTTGTCCTTTTCATAAATTCAATATTATTGTTTGCAGTCAGGCACTCTTATCCTGATACTCATTTTTAACAAAAGAGTTTCACCTACCTGCCATTTTTCTTTTTAATCTCCGGAATCCGCTCAGTTTTCCAGAAAGGCCTGCAAGGCCAATTCGTAAGACTTCAAACCGAATCCCAAAATCACCCCCCGGCAAACCGCAGTGAGGAAAGACACATGCCTGAAAGCCTCCCGGCGGGCCGTATTAGAGATATGCACTTCAATCACCGGAGTCGTCACCCCCGAAATAGCATCGGCAATAGCGATCGACGTATGAGTGTAGGCTCCGGCGTTTAAAATAATCCCGTCGTAGCTAAAACCAACTTCGTGAATCTTGTCGATCAGCTCGCCTTCGATGTTCGATTGGTAGTAAGAAATATCCACTGCCGGATATTTGGCTTTCAATTTCTCCAGGTAATCCGTAAAGGTCTCTTTTCCATAGACCTCCGGCTCCCGAATCCCCAAAAGGTTCAGGTTAGGACCGTTTATTATCAATACTCGCATTTTCATCATTTATATAAAAAACTTGCTGAACAAAATTAGTTATTTTTTTTGGGTATTCATACGTCTTAATTTTCCAAATTTATATCCACAATTTAATAAAATATTTTTTTCCTTAAACATCATATATTCCACGTCACAAAAGGGATTTGATGAATTTTTGCTGATTATATGTATACACAACATTGTTAAACTTTGGAAATTGTAAGTTGGATATTAAAAAAATAATATATCTTTATGCTCAGTTTCAATTAACCTTGTGGTGATAATTATTAATGAATTTGACTTACGTAAAATCAAAAAACAATGACTTGGGATAATGCTATTGAGAATTATAAGACCTTTTTAATTCTGGAAAAATCACTTTCCTCAAATTCAGTTGAAGCCTATTTGAACGATATTAATAAACTCGCGAAATACTCGGCTGAATTTCACAAGGTGACAGAACCAGATGGAGTTACTTACGATATTCTGAAAGAATATTTAGTTTATGTCAGTGATCTGGGTGTAACAAACCGGACACAGGCCAGATGTATCTCCAGTATCAGGTCTTTTTTCAAATTTTTGGTTTTCGACGGTATTCTGTCGGAAAACCCAACTGAATTATTAGAAGCACCGAAAATCGGTAGAAAACTGCCTAACATTCTGACGATCGAAGAAATCGATTCTATTCTGAATGCCGTAGAAATGTATAAACCGGAAGGACAGCGCAACAAAGCTATCATCGAGATGCTATATTCTTGCGGACTTCGTGTTTCCGAACTGATCGGCATTAAATTATCGAATATCAATTTCCGTCAGGGAACGATCAAAATCGAAGGTAAAGGCAACAAGGAACGAATCATTCCATTGAGCCGGAATGCTAAAGTTGAGATCAAACGATACCTGAAAGTTTACAGGGATTATTTAGATATCACAGAAGAATGTAAGGATATTCTTTTCTTAAACAAGAGGGGAACAGCTTTATCAAGGGTTATGGTGTTCAACATCATCAAGCACTTGTCAGAAAGAGCCGGAATTAAAAAGAATGTATCACCACATACCTTCCGCCACTCTTTCGCTTCTCACTTAGTTAGCGGAGGAGCAGACTTACGTGCCGTACAGGATATGCTGGGACACGAATCGATCCTGACTACCGAGATTTACACTCATTTGGATGATCATTATCTGAAAGATACGATCACTAAATTCCACCCTCGTTCACAAGAGGGAAAAAACTAAAACCAAAAGAGCGTTTATAACGCTCTTTTTTTTTACCTTCGTGTCATTCAAAAAAGGGGAAAAGCATGGAAAACAAAGACGAACTGCTAAGAAAAATCAACACAAGCAATCCGGAAGCGGTGGAAGAAGCGATCAGGGAAATTAAAGAAAACGGAGACAACACCATTATTGTCCCCCTTCTGGATATTTTAAGCAGCCAGCCCGAAGTGCACGTCGTTTCGGAAATCGTGGGACTACTGGCGGATGTCAAGGATAGCGGTTTTCGTGATGTATTGTTGGAACGAATCCGGCAGGAAAAAAATCCTCATGTAAAAGCCATTCTGCTACGTATCGCCTGGGAATCTTCCCTGGACTACTCCGGACATCTGGATTTATTTACGGATATTCTTTTGAACGATGAATTTGTCGCAGCTTTTGAAGCCTCCACTCTCATCGAGAACTTTGTTCACAATCTGACAGAGGAACAGCATCGGCAGTTACATGCCTTTTTCGGGCAAATACCCGCAGACAAACAATTTCTGATAGAAAACATTATAGAAGAAATGGAACAGGAAGAGGAATAAACCTTATTTCTCTTTCATCCATTCCCGGACTTTCGCCACTTTTTCATCCAAATCCAAAGCAGCGTCCAGCCAATGAATATGGAATCCGTCGCGTTCCATCTTCCGAAACCACGTCATTTGCCGTTTAGCAAACTGATGAATAGCCACATTCAGCTTTTCAACCATCTCCTCATACCCCAGTTCCCCGGTCAGGTATAAAGTCAGATACTTATATTCCAGTCCGTAATAAATCAAATCCTCCGGCTTTATTCCGCTATCGAGCAAGCGTTTCACCTCTTCCACCATGCCCTGTTGCAAACGGGCATGCAAACGGGCCGTTATCCGTTCCCGGCGAACCTCCCTGCTCACATCCACCCCCACAGTCAGGGAACGGAGTTCCGGAAAATCTTTTTCTTCATAGGGATGTGTCAGGTAATACTCTTCAATTTCAATCGCCCGGACGGCCCGCTTCACAGTATCGACATCCGTCGTATTATGCAATTTTTTATAAGTGGCCAGGCGTTGCGTCAATTCCGGTAGCGTCAATCCTTCCAAAGATGCCCTTAACTCCTCGTTGACAGGCACAGCCAGCAATTTATATCCTTTCAGCACAGCCTCCACATACAAACCGCTTCCGCCACACAAAACAGGAAAGACCTCCCGTTTCCGGCAATCCTCCCACACTTTCAGGAAATCGTTCTGATACTCGAACACATTGTATTTTGCCCCGGCCTCCGCAATATCGATCAAATGGTAAGGCACCCGATGCCCTTCCCAGCAATACTCTTCCAGGTCCTTCCCGGTTCCAATATCCATTCCCCGGTAAATCTGGCGGGAATCGGCGCTGATCACTTCTCCTCCCAATCCGGCAGCCAACCTGACAGCCAAAGCTGTTTTTCCACTTGCCGTTGGCCCGACAACACTTATTAAATTAAACATTTTATTCGGTTATTACGTATATTAAACGTAGTCTAAGGATCAGCAACATAAAACGGGCTGCCCTCGGACAAAAGTAATGAAAATTACCTAAAAACTAATATATTTGCAGGGGATGGGAAAGATTGACGGAACGAGAAGGAGGTGCGGGAGATGCCTGTTGTTGTGTGCGCTCATACTCTTTGTGTTTCCGTTTTACTCTTTTTCTTTCATTCAGGAACAACAAGTTCGAAAGGAATCGAAAGGAGACGACACCTCCCCGAACGTACGGGCAATAGCCTACAAAAGCGCATTCCGCTCGCTGGAGGCTGTTCCTCAGGATAAAGTGGTATCATCACCTGAAAAAACATGCTATACCATTCAGATTTGCAGCCTGACGGTTTTAATGGACGATCCGTTTCTCAACGGCCAGTATAAAATAAAGGCTGTGCGCATGGGCGAACTTTACCGGTATATTTTTTCCAGCTATACCACTCTGGAATCCGCCCGTAAAGAATTATCCGAAGTACGGAAAATATTCCCGAAAGCCTTCATCCGGGAATACGACGGCAATAAATTAGGGAAGGCCATAGATTTAGATATATAGAACATTAGAATAAAAACGAGAAATTATGATGAACGACGAAAACATCCTGATCCGGGCTTTAGAACCGGAAGATTTGGAATACTTGTACAAATGGGAAAACAACATGGATTTATGGGAGGTCAGCGATACCCTTACCCCATTTTCACATTTCGCCCTGAAAAAATACATTGAAAATGCCGATATGGATATTTACTCCGCCAAACAACTGCGGCTTATGATTGCGGACGTTAATACAAAAGAGCCACTGGGCTTGATCGACCTGTATGATTTCGATCCCTATCATCTGCGCGCCGGATTGGGAATTATGATCCATAACATGGAAAACCGGAAAAAAGGATACGCCACTTCTGCCATAAAACTCATGCTCGACTACTGTTTTGAAACACTGGGCTTAAACCAGGTATACAGCAGCGTGCCCAGTTGCAATATTGCCAGCCTGAAATTATTCGATGCCACAGGATTCAGCCGTACAGGCTATCGGAAACAATGGCTGAAACGGGGTAATGAATGGGAGGATGTGATCTATTTCCAGCAATTAGCCTCCACCTGGAACGGCAATTAAAACGGAAATACAACCGAATAAAAAATAGTCTTTATGCCACGCCGGATCCCCCCCCCGAATCTCTTGCAAAATTCGAGGGTAAAGTTTTAAACACCAACAGGAAATCCGGCAAATCAAAAATCCGGGACTTAAAGCCTGTTAAGTCCCGGATTTCTGATTAATCCCATATTTTCAGGAATACCCCAACGCCATTTACCCTCATTCCACACTCCCCCCTCCTGCCTATCGGCATCCTGTCAAATGTATTTCTCTACGATTTTTTTCCAAAGCATGTAACCGTTCCCCAATAAATGTAGCCCATCGTTCGTATATTCGGGATTCAGCTTTTCATTATCTTTATTTTTAAAATGGGAATAAAGGTCTATATAAGTAACCACCTCGTCCTTCGCCAGTTTCACCAGTTGCCTGTTCACTTCCAACACCACATTTCCCCGGGAAGTATGTCCGCCGAATTTTCCAAACTGATCGTTCACGGGCAGTAAACTCTGGATATAAATTTTCGTCCGGGGTGTTTCTTCCTTAATCCGGCGCACAATCTTTCCGATACGCTTCACAATGGTATCGGCAGAAGTCCCTCTGGCCACATCGTTTATCCCGATCAACAGGAATATTTTCTTTGGCTTGCCTTTCGTGATCGCTCCCAATCGGTCATAAACGCCCTCGGCAATATCTCCGCTGATCCCCCGGTTCTTCACATGCGGATTACGGAACAATTCTCCCCATTCCGCCCCATTGGTAATGCTGTTTCCCAAAAACACAATATCGGAAGAGGTCACGGGCAATTTTTCAAATAAAGTAGCCCTTTGATAATAAAATGTGGAATACTTCTCTTGCTGCGCTCCGGCTGTCCACACCAAAGCAACGATCCACAGGAATGTAAAAAACGCTCTTTTCATTATTTCTGCTTATCAGGAGAATAGATTAACCCTTTCACGGAATCCTTTCCATCGGGAGTCACAAATACGGCCGAAAACATCCATTTCACCAATCTTACCTGTGAACTTGAGAATTGCCCGACGGGTAATTTCAATAACACCTTATTCCAGCCTTTCTGCAAATGTACGGGGATAGGCGGACGGACTTCAAAATTCTCATTGCCCAAAGGAATCTCACTATCCTTCACCGTATGGGTGTTCGTCCATACCGGAGGTAAAATTTCCGCATCGTTCACCCACACCCGGCTCTCGCGGAAATCCCATTTCCCGGCGGGAGGCGGAACATCTTTTTCCGAACGTCCGTAATTTTGCGTGCCAAGCCACATGCCCACTTCCTGTTCAACCGGAGACCATACCCACGTCCAGGCATACGCCGTATGGTTGGGCTGCGGATCTTTATAAAATGAAGGAATCAAAGTTCCCCAAACATGCCTCAGGTAAATCCCCGCTCCCTCTGCTTCGGCAGAGCCATAATTTTTCCCCTCATATAAATAAGACGGCTGTAATTCTTTTTCAGGCGGAAAACTTTTCAGCAGATCCCCTCCGTTCGGGAAAGGATCGGTAATACGCCAGCGCACTCCCGTTTGCTGCACATAAGCGAAAGGTAAATCCTGAAAATGATGTTTCTTATGCCATAACATTCGTTTCTCAAAATCGGCAAAAGCCGCATATTCCGGCGTATTCCGGGCAGGAAATAAAGTACCCGCCTCATAAAAATAGCGGTTTCCTCCCCCTTTCCAGGCACGTTCGGCCATCGTCAGCATTGCCGGATAAAACCCGTTTTGCACCAGAATATTTTCCGCACCATCCACCCGGCGGTCATTCCACACCGCTAAAATCGTCCCCGCATAATCCGCACTTCCTTCCGATTGCCCGGCGATATTACTATTATATAAGGCCACAATATCCGCAAAGGCATCATAATGATTCAGGTAATGCAAACGGGAATCGATCACCGGAATACCGGGATGTGGTTTCCCTCTCGAACTCCACATATGCAACATATCTATTTCTCCCGTTTTATAGCTCCAGCCGGGATTCCAGGAGATTACTTTTTTCCCCTTTCCCCGGATATAAGCCACCATTTCGGGAACAAACTTCGGATTGGTGAAAGCCACCTCATCCGTCCCGATATGGAGATAAGGCACATCTTTAAATGCTTCACACACCTCGTCCATTAAAAGTTTCAGGATCGCCATTCCTTCCGGGCTTTGCATATCGTGACGGAATGTTTTGCGGAAAGCCGCGCTATGTCCCGGCATATCGACTTCCGGAATCAGCATCATTCCGTGCTTTTGGCAAAAAGCCACTACATCCCGCACCTCTGCCAGCGTATAATATTTCCCCGGATAACGCCCGAAATTCGTACTATCGTTCAACATAGGAAAAATCTTACTTTCCAACCGCCATCCCAGGTCTTCGGTCAAATGCCAATGGAACACATTCACTTTATACTGTGCCAGCAAAGCTATTTCCCGTTTCAATTCGTCCACAGGAATATATCCGCGTCCGACATCATGCATAAACCCCCGGACACGAAAGGCCGGCCAGTCGGTGATCCGGCATCCCTGCACATAACCTGTCTTTCCGGTAAAATCCGTCAATTGCCGCAAAGTTTGCAATGCCCAATAAGCTCCTTTCTCTGTGACCGCTTCCACGATAATTTGACTTGAATGAACATTCAATCTATATCCTTCCTCCTCGTTCAACTCAATCCCTTCGAGATGGTCTGTTAAGCGTATTTCTATCACACGTTTCGCTTTATCGTCTATGCGCCCGCCGTTTTCCACCACCCAGTTTTCCACTTCTTCTTTCAAAATCCCCGTCCGGACGGCTACATCTTTTAAAACAAATTTCTGACCGTTCCACTCCACCTGCTGGGGAGAGGGTAACAACTGCGGGACAGCCAACAAGGAAGTGCCCCATCCCAGTCCCAATAATAACGCTATAACAAATACAATTCTCATCGGTATGCTTCTATACTTTTAAACGTCGAAGCAGGCAACCCCGCCCCGTTAATCAGATTAGCATCGGTATACGGCTGCCAGCCATAACGCACCTGCCTGGGTTTCTTCACTTTATCGCACCAAACTTTCACCTGCTTTCCATCCACTTCCGCAGCCGCCGGAACAAACAAACCGTCTTCTCCGGCAATCTCGAACGTCCGCAAAGGTTTTCCGTCGGACGACCTCATGCCCTCTCCATGATCGAAGTCCACATAGGCAGCTCCCCGCCGGAAAGTCACCCCACGAAATAAAGGGCCTGAAGGAACAACATTTTCCATGTTGTAGGTATCATGCAGCGCCCAATGCGCCAAACGTTCGCCAACGGCTTGTTTATCGGTGGGATGCACATCGGTAGGATTTCCTTTGTCGGAAGTAACGGCCATTCCGCTATACGGTATTTTTTCCAGCATGGCCCGCTGGCTATCCCTGAAATGCGGCCAGCTCGGACGATTCAAACTGGAAAGCTGGGTATAGTAAAACGGCAGTTTTTCTCCCCACACGTTCCGCCAGCTCTGTACCAATGCCGGAAAGATTGCTTCGTGCAATTCCACATTATGCGCATTCGATTCTCCCTGATACCAGATCACCCCCTTTATGGGAAAATCGGCTAAGGGACGAATCCCGGTTTCAAACAAATAGCAAGGCTCGTAAGGATGCCGCTGATTTCTCACCGGAGATTTTTTCATATTCAAAGCCGCACGTTCCCTCACCCAATCCTGAATCATGTCGTTTCGTGTCCAGTTATAAAGAATATCCACCAAACGATCGTTAAATTCCAAACTTTTCCGGTCGATGAACGCCTCGGCAGGCGCACCGCCAATGGCATTGCAGATCAACCCGACAGGTACGTGCAGGCTATCGGCAAGCATGCGCCCGAAACAATAAGCTACGGCGGAAAAATCGGCAACATTTTTAGTGTCGGGCAACTCCCAACGGGCATCTGCGTAATAATCCAAACGGTTCAGGGCCACCAGCGCAGAGGAATCCCAACTAACGGCATCCGTAAACACTTTAGGTTTCATATCGAATAAACGGAGATCAGAACCGGCAGGTAACCGTTCCAGCAACTGAGCTGCATTTACAGCCTGTTTCACCATAAAAGCCATGTTCGACTGCCCGGAACACAACCACACCTCCCCGACCATCACATCGTTAAAACACAATTCTTTATCCGGCGATTTTACGGTCAGTTCATAGGGTCCGCCCGCCTCCAGATTCTTCAACACAACCTGCCAGCAGCCATCCGCCCCTGTTATCCCGTTCACCTTCTGTTTCCCCAGCCGTACGGTGATTTTATCCCCGGCATTGGCAATACCTTTTATGGTCAAGGCAGGCCCGCGTTGCAACACCATATGGTCACTGTATACGGCAGGCAAACGCAATCCTCCGTAATTCCCGGTGATCCCGGAATATACCGTTTCGGCCAATATTCCCGCACCTTCCGCGTTCGGATGGAGGGCATCGGGCATTAAATCGGGACGGGCATACAGGCCCGCCTGTAAATCGATCAATCCCGTATGGGCAATTTGCGCAATTTTTTCAATAGCAGCCTGTTCCTGCCAATACCAGTCGCGCGTTCCCGACTTAAAACGGGGATGCCAGTGAAAAATAGGCGACATCCGGCATATCCACACCTTACACCCCGGACGCACCGTCCGGAAAGAATCGATCAGCGCCAGATAATCGGGGATAAATTCATCCCGGTAGTTCGGCCAGTTCCGGGGATCGGTATCGTTCAATCCCAAATGAATCACCACCCAATCCGGAGCGAATTTCAACGCCTCCTGAAATTCAGGCTGCTTCATATAAGGGCGGTGTCCCTTGTTCAATAAGGTAGCCCCGGATTTTCCAAAATTCCGGACATCATAACCGTCGCCCAGCATCCGGGACAATTGAGCGGGATAACAGTTCTTTTCCCGGTTGGGAACCAGGTAACCATAGGTAACACTATTCCCCACACAAGCCACTTTGATCTTCGAGGCGGCTTTTGTGTACCCCAAAGAGCAGATACATAAGAATAATAAAAGAAACCGGATCATTTTTATTTTAATTTTTCCAACATTTGCCAGCATTGATATAACCCGCGCGGCACATGGAAACACCCTTTCCATTTTCCACCTTTCAGCGGAAGCAGCACTTCACCCTGCCGATTCAGGTATCCGAACCATTCCGGATATTCTTTATCGGCAAAATGCGACCATACATATTCATGCACTTTCTCAAACCAGTCCAGACACTCCTTCGATCCTGTCAATTGGTAACCTTTTAAAGTCGTAATCAGGGTTTCGACATGCACCCACCACAATTTCTGGTCCCATTCCAATTGCTGCACCGGATGTCCGAGCCTGTCCATAAAATAGAAAATGCCGCCATACTCCTTATCCCAGCCATATTCAATTTCCTGCAAGGCAATCTTTACCGCCTTCTCAATCAGCTCCTGCCGGTTAAGGCGTACACCCAAATCCATGATAAACCACATGGCCTCTATCGCGTGTCCCGGATTCAGGGAACGCCCATCGAAATTATCCAACAATTCCCCGGTAACGGATACATTCTCCACCACCAATCCCAATTCCGGCCGATAGAACACTTCCATCACCTCATGGATACAGGTATCGATGGTTTTTTCCATAAACTCTTTGTCCAGCAACGGTTCGATTTCCAAAGCCAGGTTGCAAAGAATCATCGGCAAGGCAAAACCTTTCATATTCCGGGTTCCGGGATAGGCTTTATTCCATTTGCCTTTGGGATTATCGACCTTCGAAAGCACAATGTCAAACGTTTTTTTAGCAATTTCCGCATACTCCTGGTTTCCGGTGGCAATACTCAACTGCCCGAATGCCATGGTTGCAAAAGTATAGGAAAAGATATTATAAGGCTCCACCAAAGGGGCACCTTCGCGGGTCAGCGAAAAATACCAGTTATAATGTCCGTCATGACCGTATTTTTTCAGAAATTCAGCTCCCTGTATCGCACAATCCAGCCATTCCTGCCGCTTTTCCACCTTATTGTATAACATGGAAAACATCCATACCTCCCGACCTTGCAGCCAGATAAATTTATCGGTATCGAAAACATTCCCTTCCCGGTCCAGGCAAGTAAAATATCCCCCGAATTCCTTATCCTGGGATTTTTCCAACCAAAACGGCAATATACTATCCAGTAATTCTCTCTTGTACTGTTCTGCTAATACTTTAAAATCTACCATACTGATCCTATTAATGATTTCTTATTTTTTCAATTGTTTCCAGGTCAATCCCGGCTGTTTTTCTTTTTCGGAACTAAACAAACTGCAAACGAGTGCCACTCCCACCGATACCACGATTCCGATCGCTCCATAAAGCAGGAACGACACCGGAGAATAGATGCTCAGGGCAAAAACCACCACCGTTCCCGAAATAAAACCGATTAAAGCGCTCCGGGCATCGATCCGGTCGAAAAAGATTCCCATAATGAACAATCCGCCCAATCCGCTGGATAACAATCCGAGAATCGAATTGAAATAATCGAGCAGGGATAAAATGTTCCATGTAGCCATAAACACCGCCAGCAACGTACCGATCAACCCGGCCAGCAGGCAAGTCCAGCGGGCTACTTTCAAAATATGGCGGTCGCTGGATTGTGGGAAAATATGCTTATAAATATCCATAGAAAACGCTGTTGCCGTAGAATTGATGTTCGATGAAATAGTCGACATCGTAGCGGCAAAAATCGCTGCAATCAGCAGCCCGGCCAATCCCACCGGAATCTGGCTCATCATGAAGAAAGGGAAAATAGCATCCCCGTTAGACAGGGTGTAATTCAATTCATCGGGGCGGGATTTGAAAAAAGTATATAACCCCGTACCGATCACATAGAATATCACAGATATAAACACACTCATCACCCCATTCATCAAAATACCCTTTCCTGCACTTTTTTCGTCTTTCGTGGTCAGGTAACGCTGAATCACGGTCTGGTCGGAAGTATAGGAGATCAGGTTATTCGCCAGCCCGCCTAATATCGTCACCCAGAACACCGCTTTCGTACAATCGAAACTCCATTCGAAAAGTTTGAATTTATCATGTTCGGCGGCAATCTGTATGAAACCCGAAAAACCACCATCCGTATTCATAATCAGGTAGCCTGCCGCAAAGAAAGCACCTCCCACAAGAATAATCCCCTGAATCACATCGCCCCAAACCACAGCCTCGACCCCGCCCATCGTGCAATACAGAACGGTCACCACTCCCATCAGGATAATACAGATATAAATATCGATTCCCGTCACCGTTGTCAGCGCCAGCGAAGGCAAATACAGCACCAGAGCCGTACGGGCAACCATAAAAGCAATAAACAGGATACTCGCCATTAAACGGGTGGAGTAATTGAAGCGCCTTTGTAAGTATTCGTAAGCACTGGTGACATTCAGGCGGCGGAAAAACGGTAAATAATACTTAACCACCGGAAACGAAACCACCAGGATGGTAAGCAACATGGCATAATACGTCCAGTTCGTAGCAAAGGCTTTCGCGGGAATTGCCATATAGGTAATCGCACTAAGCATGGTTGCATAAATACTAATCCCCGCAGCCCACCAGGGAATACGCCCGCCTCCTTTGAAAAAGTCATCGCTGCTGCCGGCACGCCTCATAAAATAATAACCTAAAAACACCATACCCAGCAGATAAACGCCCAAGACCGTCCAATTAATCCAGCCGAAATGGGTTTTCGTTCCCATTTCCAGCACATACACCCCGGCAGAACGGATTCCGGGCTTGCTTTCACCATTCACCACCAGCCATTTTCCCCGGTAGGGCACAACGGCTGCTCCCGCTTTGGCAATGTGGCTTCCG
>UQJP01000029.1 GCA_900541415.1 uncultured Odoribacter sp. | reverse complement strand
TATATATATTTATAAAAATTTTCTATATTAATTGAATAACATCTAATTTATTTTATTCTAAATCTAACAAAATTATGAACAACATCAAGTTTTACAAGATAAAAGACATGCCGTTGGAATTGCATAAAGTGCGTGTTGTCCAGAAATTACATCTTGTACCTATAAACCGTCGTCTCGAAGCCATCGAAGAAGCAGGATTCAACACTTTCCGCCTGAATACAACCGATGTATTCCTGGATATGCTGACCGACAGCGGAACAAACGCCATGAGCGACAATCAGGTGGCAGCCATGTTCCGTGCCGATGATGCATACGCCGGTTCACAATCCTTCGAACGTCTAAAAAAAGCAGTGGAAGATGTGTTGGGGAAAAACTACCTGCTTCCTGTTCATCAGGGACGTGCGGCAGAGAATATCATCTGCCACACCTTCGTGAAACCCGGTTCTGTCATTCCAACGAACTACCATTTCACCACAACCCTCGCCCACATTATGGAGAACGGAGGAGTTATTGAAGAATTGCTCTATGACCATGCTCTGGAAATCAAAAGCTCGCATCCGTTTAAAGGGAATATGAATATTGAAAAGCTGGTGGAATGTATCGAGCGTCACGGAGCCGAGAAAATTCCGTTCATCCGGATGGAAGCATCCACCAACCTGATCGGAGGGCAACCATTCAGTATTGCCAATATGATGGACGTACGTCGTATTGCCGACAAATATGGGATTATGCTTGTACTCGACGCCTCTTTGTTGGGTGAGAATGCCTATCTGGTTAAGCAGCGCGAAGATGCCTGGAAAGAAAATTCAATGGCAGACATCATTAAAATGATGACCAACCTCGCCGATTTAGTTTATTTCTCGGCCCGCAAACTCAGTTCTTCCCGGGGTGGAGGTATCTGCACCAACCGCAAGGACCTCTACGGCAAAATGGAAACCTTTGTGCCCTTATATGAAGGATTCCTCACCTATGGGGGTATCTCTGTGAGAGAAATAGAGGCTATGGCGGTCGGCTTATATGAAACCCTCGACGAAACGATGATCTCGCAAAGCCCCAGCTTTATCAAATATATGGTCGAAACGTTAGACTCCCTGGGAATCCCTGTTATCACACCTCCGGGTGTGTTGGGCGGCCACGTAGATGCCCGCCAGTTCTGTCCTCATATCCCTCAATCGGAATATCCCGCCGGAGCTTTAGCGGCAGCGCTTTACCTCATATCAGGCGTGCGGGGCATGGAACGCGGAACTATTTCAAGCGTACGGGATGAGAATGGCAATGACATTTTAGCCGATGTGGAGCTCGTCCGGCTGGCCATCCCGCGCAGAGTGTTCACCCTTTCCCAAATCAATTATGTTATCGACCGTCTTCAATGGCTTTACGATAACCGGGAATTGATCGGAGGTTTGAAATTCTGTTATGAACCCACCGTGCTGCGTTTCTTTATGGGAGGTTTGGAACCTACCTCCGATTGGCCGGAACGTTTAGTGGCAAAATTCCGCAAAGATTTCGGAAACAGCCTTTAATTTTGCTGAAACAGCATTCAATATTAAAAAATCCGTGTGTAAAGTTTTACACACGGATTTTTTACAGGAACGGTTTTCTGTATCTTACATTTTAGACCGACAAAACCATATCTCTATTTCAGAGAATCCTCCCGACCATCTTTTATATTTTACCTATTCTGGCACCACACTTTCTTAAAATCACTTTCTAACCTTCCGCTTCCCCCGAACTCATCTGTTCATATATTTCAAATGAAAAGCATAAAGGGCCACAAAGGCAAAAGATAAAATTCCGGAAAAAAACATTTTAATCAGCACGGTTAAATTGAAGCCTGAAAAATAGGGTAATACAAACAACAACAGGATTTGTGCAGCTACATAAAGATAGAATCCCGACCGCCGCAATTGAAACATTAAGATAGCTCCCGAAAATACCACCACGCTAAGAATCAAGCGCGAAATGACGATCTCCCTGGCATATTGCATTTCTGTCTGCATCAATCCCAAAGACGAATCCCAAAAACCCGAAAAGAAAGAATTAATCCCCTGGCTTTCCAGCTCGCCGACCACGGCAGAATTTTGTTCGATGCTGATCGCACTATCCATGATATTCGCCGTAAATAAATAAAACAAACTACCTAAAATATTCCAACCGCTACCGACAAAAGTAAGTATACACAGCACAACTACAAATGTAGGGCGGCGAAAAGGACTTTTTTCCAAAGAATTTTTCATAATCGATAAATGTGCTCTCTTTATTATAATTAAGGTGCGAAATTAGAAATTAAAGCTCAATTCTAATCTTTTCATTTTAAAATTTATTAAACCTCTTTGCTGCATTTTCCGGGAAATAAAAATTGAAAAACTTTGGATTCCAAAAGGTTTTGGATAATTTTGACAAAAATATTTTAAATGCTCAATTATGAAAAGAGATACTGTAATATTCGACCTTATTGAAAAAGAATGCCAGCGTCAAAAAGAGGGTATAGAATTAATCGCTTCTGAGAACTTTGTCAGCGACGAAGTTATGCAGGCAATGGGTTCTTGCCTCACGAACAAATATGCGGAAGGTTATCCCGGTGCCCGTTATTACGGAGGTTGCCAGATTGTAGACCAAACGGAACAGCTCGCTATCGACCGCGCCTGCAAACTATTCGGGGCAGAATATGCCAATGTACAGCCTCACTCAGGAGCACAGGCCAACGCAGCGGTATTCTTTGCCTGTATGAAACCGGGCGATACCTATTTAGGGCTTGACCTGGCACACGGAGGACACTTGTCTCACGGCTCTCCTGTAAATTTGTCGGGTATTAACTATCATCCTATCGCTTACCATGTGAAAGAGGATTCGGGATTGGTGGACTACGATGAAATGGAAAGTCTGGCTTTAGAACATAAACCTAAAATGATCGTAGCAGGGGCTTCTGCCTATTCCAGAGACTGGGATTACAAAAGAATGCGTGAAATCGCCGACAAAGTAGGTGCTTTGTTAATGTACGATATGGCACATCCCGCCGGGCTGATTGCCAAAGGTTTGTTGAACGATCCGTTTCAATATTGCCATATTGTCACCACAACCACCCACAAAACATTGCGCGGACCGCGTGGGGGAATGATCCTGTTACCAAAAGATTTCCCAAATCCGTGGGGTCTGACCACTCCGAAGGGAGAAATCAAAATGATGTCGCAGGTCCTGAATTTCGCCGTATTCCCCGGACAACAGGGAGGGCCGCTGGAACATGTCATTGCAGCCAAAGCCGTAGCATTCGAAGAAGCGCTTTCAGATTCTTATACCGAATACGCTCAACAGGTACAGAAGAACGCCAGAGTAATGGCACAGGCTTTTATCGATAAAGGCTATAAAGTAGTGTCAGGAGGTACGGACAACCATTGTATGCTGATCGACCTTCGCACCAAATTCCCGGAATTGACAGGAAAAAAGGCTGAAAACACTTTGGTAAAGGCCGATATTACTATCAATAAGAATATGGTTCCTTTCGATAGCCGTTCTCCGTTCCAGACCTCCGGAATCCGTATAGGGACTCCGGCCATCACTACCCGGGGACTGAAAGAGAGCGATATGAAAGTGATTGTCGACATGATCGACCGGATTTTATCCAATCCCGACGATGAAAAAGTGATCGCCGACGTGAAAAAAGAAGTAAATGCCCTGATGAATCCCCGACCTATATTCGCATGGTAACTTTTTCAAAGATATAACCTGATACGACCTGGAGGCTTCCGCCTCCAGGTCATTTATTATTCATGCTAAATCGAATACCGGAGAAAGAAAAATAAATACCGGACAAAATAAAAAGATGGAGATATGAAAAGACTACTACTATTACTATTAACATTATCTTTCTATTGCTCGGCTTCGGCAGCAGAACGTATCCGTATCGTTTACGGTCCCTATTTGCAAATGGTGGGTGAAAATGAAGCATCTATCGTTTGGGTGACCAACAAAAAAGCACAATCCTGGGTTGAAATCGCGCCCAATGACAGCCTTAATTTTTACGCCGAAACACGTCCGCAATTCTACGAAACACTGTTCGGACGCAAAGTATCGGGAACTGTGCACAAAGTAAAAGTAACCGGGCTTGAAAAAGGTACAACTTACCGCTACCGGGTATTTTCAAAGGAAATTTTAGACGAGCAACCTTATCTCATCGTATACGGGGCTGTTGCTTCGACCAGTGTATACGGACGTGCACCGCTTACTTTCACCACCCTCGATCCCCGGAAGGATAAAGTCCAGTTCACGGTTGTAAACGACATTCACGCAGACAACGATAAACTAAAAGCCCTGTTGCAAGACGTGAAAAAAGGACAAACCGATTTTGTTTTGTTTAACGGAGATATGGTAAGCCATCTGGATTCGGAACAAGACCTTTTCGACGGTTTTATGAACACTTCCGTTAAATTGTTCGCCTCTGAAATCCCATTCTATTTTTCAAGGGGAAATCACGAAACCAGAGGTGTCTATGCTTCCCGCTATATCGATTATTTTCCCACCAGCACCGGAAAACCTTATTATAGTTTCCGTCAGGGTCCTGTTTTCTTTATTGTGCTGGACGGAGGCGAAGATAAACCGGACGACGACATAGAATATTTGGGAACCGCCGCTTTCGACCTTTACCGGGAAGAGCAGGCCGCCTGGTTGAAACAGGTGACGGAAAGCGAAGAATTCCGCGCCGCGCCGTTTAAAGTAGCGGTGATCCACGTTCCACCCATCCGTGACACCTGGCACGGCCCGCTGCACACGAACAAATTGTTTGTCCCGATCCTGAATGCAGCCGGAATCGACCTGATGCTTTGCGGGCATTTACATCGTTATTTTTATGTGGAAGCCGGAGAAGAAAACTGTAATTTCCCGGTACTGATTAATTCCAACAAAGAAGCACTCCATGTTACTGCCGATTCTAAAAATATGACACTGGAAATCAAAGACCAGGCGGGAAAAATAACCCAAAAATTTTCTTATCAGGCAAAAGGGAAATAAGCCGATACCATAATAAAAAAATCCCCGGGGTCACCCCGGGGATTTTTATATCAAAGCTCAACAACAAAGCCTTATCAGTCGTCAATTCAACATTTCACAAGCATTGCCGAATTAAAACTATTCTCGTATGGATGACTTAAAATAACAGCAACTTTCATGGTACTTTATTCCTTGTTTGCTAACCCCGATCCCGTTTATTTCAATATCTTAAAGGCTATATCCAGATAATCAGTTACGTCGATCGTACGTTCCCGCACAGGCACATCATTCTTTTTATGTCCGAGGCGGACAACGATCGCATTTTTTTCCGGGATAGCGAAAATATACTGTCCTCCCAATCCCCGTAAATAAGGGAATTGCATATCTTTATAATTCAGTACCCAGATTTGAAATCCATAATAATCGAGCGCGCCGTCATCAAATTCATTTTTCAGATAAGCCGCCGGGGAAGTAGCCTCTTTCATATAAGCCTCCGACACCAGCTGCCTGCCGTTCCAATTACCGTCGTGCAGCATCAGGCGGGCAAAACGGGCCACATCGCGGGCCGTGGTATTGAAACAGCAGTATGATTTCTCGTCGCCGTTTTTCTTGTCCAGATTCCAGAGAGCATCGTTACAAGCTCCCATAGGCTGCCACAACTTTTGTTGGGCATAATCGCTAATGGTCATAGCCGGATTATTCGTACTTCCTCCCTCCGCGGTCGCCCCACCGTTCACCGTATCTTTTTTCCATTTCCCGGAAAGAGCCGATTCCAATACAAAAGAAAGCAACTGAGTGTCGCCACTCTTATATGAAAATTGTTTTCCAGGTTCTTCAACGGCTTCCAGCCCCATAACCAAGCCCCGTATATTATCGCCATAGTAGGCCTCTGTCGTTTTTGAAAACAATGCGGTGTAAGCCTCATCCCAGTTTAACCCGGAACTCATGGTCAGCAGATCACGGATCGTGATTTTATCCCGATCGTCTTCTTTAAACTCAGGTAGATATTTACTCACCTTATCATCCAGGCTCTCGATATACCCCTCATCGTGGGCAATGCCGATCAATAATCCGACAATACTTTTCGTGGCGGAAAATATATTCGATAAAGTTTCAGGCGTCCAGCCATCCCGGTATTCCTCATAAAGGATACTGTCATTCTGAATCACAAGAAACGAAACCGTACCGTATTTATCCAGATAAGCATTTTCTTCCTCTGTCATCCGGTAAAGGTTATAATCCTTTGCTTTTACCCACTCCCAGCAGCTATCAGCTTTATTCACCGTGTGGGAATGAAACAGATAAGTATCGGAAATATCCGGATACCAATGAATCAGAGCCTCACGCACATAGGTCGGCATAACCAAAAAAGCGATGGCCACCAATACCAGTATTCCGGAAGTTATTTTCTGCCATTTAGGAATAATTCTTTTCATAGATATTCTGTAAAGGTTTTAAGATTACAAAAGAAGGTGCACTCATAGCCACCGCCCGTTTTGCCAATTAAAATATTTATATTCCCTAACCGACAAAACCCTGCATAAAAGTATTTCGGCGACGGTCTCCTGTTCACATCCCCGTCCCCGCTTCTATTTGCCTACTCCCTCACAGGCTTTCAAATCCTCCGTCGTCAGCTTCTCCGGCAGGAAACGGGTAACATCACCACCGTTCATATAGATATTACGGACAATCGTAGAACTAATAAAGGTGTGCTCTGTTGAAGTAAGAATAAAAACGGTTTCGATACGGCTATCCATAGCTCGGTTTGCCTGCCCCACAGCCCGCTCATACTCGAAGTCCGCTGCCGTACGTAAGCCGCGAACAATAATATGGGCATTCATTTCCCGGCAGAAATCAACGGTAAGCCCTGAATAAGGGGCCACCACAACCCGGTCGGTATCGCTAAAGGCTTTTTTAATCAACTTAATCCGGCATTCTATATCTAAAAATTCTTTCTTAACGGGATTTACCCCGACAGCTATAATAATCTTGTCGAATAATTTCAATCCTCTTTTAACAATTTCTTCATGTCCCACCGTAAAAGGATCAAAGGACCCGGGAAATACTGCTATTTTTTCCATAATTAATGACTCAAACCCAATATCTGAAAAAAAGAAAATGCACTCTTACGTTCAGTATTTGGTATTTTTTAAATGAAATAATGTTTGCAAACATAGCGAAACATCTGTTAGAATTGAAAGATTTTACTGAAAATCTCGTTCTTACTTTCAAATTAAAACTACAAAAAAGATATGGCTAAACAAATAACGAAATTTTTCCATATTTTCTTACGATTCTTTTAGAAAATATTATTTTATTTGATAAGTTTGTACTACAGAAAAACGAATTACTAAAAGCACTATGACACAGAAATTATTAATCAGAGATTTAACGTTGCGCGACGGTCAGCAATCTTCTTTTGCCACCCGAATGACACAAGCTCAAATCGACCGGGTTTTACCGTTTTATAAAGACGCTAATTTTTATGCAATGGAAGTATGGGGCGGTGCAGTTCCCGATTCCGTTATGCGTTACCTGAATGAAAACCCCTGGGACAGGTTGGAAAAGATAAAAGCAGCAGTCGGCAATGTATCGAAACTCACAGCTTTGTCCAGAGGCCGGAATTTATTCGGTTACGCTCCTTATACAGACGATATTATCGATGGTTTCTGCCGCAATGCTATTGATTCGGGTTTAGGTATCATGCGTATTTTCGATGCCCTAAACGACGTGAATAACGTAAAATCGACAATTAAATATGTAAAAAAATATGGCGGAATGGCCGATTGTGCCGTTTGCTACACCATCGATCCTCATTTCACGGCAATGCAACGCCTGAAAGCCAGCTTAAAGGGAAAACCTCTGCCGAAAGCCGTGTTTACGAATGAATATTTCCTGGACAAAGCAAAAGAAATGGCCGATTTGGGAGCTGACATGATCACCATTAAAGACATGAGCGGATTGATCCAGCCTTCAAGAATTGCAGAATTAATTCCGCTATTTAAAAAGAATCTATCCATTCCTGTGGATTTTCATACCCATTGTACCCCAGGCTACGGCTTAGGGGCTGTTTTAATGGCTATCGTGAAAGGAGTGGACATCGTGGATACGAATATCTGGAACTTTGCAGGAGGCACAGGTGCTCCCGCAATTGAGCTGATTTATATATTCTGCCAAAAATTAGGCGTAGAGCTGGATGTGAACATGGAAGCCGTTGCCAAAATCAACCAGGAACTTTACGGTATCCGCAAAGAACTGGAAGCTTATGATGCCAGCAAACAGTTCCCGAACGCGTTCAATCCGCTAACCGACACATTGCCTGCCCATATCGATAAAGAGTTTGACAACGCCATAGCAGCAGCGAAAGCCAATAACGAAGAGGCTTTATTAAATGCCTGCCATGCCATCGAAGCTTATTTCAATTTTCCAAAACCGAATGAATTAGTAAAAAAGGCAGAAGTTCCGGGAGGAATGTACAGTAATATGGTAGCTCAGTTAAAGCAATTGAACCAAATGGACATTCTTGAAAAGGCGATGGAACTGATCCCTACGGTACGTTTGGCAGCAGGACTTCCTCCGTTGGTAACCCCCACCAGCCAGATTGTAGGAGCGCAGGCTGTAAACTGCGCACTGGATATAAAAGCGGGGAAACCGATGTATAGCAATGTTTCCAACCAATTCGTAGGACTTGTAAAAGGTGAATATGGTAAAACTCCTGTTCCGGTCGATCCGGAATTTCGTTTGAAAATAGCAGGTACACGGGAAGAAATGCCTTACGACACGTCGAAGTATCAAATGCAGCCCAACCCCACCCTGCCGGAAGCCGGAAATGTGAAATTAGCAGCCAATGAAAAAGAAATATTATTGTTGGAATTATTCCCGCAGGTTGCTAAAAGCTTTTTAACGAAACAAAAAGAAGCTGCCTACCAGTCCCAGCATAAAGAAGAAGAACCACAGGCCGTTGCGCAGGCAACAGAAACTGCCAAAGAAGAGCCGATCACCGGAAAAGTCATCGAATCTCCTATGCCGGGAAGCATCCTTCAGGTTTTGGTGAAAGCCGGAGATGCCGTAAGCAAGGGACAGCCGGTGATTATTCTTGAAGCGATGAAAATGGAAAACAGCATCACTTCGGATTATGCCGGAACAGTGAAACGGGTTTTTGCCAAAGAAGGAACAACCGTAAGTTCAAACGCTCCTCTGATTGAAATAGAAGCATAAAGAACCGATACAAAAAACATTCAAACGGAAGGATACCGAATAATTCGGTATCCTTTTTTTATTTTTCCAAAGGAGAGCCGCTTTTATCCCCAATTCCTTATCTTTGCATGCCCGTACAGTAATTGTACAGGCATAAATCTTTCAAAATGAAGCCTTCTTCCAACCGCCCTGTACGCAGGACACCTTCTTCCAAAAACCAGATCGTAAATATTACGTCGGAAACTACTTTGTTGCCTTTTCTGTTTGAAACCTTAAAGAGCGAAAGTAAAACCACAGTGAAATCCCTGCTGGCTCATAAACAAATTGTTGTAAACGGTACGCCCAACACCAAGTTCGATGCTCCGTTAAAGCCGGGGGACAAAGTCGGCATTTATTTTGACCGGAGCCACTCGGTGCTTAACCATTCGATGCTAAACATCCTTTATGAGGATGATTCTATCATCGTTATCGATAAAGTAAGCGGATTGTTGTCAATGGCAACCGAACGGGATAAAGAAAAAACGGCTTATCATATCCTCAGCGACCATGTAAAGCAAAAAGATCCCCGGAATTGTATATTTATCCTGCACCGCCTCGACCGGGAAACATCGGGAATCATGATGTTTTCCAAAAGCCTGAAAGTACAGGAATTGCTTCAAAAAAATTGGGATCAGGCCATCCTCGAACGTAAATATATCGCCGTTGTCGAAGGGCAATTCCGCCAACCTCAGGGAACCATAAAGTCGTACCTTGCAGAAAACAGCAGCTATACGGTACACACAACCACTGCCAATAAAGGAAAACTGGCCATCACCCATTACCGGGTAGTGAAATCCTGCGGACCATATTCTCTGGTTGAATTAGACCTGGAAACAGGCCGAAAAAACCAAATCCGTGTACACATGCAGGAATCAGGATGTCCCGTTACAGGAGATAAAAAATACGGGGCTAAAACAAATCCCCTTCATCGCCTGGCCTTACATGCCTATAAACTTCGGTTCACTCATCCCATCACGCACAAAGAGATGAATTTCGAAACTCCTTTCCCCAAACGTTTCGAACTTTTGGTGAAAAAAAACTCCGGTAGCAAATAACTACCGGATAACAGGGAAAGTCACTTTTTCATCTTCCTCTGCCAATGTCGCATCTAAATCTTCATCTTCCTGCAAGTAGAGATTTATATTGTTGATACGGGCAAACTGATGCCCGCTACGAAAATCTTCATATCGGTCGTCCAGCAAGTCGTCCAAACGTTCCAAACGTTGCTCTTTTGTCATTTCCTTCAGTTCATCTTCCTGCTCTTCCAGCAGATCAAGAATAAACTCGGCCGCCCAACTGCCTAACTCTTTTTCTTTATTCCAATCCGGCTCATACCTATCAAGGGCTGTAAAAAGCTCTTGTAAATATTCGGAATCTCCCCACTCGTTATAGACCTGAATAATGTCTTCACTATCAGGAAATTTTTTCGCTAACTTATTTAATATGACTTGATCCATAATATCTGTTACAATTGTTCTATACATACAAAAATAAAAAAATATATATAAATACAACCTTTTATTCTTAAAAACATCATAAATTTTTACGATATTAAGGGCACAAAACCGTATATAAGAAAAAGCATGAGATAACATCATGTATCTCACTAAAAATTAAACTATTACTCTAACCATAAATTAATTTTATTATGATCCTCGACACCGGAAACATTCTTTTGATAGGTGCTATCCTTCTATTTTTTAGTATTATTGCCGGCAAAGCCGGGTTCCGTTTCGGCGTTCCTGTCTTACTTTTATTCTTAGGCGTAGGGATGCTTTTTGGAAGCGATGGCTTAGGCATCCAGTTCAATAACCCCGCAAGCGCGCAATTTATCGGTATGATCGCTTTAAGTATCATCCTGTTTTCGGGAGGTATGGATACCAAATACACCGAGATCAAACCCATCCTCGGCCAGGGAGTGATTCTCGCCACGTTAGGAGTTGCAGCGACAACAGCTATTACAGGACTATTCATTTTCTGGATTTCAGGATTCTCCGAATTCACTTCCCTGACGCTTATTGAAGCATTATTAATGGCCGCTGTAATGTCGTCTACGGACTCGGCCTCGGTATTTTCTATCTTACGAAGTAAAAAACAGGGGCTTAAAGAACAATTACGCCCCATGCTTGAGCTGGAAAGTGGTAGTAACGACCCTATGGCCTATATGCTCACCATCCTGCTTATCCAGATCATTCAAACTCCGGCGGGAGAAATCAATATATGGTATTCCATCATGATGTTTTTCGTGCAAATGAGCGTAGGTGCCGTTGCTGGTTTCCTATTGGGTAAATTGGCTGTTTGGGTAATGAACCGACTGAATATGGATAATCAATCGCTATACCCGATTTTGCTGCTGGCTTTCGTATTCTTCATTTTTTCCGTAACCGAATTGGTAAAAGGAAACGGTTATCTTGCCGTTTACATGGCAGGCTTAGTGGTAGGTAACCACAAAATGCAGCATCAAAAAAGCGTCATGACTTTTTTCGACGGTTTCACCTGGCTGTTCCAGATCGTCATGTTCCTCACTCTGGGTCTGCTGGTAAATCCCAGCGACCTCATCCCGGTTGCCGGGCTGGGCTTGTTGGTGGGCGTATTCATGATTATTTTCGCCCGTCCGATCAGTGTATTTTTATGCCTTCTGCCCTTTCGCAAAATGAGTGGAAAAGCAAAATTGTACGTGTCGTGGGTCGGCCTGAGGGGAGCCGTACCGATCATCTTCGCCACCTATCCTCTGATCGCCCAAATCCCGCAGGCTTCGCTCATTTTTAACGTTGTTTTCTTTATCACCATCCTCTCCCTGTTAACTCAGGGAACTACCGTAAGTTACATGGCTAAATTATTGGGATTGACCGAAAAAGAAAAAGAGTCCAAAAATAATTTTGGTCTGGAACTATCGGAAGATATAAAATCGGCGATGTCGGAAATTATGGTCGAATCCTCTCTATTGGAGCAGGGTAACCGCCTTATGGATTTAACTTTACCGGATAATACGCTGGTTGTTATGGTAAAAAGGGAGGACAGCTTTTTTATCCCGAAAGGAAAAACAAAACTCAAACCCGGAGATAAACTATTAGTCATCACTGACAATGACGAAGAATTGCTAAAAGTGTACCAGCAATTAGGTATCAAGAATTATACCTTTCAAAAAAATTAATACAAAATTTATTCCATTATCTTTGCCTGGTAAACGGAGTTGGATAGATGAAATTTTCGGTATTATTCTATATGGCTGTGGCTATTTTAACCTTAGCCTCATGCAGCAGCCAAAAAAAATTATCGGGACGGCAGGCAGAAGCCGCCCGCTTATCTTCACAATTAGGATTCAAAGTAACTCCTAAAGACGATTTACGGCTCTATTCGGAAGCAGGACGCTGGCTGGGAGTACCTTACCGTTACGGTGGAAAAAGCCGGACAGGAGTGGACTGTTCGGGATTTGTCGGGCAGGTCTATCAAAATGTGTATAAGATTCCTTTACAACGGACAGTAGAAGGAATTGCAGATAAGAATTGCCGGAAAATCACCAAAAGCGATCTCAAACCGGGCGACCTGGTATTTTTCAATACCTCGAAACGCAAAAAAGGGATCAACCATGTGGGTTTATTCCTGAAAGGTCATTATTTCATCCATGCTTCCACCTCGAAAGGAGTTATCGTGAGCAGCCTGCATGAAAGTTATTATCGAAAACATTGGAAAAAGGGAGGAAGGGTAAAAAAATAGTTTTCCCTCCCTCCCTCTTTTTACAATACTCTTTGAATGGTTTGGAACAATTGCTGTTCACTCATTTCCCCATTCTGTCTCCATAATTGTTCGCCCGATTTAAACACCATCATCAAAGGAACGGCCTGCACCTGATAGTATTCTACCAATCTCCGGTTTGCCTCCTGATCGATGTCGTACTGTCGCACAATCAGTTTGTCGTTTGCCTTTCGTTTCAAATTTTCAATAATGGGCATCATTTTCCGGCAATGAGGGCACCAGGTGGCAAAAAATTCTATAAACACCGGGGTTTCGCTCTTTATCAATTCTGCAAATTCTTCCATAAGCCATTTGTATTAAATTATTATTATGATAATTTCTATCTTCTGAATGTTTTTTCATTTATTAAATAATGATGTGTCCTCCGTCGACAATCTCCCACTTTCCATCCACTTCCAGCGAAATTTTCACTTCATTTTCCGTTTCAAACAGAATATTGACCCGCGTAATGATTCCCGGCACAAGATGTAAGCGGTCGTCGTCCACCAGAATCGACGATATTTCAGCACCTCCCGTCAATTGTATATTTAATAAAGCCGGAGTTTCCGGGTATGTGGGAAAAGTATTGATCCCGGACCAAAAAGTGGAAGCAGCCGGACTCCTGACCTCCAAATGCTTAAAAATATGTGTCGTATCACCTAAAATAAAATCGGAAGTAATTGTCCCGGCAATATTACTGATATTCACATCCAGCCCGGTCATCCAGGCAGGAGGATTATCTACCCGTATTTCAAGCCGGGAAACCAGCAAATAAAGCTCCACAGGAAGTAATATATCCTCCTGTACATCGGCCTTTTCTTTGGCAGCAAGCAATAACGGAGGCTCTTCGTTATCTAAAATCAAAAAAATAGCCTGTAATTCGCCATTTAAAAATTTCCAGTCCAATTCTTTGGGATCATAGAGATTAGCCACAAAAAGAAAGTCCTGTCCGCCTGTCTGTGTATAATAAGGAATCATCGGGTGGGTACGGCAATACTCATAATCATACGTATTTGTGTTTTGTAGCCGTTCTTCTGCAAACACAAATAAATTCAGGCTTTCGGTAAACGTATAATACGGGCGATAAGCCACCGTTTCATCTCCCTGAAAAACATACGGCACATCTTCCATATTAAATACCACCTCCTTCCGGCAGTCTTCTTCATTATAGTTTTCACGAAGACAGGCCGCCGACAGCAATAAGACCACTCCGGTAAATAACGTTCTTCTCATCAAATACTGGGTTTTACTGTGAAATCCGGCAATTTATCTTCTCCCCATTTGTCGAAAATAGATACGGTTACAGACATATCGAAACTCAACAAAGCTCCGGGAGCGTCATTAATTGTTCCGCTTAACCGGAAATATTTATCAGGCAAAAGCAGCAACGAAGGCATTTCCTTCACTTTTTCAACTCCGCTTCTCGACGTAAAAGTCAATGAGAAAGGCGAACGGGTCCCGGTTGTCGGCAAAGTCAGTAATTCATATACCACAGTATCGCGCCTGCCGACATCGGTATTGGTGTTTATAAAAGTTTTTTCCACAGTTATCCTTTCGGAAGATACCCCTCCCGATAAATTATAGGAAGAAGCTACATTTTCCAAAGTTAGTTGAATGGAAGCTACCTGCGCCGGAACTCCGTCGAGCACCAGAATCACTTTGCTCACCACCCGCTTTAAAGTAACTTCATAAGGATATATGTAATCTGCCACCACACGCAGCGGTAATTTCCCCAGAAAATAAACGCTATCCTGCCCATTGCCATTTCCTATAATTGAAATATCTTCCGGTCGGGAAACTCCCTTCTGGAACTCTCCGGCAATATTCCGGGCTGCATTTCCCACAAAATAAAGTTCATAAGTCCCGACAGCCAACTCCCCTTTATAGTATTTTGCATTTCCCCTGCCGGAGACATTCTCCAACGTCTCTATTTCCTCTTTCGTCAAATCGGCCAATGTGCGGTCATAAACATAATCACCATCGCTGGTCAGACGAAACGCATAAATCGCCAAGGTCTGTACATAATCACTGAAATTACCCGCTCCCTCTGTAAACATATTCAGGGTTACGCCATGCTCTTCCGGCACTTCAACCGCATTAGAAGAACACGACAATAAAAAAACACCCCATAATAATTTACATATTTTTTTCATCGTACCTCCATTCCAAAATAACATCTTGCCCGGCAGACTCGCCAACAGTCCGGCTTTTAGACGATACGGGATTTTCCTCAAACGAGCAGGAAATCATCATTCTCACTCCATATTTAATAAGAAAAGGCTGGGAACTGCCGGAATAAACCAATTCATCGGCAGCATTATAGCCATATACATCGATCGTGCTTTTATCGTTTGCCTGCGCAGACGGAAAACAATTCATCGTTAACGTATAGGAACTGTCCGGGCTGGGATTCCTTAACTTCATCGTTAAAGGGGGATTCATATCCTCTTTCAAGTAACCATAGAACCCGATGCCTGAACTGGTGTTCGATATGGGAGCTTCTATCCGGGATATTCCTGCCGGAATATTCTTTAGCGTTAGTTCGATCCGCGACACGAGCAGTATCATCCTCAACACCCCGGAAGTGTCTGTTCCTACATTAAAATAATTCAACCCGTGATATATCTCCGGCGGTTCTATCCCTCCCTGGTAAGAAAACCAAATGCTGTCTCTTGAATAAGGAGGGCGTTCCACAATCCTGTCTGCACCGATATTTCCCCAAAATGCGACCAAATAATACCCCACCGGTAAATCGAATTCAAACCGTTTGGGACTTATTCCGATGTCGTAAATAGTTTCCCGTAGAATTAAAGTATCGGTCTGGGCAAGATTACGGAAAAAGAAAACCTGTGCGCTGTCTGCCTGTAAATCATCGGGCAGGACAACATTATATCCTACCTTTCCCTGAGTTACCGCCTCTACTTCCTGCTCTGTACATCCGGGCGTTAGCAGCCCGAAGACCACCAACGCCACGAATATCCATATTTTAGTCATATTTCCTTATTTTATACAGAATACGGTATGTTTTCCAGGTTTGCTTATATGGTAATCGGCGGTTCTTGTTCAACACTCCACTCTACATCGACGGTAATTAGTGTGTTAATATCCACCTTCCAAAGATTGCCCGATTGATCCGTATCGATGGTGGCGGTTACTTTTGTGATCGTATTCGGCCTCAGGATATATTTCGGAAGGTTCACCACTTGCTTGGGACCATTTACCAGATAGAACGAAGCCTGAAAAGAAGAGCTGTCCCCGCTCACCGTGGGCAATGTCACATAAGTCAGCGTGATGCTATCCTGCACCTGCTGTGTATATGCATCGTTCGCATTCACAAAATTATTATCGTCGGGCGTATAAGTACCGCTCATATCAAAAGACCCGTAAGTATCGGTTATATCCATCGAAATCTGATTGACAACGTCCGGAATTTTTTCCAAAGTCAGGGCAAACATCGACACTTTACGAAACATCCTGAGCATAACAGGAGTCGATCCCGTGGCTCCGGCCCTGACTGTTTCCGTTTTTCCCAAAAACAAACGCGACGCCTGATCTCCATTTTTAATTTCAGCCAATATCTGCGACATTCCGTTTCCCGGAACAGCTCCTTTTAAAGCCACTTCCGGCAAGGCCGTTCCCGTGGAGTCGCTTATATTTCCAATTCCCACAATCTGATAATCATCGAGAGGCAGTCCATCAAAAGTAAATTCCTTCAACGTGGTGAAACCAGCCTCCGCTTCTTCTTCCCCATTTTCCAAAGCCTCCAATTGTTGTTTATTCAGAGACACCATCCGGTATAACACATAGCTTCCGGTTTCCCCCGCCCGAAATAAAAGTAAGTCCAGAGATTTCACATAATCGGTTAAAGGATCTCCAACCTTTGTTCCGACCCGGGTAGTCAGCGTCAGACTCAGTTTTCCGGGGGTGGAAGGATCCGGCTGCTCCGGTTTATAACTATCGTCTTCCCGGCAACCGGAAAAGAGCAATGCCATCCATAAAAATGACAATAAAAATGTTTGCTTCATCATATTTTCTTTAGGTACTTGTTTAGAAAGTATACATTCCGAACGAAAGAAATGTTTCACTTTCTCCTGCCAATATAAGGGCAAGCAGGAATATTTCCCCCGATTAAACTATTCTTGCCGATTCCACGTTACACAGATAAATCTTAATATTAACATCTTATGAATACAGCATTCCATGTCGTTTCCATTTTGTCGGTTATTTCCGGTTTCCTGTGTGTTCTCGTGATTCTGTTTTATATCTTCCCACACCGCCGACAGCCTATGAAAATCATGGAAATAGTCTGGCCGCTTACCGGTTTGTGGGCCAGCTGGATCGGCCTGTGGGCCTACCTCCGGCTGGGCGCAATCCGAAACAAGCAACCGACAATGAACATGAAAAATACATCTTCCCAAAGTCATTTATCCGAATTATCCGACAGACGGGACATGGAAATGGAAACGATGGAAATGAATAGGCCGAGCCGTTCTCATTGGGAAACTGTTATTCTTTCCACCCTCCATTGCGGGGCAGGCTGCACACTGGCAGATATAATCGGGGAATGGTTCACTTTTTTAATCCCGTTATCCATCGGCGGTAGTTTCATTGCAGGCCAATGGACACTGGACTACTTATTGGCACTTGTTTTCGGTGTCTTTTTCCAATATGCGGCTATTCGGCCTATGGAGCATCTATCCCGCAGGGCCACTGTGATAAAAGCTTTTAAAATCGATTTTTTTTCTTTGACTTCCTGGCAAATCGGAATGTATGGCTGGATGGCAGTTGTTATTTTCGGCCTACATCAGGGAACCCCGCTTCCCCGGAATAGCTGGGAATTTTGGTTTATGATGCAGATTGCCATGTTTTGCGGCTTTCTTACTTCCTATCCCACAAACTGGTTACTGATTAAATTAGGGATTAAGAAAGGGATGTAAAAATAAAAACGGGTTATCTGACAAAACAGATAACCCGTACATCTTTAATTACAATTATTTTTTATTCTCTCATTTTACTGAAATAGTAGAAGTCCACTATTTTTCCGTTCTTCACAGCCGCTTTGTGCAATATGGCTTCCAGTTTATAACCTGCTTTTTCCAGCACGTGCTGAGATCCCTGATTATAACCGAATACGATGGCATAAATTTTCTGATAATGAAAATTTTCAAAAGCGTATTCCGTTAAATCCCTCACAACATGCGACATTACACCGTGGCCCCAATATTTTTCTCCAATCCAATAACCGATTTCAGCAGTGACCCGCTCTACGTCGCCTTCCGATCCGAAGCCGACACTTCCCACTGCTTTCCCGTCTATTTCTATGGCAAAACGCATAGGTTTTCCCGGCATGGCTTTTACCATGCTGATGTAATCAAAAGCATCCTGTTTCGTGTAAGGGTGTGGAAAATGATCCATCAGATTATTCCAGATCTTTTCATTGTTGGCATTTTCAGCCAGCGATTCACAATCGGAATAAGTTAATTCACGTACCACATATCCGTCACCCTCAATCCTTACACTCTGTCTTTCTTTCTGTAAAATAAAGAACTCATCCCCCTTATTTGTCGATCGGGGAAGATCGTTTTCACTTGTTTTCATAATTGTCAGATCCTGCCGGATCTCTCCATTTCAGTTTTTTGTTTTTAATTTCAAGCACAACAAACATACGGAGTAAATAAATCCGATGTTATCTGAAATACCCAAAAAATGTTATGGAATTAAAAGATATTTTTCACGCCAAAATAGCATATCATTCAAAAAAACAATATCTTTGTGATTTTTTGAAAACAATGGTATAATTTATAGGTTTTCGGCATTTTTTTCAAACGCCTAAACATATTTCTCGATGATTTCCTTTAACGGTTTAGCCTGTACCACACCGCTTTGCCTCCACAGCATTTTTCCGTCTTTAAACAGCATCAGCGTCGGCACGGATTGCACCTGGTAGGTATACACACTTTGCCGATTCGCAGGCACATCTATATCTATCTTCAATATTTTCACTTTATCCCCCAATTGCTTTTTCACGTCTTCCAATATTGGGTGCATCATCTTACAGGGCCCGCACCATGTAGCGAAGTAGTCCACCAATACCGGGACATTCCCTTTTATCAATTCTTCGAATTTTTCCATAATACTTTAAATTTAGTTATACCATTTATACTACGGAAAGACAGGCAGAGTTACGTACTGCAATATCAGATTTACAATAACCGCTGACCGTTAATGATTAATTCAAACTTGATATTCAAAAATTCAGCGGCTTTCCGGCTCAACATCATCCGCCCCAAAAATATTTCGAAATAATCCATAACCGCCGATATAGTGGTATCGATTTTCAATTCCAGAACAATAGCCGTTTTGTCTTTATTAAAATAAATCTTCGATTCCTCCACAGCATAATTCACCCGGTCATGAATATCGAAATTGGCGAAATCGCGGTTTCTCACCCGGCTTCTCCGCACATCCGTCTTATCTGCCAAAATCAATGCGGCGGCAATAGGACTAACAGCGGCGGCAGTGCTTTCGTCGTGGTTACCAATGGCACAGATCACCTGAGCGATTTCATCTTCTCCCATGCCCATATTATCCAGCAAACGGAACGCCAATATAGCACCGCTCTGCGCATGGTCGATCCGATTGACCACATTCCCGATGTCGTGCATATACCCTGCTATTTTAGCCAATTCTGCCGTCCGTTCCGGATAGCCCAGTGTCAGCAATATTTTTTCTGCCGTATTTGCAGTCTTCACCACATGCGCAAACGAATGTTCCGTATAGCCCATGGCGGCCAAAGCTTTATCTGCCTGTGATATATAACATTTTATACCTTCATTATCCCTCACGTCCTCGAACGTAACCTTCAACTTCTCATTCATAAATTTCTCTGATTCTATTTTCTTCCATTTTAATTCCACACCCCAACGCCTCTATCTCCGTTTTGAATACCACAAATATACTAAATTCCGGGCGAAATCGGAAAAGGAATCCGATGAATCGCATCCGATAAATCCCTGTAAACAAAGCAAAATAAAGCTTATTTTCAAATAACAGACCGACAGGAACATTTCCACTCCCCGAATTAAATATTATTTTTGTCTTTTAAACCAATAAGAGAAATGAAAACAATGACTTATATGACAGCTTTTATATTAATGGTGGCCTGCCATCATAAAACAGAAAAGAATCCCCTGCTGGAAAATTTCGAAACAGCGCATCATACGCCCCCTTTCGACCGGATTGAAACAGCACATTACGAACCGGCTTTCGAAAAGGCAATCGCAAACGCCCGGAAAGAAATCGAGCAGATCGCCCGGTCCGGATCTGCTCCCGATTTTGAAAATACGATTGCGGCTTTGGATCAGGCCGGAGAAAGATTGAGCGAAATATCTTCTATCTTTTTCAATCTGAATTCAGCCTGCACGAACGATGAAATGCAGCAAATCGCCCAACGGATCTCCCCCAAACTGACGGAGTACGGCAACAGCATCTACATGGACCCTGTTTTATTTAAACGTGTCAAACAGGTATACGAGAATCGGGAAAACATCACCCTGACCCCAGAACAGGCAACTTTACTGGAAGATACCTGGAAAGCTTTTATAAAAGGCGGAGCGAACCTAGAAGGGGCCGCCCGGGAAAGGTATAAGGAAATCTCTATGGAAATCTCTCAGCTCGGACTGAAGTTCGACGAAAACCTGTTAGCGGAAACAAACGGTTTTACGCTGCATATCATCCGGGAAGAAGACCTTGCCGGATTGCCCGAAAGCGCCAAAGAGCAGGCCGCTTTAACGGCTAAAGAGAAAAACCTGGAAGGCTGGGTATTTACCTTACATGCTCCCAGCTATATTCCTTTCCTGAAATACGCCGACAAGCGGGACTTGCGGGAAAAATTATACCGGGCCTACTCATCGAGAGGCAATAAGGATAATGATTACAATAACAACGGTATTATTAAAAGAATGGTCGCACTCCGGCTGGAAAAAGCGAATCTGTTAGGTTATAAGAATTATGCGGAATATGCTTTAGCCGACCGAATGGCACAAACGCCGGAAGCGGTGAACGATTTCCTGGCCCGTTTGCTCGAGGCCTCACATCCTTATGCCCTGGCAGAAAAAAAGGAGGTGGAAGATTTTGCCCGGAAGTCCGGATTTACGGGGGAATTACAACGCTGGGACTGGGCTTATTATTCCAATAAACTCAAACAGGAAAAATATGCTTTAGACGACGAGATGCTGAAACCTTATTTTAAACTCGAAAAAGTGCAGGAAGGTGTTTTCGGGCTTGCCCATTCTCTTTACGGATTAACTTTCAAAGAAGTAAACAATATTCCAAAATATCACGAAGATGTGAAAACATTCGAGGTCTATGACAAGGACGGAAGTTTTCTCGCTGTGTTATATACCGATTTCTTTCCCCGCGAAAGTAAAGGAGGAGGAGCCTGGATGACCGAATTCCGGGGACAACACAGGCAGAACGGTAAAGATGTACGGCCTCTGGTTTCCATTGTTATGAATTTCACGAAACCTACGGAAACCAAACCTTCGCTGCTGACTTTCGACGAGGTAACCACATTCCTCCATGAGTTCGGGCATGCGTTACACGGGATGCTTTCCAAAGTAACTTACAATTCCACTTCAGGTACGAATGTTTACAGGGATTTCGTGGAACTTCCGTCGCAGGTGATGGAAAACTGGGCTTTCGAAAAAGAGTGGCTCGATCAATGGGCGGCACATTACGAAACAGGCGAAAAGATTCCCGCAGAATATATCACGAAAATACATAATGCCGCCAATTTCCAAAGCGGTTATCAAAGCGACCGCCAAATCAGTTTCGGGCTGGTGGATATGGCCTGGCACACAGTGACCGGAGAGGTAAAAGAAACGGTAGCCGCGTTTGAACAACAAGCAATGTCTGCCACCGAAACTTTCCCGGCAGTAGACAGCAGTTGCTTCTCCGCCGGTTTCGGCCATATCTTCGGCGGCGGCTATGCTGCCGGATATTACAGCTATAAATGGGCCGAAGTTTTGGATGCCGATGCCTTTTCGGTATTCAAGCAAAACGGCATTTTCAATGCGGCAACAGCGGATTCGTTCCGTAAAAATATTTTGGAAAAAGGTGGCTCGGAACATCCCATGATTTTATACAAACGCTTCCGGGGACAAGAGCCCCAGATCGACGCTTTACTGGAACGGAGCGGACTGACCCCTAAAAAGGAATAGCCCGGCAGGCTTATTCTCCGTTTCATTCAAGTCCGGATATATAACAATATTCCCCGCCGGAATCCGGCGGGGAATATTATTTAAGGGTCATTTACTCATCAATTAGTCAATTTCAGCATAATCTTGCGTTCTTTGCGACATACCGTCCCGTCATTCAACACGCCTTCAATGATAACCGTATAAGGCCCGTAACTATCGGAAGTGTAGAATGAAAATTCTGCTTTCCCGGCATTGTCCGTCCGCACATCCGGATTCCAATATATAGTAGAGCGTTCGTCAGACACTTTCGCCAATGCCTGCCGCACAGAATCCACCTCATATTTAGGCATATAAAACTCTGCCTTTTTCTGGTACCCTAAAAACGAAAGTACACTGATATTTAGCCGCTGTTTTGTGTTCACAAAGTTAGGATTCGTCGTAATGACCAAAGCCCCGTCAGCAGCATAATCCCCTATCAACACACCTGCCTGCGCCCCGTCGATATAACTGATATTCAACAAATCAACAGGCCGTAATGTCATCACATAATCGTAGTCTTCCTGTAAGTCGTTCACGATAAACACCAAAGACCTCGACAAACGGGTAACGGTCTTCTCCACCTCGTCCACCCGAATACCGGGGATCGACTCAAACACCTGCTTCATATCCAGATCGGCCATACTTGCCAGTTTTGCGGAATCCACGCCATACGTCGCGGCAAAATCATACATAGAATAAACCTTAGGTGCCTGTTTCCGGGTGACGATGGCCTCATCGAGCACATATATTTTTATTCCGTTTTCATAATAATAGTCTTTCACAAATTTCTTATAAAAATCGTCTTCTTCCTGTATCGATTCCACATTATAGGGGAAGTTGATTCCCGGTTTCAAAAATTGCTCTTTTTCCACTTGCAATTCCACCGTACGGCGTCCCTTTTTACTGAGTGCCTGTACAAAAAATTGTGTACTGTCAGGAAAAGATATTCCATCGAGCATAAAATATCCGTTACTATCGGCATCTACGGTTTCTATGATCTTATTCGTTGAAAATACCATCAGTTTTGCATTTAAAGCATCTTTCCCCCAGAAATTTTTGACATATCCGGAAATGGCCTGTCCCTGTTCCAAATAATAGGGCAATTCCGGCAATTCGCCCCGGATCACTTCCGGCAAATTAAAGCGTGTCCATCCTTGCGTCATCATGAGCAGGTCGAGCATACGCTCCGTACCCCGGTTTACATTATTGAAATAGAAAGCCGGATCTTCGATATAGCCTTTCAGGTCGGAAGTCAGCAGAAGATAAGACAAGATATTGTTTTGACCCACCGAATCCTGTGCGTTCTGCACATCGTCGGTCACCGCCACAGAGAAAGATCCGCTTAATTCCTGCCCGGCTTCGGCAGCAATATCGATGCTAACCCCAACCCGATCGCGGACAATGTAAGATTTTTTGTCGGTCTCGATATTCAGTTCAGGACGTTCCTGTTTCCGGATAAAACACATACGCTGGCTGAAAATTTCATTTTTCGCATTCATCAATACCAACTGGACCACTCCTTCCGGCAGGACATTCAAAGGCAATCTACCGACTGTCCTTGTCAACGGAGAACATAAAAGGGGCACACCACGGCTTAACACAGCCAGGTAAAGCCCTTCCGAAATATCGGTGCTGTCGCCCACTAAAATAGAATAGGTCAGGACAGAATCGCGCTGCCAAACTTTCAAGGCCAGCCCTTTGCTTTTAGGAACAGGCAAATCTACCGTTTTTTTCACCTGATCGGAAGAGGTCACCACCGCATGATAGCGATGTCCGACTTCCGGCTTGAGATCAAAGCCCCCCATCCCTTTGTGCATGCTTTTTATGACAGCAACAAATTCATCCTTATCGTTATACACATTACCTTCTATATCTTTTCCAAATCCGTCCGTCCCGATCGCTTTGAAAGCAACGGTTTGTGCAGCACCTACCAACAGGTCGCCACCTTCCGGGAAAAATTGCAGGTCGAAATCCTTTTCAGGCTTAGGAATCGTCAAAAGACGCTCGAATTCAAAAGGCTCGGAAGCCCGGAAACGGACCACGATATTCCCGTCTTCTTCCAGCTCTTTGGCATCTAAACGCAACACGCCTTTGTCATCCGTACGTCCGATTTTATTCTTTCCTCCGCTTTCATATTCAACAAACACTTTATCATAGACATCCTTTCTCGAATTCGTGAAATGGATTTCAATCTGTTCCCCGTTATTCGCATACTTTATACTGGTTTGCACTTTAGAATCCTGCACGTTTACAAGCCGGATTTTTTTCTTAAAGATAAAATCTTCCCCGGCATTTTGCATCCAGTATGAATAAGCCCGCACAAAATATTCTCCCTGTTTCATCTCTTTAGGCAGGGGTAAATATCCCGCATATATGGAATCGGTTTGCCTGATCTTTACGCGCAAACGCACACTATCCATACGGTCTACCAATTCCACATACACATAACGGCTATATTCCGAAGGCTTATGAGTGACAGCATCCAACAAATAAGCCCGGAACCATATTTTTTCACCTGCGGAATAATGGTCACGGTCGGTCTGCAAATACACTTTTTCCTGAGGTTGCACTTTTACCCGTGTCAGCAAATTCCTTATAACGCTTGTCGCAAACGGATCGTTCGCAGGCAAAGTGAAAGCACTGGCCAGAACAACGATCGCCAGCAGGCTAAATATTTTTTTCATAATCGATTGAATTAATTTGTTCATTTACAAAGCCTGAAAAAACAATTCCGGTTCCCGGCGCACACTAAAATTTTGAAATAAAAAATCAGTGAACGGAGTGTCGAAAACCAGGGCTTTTTGAGGACATTCCTTCACACAGGCACAACATTTTATGCAACATTCCGCATCGTTAACCACTTCTTCGCCCACCGTAACCGCACCCACCGGACAAACCTCCGCACACAAACCGCATTGTGTGCATAACTCCGCCAGCACCACCGGAGCCTGCGGAGTTTTGTTCCCTTTCACCTTATAAGGGCGGTTTCCCTTTACTTCCAATTCCGGCAACTGCTGCCCCTCTCCCCTTTCCTTCAAACGCACCATAACCTCCCGCCCTAAACACTCCGCCACCTGTAAATCGTCAGCATCAGGACGGTTTTCCGCAACAGGACGACCAGGACGGCTGAAAGAATGTTCTCCGATAAAAGCAGCTCCGGCCACCGGAACGAATCCATGCGCCAGCGTCCAATCGGTCAATTCAAGCAAAGCATCTTCATAATCCCTGTTTCCATATACAACCACAGGCACCACCGGGCACTTTCCGCCGGAAATCCGTTCCAGACGTTGCATAGCGACTTCCGCAACACGTCCCCCGTATACAGGCACCACCACTATGCACAAATCATGATTCGCCACAACCGATGTAACCGGCATTTCGTGTGTCAGATCCGTTTCTATGATTCCGGGAATCCCCGTACCCCGGGCGATAGCTCTCCCCACAGCCCGGGAGGTATGAGTAGGAGAAAAGTAGATTAAACGGACAGCATCCAATTGCATAATATCTTCATTCTTTATGTTTGTGCTACAAAGTTAATTTTTCCGTTCAATTTACCATTATTTTATAAACTTTTTCAATAGTTTGAAATTCCGGTAAGGGGGATATTTCAAAGGAACATCCCACCAGGTGGGAGAACTTAAAACCGAACGACGGTTACTGAATGTGGAGAAACTCTCAAAACCGTGATACCTTCCCATTCCGCTATGTCCCACTCCGCCAAACGGTAAACGGCTATTGGAAATATGCATAACGGTGTCGTTTATACACACTCCGCCGGAACTGGTTTTAGCGATAACGGCTTTTGCCACAGCCGCTGTCCCGAAATAATATATAGCCAAAGGCTTTTCGCGGGCATTGATATAGCCGATCGCTTCGTCCAAATGATGAAACTCGACAACTGGCAATAAGGGCCCGAAAATTTCCTCCTGCATTACGGCATCATCCGGTGAAACATTTTCCAAAATCGTGGGAGCCACAAATTTGTCTTCCGGGATAATTTTTCCTCCGTAAATAATTTTCCCTTTTTGCATAAGCCGTTCCAGACGCGTCACGGCTTCCAACCTCACTATCCGGGGATAATCCGGGCTTTTTTCCGGTTCATCACCATAAAATTGCCGGATATAATAAATCAACTTTTCCAATAATTCATTTTTCACCCGGGCATGCACCAACAGGTAATCGGGAGCGATACAGGTTTGTCCGGCATTCAGGCATTTTCCCCAGGCAATACGTTTTGCCGCACAATCCACATCGGCACTTTCGTCCACAATACAGGGACTTTTTCCGCCTAATTCCAGCGTCACCGGAGTAAGGTGCTCTGCCGCCGCCTTCATGACCACTTTTCCTAATTCCGGGCTTCCGGTAAAGAAGATATGGTCGAAACGTTCTGCCCACAAAGACTGATTCACCTCATAGCCTCCCTGCACCACAGCAACATATTCCGGAGCAAAGACAGAAGCGATCATTTCAGCCAAAACCTGAGCCACCCCGGAAGTATAGGGTGAAGGTTTCAACACGGCGCAATTCCCGGCCGACAAAGCTCCAATTAAAGGATTTATCAGTAATTGAAAAGGATAATTCCAGGGAGCGACCACCAACACAACTCCCAAAGGTTCATAAACGATCCGGCTTTTACTCCCGAATAAATAAAAGGGCGAGGAAACCCGCCGCGAAGCCGCCCAACGTTTCAGGTAGCGGATATGATGCCTGATTTCCTGTAAAACCATCGACACCTCCGTCAGATACGCTTCAAAAGCCGATTTGTGCAAATCGCTCCACAAGGCCTCATAGATACGGTCTTCATAAGCAATAACCGCAGCCTGCAACCGTTTCAGGCTCTTTATCCTGAAATCGACATCCCGGCTCATTCCGGTGTTAAAAAACTCCCGCTGAGCTTTTATAATCCCTTCGATTTTTTCATTCTCCATCCCTTGTTTTCCTCCGATATTTACAATTATTCAATATTACGATAAAATCCTTTAAATACAAACGTTCCCTTTTAGTTTTTAATACCTGTACCCGGCAGAGGTTACAGCTTTATCATTTTTCGTTTGCAATATTTCACAATTTGTCCATATAAAATCTTACCTTTGTTCCCTTAGTGCATTCCTTTTTTAATCATGCCAGAAATCACAGTAACGACAAACGACCTATTGGAAAAACAGGATATTAGCAAACTACTGCGTAGTTATGTTGTCCCGGCAATGATCAATATGGTCGTGATGGCACTTTACAACATCGTAGACCGTATATTTATCGGACAGGGAGCAGGAGCGATAGCTATATGCGGATTGGCGCTGACCCTTCCCTGCGTGTCCCTGATAACCACCGTCGGAACTCTGACGGGTGTAGGGGCAGCCTCACGGGTATCCTCCGCATTCACTCTCCGCAATATACCTTTGGCCTGTAAAGCCCTGGGGAACGCCCTGTTCCTCAACATAATCCTGACGGTTTCACTTATTTTATTAGCATTCTATCATTTAGACACAATCCTGCTGGCTTTCGGGGGGAGTGAACAAACCATCCCCTATGCACATAAATACCTGAGTATTATCATTCCGGGCAGTTTGCTCACCAATTTAAATTTCACTTGCTGTAACGCTTTCCGGGCAGCAGGATTTTCTCATAAATCCATGATGATTATCCTGACCGGAGTTATCGTCAATATCTTGCTCGATCCCATATTGATTTTCGGATTCCATTTAGGCATAGAAGGAGCGGCCATAGCAACCGTGATCTCTATGGCAGTGAGCAGTGTGCTGATTTTAAAACATTTCCGAAGCCCGGTAAATCAGCTACGGTTAAGGCTTTCCGATTTTTCCCCACACATCCTGCTACTTGCCAGCATCATCGGGATCGGTATGGCCGCTTTCATCATGAACATCACCACCAGCATGGTCAATATCATTATGAACCGTTATCTGGTTAATTACGGAGGGGATTATGCTATCGGTGCTTATGGTATTATCAGTTGCTATTCCATATTGGTAGCAACACTTATGATGGGAATTTGCCAGGGAATGCAAACCATTGTCAGCTACAATTTCGGCACGGGTAATTTTTTGCGGACACGCCGGACACTCGAACTTTCCGTTCAAACCGGAACGCTCATCGTATGCAGCGGATTCATTATCGGGGAATTATTCGCCCCCTGGCTGGTGAGCATATTCACTTCGAACGAGACCCTTATCAGCCTAAGTACGGGAGGATTACGGCTAACCTTCCTGATGATGCCTCTGATAGGTTATCAAATCATTGCCACCAGCTTTTTTCAATCGATAAACAAAGCTCCTCAGGCAATTATCATGAATATCTCCCGCCAATTCGTTTTTCTTATTCCGGCTCTGGGAATTTTTTCCCGTCTGTGGGGATTGACGGGCATCTGGCTGGCCATTCCTTTTGCCGACCTCATGGCGACCACCATCACCACCCTTTTTCTATCCCGCGAGAAATGGTTGAAAACAGCCGGACGGTAAAAGTTTCCGCAACCTTTTCGCCTATTGCCCGATGCAAAGAAACGGGAATCCCCCCTTTATTATTCCGAATCCCACTCCCCCTCTTTTTCCTGTAAATCCAAAGAATCGTAAAACTTAAAACCCTATCGCTTATTTCCCCGGCAGCCTAATGAATCAACTCATACACATGTTCCTCTTCACCGACAACCCACACCATATCCCCGGCCATAAATAGCGTATCGGCATCCGGATTACGCAAAGAAGCAGAGCCACGCTCGATACCCACAACCACACATTTATATTTATCGCGGATACCCGATTCCCGGATCGTTTTGCCCACAAAAGGTGAATTATCGTCAATAATAAATTGCTTTAAGCACACTTCGCTCTGCGACAGGTCGGAAGTCATGGCAGGTATGGTCATGGCATTCAACTTTTCACCGAACCGGCTCAACTGTTCGTCACTTCCGATCACCTGTATCCTGTCCTGGGGAAACAAACGTTCCCTACCTCCCGGAATATTGATACAATATTGCCCCCTGAAAATGGCCACGACCATAATCTCAAAACGCGCCCCCAATGCCAATTCCGACAAAGTATGTCCGGCCCAGACAGACTCGGCAGGAATTATAAAATCCGACAAGTGAAGATCGCGTGACAATAAATGCCCGGCAAACTTAGGCGGTATTTTTTCTCCCGCCTGACGGGCATATACATCCCTGATCCTGAAATTACGCAGGAAACGACGTTCGATGAGAATGGACTGTTTCTTTAAATAACGGGAATAAAACATCCCGGCCACGATAAAACAGGCGATCCCCAGCACCAAAGCCACGGAAACTTTAAAAAGGGTCATAATTACAATCATCACATACACCACAGCCAGCACAAAGCGAAAAAAGACCAGCGACACCAAATATCCCCGGTTAAAACGGTTATCCTCCCATAAGAGCTGAAATTCCGTGGAGTGATTTTTCTTGGCAACGATAGCGCGCAGGAAAGGCGCAAGCACCATCAGCGTCAAAACAGCACTCAATAAAGCTCCCCACATTCCCGGAATATGTTCCCGGACAAAAGGGACTAAAAATTTAATGGAAAGGATCAATAAGGCTATGATGATCACGGAATAAATAATCACGATACGCACCAGAGACAAAAGCAGTTTCTTCCAGTTGCTTTCGTGGTTCACCGTTGGAGTTCCGGAAGTATATCGATCGATAAAGCGTTTCCACTGTAAGGGCAGGTGCTTTTCAACAAACGGATAAGCCGGCTCGGCCAACCGCATCATATAAGGGGTCAGAAAAGTGGTAATCACAGAAACCGCCACCACGATGGGATACAAAAAGTTCCCCGTGACATTCAGGCTTACCCCTAAAGCGGCGATAATAAAAGCAAATTCACCGATCTGGGTGAGGCAAAAACCGGACTGCATGGCCGTTTTCAGAGGCTGTCCGGCCAATATAACCCCAAAAGTACCGAAAAGTGCCTGACCGATCAGCACCGTTAAAGTGATAATAATGACAGGCCATATATATTGGGCAATCATCACCGGATCGACCATCATTCCCACCGACACGAAAAATATGGCAGCAAAAAGGTCTTTTACGGGTTTAACCAATTTCACGATTTTTTCCGCTTCTATGGTTTCCGCTAAAATCGATCCCATGACAAAAGCCCCCAACGCCGAAGAAAAGCCCAAATAAGAAGCAAAGACCACCATCAGCAAACACAAGCCCAGCGAAACGATCAGCATTGTTTCATCCCCCATGAGCAAGCGGGTGCGACGAAAAAAAGTGGGAATGATATAGATGCCGATCAAAAACCATAATAACAAGAAAAACATCAACTTCCCAATGCTATACACCATTTCCATCCCTTCGAAATTCTTACTCACCGCCATCGTCGAAAGCAAAACCATCAAAACAATCGCCACCAAATCTTCTATGATCAGGATACCGAAAACCAGCCCGGCAAAGCGTTTAGTGCGAAGTCCCAAATCGTCAAACGCTTTATAAATAATCGACGTAGACGACATCGCCAACATTCCGCCCAGAAAAATACAATCCATCCGTTTCCACCCCATCGCCACCCCGACAGTAAATCCCAACAGCACCATCCCAAAAATGATGGTCAGCGCAGCAATTGTCGCCGGGCCGCCTACTTTCATCAATTTCTTAAAACTAAATTCCAACCCCAAAGCAAACAACAGGAACACCACCCCAATGTCCGCCCAGGTCTGTATATTGGCAGAGTCCATGACAGAAGGCGTCAATGTCACATGGGGACTGGCAATGAATCCCGCCACAATATATCCTAACACCAAAGGTTGTTTCAACCTCTTAAATATCAAAGTCATAACCCCGGCAGAAACCAATATCAGGGCTAAATCGACAATTAAAGTCGGCAACTGGGACATAACATCTTTATAATTTGCAGCAAAAGTATCCTTTTTCACGAAAAATGATTCCCGACTATCGTGAATTTTAACAGCCAATGACGAAAGAATAAAAGCTCCCCCGGAATACCAACCGAACTCCCTGAAAATCCACCTCATTTTCAACTGCATGATCCACCTCTCCCCCGCAAGAACCTTCCCAAACACCTCCTGATAAAAATTCCGGGTAAAAGCCTGAACTTCATACCCGGAATTAAAATTTTCAAAACCATTGTTCCTTATTCCTGCCGACCAGCCGGAAGATATTTATTTAAATATTCCTGGAATTTATCCTTATAGGAATCGGATATGGGGATATATTCTTTACCATATACAATCCGGTTTCGTTCTATGACCTTCACTTTATCCAACCTCACAATAAAAGAGCGATGCACCCGGATAAATTCAGACGCAGGCAAAAGCTCTTCCAACGATTTCAGGCTCATCAGCGAAACCACAGGTTGCGTTTCACCTTCCAAATAAATTTTCACATAATCTTTCAACCCCTCGATATATAATATTTTTCCTAAATCGATACGGACAAGCTTATAATCTGCCTTTACAAAGATGCTTCTCGGCTCCTTCTCCCCGTTTTCCTGTTTGCCGCTCATTTCGCACCATTGCAATGCCTTGTTCGCCGCTTTCAAAAACTCAGGATAACTGATCGGCTTTAACAAATAGTCCAAAGCATCTACCCGGAAACCTTCAAGAGCATATTGCTCGAAAGCCGTCGTAAAGATCACTTTTGTCCGTTCGTCCAACATCCGGGAAAGTTCCAATCCGTTCAGTTCAGGCATCTGAATATCCAAAAAGATCAGATCGATCTTTTGTTCTTTCACCATCGGCAACACTTCCAGGGCACTGCTGCAACGTCCGGCAAGCGATAAAAAAGGCGTGCGCTTTACATAACTCTCCATTAAATCGAGTGCTAACGGCTCATCATCGACAATCAAACAATTCAATTCCATAGCCCATTATTTTATATCCAAATCCAATTCCGACACGTAAACTTCGCCCATTAATCCCGTCCTCAACAGGAATTGCCCCGGATAAAGCAATCCCAACCGTTTCCGCAAATTTTCCAAACCGATTCCCGAACCGCTGCGGTCAGAATCCTTTTTCGGGAAATAGCTGTTTTCAATTAAACATTTGATGCGATTGTGCCGTTCTACCCGCAAATTAATGTGGATGAAAGAAGGTTCCGTGGGGCTTACTCCGTGCTTAAATGCATTCTCAATCAAAGAAATAAATAATAAAGGGGCTATCAATATCCCGGTTTTATCCTCCGGCATATCCACTTTTAAATCCACCCGGTCAGGCAAACGCAACCCCATCAACTCGATATAACTCTTCATAAAAACCAGCTCATTGTCGAGCGAAACCAGCCTTTGGTTGTCTTCATACAGCACATGGCGCAACAAACGGCTCAGGTCATGAACGGCATACTGTGCCCGGTCCGGGTCGATAGCGATCAAAGAATAAATATTATTCAAGGTATTGAAAAGGAAATGAGGATTCAACTGACTTTTCAAATTCTGTAATTCCGCTTCCGACCGGGCTTTTTCGAGTTCCTTTTTTTCATTTTCCACAATATACCAATTCCCCGTCATCCGGATGGCCACACTCAACCCGGCAAGCAAAACCATCATCATTCCGTCGCGTATGATGAACAAAGCACGGGGGGGGCCCTGATGGATTGTTTCCCCCGCCTTTTTCACAAAATGAAGGTAATGGTAATTTTGCCAGACATGAAGCGATAAAGTCATTACGACGAACAAAACGATATTGATCAGGACAAACTGTACCAATTTTTTACGAAACAGAATACGATCGATCAATACAAAATAGTTCAGATAGAAAACAACGAAGAACGTGATGGGCACCCCTACATACCCCAGATACCTTTCCAGGGTCATCGCCTCACTGTTTCTCCCTGTGAAAAACAAAGGGAAACAAAACACTCCACCCCAAACCAAAATGTGGATTAAAACCTGTAAAACTTTATACTTATCCTTCATAATAACAAAGATAGAAAACTATTCCCTCACTTTTCCTTTTCCCACCCGAAACCTTCGCTTATTCGTAACGGATTGCCTCGATAGGATCGAGATCTGAAGCTTTTTGTGCCGGATACCAGCCGAAGAATATCCCGGTGACCGTACAAACGATGAAAGAAAGTATCACCGAATATGCCTGCACAAATACCGGCCATCCCAAAACGATCTTTACGATATAGGCCGCGCCGATTCCCAGCAAAACCCCGATAATCCCTCCGGTGACACTGATCAATATCGCTTCGATCAAGAATTGGGCCAATATATCCCGTCCCTTCGCTCCGATAGACATTCGCAAACCGATTTCCCGGGTACGCTCGGTGACGGAAACATACATAATGTTCATAATCCCGATACCTCCCACCAGCAATGATATTCCGGCGATACAAGCCAGCAGGACGGTCATCATGTCTGTGGTTGAACTCATCATTGAACTCAATTCCTGCTGCGAACGGATGGTAAAATCATCCTCATCTCCTTTTTTCAGCTTATGATTCCTTCTCAGTAAATCGCTGATCTCCTCTTCAGCCTGTTCCGTCATATCTTCGGTCAGGGCCGAGGCATAAATACCTTGTAAATGGGTGATGGCCAGGACACGTTTTTGGATGGTTGTATAAGGTGCTAAGATAAGATCATCCTGGTCCATCCCCATGCTGTTATAACCTTTAGATGTCAATACACCTATGATTTTAAACGGTATTTTATTAAAACGGATCACTTTCCCTATGGGATCTTCCCCGTTTGTAAATAAATTATCAACGATTGTCTTACCAACCAGGCAGACTTTTGCAGAAGTCAGTATATCCTGATCGGTAAAAAGCTCTCCTTCCCCCACGGTATACTTACGAATATCCAGATAATCCTGATTCACTCCATATACGGAAGTGGGATAGTTATTCGCCCCATAGATCACCTGTCCGCTACTGCTCACAGAAGGAGAAACGCCCGATACGTAACGGGTTTCATTGGCAATAGCCTGATAATCCTCTAATTTCAAACTTTGCATAGAGGCCGGATCTTGCCGCACTCCCCCCCGGCGGTCTGCTCCCGGGTGGAGCATGATCATGTTAGAACCCATTTCCGATATTTGCGCCCGGATACTTCGTTTAGAGCCCTGACCGATTGCCAGCATGGTAATTACGGACGCTACGCCGATAATAATTCCCAGCATCGTCAAGAAACCACGCATTTTATTGTTATTCAGCGCGCGTAACGCTATTTTAAGCAAATTAGCAAAATTCATCTTTCAAAAATTTAAATCGTCACCGCTTCTTCCCTCTCCCCTAAATTAATCTTCATTCACCTTAGGTAATGCATCCAGCGTTTGTCTGGCCGAAGCAATATGCTCATTCTTCCGGTCTTCGATCACCCGTCCGTCTTTCAGGACAATAGTCCGGCTACTGTAAGCGGAAAGTTCCGGATTGTGTGTCACGAATATGATCGTCCGCCCTTTGGCATGTAATTCCTGAAATAAAACCAGAATTTCAAAAGAAGTACGCGTATCCAGATTCCCGGTAGCTTCGTCGGCCAGAATGATAACAGGATCGTTCACCAAAGCCCTTGCGATAGCCACACGCTGCTGCTGTCCCCCCGACATCTGGTTCGATTTGTGATACAAACGATCCTGCAAACTCACAGCCTCTAAAGCCTCTATCGCTTTCTGTTCCCGTTCCTTTGCCGAAACCAAAGGATTATACATCAACGGTAATTCAACATTCTCGATAGCTGTCGTCTTCGGTAAAAGATTATAGGACTGAAAAACAAAACCGATTTTTTTATTTCTCAAAGTAGCCCTCTCATTCTTTCCCATTTGGCGAACGGAATAACCGTCAAGCAAGTATTCTCCGGCAGAAGGGGTATCCAGGCATCCCAGCAAATTCAACAGAGTAGATTTTCCGGATCCACTGGTTCCCATGATCGTTACAAATTCCCCGGGATAAATAGAAAACGTCACTCCCCTCAATGCGTGTACAGTTTCATTTCCTACCAGAAAATTACGCTTTATGTCTTTCAATTCAATAATCGCGTTCATCATTTCGTCTGTTTTTCACTTTTCTTTTGAGAATCCGGCCGTTTAGGCATAAACGGGCTGCTTTCTCCTTCACTTCCACTATTAGCCGCAACAGCCGGCTGATTGGCAGTAAGTCCGGTGATCACTTCTTCTCCCTCAGCAAGCCCGTCCTTGAGTTCCACTACGGCTCCGTTGGTAATACCTACCGTAACCGCTTTTTCCCGCAGCACCTGCCCGTCTTTCACCCATACGCTTCGTTTTACACCTGCAGGCTGCGCATCCTCCGGTAAGGCCGCAACCTTAATATCTTCTCCCAGAATCTCGGTATTCGGAACATAGCGCAGGGCTTTGGAAGGCAAGGTCAAAATATTGTTTTCTTCCAATGTGTAGATCGTAACATTAGCCGTCAATCCCGGTTTCAGTTTCAATTCCGGGTTCGGAGCATTAATCACCACTTCATAAGTCACCACATTAGAAGTGGTTGTTGCCTCCAAACGTACCTGCATCACTTCACCCTCGAAAAGATCATTGGGATAGGCATCCACGGTAAACGTTACCCGTTGTCCGTCTTCTACCTGACCTATATCGGCTTCGTCCACATCGGCCACTACCTGCATTTTAGTCAAGTCGTTGGCTATTTTAAACAAAGTCGGGGTACTGAAGCTGGCGGCTACCGTCTGCCCCTCTTCCACTGCTCTGGAAAGTACCACGCCATCGACAGGAGAAGAAATAATCGCATAACCCAAATTTGTTTTCACTTTCACCAAGTCGGCCTGATTCTTTTCATAAGCGCTCTTAGCTTTCTCATACTGATAGATTGCACTCTCATAATCCGTATCACTCACCAAATTCTTCTCATGCAACGTTTTGGTACGTGTGTAGTTTTTAGTCTGGTACTCATATTCCGTACGGCTCGACTCCAGGTCGGCCTGTTTGGACTGAAGTTCCGATTCCAGCGTTGTTTTATCCAATTCGGCGATCACCTGCCCTTTTTTTACAATACTGTTGTAATCCACGTAGATTTTGTTAATAATCCCGGACACCTGTGTACCGACTTCAACCTGGGTTATAGGCTCAACAGTACCTGTTGCGGTTACCATGTTCGCAATCGTACCCCGTGAAACTTTTGCTGTTTCCCAGCTCAATTGTTTTTTTGAAGATGCTCCCAAAAACAGATAAGCTCCTGCTCCTAAAGCCACAACAACAATCGCTGTTCCTATTAATCTACCTTTTTTCATACTTACAATTTTTTACGGTTGCATGAAGCCTTTGCCTTACATTCGCCCTCCCAAACCTCATGCCTGTTTATTTTTAGACTTTATTTAATTTCAATGGGTTTACCCTGGTAAAAATTCAACAATTGCAAATTCAATATGGACATGTATTTCGACTGAACCACTTCCTGCCGGGCAGACAAAAGATTATTCTTTTCCGTCAAAAGCTCCAACGTATTCTTCATCCCCAGATTAAACTGCTCATCCACTAATTTAAAGCTCATTTCCACGGCTTTCAGGCTCTCTACGGCAGCCTTATATTTAGCCTGCGAAGAAGTGGCGTCGAGATAGGCTTTCTCTACCGATTTCAAAAGATCTTTCTGCATTCCGATATAATTCAGTTCGGAAGTTTCCACACTCAACTGTGCCAACTTTACCGCCGTTTTATTGGAACGGTTACTGAAAATAGGCACACTCAAACTCAACCCAATACTCTCGTTAAAGCTATTACGCAACTGATTACCGAAGGTAAACGAGGAACCTGAAACATGCCCGGTACCGATTCCGGCGGTTAATTTTAAAGACGGCCAATATCCGGCTTTAGCTTTTGCCACCCCCAAGCCGGCTGCATCGATACTGATCCGGCTATATTCAATCTGCGGCATAATATTTAATGAAGTTTCATACACCTGTACCTTACCAGGCAGTACAGTTAAAACCTCACTATCAGGGATTTCCGGGATCAGTAATTCCAGGTTATCCGTTACCTCCAGTTCCAGCAATTGCTTCAACTGCAAACGGACATCTTCCAGGGTGGTTTGTGCCGCCACCAACTGATATTTATCCGAATTATATTGAGACTCCAATTGTGCCAAATCTGTTGTGGAAATAGAGCCGGCAGCCAGCAACTGTTCAGCCCGGTCACGTTGCGCCTTGGAAATTTCTACGGCATTCCGGTTTATTTCCACCGATTCATTTGCGTACAGTAACTGCACAAATGCCTCCGTAATAGCCAACTCTATATCGTTCTCCGCTTCCCGGATAGTCAAGGCCTGTATCTTATCCTGCAACTCCTGCTGTTTGATCGTTTTCCTGAGTTGTCCGCCTTTGTACAAATCCACGGAAGTATTCAACCCATAACTTCCGGAATAATCATTTTTATCGGATGTTTCCGACTTAGGATGATTCACCAAGCTATGGCTGGTAGAAAAAGAAAGCGATGGTAACAAGGCAGCCTTGCTCAGGCGGGTATTCTCCTGGCTTTCTTCCAAAGAAACCTTACTTTTCTTAATCTGAATATTCTGCGCTTTGGCATAATCGATGCAGGATTTTAAATCCCACCGTTCCGGTTTTTCCTGTCCCCGGACTATTAAAGAAAACAGTAATAAAGCTCCTGTTATCCATTTCATTTTGCCGTTCATAGTCTTTCATTTTTCTAATTACTGAAACAAAAGTAAAAACAGGATACCCACCAAACAATTCAAATATATAAATACCCTTAATTCAAAGACGAATAGCACTATTTTACCGACGAAACCCTATTTACGGAAAAAACGATAAAAGAAGAGGTGTAACACGCCTATTAAAAACAAGAAAAGGCATTCTATACCTTATTTTACAGGTTTTGGCACTATTTTTGCTCGAAATAAATTCATTAAAAACAGAAACAAAATCATGATGCTGAGAAGAACAACATATTTATCTAAAATCGTTTTATTAGCCGGTTTGGCAGTCCTGCCTTCAGGGGCACATACACAAAATACATCGGAAGAATTATTACCTTACGGGGATATGAATCAATGGCTGGTCCGCGTAGTGGATGAATCGTTTATTATCGGAGGAAAAACCAAATATCTATATGAAATAGCTCCGGGAGATACCTTAAAAAATAACACGCCTTACGTAAACACGGTTTCTCCGTGGGCTACCTCGACCGTTATGGCTAAAGTGAGTGGCGTGGTAAAAGGAAGTGTCACCGTTTTCCCTGAAAAAAGGGACTCCGGATATTGTGCCCGCCTGGAAACCCGTATGGAAAATGTAAAAGTGCTGGGCTTGATCAATATATCCGTATTGGCAACAGGAACTATATTTTTAGGGAAAGTGATCGAACCCGTGCAAGACACGAAAAACCCTCAAAGTAAACTAAGCAGTGGTATACCTTTCACCAAACGCCCCACAGCGCTGGCCTTTGACTATAAAGTGACACCGGGAGGCCTCCAGATAAAAGCCACAGGATTTAGCAGAATTGCAAAATTGAAAGAACAGAATCAAGCTGAAGCCTGCCTGTTATTGCAAAAACGCTGGGAAGATGCAGAAGGAAATATCTATGCGAAAAGAATCGGCACAGCCTATGAGCAATATGGCCAGGACGTTACCGAATGGCAAAACGGACACAGGATTCCCGTACATTACGGAAATATCACCCAAGAGCCCTATTACAAACCTTTTATGGATTTGGTGACAGGAGAACATACTCAATATTGTCAGAATAGCAAAGGGGTCATGGTGCCTATACAAGAAGTGGGCTGGGGACAAGCGGACGAAGAAATCACCCACATCATACTACGGCTTTCATCCGGCAACGGTGGCGCATATATCGGAGCCCCGGACAGTAAATTCTGGATCGACAATGTAAAACTAATCTACGAATAATCCCTTTGAATTCAATAATCATAATAATGCCGTCATTAAAATAAGCACCAACGGAACGTTTGCATTATTCAAAGGAATTATTAACTTTGCCGAGTTCGAATTTAGAAAAAAATTAAGAAACATAATATCCCCTACTTAACGCAGCAGCATTTACAACCTATTCTATTTTGAGCTGCGTGGAGACCGTTCTCAGGGACGGTCTCTTTCTATATCTTCTATCATCAGTTTCGCAAAACGTTCCGAAGCACCGGGCTTTCCAAGCTTCCCGATAATCTCCTCGTAATCTGCAATCATCTTCCGCCGGACTTCTTCATCATAAAGAATACGCGCCAATTCTGAAAGCAGTTTCTTCTCATTCAATTGCTGCATTAACAGTTCTTTCACGACTTCCCGGTCGAGCATCAGATTGACCAAAGAAATATATTTCACCTTGACAAAGGTTTTGAACAACCAATAGCTGAACGCTCCCCCTTCCCCACTGTAACACACCACCTGAGGTGTCTTTAGTAAAGCTGTTTCAAGGGTGGCCGTGCCTGAAGTGACAAGCGCAGCCGTTGCCTGTTTCACCAAACGATAGGTTTGCCCATAAATAATTTTCACATCCATATCCCCGAGATAAGCCGCATAATCGGCATCCTTCATGGAAGGAGCTCCCGCTATGACAAATTCGAAATCAGGGAAATGCTTTACCATTTTCAACATGGGCGGAAGAACAAATTTCAATTCCTGCATCCGGCTTCCCGCCAGCAACGCGATAATGGGACGGCCGGACAATCCGTTCGCCGCGACAAAATCAGAAAATCCTTCCTGCTGGAACGGGCGGTTATAAATGGCATCCACCAAAGGATTACCGACATATTGTACCTTATAATTATACTTCCTGTAAAAATCGGTTTCAAAAGGAAAAATGACATACATACGGTCGACATTTTCCCGGATTTGCTTTACCCGTCCGGTATTCCACGCCCACAGTTTCGGAGATATATAATAAAATACCCGGATACCGATACTTTTGGCAAAACGGGCAATCCGAAGATTGAAACCCGCATAATCTATCAAAATCACAACATCCGGTTTCCAGGTTTGAATATCGTCACAACAAAACCGGATATTCGCTTTTAATTTTCCTAAATTTTTAATCACGGCGACAAAACCCATGATTGCCGTATCTTTATAATGCCTTACAATCTCACAACCCGCCTCCCGCATCAGATCGCCTCCCCAGCCGCGCACCTCTGCATCCGGGTCATGCGTCCGCAATCCCCGGATCAAATTTGAAGCATGCAAATCCCCGGAAGCCTCTCCGGCAATAACATAATATCTCATTGGCAATAACTTATAAATCCGTATCTTTAGTTTACAAAGATAGAAAATACAGGCAAAATAATTACTTTTGCAACAAAATAAAGATACACATGATCATTGAAGGGAAGAAAGTGGCCTATATTACATTAGGCTGCAAATTGAATTTTTCAGAAACCTCTACAATAAAACATAGCCTGGAAAATGCCGGGACACAAACTGTCGGGGAAAAAGAAGGTGCCGATATATTCGTGATAAACACTTGTAGTGTAACGGATATTGCAGAAAAAAAAGGCCGGCAACTGATCCGTAAAATCATCCATCGCAATCCGGGAGCATATATCATCGTGGTGGGATGTTATGCCCAGCTCCGGGCTAAAGAACTGTTGGAAATAGAGGGGGTGAACCTGGTTTTAGGGGCAGGTGACAAATTCAAAGTGGAAGATTATCTGCGCCATGCCGAAGCCTTACAGCAAAACGAGCCACACTCCTGCGATATATTCAAATTGTCAAATTTTGACCTGGCGTATTCTTTCGGCGACCGCACCCGCTGTTTTTTGAAAATACAGGACGGATGTGATTATTTTTGTACCTATTGCACGATTCCCTTCGCAAGAGGGAAAAGCCGCAGTGCCACCATCCGGCAAATCACGGAAGCCGTTAAAGATGTTGCTGCCAAGGGGGTTAAAGAGATTATATTAACCGGTGTCAATACCGGAGATTTCGGACGAGGTAGCAACGAGAATTTTTTGGAATTGCTGCAAACTCTCGAACAAATGGAAGAAATAAACCGTTTCCGCATATCTTCTATCGAACCGAATCTATTGACTGACGAAATCATTGAATTTGTTGCCCGTTCTCAAAGATTTATGCCTCATTTCCACATCCCTTTGCAATCGGGTAGCAATGACGTATTAAAGCTAATGCGTCGAAAATATAACAGAGAACTATTCGCTTCAAAAATTTCCCACATTCGAAACATTTTGCCCGACGCTTTTATCGGGGTAGATACAATTGTAGGCATGCGGGGGGAAACGGAGGACTTTTTCAATGATGCAGCAGATTTTATAGAAATGCTTGACATCTCACAACTTCACGTATTTCCTTACTCGGAAAGGGCAGGCACCAAAGCTCTCGAAATACCCCATGTTGTCAGCCCGACAGAAAAGCATCAGCGAGTGAATCGCCTGCTTGACATTTCCGACCGTAAATTGCAAAATTTTTACAACCGCTTTGAAGGGCAAACCCGAAATGTTCTGTTCGAAGACAATAAAGTAAACAATTCTATTTGTGGTTTCACAGACAATTATATTCGGGTGGAAATTCCATTCGATGCTCAATTAGCCAATCAAATCGTGCCAATAAAACTGACGTCCGAGATATTTCGATTCGATTAACATCAGGCTGGATTATGAAATATAAAAAAAGCAACCCAATTATAATTTTTGATAAAAACTTATTTAAGATCAACGCTTTCCCACAAAATTTCCCTATCGTACATCCTTATATTTATTGATTCTAATTAACAATATTTAATTCGGATAAATTATTATAATGCTTATCTTTGTAAAAGAATCAATTTCATAGTTTGTTTCTGTTTAGGGTTAGTAGTTTGAGTCGTCGGTATCAACCGGCGACTTAATTTTTTTTTAATTATCGGAGATTTCATAATTTTGTTCATGTAACCTAATTTCGCATTGCAAAGTATACCATATAATAACAATATATAGAGTAAAAATGCAAATATTAATCACTGGAGCGGCAGGTTTTATCGGTTATTTCCTTTCTCAAAAACTGCTAAAGAAAGGACTGAATGTATATGGCATCGATTCCCTGAATGATTATTACGATGTAAACTTAAAAAAATCACGCCTGAAAAAATGTGGCATCTGTAATATACAGGCTGGAAAAGAATGTCTTTCAACCCTTTACCCCAACTACATCTTCAAACCCGCAAATCTTTGCAATAAAAAAGAACTCGAAAGCTTGTTCCGGCATATTCATTTCGACTGTGTTATCAATCTGGCTGCCCAGGCCGGAGTCCGATACAGCTTAATGAACCCGGATTCCTATATCCAAAACAATATCGAAGGTTTCATGAATTTATTGGAAGCATGCCGTAAATCCAATTGCCTTAGACTGATCTATGCTTCATCGTCTTCTGTATATGGAAATACATCGGAAGTGCCTTTTAAAGAAACGGCTTCGACCGACCAGCCCGTGAGTATCTATGCCGCCACCAAAAGAAGCAATGAACTAATGGCCTACACTTACTCCGCATTATATCACCTGGAAACGATAGGACTACGTTTTTTCACGGCCTACGGGCCTTATGGCAGGCCGGATATGGCTCCAATGATTTTTGCCCGGGCCATCCATAAAAACGAAACGATAAAAATATTCAACCACGGTGATCTGGCACGCGATTTCACCTTTGTAGACGATATTGTGGAAGGAATTATCAAAATTATAACGACACCGGGCATCAAACATGAAATCCACCCCGGAATTCCGGCAGCCGTATATAATATCGGACACGGCTCACCCGTAAAATTATTGGATTTCATTCATCTGCTCGAAAAGAATTTTGGAAAAACCGCACCAAAAGAGTTTGTTGACATGCAACCGGGGGATGTTCATCACACCTGGGCCGATACAACACATCTAAAAGAAGATTACAATTATTACGCCTCTACAACTTTGGAAGAGGGCATTCAACAATTCGTAACGTGGTATAACGATTACTATAAAGAAAACAACAATTGAATATTTATTTGGATAGCTATAAATAGGGAAAACAGATTACAGAAAACTGATTAAGTATCATAATACCGTTATCTATCACAAAAAATCAAAGAGGGACTCTATGATAGAATTAGCAAATTATATTGTACTGACAATCTTACTGCATCCTGTGACTGTCTTCCCATATACCCTAATTCTACTTCTATTACAAAACATCCCCTATATATAAAAAAACGTGGGGTTCTATCTTGTACCGCAGTAGAAAAGGTATTGGCAACCTCAAGTGAAACGGTACAAGCAACCCCCACGTTAAAATATTTCGTACAAACGAAATTCTAACGCGAGCGTCGCCATCACCGTTCCGAACACTTAAAAAAAACGCCAATTTTATTCTACATCGGAAACAGCTCAACGCAAACAAAAAATATATAAACCTCAGGCACTCTTTGCCTGATTTTCGTTACAAAGTAAACTATTTAATTTAATTCCGACAACATTTAACAATAAATAATCCTGATATTCTCTTTTCATAAATCTATTTGCATCCCCGTTCTTTTCATGCTTTTGAACATCGCTTCCAAACAAAAGATAAATACCTTTTCACACAAATTATTTTCACTCATAAACAACAATGGCCGGAAACTTTATAAAATAAGATTCCGGCCATTAAAAAAATAATAAATTATATCACTTTACGATTTTAATTCTTCCATCTGTTTCGGGGGTGATCTTTCCCTGCGCTTTAATATAATCGATAACAACTTCGGCAATCAACAGAGAAGTGTTTTCACGGTTTGTGATCTCCCCCAATCCGGCATCATACCCATCCTTCCCCGCAGCCACATAATCACAGGTCGCCATATAATAGGTCATGGTATCGACAACAGGTTTATTGTTAATACTCAAAGACACAACCTTTTTATTTTTCCGGTCATATTCCACCTTCACTTCTTTAGAAACCTGGGCAAAAGCGCCGTTTCCGGGAGTAACAGTAGCCAAAAAATCAAACAGACGACGTACATCGCTCCCCTTCAACGCAACAACTTCCAAAACATTGGAAAACGGTAAAGTTGTCAGTATATTCCCTTTTGTAATTTCCCCGGCAGGAAATCCTTCCCGGATACCTCCTGAGTTGGTTAAACCGAAATCAGCCGGAAGCTTTAATTCTTCCACAGTTTTCCATTTAAAAGCGTCGGCAATCAAATCTCCCAAAGCCGTTTCTCCATATCGCGCGGTGTTTCGTCCATCCTTATACAAAGCAAATTCATCGGTAGCCACTCCGACAACGGTATTCAAATCACGGTTAGCCGCATCAACAAAAGGCTCTAACAAACGGAGCAATGCTGTGTCAGGGGCAAAACCCTTAATCAAAACGGGCTTCCAACTGAAATCGATAAGTTTCCCGTCTTTCACCGTCAATTTTCCTTCGCCGACATACCGTCCGCTTTGATTGGCGGTTACAATCCATGTATTATTTACCTTTTCCGGCTTCTCTATATAAGAATGAGAATGCCCGTCCACCAAAATATCTATACCGTCCACCTGAGCCGCTAACTTCCGCGAAGTAATAAAATCAGGGGTTGTTTCTGTAAAGCCCAAATGAACTAATCCAATAATAACATCCACCTTTTTTTCTTGGAGCAATTTCACCATGTTGCGTGCAGTTTCCACTTCATCTTTAAACACCAGTCCCTTAGCCCCGACACTTAAATTAGCCGTATTGCTGGTGGTCAAACCAAACAAACCCACTTTAATTCCATCGACCTGTTTCACCAAATATTCTTCTCCCAGCAACTTTCCGTTCATCTCTACATTGGAAACAACAAAAGGAAAATCGGCTTCTTTCATTTGCTTTAGCAACACATTGATGGGTTTATCAAATTCATGATTACCAGCTGTCACCGCATCATATTTCATATAATTATAGGAAACAATATCCGGAAGCGCATCGGCCATATTCGATATAGGCTGTCCTGCATTTATATCACCAGCATCCACTAACAGCACATCAGGGTTTTGTTCTCTTACTTCCCGGATAAATGTAGCCCTTTCCGCCATACCTCCGATACTGTCGACAGGCAAAATACTGCCATGGCTATCATTGGTATTTAACAACACAATCTCGTGAACCTTACCTGTATGTCCACAAGCCACCGCCCCTAAAGCAAACACGGCCAACACAACTCCGACCCCTATTCGACGACGGAACATCCTGAAAATCTCTGTAATCATATTTAACTATTTAATCTGCCAAAGGTATAACAATTAATCTCTATCTTTACAAAAGAAAAATAATACTTATGAAAATAAATCATATTGGCATTTGGACCAACCAACTGGAAGAAATGAAAATGTTTTACTTTATTTTCTTTAACGGAAAATCAAACGAAAAATATGTGAATCCGGCTAAAGGATTCGAATCCTATTTCATCCGTTTTGGAAACAATGTTGCCATAGAAATCATGCGGAAGACAACCATCAATACGAACCGAAATCATCCCCACGAAGAATACATCGGACTCGCTCATATCAGTTTTTCTTTAGGAAGCCGTGAAGCCGTGAATATTCTCACCGAACAGATTCGCCGTGCCGGGTATCCGGTTATCAGCGAGCCCCGTGTGACAGGAGACGGATTTTATGAAAGCCTGATCCTCGATCCCGACAACAACCGGATAGAAATTATGGCATAATCCCATCCGCATGTTTCCTGCTTTAATGGTGCCGGCGCATATATGCCGCAGCAAAACTACAAATAGGCACTACGTCCAATTGCTGCTGGTCCGCATAAATCAAAGCCTGTTTCATTAAAGCCGAAGCAATACCTTTTCCTTCCAATATAGGAGGGACGATTGTATGCGTAATGTCCATCTCTTTCCCCTGTAACTCATATTCCAAATAAGCGGTCAGCCCCTCAAAGTTCACTTCAAAACGATGTCGTTCCGGATGATGTATTACCTGATATTCCATAATAAAAAACTTAATTCTATCACAAAATTACGACATTCCCCTAACATCCCAATCTTAATTTATTCGGTATTTCAAACTAATTTTCAATATTTCCTCTATATTCAAAGCGTTTCCCGTTTAATCCCGATCTTACGATTCACACGAACTGCAACGCAGCAATAAAAATTCATCAAATAACAGCAAGTACTATCCTGTCCGGAAGTAACCGAAAAAATACACAAAGCCATATTTCCGTAAATGCCCCCATATTCTCCACGATTCATAAAACTCTCGAAACATTTCCCTATTAATTTCAACACAAACACACGAAACCAAAGCATATAAAATAAGTGTAAGACACAAATATCAATGAAAATTGTGTCTTACACTTAGAATATCGATAACAAATTAAGGTTGTCTTACCTTTTCTTATTTTCGAGAAATCTGATCTTTTTTACCTTGCTTGTTTACTGTAGAAGGATTTCCTTTGTACTCAATATCACCGCTACCAGATACAGTGGCATCCAATTGCTGAGAAGCATAACATTCAATGTCCCCTGAACCTGCCACTGTCGCAGATACCTGATTAGCAATCAGCTTATCAGCGGAAATATCTCCTGAACCACTCAAATTCAATACAGCCTTTTGTGTAGTTCCCACAATCTCTATATCACCGGAACCGTTTACCTGCAGATGAACCTGGGTTGCTTTCACGTTTTTCAAATTAATATCACCGCTTCCTTTCACTGTGGCAGTGATATTATCCACCTGCAAATTCTCTGCATCAATATCACCGGAACCGATCACATTCAATTGAATATCATTTTCCCCGATAGTACCCAATAAATCGACATCCGCAGATCCCTGCACATCAACACGTACCAGTGAAGGAGAAGAAGCTATCACTTTCAACCTACGCTCTCCATGAAGAATCCTGACGCCTTCTTTCATTTTCACCTGTAACACTCCATTCACCGTAGCAACGTCCAGTAAATCCACCAAATTATCCGAACCATAAATATGAACGGTTGTTTTAGCCTCATTGCTTTGACGATATTCCACATCCGGACTACCCAACACCCGGATAGAATTAAAATCGGTTACATTATTCACTTCCCGGGTAATATACTTCTTGCTGGGAGTAACAGTCTGTGCCTGCATTTCCACTACAAACAACAAAAGCATTGTCAGCATAAGTGTAATCTTCAAATTTTTCATAGTTTTTTGTATTAAGTTTCTAATCACAAATATACAACATAATCATAGAGCTTTACAAAGAAAATATCCCTTCATATCATAAATCTTATATTCTTCATTATTTATAATTCCATAATTTCTAAAATACAAAAATATGCAGGTAAACAGCAGGAAAGCGGCAGAGTATATTAATACAAACACAGGCACAGAGGAGGA